>NZ_LPUY01000092.1 GCF_001518015.1 Tritonibacter horizontis
TCGTCAGGCTCATAACCTGAAGGTCGTAGGTTCAAATCCTACTCCCGCAACCAAATAACGCGTACCCTCGCAAATACCCAAGCCCGCCCCCAAGGCGGGCTTTGTTATGTTCAGCATATCCAATAGCTTGCCACCTACCTCAAGCGCGTGATGCTTCGCCTCTGCGCCCCAGGTCACGTGTGACGTGCTCCCCTGAAATGTCCGCGTGCTCCCCTGAATAGTCCGCGATTTGAAGGTAGCCTGCGCGAGGTACAAGTCCTGATCGAGCAATGGCGCATCCACGACAACACGATCAGGCCGCACAGCTCATTGGGCTATCGCCCGCCCGCGCCTGAAAGCATCGTTCTAATGGACCGGAGACCGACGATGCACGAGCAATTAAACCGGACCACCCGATGGGGGCACGCCAAGCTTGCTCCCCAATCGTTGGGCAGGATCAGCGTTCGCCCCGGCGGTAGGGGATCATCAACGCTTCGGGGACTTCTGCGCGGCGGGCGACGAGGATCAGTGCTACGATGGACAACACATAGGGTGCCATCAGGAAGAGCTGATAGGGAACGCCCTCGACAACCGTCTGGAGACGCAGCTGATAGGCATCGAAAAACGCAAACAGCAGGGCTCCGACCAACGCCTTGCCCGGTCGCCAGGATGCAAAGACGACAAGTGCGATGCAAATCCAACCGCGGCCCTGCACCATTTCAGGAAAGAAAGAGTTGAAGGCGGCGGTGGTCAGAAAGGCCCCGCCCAGTGCCATCAGGGCAGACCCTGCAACCACGGCTCCGATCCGGATTGCGGTGGGGTTCAAGCCCTGTGCCTCGACTGCGTGCGGGTTCTCGCCTGTCATCCGGATCGCAAGACCCAATGGCGTATGTGCCAGCCCATAGGCCAGGATCGCCACCGCTGCCACCGCAAGATAGGTTGGCGCGGTTTGCTGAAACAGGATCGGACCCACGCCGGGCAGATCGGACAGGATTGGAATGTCGAGCGGACGAAACGGGGTGATCGTTGGTGGGCTCTCGCCGACGGTGACGATGAGACGGTAAAGATAATAGGCCAGGGCCGAGGAAAAGAGCGTGATGCCAAGGCCTGAAACATGTTGCGACAGCCCCAGTGAAACGGTGAGCCCACCATGCAGGAGCCCCATAATGGCCCCGGAGACGGCCGCGATTGCCAGCCCGGCCCAGAGGTCGCCTCCGAGATAGACCGTCAGCCAGCCCGTCATCGCGCCCATCGTCATGATGCCTTCGATGCCGAGGTTCAGCGTGCCGGCCCGTTCACACAGCAACGCGCCAAGCACCCCAAAGATGAGCGGCGTCGCGATCCGCAAGACCGCGGCCCAGAGCGAGGTATTGAAGAGAAGGTCCAGAGCCTCGGTCATCGGCGGATCCTGTAGCTGGTGAAAAGAAGCGCCACGAGCATGGTCAAAAGCGACAGGGCGACGATGACGTCTGCAATAAAGGACGGCACGCCGGTCGCTCGGCTCATGGCGTCGGCCCCGACAAAGACACCGGCCACAAAAAGTGCAGCGGCGACCACGCCAACCGGGTGCAGGGCGGCCAGCATCGCGACGACGATACCGGCGTAGCCAAAGCCCGGCGACATGGTGGTGGTCACGCCGCCTGTGACGCCCAGAACTTCGACGGATCCGGCGAGCCCGGCGAGCGCACCGGACAGCAACGCGACCCCCATGATCGTGCGCGGAAGAGAAATGCCAGCAAAGGCGGCTGCCTTTGGGTTAAGGCCGGTGGCGCGTGTTTCGATGCCAAAGACGGTGCGGGACAGGACCAGCCAGACCGTTGCCGCCGCTGCAATTGCAAAGAGCAGGCCAATATGAAGGCGGGTTCGGGGGACAAGGTCCGGCAGACGAAAATCACCATCGACGGGGACCGATTGCGGCCAGCCAAAGGCCAGAGGGTCCCGCAGCGGTCCCTCGATCATCAGCCCGACAAAGAGGATGATGATAAAGTTCAGCAGAAGGGTCGTAACAACCTCGTCCACCCCAAAGCGCAAGCGCAGGTAAGCCGGGCCTGCCAGCAACACCGCACCTGCCGCCATGCCGCAGACCATCAGAACAGGTATTCCCAGTAGCCCGGGAAGCATCAGCGTGTGCCCGACCCAGGCGGTGGCGAGAGCGCCCAGATAAAACTGCCCCTCGCCACCGATATTCCACAGGCGCGCGCGGAAAGCGACGGCCGCAGCGAGGCCGGTCAATATGAGCGGTGTGGCGCGGGTCAACAGTTCGGTGACCGACAGGCGCGATCCAAGCGCCCCTTTCAGCATCGCGGCATAGGCGGAAAGCGGGTTGACGCCGGCGGCTGCAATCAATCCCGCTGCCAGAACCAGCGCGGCAAGGACGGCGGCAAGCGGAGCTGACACCACGAGCCGCAGGGGAACATCCGTGCGTCGTTCAAGCTGCATCGTCAGTCTCCCAAACTCCGGCCATCATCAATCCAAGGCGACGTGGGTCTGCCTCGTCGGCGCTTACAGACTGTGACAGGCGGCCATTGACGATGGCCTGAATGCGGTCAGCCAGGCCAACGGCCTCGTCCAGCTCCTCTGAAATCAGCAAGATTGCCGCCCCCTGGGCGCGGGCCGCCAGCAGTTCGGTATGGACCGCCGCAATTGCACCTTCGTCAAGCCCGCGCGTGGGCTGGTTCGCCAGCAGAAATTTCGGCGGGGTCGCGAGGCTTCGCCCGAGTATTAGCTTTTGCATATTCCCACCCGACAGCAATCGGATACGGGTTTCCGGCGTCGCCCCACGGACATCGAACCGCTTGATCAGCTCCGCGGCATAGGCACGTGCCTTGGACCGCCGGACGAACCCCGAGGTGGAAAACCGAGGCGTGCGCAGACGTTCCAAGGTGGCGTTTTCCCAAACCGACATTTCACCGATCGCGCCTTCGCTATGGCGGTCTTCGGGCACACGGGCAGCGCCAGCGCTAATCAACCCGCGCGGTCCAAAACCAGCGACATCAATGCCGTCCAATGTCAGTCGCCCGGTCGCCGGTGTCGTGAGCCCGGCGAGCAAGGCACCCAGGTCCGCCTGGCCATTGCCAGAGACACCGACAATCCCGAGGATCTCACCCGCATGCACCGTAAAGGACACATCGTTCAGCCGTATCGCATCGCCATCGGTCACGCGGACCCCCTCGGCCTGCAGCACCGGAGCGCCGATCTTGTGATCTTGGCGTCGCGGGCGCTCGACCTTGCGCCCGACCATCAATTCGGCAAGCTCATCCGGGCTGGTGTCCTGGGTGCGCCGTTCCGCGACCATACGCCCGCCGCGCAGCACCGCCACACGGTCCGAGCCAGCCATCACCTCGTGAAGTTTGTGGCTGATAAAAATGACAGAAAGGCCGCTCTTTGCCATGTCGCGGAGCGTCTCGAACAGCTGCATGGCTTCGGGGCGCGCAAGAACGGCCGTGGGTTCATCAAGGATCAGGATGCGGGCATCGCGGTAAAGTGCCTTGAGGATCTCGACCCGCTGGCGTTCTCCTACGGACAAGCGGCTGATCCTGGCATCAGGGTCGACAGGCAGGCCAAACCGCTGCGAAATCGTCATCAGCTTGGCCCGCGCCGCCTCGCGAGAAGAGCGCAGGCGCAGCAGCGGTTCCGAGCCTAATATGACATTTTCCAGCACGGTCAGGTTCGCCGCCAGCGTGAAATGCTGATGGACCATGCCGACACCGGCATCAATCGCCGCACGCGGCTTGCCAGATGGCAACACGGCTCCAAAGACGCGCACCTCTCCTGCGTCGGCGCTGTAATGGCCGAACAGGATGTTCATCAAAGTGGTCTTTCCAGCGCCGTTTTCGCCAAGGAGCGCCAGGATTTCTCCCTTGGCGAGATGGAGCGTCACATCGTCATTCGCGGTCAGCGTGCCGAATGTTTTTGTGATGTTCTCCAGGGCAAGGACTTCGGTCATTGAGATTTTCCGATTGGAGGAATCGCGGCTGCAGGTAGTTGTTGGTGGACCCGATGCGAGGCCGGTGAGGCTGGACGTCCGCGTATGATCAGATCTGCACCTGCGGAACGGGCAGGGGTCCGCCCGTTCCTGTTTCAGATCAGCTCAGGCCCTTGGGGCAGGTTTGGGTCAGGCCGGTTCTTCAGCGTTGAGTGGGACCTCGAACTCGCCCGCCTGGATCGCGGCTTGTTTTGCTTCCATCGCAGGGATCGCGTCGGCCGGAACCATGTCATCCACGTAAATCAGCGCGTTGCCGCCATGTTTCATGAAGGAATAGCCCGTGTAGTCGCGCCCGACTGGCGACCCCGACTGGATATCGGCCACGATAGCATCAATTGTCGGGCCATAGTTCCAGATGGCATTGGCAAACACCGTTTCGGGGTAACGCGGTGTGTAGTCGATGAGCGAGCCGATTGCCTTCACGCCGCGCGCCTGGGCACCATCAGCTGTCCCGATCCGTTCACCAAAGAGGATATCGGCACCGGCATCAATCTGCGCGATTGCGGCCTCTTGGGCGCGTGCGGGATCAAACCAGGCCCCGATGAAGCCGTTCAGGAATTTGGCATCCGGGTTCACTTCGCTGATGCCAGCGCGGAAGGCATTGATCAGCAGATTGACCTCTGGGATCGGGTATCCTCCGACGGAGCCAAAGGTATTGGTCTGCGACATCGTGCCGGCCAGCATCCCTGCGAGATAGGCGGCTTCGTGGTTCCGGGTGCCGAACACACCAAAGTTGTCGCCGGATGGACCGCCTGAGGATCCCATCAGGAACGCCGTTTCAGGATAATCGGCGGCGACTTCGCGCGCCTCACGCTCGACCGCGTAGCTTTCCCCCCAGACAAGTTGCACGCCGCTTTCCGCGTATTCGCGCATCGCGCGTGGATAGTCGGTGGCTGCAACCCCTTCGGAGAATTCATACTCGATCTTGCCCGCGGCAGCTGCCTCTTGCATGGCCAGATGGATACGGCTGTTCCAGGCGTTTTCGACCGGGCTGGCATGGACACCGGCCACACGGAGGGGGGCTTGTGCATTCACGCGGCGGATATAGCTCGGCAGAGCGAGCGTTGCAGCCGCCCCGATCATCAGCGTTCTGCGCGTTGTCTTGAGGGTCATTGAAGCTTCCTTTCCTGCTGGTTTGTTGTGTTATGTCTGGCTTGGAGGGGCATAGCTCGCCGGGTCGATGTGATCGGGCCGGCCCGTCAGCGACAGAGTCGCAATGCGCGGCGCTGTACGGGAGAGGATGCGACCTTTGCGGATTACGGCCAGGCGCGTTGCCTTCAGCCGGACCGCTTCAATCGGATCGCGCGCTTGCAGGACAACCATATTGGCGGGGCCGCCTTCGCGAAGGCGCGGATCGGGGAGGCCCATGGCGGCGGCACCGCCGAGGGTGACGCTGTCAAAGGCCCATGCCATCGCCTCGCGCGAGGTCATCGGCGCGGCATGGATGCCCATATGCGCCACTTCGAGCATGTCAGCGGAACCAAGCGGATACCAGGGGTCCATCGTGCAATCCTGGCCAAAGGCGACATTGACGCCGGCGGCGCGCAACTCTGCCACCCGGGTCAGCCCACGCCGTCGCGGATAGGTGTCTGACCGCCCTTGCAGGGTGATATTGATCAGCGGATTGGGCACAACCTGCAGCCCGGATTCCGCAATCAGCGGGATCAGTTTGGAGGCATAATAGTTGTCATAAGAATGCATCGCGGTCACGTGGCTTGCGACCACGCGCGCGCCCAGACCCAGACGTGTGGTCTCTGCCGCGAGGGTTTCGATATGACGCGACATCGGATCGTCGCTTTCATCGCAATGCAGATCGACCGGAAGATCACGCTCGGCGGCGATCTGGCACAGTCGTTTTACCGAGGCGGCACCATCCTCCATCGTGCGCTCAAAATGCGGGATGCCGCCGACCACATCCACACCCATATCGAGCGCACGGAGCAGGTTCTCCTCGGCGCCGGCTGTGCGAAACAGCCCATCCTGCGGAAAGGCCACAAGCTGCAGATCTATGTAGGGCGCGACGTTCTTTTTGACCTCAAGCAGTGCCTCAACCCCCACCAGCGGTGCTGTTGACACGTCGACATGACTGCGGATCGACAAGAGCCCCTGGGCGACAGCGAGGTCGCAGTATGTCATGGCCCGTTCGATGACCGCTTCTGGCGTCAATTGCGGTTTTAACTCGCCCCAGAGCGCGATGCCTTCCAGCAGCGTGCCGGATTGGTTGAGCCTTGGCAGTCCCAGACTCAGGGTGGCATCCATATGAAAATGCGGATCGACAAAGGGCGGGGAGACCAGGTGCCCACCTGCGTCGATGGTTTCGGTGGCCGCCGCCTCTATCTGCGGTGCGATCTGGACAATCTTGCCGTCCTGGCATGCAATATCGACAGCGGACCCCGCACCGGGAAGACGTGCGTTTGAGACAATTAGATCAAGCAAATCAGCCCTCACGGTTCAATTTCTGACCAAACGGTAAATTGACAACGCCAATATACCCAATAAGTCTTCAATCGACTCCGGGTTTCCGCCTCGCCGTTGCGACAATTGCGCCACTTTTGTGGGCATTTGCCATTAAATCGGGCTGGGTCGGTTCTTTTGGCTGCGGGCGAGGGGGCGGCGGTAGATGCAGACGCCGACTGTCGGAGGCCCAAGCCCGCGATGGCTTGGGCGGTTGGTCTGCTGCGCCGGCCCCGAAATCAGGCCAAGGGGGCAGATCCAGGGTTCAGGCCAGAACCACCGGGCGTCCGTCAATCATCCGCAGTTGGGCGTCGGTTTCAAACACCCCTTCAATAAGCTCTGTCGTGACAACGGTTTTGGGCGGGCCATCTGCCTGGATGCGGCCATTTTTCAAAACCACGATCCGATCGGCATAGGCGGTGGCAAAATTGATGTCGTGCAGCACGATGATGATCGTGCGCCCCTTGCGGTCGGCCAATTCCCGAAGCCTGATCATCAGCGCGCGCGATGCCGCCAGATCAAGGTTGTTCAAAGGCTCGTCCAACAACACATAGTCGGTGTCCTGCACATAGGTCATCGCGACAAATGCTCGCTGTCGTTGCCCGCCAGAAAGCGTATCGAGCGTTCGCTCCGCCATCTGCGTCAGGTCAAAAACGCTCAGCGCATCATCGACCCGGCTGTGGTCCTGTGGGGTCGGTCGCCCGCGATGGTAGGGGTATCGACCAAAGCCCACCAGATCGCGGATCGTCAGACGGCTGGCGGCATGAACTGTCTGCGGCAAAATCGCGAGCCGCCGGGCCAAGGCCTTGTCGTCGCTTTGGCCGATGACCAGTTCGTCGACCGTTATTCGGCCCTGTTGTATCGGCATCAGTCGCGCCACCAGCGACATCAATGTCGATTTCCCGGCGCCATTCGGCCCGACGAGCGCAACGATGCCGCCCTTGGGGATCTGAATTGAGACATCCGAGAGGATCTGCGCCTCGGCGACACGATGCGAAAGTGCCCGTACTTCGATCATCGTTTCAATCCTTTCAACAGCAATAGCAAGAAGACCAGCCCGCCCAAAAACTCGACACCGACGCTCAACGGTGTCGAAAACGCGAACACACGCTCCATCGCCCATTGTCCGCCGACCAGAACCACGCTTGCGATCAGGGCGCTGCCGGGCAGTAATATGGCGTGGCGATAGGTCGGAAGAACCAGGTAGGTCAGGGCGGAAACTAGCAATCCGAAAAAGGCGACAGGGCCGACAAGGGCGGTGGATACGGAAACCAGAACCGAAATTAGAAAGAGGGCTGCGCGCTGCCCTCTCAGAGGGGGTTCTCCAAGAGAGGTCGCCGCGACGGGGCCAAGTGCCAGGACGTCAAGCCGGTGCCGCATCCGCCAGCACAGCACCAGCGCACCGATACACAGCACCGCTGCCACCCCCAGAAGATCCGTTTCCGCTCGTGAAAAACGCGCAAAGGACGCAGACTGCACCACAGCATATTCGCTGGGGTCGATGACTCGTTGCAAAAGCCCGGTAAGCGAACGCAACATTACCGCCAGCACGACCCCGGTCAGCAACATCCGCATCATGTCGCCCTGACCTTTGCGCAACAAGATCCCAAAGAGCATGACAGCCGCGCCACACATCAGGGCGGCATTGGTCAGCATCAACAGACCCGGGTCGAGCTGCTGATAGGTCGGCGCGCCAAGGAAAACCACTGCTGCGGACAGGACAAGGACATAGAGCGCATCAAACCCCATGATCGCCGGGGTCAGGATTCTGTTGCCAGAGATGGTTTGAAACATGATCGCGGCCACCGCCTGCGATGCGCCGATCAGCAACAGCGCCAGGAGCTTCTGTCCGCGAAAGGTGATGGCAAATTCCAGACTGCCTTTGATGCCGGTGAACAAATAGGCCAGTACACAGGCCAAAAGCAGCCCCACCAGGAGCAGTAGTCTATTACGAAACATGCTGTTGCCTGCCGTAGAGCATCCACAGGAACACGGCCGCGCCAATCACGCCGATGACGGTGGCGACAGGAACTTCGAATGGGTGAACCACAAGCCGGGCAAAGATGTCGGATGCCAGAACCAGCCCGGCGCCCGCCAACCCGGTCAGCGGTAGATTTCGGCGCAGATTGTCCCCGACGGTGCGGCTGACGAGGTTCGGAACCACCAGCCCGACAAAGGGGATCGCACCAACCGTCACGACCGTGAGGCCGATCACAATCGAGATCACCACCAGACCACAGAGCACCACCTGCCGATAGTTCAGCCCGAGGTTGAGGCTGACCGTTTCTCCGAGGCTCAGAATGGAGAGCTGATCCGCCACCAGATAGCTGAGGAGCGCAACCAGTCCGGCAATCCAAAGCAATTCGTAGCGCCCGCGCATGGTGCCCGAGAACTCCCCCGTGAGCCAGATATCGATGTATTGCAGCATGTCGAGCTGAAAGCCGACATAGATCGCCGCTGATCCTATGACGCCGCCATAGACGATCCCGACCAGTGGCACCAACAAGGGCTCCTCCGGCGGGAGACGACGCGTAATTGCAAAGAACCCGATACTGCCCAACAGCGCAGCGAGGGCCGAGAGCGCCATTTTCACCCCGATGACCGCGCCCGGCAGCAGAACCGAGACCAGCAACAGCCCAAGCATGGCGCTCTGCCCGGTGCCTGCGGTCATGGGTTCGACAAACCGGTTGCGGGAAATCAACTGCATGATCTGCCCGGCGATGGCCAATGACGCACCGCTTAGGACAACCGCGCAGGCGCGCGGCAACCGGCTGTCCCACAACAGGCGCCAGGCGTCCTGCGTCACCAGATCCGCAGGAGAGATCGGCGTTGCTCCGACAAAGAGCGAGCCGACAAACAGGACGCCGAGCGCGAACAGCCCGATCATGACACGTTTCATTGGGCGTCAGTTGCCTTTGAAGCCGGCCTCGATGTCCGCCAGTGTGCGCATCATCGACTGGATGCCGCCGCCAGAGATATAGATATCCGACGCATTGAGGTAGATCACCTGATCCTGTTTCCAGGCCGTGGTTTCATGGATCAGCCGATTGTCGAGCGTGGCCCTGGCATCGTCACCCGGCTGGCCAATGGCGGCAAGGCGGTCGATCACGATCAGCCAATCCGGGTTTACCGTCTGAATGAATTCGAAAGAGATGCTTTCGCCATGGGTCGAGTCGCTGATTTCGCTGGCGGCCTCTGGCAGGTCGATTGCCTCATGCAGCCAGCCAAACCGTCCAGCCTTGCCATAGGCGGAGATCTTCGGGCCATTGGTCAGAACGATCAGCCCGGTGCCCTTGTCGGCGACGGCCGCACGGGTCTCGGACAGCTGGGTGTCAAATGACGCGCGCAGGGCTGTTGCCTTGTCTTCGACGTTGAAGATTTTGCCATAGGTCGCCAGACGGTCCAGCCCCTGGCCGACGACATCTTCCCAGATTGTCATGTCAATCGCAGGCGCCAGCTTCGCCATCGGTTCAACCTGATCGGAACTGCGCCCGCCGACGATTATCAGGTCTGGTTGCAGCGCATGGATCGCCTCAAAATCAGGTTCGAACAGTGTACCGAGATCCTCTGCCGCGTCGGCGACCGGCCCGAGGTAGTCAACAAAGAGGTTCTCCGGCGCACCGGCGATCTCGACCCCCAGGGCCGACAGCGTATCAATGGCGGCAATGTCAAACACCGCGAGTGTTTGGGGTTTGACGGGGACCACAGCCTCGCCTCGGTAGGTCTCCACGGAGACGGTCTCTGCGGCAGAGGCCGACACGGCAAAAAGCAGCGCAGCGCCGCAAGCAAGCGATCGAAACATCGGAAAGGACTCCAGGTCATTTCAAAGTCAGGGGTTGATCTGTCTTGCTGGCTGATGCGTGGGCATTTGCTGGCGGCGAGACATTGCCACAGCGGTTCTAGAATGACCATGGGGATTTGACGCTCGCGCGGCGAAGTCTGGATGAACATCCGCGTCCCCCCTGTTACCTAAGGCACCCTCTTTCAGCCCGGGCAATGTGGGCCTCGGGCGAATTGAATGCCCAAGGAAGCGGCGCGCCGCCGCTCCTTCGTTTTACTCACTAAAAAATTATTGACTCTCATTTTGATCAAATCGCAAGCTGAACTCAACAATGCCGCAAACGGTGTTCCAGGGGGCGGGCAGGTTAGCCGGGCCTCCGGCCTGGCCAGATACAACGTGGTCGCGACGCGAATAGGGAGCGTATGAATGATCGAGATTTCCGGCCTGACCAAGACATTCGGGGAAGGTCAAAGCGCCTTTACGGCACTGGACGATGTTTCTGTCACCATTCGATCCAACGAATTCTTCACGCTGCTCGGTCCGTCCGGCTGCGGCAAGACGACCCTGTTGCGCACCATTGCGGGATTTCTCGACCCGACCCGGGGGAGCTTGACCCTGGACGGCGAAGATCTTCTGAGCAAACCGCCCTACCAGCGCCCGGTGAACACGGTCTTTCAGTCCTATGCGCTGTTTCCACATATGACAGTCGCGGAGAATATTGCGTTTGGCTTGCAGATGCTGAACCGGCGCAAGGCAGAGATCACCGCAACCGTGGCCGAGATGCTGGAACTGGTGCAGATGACAGCTTTGGCGGATCGCAAGACCAGCCAGATTTCGGGCGGCCAGCAACAGCGTGTCGCCCTTGCGCGGGCGCTGGCCCCACGTCCAAAGGTCTTGCTGCTGGATGAACCTCTGTCGGCTCTGGATTTCAAACTGCGCAAGGAAATGCAGCTGGAGCTGAAACGGCTGCAGCATGAAACCGGCATTACCTTCGTGTTTGTGACCCACGATCAGGAAGAGGCGCTGACAATGTCGGACCGTATTGCGGTCATGAATGCCGGCACGATCCGGCAGATCGGCGGGCCGCGCGATATCTACGATCATCCGGCAGAACGGTTTGTCGCGGATTTCATCGGCGACACCAATTTTCTTCAGGCCAAGATCCTGTCGACTGACGGTGCGCAGGCAAGGGTGCGTCTTGTCTCGGGCGGGGAGATTGCTGCGCAGACGGCGGCTGATGCGCCCGTCTTGGACGATGGCGCGTCCGTGACGCTGGCCGTTCGCCCCGAGCATGCCGAGCTCTGTGCCCCCGAAGGGGCGCTGTTGTCTGGCAGGCTGCGGGATGTGGTCTATTTTGGAACCGATACCCACTATCATGTGGCGCTGGATCAAAATGAGACCTTCACACTGCGCCGCCAGAACCAGCCCGGCCAGACGCAGGTCTGGCAGACGGGCGATCATGTCGGACTGAATATCGCCCCCGGCATCCCCCAGATATTGAAGGATTGACCGGATGAGCGAAACCGCCCCGTCAGCCCCTTCGGCGAGCCCAGGCCGCCGCGCGCGCAGCGAACGTCGCAACCGTTGGCTCCTGTTGACGCCCGCCATGGTTATCCTCAGCCTTGCCGCCAGCGGGCCGCTGCTGGTGGTGCTGATCTATTCGGTGCTCACCCCCGGAGACTACGGCGGTGTCGAGTGGCGCTTCAGCCTCGATTCCTGGTTCGCCGTCGTGGTGGAGCGCGACTTTTTCACCGAAGAGCTGACCTTGGCCGATGCCCATCTGATGGTGTTTTGGCGGTCTCTGAAGCTGTCGCTCTGCACAGCGCTCCTGTGTCTGATCGTTGGGTTCCCGACAGCCTATTTTATCGCGACCCGGCCCGCCCGCCGCCGCGATATGTGGATGCTGCTGATCATGATCCCCTTCTGGACCAATCTGTTGATCCGCACCTTTGCGATCATGGAACTGATCCGAAACCAGGGCACGGTCAACACCTTGCTGGTGGCCAGCGGGTTGATAGATGAACCGATCCAGATGCTCTATACCGAGTTTTCGGTGCTGGTGGGCATGACTTATGTCTACCTGCCTCTGATGATCCTGCCGATCTATGCCTCGATGGAACGGCTGAATTTCGATCTGGTCGAGGCGGGGTATGACCTCTACGCCAACCGGTTTCAGGTTCTGCGGCGGGTCATCTTTCCGCTGGTCAAACCAGGCGTTGTCGCAGGGTCCATCCTTGTTTTCGTGCCCTGTCTGGGGGCCTATGTGACCCCCCGGGTGCTGGGCGGCGGCAAGCAATTGATGCTGGGGAACCTGATCGAATTGCAGTTTGGTCAATTGCGCAATTGGCCTTTGGGGGCGGCGTTGTCCTTGACCCTCCTCGCTGTCGTGATGGTCGCGTTGATCTTTTACGTGCGGGCCATCGGACAAGAAGGGGAACGGGATGTCTAAGGGTTTTGATGTTCGCCGCCAGCCGGGATTTTCAACGATCGCGATTGCCTGCTTTGTGCTGCTCTACCTGCCCATTCTTTTGCTGGTGGTGTATTCCTTTAACGCGGGCAGTTCGATTGCGATCTGGGAGGGGTTCTCCTGGCGCTGGTATGTCTCGGCCTGGGAAAACGAACAGGTCAAGGACGCCACCATTCGGTCATTGGTTCTGGCCTGTTCGGCATCGGCCGTCGCAACCTTTGCGGCGGTGCTCGCCGCCCTTGCCACCACGCGAAGCAAACCCTGGCGGGGGCAAACCGTCGTCTTTGCGATGGTCAATCAGCCCCTCATGGTGCCTGAAATCGTCACCGCCGTCTCGCTGCTGATCGTGTTTGCCGCAGTGAAACAGGTGACCGGCTACACCGGCCTTGGCTTTTTGATCCTGGCGCATGCCGCCTTTTGCATTCCCTTTGCCTATATGCCGATCCGCGCCCGCTTGCAGGGTATGGATCTCAGTCTGGAACAGGCGGGCGCGGATCTTTATGGCACGCCGCTGCGTGTTTTTCGCTACATCACACTGCCACAGCTGTGGCCTGGGATCCTGGCGGGGTCGATGCTGGCCTTCGTGATTTCGCTGGATGACGTCGTGATCACAGAATTTGTCAAATCTGCAGGTCAGGACACGCTGCCGACCTATATGCTTGGTCAGTTGCGCCGTGTCGTGACGCCGGAAATCAATGCGATTTCAACTGCGCTTCTGGCGATTTCCGTCGTCATGGTTACGGGCTTTTTCTTTGTGAACAAGGCGCGCAAGTAAACGAACAACCCAAAGCCGGACCAAACCGGCCTCATGACTTGAACCCAATATCCGACAGGAGGGAAGACCCATGAAACACCTGATTGCAGCCTCGGCGTTGACGGCTGTCTCGGCCACCGCAGCCCTGGCCGAAGGCACGCTCAATATCTACAACTGGGGCAATTACACCAGCCCAGAGCTGATCGAAAAGTTCGAACAGGAGTTCGACATTGATGTCACGATCACCGATTACGACAGCAATGACACCGCGCTGGCCAAGATCAAGGCCGGCGGGCATGGCTTTGACATCGTGGTGCCCTCCGGAACCTATGTTCCGATCTTCATCGGCGAAGGCTTGTTGATGAAATCAATGCCCAACCAGATGGAAAACTTCAAGAATATGGACCCGCGCTGGGTCGATGTGGAATTCGATCCGGGCCGGGACTACACGGTGCCATGGCAATGGGGCACCGTCGGTGTCACCGTCAATACGGCCGTCTACGGCGGCGACATCAACTCCGCTGCGCTGATCCTGGATCCGCCGGAAGAGCTTAAAGGCAAGATCAACGTGGTGCCTGAAATGCTCGATGTGCTGGGCATGGCCATTCACTACATGGGCGGCGAACAATGTACTTCGGACAAAGAGGTCCTGGAGAAGGTCCGGGACAAGCTGGTTGAGGCGAAGGCGAACTGGCTTTCGATGTCCTATGGCAATATCGAAGCCTACGCCAAGGGCGACCTCGCGGCCGGGGTCAACTGGAACGGGGCCTCCTTCCGGGCCCGTTTGCAGAATGACGATATCGCCTTTGGCTATCCGCAAACCGGATTCTCGATCTGGATGGACAATGCCGCCATCCTCGAAGATGCCCAGAACGTGGAAAATGCCAAACTGTTCCTGAACTACATCATGGCGCCGGAGAATGCCGCGCTGCTGTCGAACTTTGCCCGCTACGCAAACGGCATCACAGGGTCAGAACCCTTTATGGACGAAGTCATGGCTTCGGCGCCCGAGGTGGTCATCCCCGCCGCGCTTCAGGATGCGGGTTACCTTGCCAAGAGTTGCCCCCCGGATGTGCAGCGGATCTATTCGATGATCTGGACAGAAGTGACCAAGTAACCCTGTCCCCATCGCATGACAGCCAGGATCGCGCCCGCTCGGCGCGGTCCTTTTCAGACTGACGGAGCCCCCGACATGCCGACTGCGCCCGACACCGTAATCCTGAACGGCCGCCTGATTACCTTTGACCCGGATCGCCCCTTTGCCGATGCGCTGGCGATCGGAAACGGGCAGATCGTTGCCGTTGGTACGACAGCCGAAATCCGCGAGCTCGTCGGCGCCGCAACCCGGGTGATTGACGCGGCGGGCGGCACTGTTCTGCCAGGGTTCATCGACAGCCACGTGCATTTGTTTGGTGGTTCGGTCGAATTGTCCTGCCTGGATCTGGCGAAGGTCCGGGGGGAGACGCAGCTGACTGAGGTCGTCCGCGCCTGGGCGGACAAACATCCCGACGATCAAATTGTTTTTGCGGTTCAGGCCGACTACGCGATCCTCGGGGCCGGCAAGAAGACCACGCGACAGGCGCTGGACCGCGTCCTGCCTGATCGCCCCTTTGCGATGTATGCGCCGGATCACCATACGGTCTGGGCCAATACTGCCGCACTGGAGGCGACCGGTTTGTTGCACGGCGCCGAGGTCGACGCGGGCGCCCAGGTCGTTATGGGCGCGGATGGAACCGCAACCGGCGAGTTGCAGGAACCCTCAGCCTATGCCCCGGTCCTGCGGCTGACGCGCCATGCCGGCCGCGACATGATGGGGCTGGTCACCGGGGCCGATCCGGTTCCATCGGCATCGCTTGCGGAGCGGGCGCGCGACAAGGCCGCGATTGCCGATGGGCTGAAACACTGCGCCAGTCACGGGATTACCAGCCTGCACAATATGGACGGAAACTTCTACCAACTGGAGCTTCTGTCGGAAATGGAAGCAGAAGGCACCTTGCTGTGTCGCACTGAGGTCCCCTTCCATTACAAGAATACCGATCCTCTCGCGCGCTTCGCAGAGGCCGAGGAGATGCGCCGGCGTTTCAACAGCGATATGGTCTGGTGCAACCGTGTGAAAATGTTCATGGACGGCGTCGTGGAAAGCGGCACTGCACTGATGTTGGAACCATACCCCGGCACCGATCACATCGGTGATGCCGTCTTTGAGGCGGAACATTTCAATCAGGCCTGCATCACCGCCGACGCGATGGGGCTGCAGATCGCCACGCACGCCATTGGTGACCTCGCGGTGCGCCGAACCCTGGATGGTTATGAAGCCGCCCAGCAGGCGAATGGGGTGCGCGACAGCCGCCACCGGATCGAACATATCGAAGTGCTGCATCCCGACGATTTGCCCCGCTTCAAGGCGCTGGGCGTGGTGGCCTCGATCCAGCCGGGGCATGCGCCCTTTGGCGGCTACTTCCCGCCCGAAGGCGTCGGGGTGATGTTGCATGACCATCAGATCCCGCTGTCCTATGCCTGGTCCGATATCCGCAGCAGCGGCGCGCGGGTGATCTTTTCGACCGATTGGCCGGTGATCCCCGTCGACGTGATGCCAACGATCAAAGCGGCCGTGGCACCGACCCAGCTTGGCGCCCCCTGGCCGGATCAAGCGCAGAGCCTGATGGACACGCTGGAAAGCTACACCGCGGGGAATGCCTGGGTGGAATTCAACGAAAGCCGCAAGGGGCAGCTGAAGCCGGGCATGATGGCAGATGTGGTGGTGATGGATCACAATCTGGAAACGATGGATCCAAACCTGCTCGATCAGGCTCGTGCCGCCGTCACCCTCTGTGGCGGTCGCATCACCTGGGAGGCATAGGACCGCGCGCGACCTCAGGTCAGGACCAAGTCCAGAAAAGCGCGCACATCCTGCCTGTAGCACGTGCGAAAGCTCTGCAAACTCTGCTCTTCATCGCGAATGAAGGCGATGAACCTTTGTAGCCAGGCGTTGTAGATGAACCGTGCCATGGTCGCGGCGGTTTGCGGATTGCGCAACCGCGGCGGTAGCGCTTCGTTCAGAAAGGTCTCGATCTCGGCAGCGTTGCGCAGGTCAATTTCCTGATAGGCCAGCACAAAGGGCGAGCCGGGATTTTGGATGTTCGTTGCTTCGGCATGACGCCAGGCTTGTTTCGACAGGATGTCATCGGAGATATCCGAGATGACATCAAGGATTTCGGCGACCCCGCCAAACACGTCCCCCTCCCAGGTGACGCGCGCTTTCTGGGCGCGGCGCGTGACCTTTTCGTGTCCGGTCAGGATCACTGCCAGCAACAATTCGACCTTTGAGCCGTAGTGGTTGAAGACAGTCGGGACCGATACCTCCACCTCTGCGGCGATTTCAGCGACAGAGGTTTCGTCAAAGCCCTTGGTGGTAAAAAGGGACTTTGCCGCACCAAGGATCTGCTGTTTGCGCTGCGCCTGCTGGCGTGCCCGCAGGCCGGGTTTGGCATTGGCGCGGGCGCTTTGGGGCATGGCAGAAACGGCTCTCTCTGGTGAAACACCTTGGCGGGGTAAGGTCTCTGCTATGATAGGTCAAGTTGCAGGCCAAAAACAGCTCGCCGCTTTTTGTCTGCTGACAATCCGACGCCACATCTGCGATGCCGACGCCCGCGAAAATGGCAGAGCGGACCACGTTTGCTGCCTTCGACAGAGGCGGGAGCGGAGGTTTGACCAAGGGTGTTGCCACAGGTTCGTGCGCCTGGACGCTGCGACATGACTCCATAGAACTGCGGTGATCTGCATGTTGTTCCGGCGGTCTGAAACGCGGGCCGGATACCGCCCAAACCGCCCGGAAGGATGGGCCAATGGTCGCCGGGCAACGATTTTCGCTGGTTTGCCAGCATGGTGTGCACAGATTGCGCCCCTACTTCTTTCTCATAGCAAAACGCAAAACGCGTAAGGAGAAAAAAGATGGTACTCAATACTCTTCTGAAGACAGTCGCCGTCACAGCCCTTTTGACCGGCGCAGCCGTCGCCCAAACCGACACAACCGGCACGGGTGCCGACATGCAGACTGGCACCGATATGCAAGCCGGTGTCGAAGCCACGACAATTCCGACCTTTACGGATATTCGCGATATGACCGTCGGTGATGCGCTCGGTTGGGTCGTCTATGATCCGGCAGGCGACAAGATCGGCGAGATCGACTACATCATTCAGGACGCTGACGCGGCCAAGGGTGTGATCGGTATCGGGGGGTTCCTGGGGTTGGGCGAATACACCGTGGCCTTGCCGCTGACCGATTTTGAGATCGGTGAAAAGGGCATGTCCTTCACGCTCGATACCGACAAGGAAACCCTGAAGGTGCAGCCTGAATTCGATGAATCCGGGGCGGAGTCGCTGCCGGAAGAAACGAAACTGTCGCAGCTGATGGAGCCGGAAGTCTCCGATGAACCCGCTGCGGGCGCAACGCTTGAAACCGCGCCGACAGAGGGTGACACGATGGATGACGGTGCCGTGGAGGACAGCAGCACCATGGACGCAGAGCCCGCGCCCGAAGGTGCCGGTGAACCCGCCCCGGTCGCCCCTGAGGCCACTGACGACAACAACTGATCGCCTCGATCATCCTACGGCATGTGGTGCTCTGCCATGGATCCTGTCCATGGCAGAGCTGAGTGGTGGCCTGTCACCGTCAGCCAAACGCCGACCGGTCTGTCTGCGGTCATAGCGGCAGCCCCTGTTACCAAGGCAAACGGGGCGATCCGTTTGTTGTGGCAGGTCAGGGCGGGCGATCCCGGAATGATCGCTATTTCTTGACCCAACGCCCTGCGTCGCGGCTGCTTTCTAGGCAGGATGAGATGAACCACATCCCGTCCAGCCCGTCGTCCAGCCCCGGCAAAGGCGCGGTCTCACTCGCGCCCGAAATCAGGTCTGCAGCCTCGGAATAGAGCGTTGCAAAACCCTCCAGATAGCCCTCCGGATGGCCGGGCGGGATCCGTGTGCCTTCGGTGGCCTCTCCCTGACCCCGTGTCAAAAGCTGCGGCGCGTTTCCGAACCGGGTGAACCACATCTGATTGGGGTTCTCCTGCGACCATTCCAAACCGCCCTTGGCGCCGTAAACGCGCAGCCGCAGACCGTTTTCGTTGCCGACCGCGACCTGGCTGGCCCAGATCATCCCGCGCGCGCCGTCTTCAAGGCGCAGCAGAATATGCGCGTTGTCGTCGACGGCCCGCCCCTCGACAAAGCTGTGTAGCTCCGCCGATAGTGCTTCGGTTTGCAAGCCGGTGACGAAAGACAGCAGGTTGAACGCATGGGTGCCGATGTCACCGATTGCACCAGCCCCCGCGCGGGTGGGATCCGTGCGCCAGTCGGCCTGTTTGTTCTGCGTGTCTTCTGCCAGCCAGTCCTGCGCATACTCCGCCTGAATGACCCGGATCGCGCCCAGATCGCCCCGCGCGACCATTTTGCGGGCCAGCCGGATGAGCGGGTAGCCGGTATAGTTATGCGTCAGGATGAAACGCGCATCGGAGCGGCGCGCGGCGGCTGCCAGCTCTTGCGCCTGCTCCTGGGTCGCGGCCAGCGGTTTGTCGCAGATCACGTGAATGCCTGCGTCTAGAAAGGCAATCGCGGGGGCCGCATGAAGGTGGTTCGGGGTCACGATGGCCACGGCATCGATCCCGTCCTCCCGCGCGGCTTCGGCCTGCGCCATCTCGGCAAAGGAGGTATAGCTACGATCTGCCGGAATGCCGAGGTCTGCCGCCGAAGCCGCCGCGCGGTCCGGGTCGGACGACAATGCCCCGGCGACCAGCTCCCATTTTCCGTCCAGCCGTGCCGCGATCCGGTGGACACCACCGATAAAGGCGCCTTGGCCGCCGCCGACCATTCCGAGTTTCAAGCGTTTCATAGTCCCAGCATCCTCTTGAGTGTCGCGTCATCCCGTTCGGAACCGGCGAAATCGTCAAACGCCTTGCCGGTCACATCGATCAGATGTTGCGCGATGAACGGTGCCCCTTCGGCGGCCCCTTGTTCGGGCGATTTGATGCAGCATTCCCATTCCAGAACGGCCCAGCTGTCATAGCCATATTGGGTCAGCTTGGAAAAGATGGCTCCGAAATCGACCTGACCATCTCCGAGCGAGCGGAACCGACCGGCGCGGTTGGTCCAGGACTGATACCCGGAGTAGACGCCTTGGCGCCCGTCCGGGTTGAACTCCGCATCCTTGACGTGAAACGCGTTGATGCGGTCGTGATAGAGGTCGATGAAAGCGAGGTAATCCATTTGCTGCAACAGGAAATGGCTGGGGTCATAGTTGATCATCGCCGCCTCGTGCCCGTCCAGCGCATCGAGGAACATTTCCCAGGTTGCCCCGTCAAAAACATCCTCGCCGGGATGGATTTCATAGCCGATGTCCTGGCCCAGATCCTTGTAGTGGTCCAGAATCGGACGCCACCGCCGGGCCAGTTCGGCAAAGGCTTCTTCGATCAGACCGGCAGGCCGCTGGGGCCAGGGGTAGAGATAGGGGAAAGCCAGCGAACCGGTGAAGCTGACCGTATGCGACAGGCCCAGTTTCTGGGAGGCATTGGCGGCCTTTTTCACCTGATCCACCGCCCAGGCCTGACGCGCGGCCGGGTTGCCCTTTACGGCATCTGGCGCGAAGGCGTCAAAGGACAGATCATAGGCGGGATTGACGGCAACCAGCTGGCCCTGCAGATGGGTCGACAGTTCCGTAATCTCGACCCCGGCTTCCGTACAGATGCCTTTGATCTCGTCGCAATAGGTCTGGCTCTCGGCAGCCTTATCAAGATCAAAGAGTCTGGCGTCGAAGGTCGGGATCTGCACGCCCTTGTAGCCGAGCCCGGCGGCCCATTTACAGATCGAGTCGAGCGAATTGAACGGGGCGCTGTCGCCGGCAAATTGGGCCAGAAACAGGGCGGGCCCCTTGATTGGTGCGGTCATAGTGTTCTCCATTTCCAGCGCCACGCGAACGCGCAGGCCGTTTCTCATGTCGGCATCTCCGCCTGCGAGACCATCGCAGGCGGAAAAGGTCAGGCGAGCAGGGCCTGGGCGTCGGCAATGCCAAGGGCGGCCGGGCGGTCACAACTGGTTTTGATCTCGACAAACTCGCCGCTGTCGCCAGAGGCCAGAATAGAGGTCATCACATCAACCACGTGCAGGGCAAATTCAAGGGCGCAGCGATGGGGCCTGTCTTCAAGGATGGCCTGCGCCATATCTGCCAGCCCCGCGGCGCGGTAATTTGCCCGCCCGTCCTCGTTGGATTGGCTGAAGGGGTGATCCCAAGCGGGCAAGCCATTGGCAAAGCTGCTTTTCTGGGTCATGCGCACTTCGCCACCGAAAAAGTTCGGATCGGGCACATGCAGGGTGCCCTTGGTGCCGTAAAGTTCCATGTTGGAATGTCCGTGCTGCCAGACGTCCCAACTGGCGCAATATGTGACCTGCGCGCCGGACTGGAACTGCATCACCGCATGGATCGTGGTCGGTGTCTCGACCTTGATCTTCTCACCAGCGCGGGGCTGTGAGGTAATAGTGCGGTATTCCTGGGCGGAGGACGACATGGCACAGACGCGTTTTACCGGCCCCAGAAGCTGCACAAGGTTCGACAGATAGTAGGGACCAAGGTCGAGGATAGGCCCACCACCGGGCTGGAAGAAAAAGTCAGGATTCGGGTGCCACATCTCCATGCCGGGGCTCTGAACGAAACAGGTGCCGGAGGTGACATCACCGATCGCGCCGGTGTCGACCAGCTCGCGGGCCAACTGATGCGCACCGCCAAGGAAGGTATCCGGGGCGGAGCCGACGCGGAGCGATTTGGCCGCGGCCAGGCGGGCGAGTTCTTCGCCTTCTTCGCGGCTCAGGACAAATGGTTTTTCCGAATAGACATGCTTGCCCGCTTCGAGGATCTGGCGCGACACCTTAAAGTGGGCCGCCGGAATTGTCAGGTTGACGACGATGTCGATATCATCTGCCGCCAGCAGCCCGTCGATGGTGTCTGCGCGCAGGCCGAATTCGCTGGCGCGCGCATGGGCGGCCTCGGCGTTCAGATCCGCACAAGCGCGCATTTCAATCCCCGAAAACATCGGAGCAAGACGCATGTATGCGGCAGAGATATTGCCGCAGCCGATGACGCCGATACCAAGTGGTTTAGTCATGATTGGCCTCGTTAAAAGGTTTTGAATGTTGCGATGGAACGCTCGGCAAAGCGGGGCGTGTCAGAGGGCTTGTCATGCTCCATCACAAAGAGCGACACGCCGGCGCCGCGCAGAGCCGTGGTCAAGCTGGCCCAATCCATGGTGCCGTGGCCGACATCTGCCCAGCCGTCCTCGTCCTCGCACTCCCCTTCGGTGGCGATGTCCTTGACGTGGGCAGCGGTGATGCGATCCTTGTAGCTGTCGATCCAGCTCATCGGGTCGGCGCCGCCGCGCACCACCCAGGCCACGTCCATTTCCCACTCGATCGAGGGGGCCGTGTCCAGGATCACCTGCATCGGGATTTCACCGTCGGGCAGGGCTATGAATTCCCAGTGGTGATTGTGCCAGCCAAAGCTCAGGCCCGCGTCCTGTACCCGTTTGGCTGCCGTTTCCAGCCGCTGGCCCAGATCGACCCAGGCCGCCAGGTCGCCACCGTTGCGCAGGTCGTCTTCGGGCGCGGGGCAGAACAGTTTCTTGATCCCCAGCGTTTTTGCCGTCGCAATTGTGGTGTCAAAATTGTCTTCGAACTGGCTGATCGGAAAGAAATGCCCGGACGGCATCGTCAACCCATTGGCCGCCATCAGGTCGCGGGTTTCTTCGACATTCTGGTAGACGCCGCCGAAGCCTTCGACCTGCGTGTAGCCCAGTTTGGCCAAGAGCGCGAATGTGTCTGCCCAGGAGGTATGTTCACGGGCGGAATACAGTTGAAAAGAAACATCCATCGGTGTGATCCTGTTGTTAGATATGGAACGTAACGCCGCTCAGAGGCGGATTTCGGTTTTTGTGTCAAAGAGGTTGCAGCGCACGGGATTGAAGCCAATCGGCAGCGGATCCCCTTCGGTGATGTCGGTCCGGCCATCCATGCGGACCCAGAAACTCTGCTCGCCGACCATGACCCGCACCAAAGTGTCCGACCCCAGAGGTTCGACCAGTCGGACCTTGGACTGCAACTGAATGGCGCGGCTCGCGGCTGCCTCGCCAGAGGCGATATGTTCGGGACGAATGCCCAACCAGGCGCCTCCGGCCGCTGGCGCGTCGTCGAAAACATAACCCTCTAACGAGAAGGTGCCGCTGCCACAGGTGAAGGTCGGGGTTCCGTCGGCCTCTAGCGAGATGGCGCCGTCGAGGAAGTTCATCGAGGGCGACCCGATGAAATCGGCCACATATTTGCAGTTTGGCCGGTTGTAGATTTCCTTGGGCGAGTCGAGTTGCAAAATCTGCCCGCCGCGCATGATCGCGATGCGGTCGGCCAGCGTCATTGCTTCGATCTGGTCATGGGTGACATAGATCATGGTGTTGTGGAGGGTCTGATGCAGCTCCTTGATTTCGGCCCGCAGGTCGGTCCGCAATTTGGCATCGAGGTTTGAAAGCGGCTCGTCGAATAGAAACACATCGACATCCCGCACCAGGGCGCGCCCGATGGCGACCCGTTGACGCTGTCCACCGGACAGGGCGGCCGGCTTACGCTTCAGCAGCGGTTCGATTTGCAGGATGCGGGCGGCGTTGGCGACACGTTCGGCCACTTCTGCCTTGGAAAAACCGGCATTCTTGAGGCCAAAGCTGAGGTTCCCCTCTACCGTCATCTGCGGGTAGAGCGCATAGCTCTGGAACACCATGCCGATCCCGCGTTTTGAAGGCTCTTCCCAGGTGACATTCTTGCCCTGGATAAAGATCTGGCCATCAGAGACATCCAGCAGCCCGGCAATGCAGTTCAGCAAGGTGGATTTGCCACAGCCGGAGGAGCCAAGAAGCACCAGAAACTCCCCCTGTCCGACATCCAGATTCAGGTCATTGATGACCTCTACCGCGCCAAAGCTGAGGTTGAGGTCCTTGATTGAGATACTCGGGTCCATTTGCATTGTCCTCAGCCTTTGACCGCGCCGGCGGCAATGCCCCGCACGAAGAGTTTTCCGGAAACAAAATAGATGAACAGCGGCACCAGTCCGGTCAGCAGCGTGGCGGCCATGTTCACATTGTATTCTTTGACGCCCTGCACCGAATTGACGATATTGTTGAGCTGTACCGTCATCGGATAGAGGTCGGGCTTGGTGTAGATCACGCCGAACAGGAAGTCGTTCCAGATGCCAGTGACCTGCAGGATCATGGCGACGACGAAAATCGGCAGCGACATCGGCAACATGATCTGAAAGTAGATGCGCCAGAACCCGGCGCCATCAACGCGGGCTGCCTTGAACAATTCTTCGGGCAGAGAGCTGAAGTAGTTCCGGAACAGCAGCGTCAGGATTGGCATCCCAAAGATGGAATGGACCATGATCAGCCCGGTGAGGGAGCCATAAAGACCCATTTCCCGCAGCAGGATCACAATCGGATAGAGCATCACCTGATAGGGGATGAAGGCGCCAAAGATCAGGATGGTAAAAAACGTGTCCGCGCCACGAAACCGCCAGTTGGCGAGCGCATAGCCGTTCACGCTGGCAATCGCGATGGACACAATCACCGACGGCACCGTGATCCGCACCGAGTTCCAGAACCCGCGCGACAGCCCGTCGCAATTCAGCCCGGTGCAGGCTTCGGACCAGGCCTTGACCCAGGGTTCAAAGGTGATCTCCAGCGGTGGCGCAAAGATATTGCCCATGCGGATCTCGGGCATCCCCTTGAGCGAGGTCATCACCATCACCCAGAGCGGCAGCAGGTAATACAGCGAAACGATGATCAGCGTGCCGTAGATCATAATATTGTTTCGTGTCAGAATTTTACGCGGTTTGGGCCCGCGTGGGCCGACGAGGGTCGAGGTCACATCAGCCACGTTTCTTGCTCCCGAATTCCATATAGGCCCAAGGGACCACGACGATCAGAACCGCCAGCAACATCATTGTTGAGGCCGCGAAGCCCTGGCCGAGGTTCTGGCCACCGAACATGTAATCGTAGACGTATTTTGCAGGCATCTCGGTCGCGATGCCGGGCCCGCCGCCGGTCTGTGCCACGATGAGGTCGTAGACTTTGACGATCGCTGCTGCGACCAACACCAGGGTGGTAATGAAAACCGGGCGCATCATCGGGATCACGATGAAGATATAGGTTTTCCAGGCCGGAATGCCGTCCACTCGGGTGGCTTTCCAGATCTCCTGGTCGATCCCGCGCAGCCCGGCAAGCATCAAGACCATGATCAGCCCGGTGCCCTGCCACAGGCCTGCGATCAGCACCCCGAAAATGGCGATGTCGGCGTTGTAGAGCGGATCGAAATTAAAGCTCTCCCAGCCGAGGCTGCGCAGAATGTGTTGCACCCCGAACTCCGGGTTCAGCACCCATTGCCAAACCAGGCCGGTGACGATGAAACTCAGCGCATAAGGATACAGGATGATGGTGCGGAAGGTGCTTTCAAACCGGATCTTCTGATCCATCAGCGCCGCGAGGATAAAGCCGATCACGAAACTGAAGATCAGCATACAGATGCCATAGATCATCAGGTTTTCGATCGAGACCATCCAGCGCCGCGTTTCCCAGAGACGCTCGTATTGATCCAGGCCGACGAACTTCCATTTCGGCAACATTTTTGAGCTGGTGAAGCTATAGGCGACGGTCCAGACGGTTCCGCCGACGAAGACGACAAGGGCTGTCAGGATCATCGGAATTGCCGCGATCTTGGCGGAGAGATTCCGAAACAGCCTATTGGGTCGTGAAGCAGCCATCAGGCGCCTCCCGTTCGTTACATGCAAGATTTCAGAAAAACCCGGCCCGCTGTCTGAATAGGGTCAGCGCAGCAGGCCGGGCAGGGAGGTCAGATCATTCGGCGTCCGCGATGATCTCCGCAAACCGCTCCTGAGCGGCCTCTGCCGTCAGCGAGGTATCTGCAAAGAACTCGACCATCAGATCTTCGATCTGCCGGGTGGTGTCCTGCGTGATCAGCTGATCACCACCGGGCAGGGTTTCGGCGTTGTTCAACACCTCAAGACCCTTTTTCATGCAATCATTGGCCGCCGACAGGTCGACGTCGCCACGCACCGGCAGCGAGCCTTTTTTCAGGTTGAAGGCAACCTGAACTTCGGGAGACAGCATCAGCGCCGCCAATTCGCCCTGGGCCGCTGTTTTGTCGGCATCGTCCAGAACAGGGAAGTAGAAGGCATCCCCGCCGGTGGTCAGCACGTTCTTTTCACCAAGTCCGGGAAGACAGTGGTAATCCTTGCCTGCGACCTGGCCCGCGACCGCGAATTCACCCTGCGCCCAATCGCCCATGATCTGACCGCCAGCCTTGCCGGTGATCAGCATGTTGGTTGCCTGGTTCCAGTCTTGCACGTTGGAGTTGGCAGCCATGGCACGGGCCTGATCGGCCGCCTGGAAGATCTTGGCCACGTCGGGGCCTGCTGCCGCTTCGGCGTCTTTTTCGTCATAAACCTTGAGGTAAACGTCGCTCGGCAACAGCGCGATCATCATCACGTCAAAGGCGCCTTTTTGCTGCCAGCCCTGTTGGCCCATGGCCAGGGGGACGAGACCTGCTTCGGTGAGGGCCGGGGCCGCCGCAACAAATTCGCTCCAGTTGGTGGGCACAGGCACGCCTGCGGTTTTATAGGCGGCATCGGACAGCCACAGCCACTGCCAGGAGTGAATGTTGACCGGTGCGCAATAAATTTTGCCATCCAGCGTACAGGCGTCCAGCAGCGACGGTGGGTTGACGATGTCTTTCCAGCCTTCTGCCTCGGCGATCTCGGTCAGGTCACGCATCAGACCTGCCTCCACCAGCTCCTCCGCCTGCCGACCATGGTTGAACTGGGTCGCGGCCATCGGGTCACCGCCGGTAATGCGCGAAATCATCACGGGGCGGGCGGTATTGCCGCTGCCTGCGATGGCACCGTCTTTCCAGGTGTGCTCGGTCTTTCCGTCAAAAGCCTTGGCCAGCTCTGACACCGCGGCCGCCTCGCCGCCGGATGTCCACCAATGGGTGACTTCCAGCTCGGTGGCATGGGCAGCTGTCACGCAGCACATGGCACTGGTCGCGGTCAGTATCGTTTGTAGTTTCGTCATTTATCTTCCTCCCTTGTGGACCCCTCCTACTGGGTCCCTCCTTTCGTCCACGGCTTGTTTTCTTTGCACAGGCCGCCTCTGAAAACGTTTACATCGGCAGTTAAACAAAGTTCTTCTTTCTCGTAAACGTTTACATTTGCCTTTCCTCGTTTCTTCTGGTTTTGCGCCGACGCGCTGGCGCAGGGCAGGCACTGCTCCGGCTGCATCTCGTTGATTGATCGCTACTTTTTGAATGCCCCCTCAGGTGGTGCGTCCCGCTGGCAGGGCGACGAAGCCGAGCCAGCTTGCGCCCAAATGTGCCTTGTTCCGGCACTTGCAGCGCAGATCCGCCCGATCCCGTGCGGCGTCGAGGCGAATCGGTTCTCTGGCAAACAGACCAGAGTCGCGGTTGTTGCACTCTTGTGCGATCGTCATGCGCTGGCCGCCGTATCCCCGGCGTCGAAATGCGGCTTACTGCAATAAATTTCATTTCTCTAAAAAAACTCTCAACCGCATTGATCCGCTGCCGATCTTCTCTTCTAGTCGGAGCGTGCAATAAACGGCGGGAGATGAAATTTCTTGCGGGGCGGTTGGAGGAGCCGCCAGAGCACATAGGATTTTGATCTAGGGAGGAGACGAAAATGAAAAATATCAAAGGGGTGCTTGCAACCGCAAGTATAGTAGTCGCCAGCGCAGCCGGAAGCAGCCAGGCGGAGACACTGGCCTGTGAACCGGGCGAGGTTTACATCATGAACGTGATGGTGTCGGGCCATCCCTACTGGATCCCGGTTTACCAGGGGTTCAAACAGGCGGCAGAAGCGTTTGGCTGTGACACGATCTTCTCGGGCACACCCGATTATGACATCACCAAACAGATCGCTTCGTTCGAACAGGATCTCGTCAAGAGCCCCGCCGGTGTGCTGTTGCACCCGATGCAGGCTGATCCCTTTATTGAACCGATCAACCGGGCCATCGAAAACGGCACTGAAATTGTGACCTTTGCGGCAGATTCACCCAATTCGAACCGCACCGGCTACATCACGTCGGACAACCTGGCCGAGGCCAAGTTCGCAGCAGAAGAATTCGTCAAAGCGCTGGGCGAGGATTTTGAATTCGCGGTGCTGGAAAATCCAGGCCAGAGCAATCACGATCTGCGGGTGACTGCCTTTCTCGACTATATGAGTGCGCATTATCCCGATGCCAAACTGGTCGGGCGGCAGGCCACCAATCAGGACAGCAATGCCGCGTATCGTGCCACGGCCTCGATCGTTCAGGCCAACCCGGAGCTCGACGCCATGTGGATCCCCGAAGCAGGCTCCGCCGAAGGTGCGGTCGCTGCGATCCTCGAAGCCAAGGCCGATGTCATGGTGATGCATGCGGATGTGACGCCGACGACGCTGGAACATATCAAGGCGGGGAACATTCACGCGGCGCTCAATCCGAACCAGGGCATGCAGGGCTTCATGGGGTTCATGGCGACCTTCATGGCGGCCCATTCCGAGGTGTTTGATCCGTTCAACGACTACAAGGTTTCGGGCTACAACCCGGTGCAGATCCCGTTTGTCGACAATGGCTTTTCCGTTATCACGAAGGAAAACGCCGAGAGCTTCGACCTCAACGCCTATATGGAAGGGCGCGATCCCAGCTGATCAAGCGTTCCGACGGTCGCCTGGGATATCTCGCAGGCGGCCGGTCTCACCGTTTCAATACAGTAGGTAGCCATGACGGATGATGTGATCCTGGAAATCTCCGATCTGTCGAAATCCTTCGGTCCGGTGCGGGCGTTGCGAGGGGTCAATTTCGAACTGCGACGGGGCGAAATTCACGCGCTGGCGGGGGAAAACGGGGCTGGAAAGTCGACCTTGATGAACATCATCGACGGGATCTTACAGCCCGACAGCGGCGAAATCCGGCTGGACGGCAAACCGGTGCGGATTGCTTCGCCCGCTGCGGCCCAGACGATGGGGATCGGCTTTGTCCATCAGGAAATCGCTCTTTGTCCCGATGTTTCGGTTGCGGAGAATATCTTTATGGCGACCACCAACGCCAGCCGCGCGCTTTTGATGGACTACCACAGCTTGACACAGCGGGCGCACGACGTGTTCGCAAAGCTTTCGGATATCGACCCTTCTGTGCTGGTGCGGGATCTGTCCATCTCCAACCAGCAGCTGGTGGAAATCGCCAAGGCGCTGACATTGGACTGCCGGGTCCTGATCCTGGATGAGCCGACCGCGGCGCTGACCGAGACGGAGGCGCAGGTTCTGTTCGGGATCATGCGGCAGCTGGCGGATCGCGGCATATCCATTATCTATATCTCGCACAGAATGGTTGAGATCTTTGATAATTGCGACCGGGTGTCGGTGTTTCGGGACGGCCGTCATGTGACGACGGAAATCGTGGCTGACATCACGCCGGGGGATGTGGTCAATGCCATGGTCGGGCGGGATCTCGGCGACATCTATCCTGAAAAACAACCCCTGTCCGAACAGAGCGAACAGGAAGTGTTGCGGGTCGTGGATCTGAACGAGACCCATCGGTTTCACGATGTCTCATTCTGTTTGAAGCAGGGCGAAATCCTCGGGTTTGCCGGTTTGATCGGCGCTGGGCGCAGTGAAATTGCCAAGGGGGTCTGCGCGCTTGAAGGGACCGTCACCGGCGAGGTCTGGCTCAACGGGGAACGGCTGCGTCTGCGCGATTACCAAGACAGCATCAATGCT
This sequence comes from Tritonibacter horizontis, assembly GCF_001518015.1. Taxonomy (GTDB): domain Bacteria; phylum Pseudomonadota; class Alphaproteobacteria; order Rhodobacterales; family Rhodobacteraceae; genus Epibacterium; species Epibacterium horizontis. Next base: position 29,283 of record NZ_LPUY01000092.1, read on the forward strand.
GGCATGGTCTATCTTTCCGAAGACAGAAAGGGGGATGGCGTCTTTCTCGACATGTCGATTGCGGCCAACATCGCAGCCCTGAAGCCCGAGCAAGTTGCCAATCGGATCGGTCTGATACAGGCCGATCAGGAGGAAACACAGGCGGCGATCCTTGGTCGAAAGCTGAACCTGAAATGCGCCAGTCTTGGCGACCCTGTTTCCGCCCTCTCGGGCGGCAATCAGCAAAAGGTGGCCCTGGCAAAGATGCTCTCGGTCAATCCCAGGTTGATATTCTTGGATGAACCGACCCGCGGTGTCGATGTCGGCGCCAAGGTGGAGATCCACCGCATCCTGCGCAGCCTCGCAAACGAAGGGGTGGGGATCATCGTCATTTCGTCCGAGCTGCCCGAGCTGCTCGGCGTATGCGACCGGGTTTTGGTGATCCACGAGGGCCGCATCCGTGGCGAAGTCAGCGGGGCGGATATGACAGAAAACAAGATCATGCATCTCGCCTCGGGCACTGTTCCCGGCGTCGCTGCAACGCCGCATCCGGCGGTATAGGGGAAAAGAATGGATAACACACTCAACATGGCCGAGACCAAACAGGCCGAGCACGCAGCGCCCCTGTTCAAGCGGCTGATCCGTATGCGGGAAACCGGGCTGATCCTGATCATCCTGGCGCTTTTTGTGACCATGTCCTTTGCCTCGCCCTATTTTCTGACCTGGGTCAATGTGCGGGCCATGACCATGGCCTTTGCGGTCGAGGGGATCGTGGTGGTGGGGATGACGGTCCTGCTGATCTCGGGCGGGATTGATCTGTCCGTGGGGTCGGTGACGGCCCTGTCGATGGTCATCGCGGGCTGGCTGTTTCTGAACGGTATCGACCCTTGGGTGGCTTCCGGATTGTCGATCCTGGCCTGTACCGCAATTGGCGCCTTCATGGGGTTTTTCACGACGCGGATCGGTTTACACCATTTCATCGTGTCGCTCGCGGTCATGGTGATCGCCAGAGGGGCCTGCCTGCTGGGCACCGGCGGCCGACCGCTTGGCCTTTATACCTTGCCGCCGGAATTCAAATTTATCGGTCAGGGATCCATCGGTCCCATTCCGGTAGTGATTATCATCTTCGTGGTGGTGGTGATCGCCTTTGATTTCATGCTGCGCCGCACGACGATGTTCCGAAAGGTCTTTTACACCGGGAGCAACGAAAAAGCCGCCGCCTATTCCGGTATCCGCACCAAGAAGGTGGTGTTTCTGACCACGACGCTTTGTTCGGCGCTCTGTGGCGTCGCCGGGATCATCTATATGGCGCGCTTCGGGTCTGCCCAGCCGACGTTCGGGCTTGGGATGGAACTGAACGTGATTGCCGCGGCCGTGATCGGTGGCGCCAGCCTCAATGGCGGCTCCGGTTCCATCTTCGGGGCGATCCTCGGGGCGGTGCTGTTGTCGGTGGTGTCCAGTTCGCTGGCGCTCCTGGATGTCTCCGTCTACTGGCAAGACATCATTCGCGGATCAATTCTGCTCACCGCTGTGACCATTGATCACTACCTCAACAAGAAACGGCGCTGAGCGAAGGGAGTGACGCAATGATCGACAGAATGCCCGAATATGAGACGATCCGGCAGATCCAGACGGTCTTGGTGCTTCATTTCGTCGAGGGACGCAAACAAGCCGAAATCGCCGAGCAACTGAACCTGTCCACGTCCAAGGTAAACCGGCTGATCACCCAGGGCCGCAAGCTTGGTATGCTGAAGATCGAGGTCGAAAGCCCGTTTCAGCGTCTGGTGGAGCTGGAGGATGCGCTGGTCCGCGCGGATGGGCTCAGCAGTGCGATGGTCACGCCAACCGTGGAAGGCAGCGAAAAGGCGACCTTGCAGCAGGTCGGTCAGGCCGCCGCCAGTCATCTTGCCGAGACGCTGCGCGACGGGGATGTGATCGCCATTACCGGCGGCAAGGCGGTCAGTGCCGTTGTTGAATGTCTCGACATCGACCGCCAATGGGATGTGACCGTCGTGCCTTTGACCGGGGGTGTGCAGGGCAAGTATTTCACCGATGTGAACCATTTGGCGACGCGCCTCGCCCAGCGTCTGGGGGGCAAGACGATGTTGCTGCATGCGCCGCTCTTTGCCGAAAGCCGCGCCCAGCGGGACATGCTGATGGAGGTCAGCTCGATCCGCGAAGTTCTGGAGCTGGCGCGGCGGGCCAATGTTGCGTTGGTGGGTATCGGCTCGGTGCAGCCGGCCGAGTCGAGCTACTACGATCTGCATCCGGTGCCAGAAGCGGACCGCAAGATGCTGGTCGGCACCGGGGTGGTGGGCGAATTCATGGCCCATTTGATCCGGGACACCGGCGCGGTTGCGAATTTCGCGCTCAACTCCCGCCTGGTCGCCCTGTCCCCGACTGAGCTGAACCGGTGCCCAAAGGTTATCGGGATCGCCGCAGGCGCAGGCAAGGTGCGCCCGATCTCTGCTGCGTTGAGCGGTGGCTATCTGAATTCACTGATCGTCGATGAAGACACCGCCGAAGCAGTGCTCAAGTTAAGAGAAGGAAAAGAAAATGTCGCATGAAATGCTCACGCGTGAAATCGGCGGCTCGGGGATCAAGACCTCTGCCATCGGCCTGGGAACCTGGGCCATCGGTGGCTGGATGTGGGGCGGCACCGATGAGGCGCAGTCCATCGCCGCGATCCAGGCCTCGATCGATGCGGGTATCAGCCTGATCGACACCGCACCGGCCTATGGTCAGGGCCGGGCCGAAGATATTGTCGGCAAGGCCATCGCGGGACGGCGGGACAAGGTGGTGCTTGCCACCAAATGCGGCCTTGTCTGGCATGTCCAGAAAGGCAACCATTTCTTCGATTACGAGGGGCAGCCCGTCCATCGCTATCTGGGCAAGGATGGCATCATCCACGAGGTCGAGCAGAGCCTGAAACGGCTCGGCACCGATTACATCGATCACTACATTACGCATTGGCAGGATCCGACGACCCCGGTTGATGAAACCATGGCGGCGCTGGAGAGCCTGAAACAGGCGGGCAAGATCCGCTCCATCGGGGCCAGTAACACCACACCCGAAGATCTGCGCGCCTACCTCGCTGCGGGGCAGCTCGACGCGGTGCAGGAAGAATACTCCATGATCGCACGGGGGTTGGAGACCGACATGGTGCCGCTTTGCGTGGAAAACAATGTCTCTGTACTCAGCTATTCGTCGCTGTCGCTGGGTCTGTTGTCCGGAAAAATGGGGCCGGATCGCCAGTTTTCCGGCGATGATCAACGCAAGGACAACCCGCGGTTTTCGCAGGCCAATCGCGAAAAAGTGGCGCAGCTGATGGCGGCGATAGACCCCATCGCTGACGCCCATGGTGCAACCCGGGCACAGATCGTCATTGCGTGGACCTTGCAGCAGCCTGGGATCACCTTCTCCCTCTGCGGTGCCAGAGATCCCCGGCAAGCCGTCGAAAACGCCAAGGCAGGGCAGCTTCGCCTGAGCGCTGACGAAGGCGCGGCGATCAGCGCCGCCGCTGCGATGCACCTGCAAGATCTGGACGGCTGACCCCGCCGCGACACTCGTTTCACTTTGACGCAATTTAACGCCGGGCCGATCCCGACGAACGGAGAAGATATGTCCGATCAACGCGACACACAGTGGCAGGCCTTGGTGCGGGATGGGGCGTTCGACGTCGTCGTGGTGGGCGGCGGAGTTAATGGGATCGGAACCTATCGCGATCTGGCGCTTCAGGGGCTGCGGGTTTTGCTGGTGGAGCGAAACGATTTTGCATCGGGATGCAGCGCTGCCCCGTCGCGCATGATCCACGGAGGGTTGCGCTATCTGGAGAATGGCGAGTTCGACCTGGTTCGCGAATCCCTGCGCGAGCGGGACGCGTTGCTCGAAAACGCGCCCCATATGGTCTACCCGCTGCCGACGCTGATCCCGATCACCTCGATGTTTTCCGGCATGTTCAATTCCATGGCCAGTTTTGTTGGCGCCGGGGGGACGCCGGCGCGGCGGGGCGCGGTTCCGATCAAGCTGGGGCTTGCGCTTTATGACTGGATCACGCGCAAACGCAGGATGCTCCCCCGGCACCGGTTCGCGGGCGCTGAGCGCACCCGCCGGGACTGGCCCAAACTGACCAGAATGGCGAAGTTTTCCGCCGTCTATCATGACGCCTGGATCGGGTTTCCGGAACGCCTATGCCTGGAGATGATCGCCGATGTGGCGCGTTTCGCGCCCGGGTGTGTGGCCCTCAACTACGCCGAGATCCGGCGCAACGGACAAGGGTTCGACCTGAGATGCACGCGCAGGGGCGCAGAGGTCCCGATTGTTCCGGGGCTGATCGTGAACGCAACCGGGGCCTGGCTGGATGAAACGGTGTCTTCGCTGGGCGCCCGCGCAGAGGGCCGGATGGTCGAGGGCACCAAAGGCTCGCATCTGATCCTTGAAAACCCGGAGCTGCTGTCCGCGCTCAACGGTCATATGGCCTATTTTGAGAACGAAGATGGCCGCGTTTGCATCGTGTTCCCGTTTCATGATCGGGTGTTGGCGGGCTCCACCGATATTCGGGTCGCCGATCCGACCCGCGTGCGATGCGAACCGGAGGAAACGGCGTATATTCTGGCTTCGCTGCAGCGGATCTTTCCCGAAATCGCGCTGGACCCGCGCCAGATCGTGTTCAGCTATTCGGGTATTCGGCCGCTTCCGAAAAGCGATCAGGACTTTACCGGCCGGATCTCGCGCGGCCACGACGTGCGGGTGCTGCGCGGGGATGTGACCCAGCTTTGCATGATCGGGGGCAAATGGACCACGTTTCGCGCCTTTGCCGAACAGGCTGCGGATCTGGCTCTGGCAGAGCTGGGCCGATCCCGGCGTACGGGCACGCTAGGCCGACAGATCGGCGGCGGGGCGAAGTTCGACGCAAAAGCGACGGAGCAGGACTTGCAGCGGGAGTTCGCCCTGCCGCCGGGACGTATCCGGCACCTGATCGCGCGCTATGGCAGCCATGCCGCGACGGTCGCGGCGGCCTGCCCGCCCGACGATGCCCGCCTGGCACCGACCACCTTCTACACCACAGGTGAAATTGCCCATCTGATCCGTACGGAACAGGTGGAAACCCTCTGTGACCTGGCATTGCGCCGGACCGATCTGGCGATCTCCGGCGTGCTGTCGATGCGGATCATCACCGCCCTGGCTGCGGTCCTGTGCCGCGAACGGGGGCTGACGACCGAGCAAACAGAACGCCAGATCACCAACCTGGTTCAGGACCTGGACCACTATCACAGCGTCACCGCTGAAACTCTGAAACTTCGTGACACGCAAGGAAACACAAAATGCGCCTGAGTCAAAAAGCACGCATGAACCGGATGTTCTCAAATGGAGGCTGCCTTGATGTGGCCATCGACCACGGCGTCTGCAACGAACCCAGCTTTCTCGTCGGGCTGGAGGATATCGCAGGCGTGATGGACACTTTGATTGGCGCCGGGCCCGACGCCATCCAATGCGCCTATGGTCAGGCGGATTTGCTGCAATCACGTCCGGAAAAGGACAAACCCGCACTGGTGATGCGGATCGACATGGGCAATCCCTACAACGATCAACGTCACCGCGAGATGTGGTCGATGTTGCAGAACGCCGAAGAGCCGCTCATCGGCGCGCTGGAAATGGATGCGGCTGCGGTGGTCGTCAATCTGTTCATGTTGCCGGACGAGCCGGAGCTGTTCCGGCAATGCGTTGAAAATATCTCGCGGGTCCGGGCGGCCTGCCAGACTTATGGAATGCCACTGATGATCGAGCCGCTGGTGATGCTGCCCAACGATATTCGCGGTGGCTATCAGGTTGACGGCGATGCCGACAAGATCGTGACATTGACCCGGCTGGCCAGTGAAATGGGCGCTGACATCATCAAGGCCGACCCGACCGAAAACCCCGAAGACTTTCACCGCGTGGTGGAGGCGGCCCGGGTGCCGGTCTTGGTCCGTGGCGGCGGCAAGGAAGATTTGCAGACCGTTTTGAATAAATCCGCCGCCCTGATGGCCCAGGGGGCAAAGGGGATGGTCTATGGCCGCAATATCTATCAGCATGACAACCCAAAGGCGGTGGTGCGCGCGTTGATGGCGATGATCCACAACGGGGCGGATGGCGCAGAAGCATGGGATATTTATAATCGTGGCTGATCGAAAGACTTATCTGCTTGGCCTTGATGCGGGCAATACCATCATCAAGGCGGTCTTGTTCGACCTTGACGGACGCCAGGTCGCGATGAGCGCACAGGATGGCACCAGCACCACGCCGATGCCGGGCCATGTGGAGCGGGATCTGTCGCAACTCTGGCGCAACGCGGGGCAGGTCATCCGCGATTGCCTGTCGCGTGCCGGGGTGGCCCCCGAACAGATCGCCGGTGTCGGCTGCGCCGGCCATGGCAACGGTCTTTATGCCCTCGACCGCAGCGATGCGCCCTTGATCGGCATTCAGTCCCTGGATACCCGTGCCGCGGATCTGGCGGCAGCGCTGAGCCGCGAGAGTGGCGTCAAGCTGCACGAGATCTGTCTGCAAAAACCCTGGCCATCGCAAACTCCGGTGCTGCTGGCCTGGCTTAAACGCCACCGCCCGCAGATCTACGACCGCATTGGGACGGTGTTCCTCTGCAAGGACTTCATCACCTTCCAGCTGACCGGTGCGCGGGTCAGCGAGACCTCTGATATGTCCGGCTGCGGGCTGACTCGGATGCCCGACTGCCACTATGATCCGGAGCTTCTGGCGCTGTATGGGCTGGACGGGGCCGAGGCCCTGCTGCCCCGGCTGATCCAGCCGGCGGATATCGCGGGCCATGTCACCGCCCGCGCCGCGCAAGAGACCGGCCTGGCCGAGGGCACGCCAGTGATTGGCGGTTTCTTCGATGTGATCTCCTCGGCGCTGGGGTCGGGCGTCAGCGACCCCGGCGAGGCGTCGATCATCGCGGGCACCTGGTCGGTCAACCAGGTCTTTTCACAGGCGCCGGTGGTCGACCCTTCGGTCTTTATGGTGTCCGGCTTTGCCAAGGACCGGTTCGTCAATATCGACTCCTCCGCAACCTCTGCTGCCAATCTGGAATGGTATGTCCGGACCCTGGTTGAGCGCGGCACGCATCACGAGGACCCTTTTGGTTATTGCAATCAACTCCTTGGGCAGGTGACGCCGGCGCTTGATGACCCGATCTGCCAGCCGTTTCTCTATGGATCAGGTCAGGGCGCGGAGTTTCGCGGCGGCTATTTCGGTCTGGCGGGATGGCACGGCGAGGGGCATCTGCTGAGGGCCCTGTTTGAGGGCGTGGTTTTTGAGCACCGCCGCCACATCGAGGTTCTGCGCCGGGCAGGCGTCCGGTTCGAGGCCGCCGTGCTGTCGGGCGGTGGCGCGCGCAGCCCCCATTGGCCGCAGATCTTTGCGGATTGTCTCGGCGTGTCGATCCGGGTTGCCGAAGCGCGCGAAACAGGCGCCCTGGGGGCTGCAATCGGCGTTGCAGTCGCGACCGGTCTCGCAGAAGATTACAGGGGGGCTGTTAAACGGATGACACGAACCCAGTCGCACTTTGCGCCGAATGTAGAGATGCGCGCGCATTACGATCGCCGCTACAAGCTCTACAGTGACCTCAATCTGGCGCTGCAACCGGCCTGGGCGCAGCTGGCAACACTCAAGGCAGACACCTGACATGCACGGAACCGAAGAGCTGGGCGACACCTATGACTATATCATCGTGGGCGGAGGCACGGCCGGTTGTGTTCTTGCCAACCGCCTGAGCGCGGATCCGCAGAACAGGGTCTTGCTGCTCGAAGCGGGCAAGAGCGACAATTACCACTGGGTGCATATTCCGGTTGGCTATCTCTATTGCATCGGCAACCCACGCACCGACTGGATGATGACAACCGCACCCGAGGCCGGGCTGAACGGGCGTGCGCTGACCTATCCGCGGGGCAAGGTCCTGGGCGGCTGCACATCGGTCAATGGCATGATCTACATGCGTGGCCAGGCGGCTGACTACGATATCTGGCGTCAGCTGGGCAATCCGGGCTGGGGGTGGCAGGATGTATTGCCCTATTTCCTGAAATCCGAAGACCACCACGGCGGCGACAGCCCGCTGCATCGGGGCGGTGGCGAGTGGAAAGTGCAGCGGCAGCGCCTGAAATGGGACATCTTGCGCGCGGTGCAGAAAGGGGCCGAGGAATTTGGCATCAAACCGCGCGCGGATTTCAACGACGGCAACAATGAAGGGTCGGGGTTCTTCGAGGTGAACCAGCACAAGGGCGTGCGCTGGAACACGGCCAAGGCCTTCCTGCGGCCTGCGATGAAACGCACCAATCTGCGGGTCCTGACCGAGGCCCATACCCATCGCCTGATCCTCGACGGCAAACGCGTGTGTGGGGTGGAATACCATCACAAGGGAGCATTGCGGCGGGCCGGTGCGGGGCATGAGGTCCTGTTGGCAGCCGGCGCGATCAACTCGCCAAAGCTGCTGGAGCTTTCCGGGATCGGGCAGCCCGACCTTCTGGCGCGGCATGGGATCGAGACCCGGCATGCGCTGGCCGGCGTTGGCGAAAACCTGCAAGACCATCTGCAAATTCGCACCGTTTACAAGGTTCAGAACGCCAAGACCTTGAACACGATGGTAAATAGCCTGACGGGCAAGGCCAGGATTGCCCTGCAATATGGCTGGAACCGCAGTGGTCCGATGTCGATGGCGCCCAGTCAATTTGGCATGTTTACCAAATCACGGCCCGATCTGGACATGCCGGATCTGGAATACCACGTGCAGCCCTTGTCCACCAACAAGCTGGGGGATCCGCTGCATCCTTTCCCCGCCATTACAGTCTCGGTGTGCAACCTGCGGCCCGAGAGCGTCGGGGCGAGCCATATCCAGGCGGCCGATTTGGACGTGCAGCCAGAGATCCGGCTGAACTACCTGTCGACGCAGCAGGACAAGGCGGTTGCGCTGGCGTCGATCAAACAGGTGCGCGAGGTGATGACAGCCCAGGCCCTGGTGCCGCACGCGCCGGAAGAAATCCTGCCCGGCCCCAATTGCAACAGCGACGCGGAGATCCTCGATGCCGTGGGCGACATTGCCACAACGATCTTTCACCCCGTCGGCACCTGCAAAATGGGATCAGATCCGCGCGCCGTTGTGGATGCGGAATTGCGGGTTCACGGGCTGTCAGGTCTGCGGGTGGTCGATGCATCGGTGATGCCGAAAATCGTGTCGGGCAATACCGCCTCGCCGGTCATCATGATCGCTGAAAAAGCCTCGGACCTGATTCTCGCGGCGGCCCGCAGCCGCTAGCCTGCGGCTGACCCGCGCGGGCGGGGCGCGCGTCGAAAAACGCCCCTGTGTCGTGGCCATTCACCTCTTGCAAAAGCGGGCACAGAGGGGGCTGCCCCTTTACGTCATTTTAAGCGAACCTATGCGACCTTCCCGGCAAAGTTGATGAGATTCAGGAACCTCCCGCAGGTTCGAGCAAGAGGATTTGGGCAGATGGTCAAGAAGTTCGTAGAGATAGACCTCAAAGGCGCCGGTGAAGCTTTGATGAACCACGCCATTATTCTCAAGGTTCATCCTGAAACGCTCGAGGTCATTGCCGCCAGCGAAACCGCCCATGCGCAGTTCTCGCGCCTGAAAACCAGCGAAGTGACCACTCTGACCGATCTGGTCGTCAAACAGGACTGTTTGCAGCGGGATGTGACCGCCACGGCGGCAGGCAATGGCAGCCTTCCGTTTCGGGTTCGGCTCGACGATACGCCGGTTTCGCCGCAATTCTTTGGCTTCATGCAGAAATCCCACGATGGCAATGTTTTCCTGTCAGGCGGTGTCGTGGAACCGGACGAGGCTATTCTGGGCTATGTTGCCGCCATCGAGACCGCCCAGGCGATTGTGGAATACGACATCGACGGCACCATCATGCAGGTGAACGACAATTTCTGCACATTGATGGGATATGATCGCAATGACATCGTCGGCGCGCCTCAGGCGGTCCTCTGGCCCGAGGTCTCTGGCAAGCCAAAAGGGTTTTCCGGGTTCTGGGATGACCTCTGCGCCGGGCACGCGGTCCAGGGCGAATATCAACGCCTAGATCGCAAGGGCAACCAGATCTGGGTCCGGGCCGCGTTCAATCCGATTTTCGATCGAGAAGGCGGCGTGGTCCGCATTGTCGAATACGCCATGGATGTAACCGAAACCAAGTTGAAATCGGCCGACAGCGCGAGCAAACTCGAAGCGCTGAGCCGCAGCAACGCGGTAATTGAATTTGACCTTGATGGCACGATCCTTGACGCCAACGCCAATTTCCTCGAGCTGATGGGCTATACCCGACAAGATATCGTCGGGCGCCACCATCGCATGTTCTGCGATCCGGAAACGGTCAAGGGCGCCAGGTACAAGAGCTTCTGGCAAAAACTGTCGTCTGGCGAATACACCCACGGCGAATACCGTCGTCTGACAAAAGATGGCACACCGGTCTGGGTCCAGGCGTCCTACAACCCGGTTTTCGGCCCCGATGGCAAGCTGCTCAAGATTGTGAAATTCGCCACCGATGTCAGCGCCGCGCATCAGAAGCGCGCCGAAATGGAAGCCCGTCTTGCGGCCGCGAACCGCAGCCAGGCCGTGATCGAATTTGACCTCGACGGTCATGTCCTTTGGGCCAACGAAATCTTTCTGGATCTGGCGGGCTACGTCCTGGAGGAAATCGTCGGTCAGCATCACCGGATATTCTGCACCAAGGACCATTCCGCGAGCCGTGAATACGTGAGTTTCTGGCGCAAGTTGAGCGCGGGGGAATTCGACAGTGGCGTGTATCAGCGCGTGCGCAAGGATGGCACGGATCTCTGGATTCAAGCCACCTACAACCCGGTTTTCGATCTGGACGGCAAGCCGATCAAAGTGGTCAAATTCGCCAACGACCTGACCGTGGCCAAGGAAATCGCTGTTGAATTCGAGGCGAAAATGAATGCCGTCAGCCGCAGCCAGGCTGTCATTGAATTTGACCTCGACGGCACCATCCTGAGCGCGAACGACAATTTTCTGTCCTTGATGGAATATGACAAAGAGGATGTCATCGGCCAGAAACACAAGATGTTCTGCGACCCGGAGTACGCCGCCAGCGAAAAGTACCGTGAATTCTGGGCGGCGCTGGGGCGGGGCGAATTTGCCTCTGGTGAATACAAACGTTTCGGACGCGGAGACAAGGAGGTCTGGATCCAGGCCACCTACAACCCGATCTTCGATTTGAACGGCAGACCCGTGAAGATCGTCAAATACGCCACCGACGTGACCGAGGCGAAAAAGAGCGCTGTTGATGCCACCAACAAGATCGAAGCGATGAACCGCAGTCAGGCGGTGGTGCAATTTGACCTGGACGGCAATGTGATGGCTGCGAACGAAAATTTCCTCAGCGTCATGGGGTATTCTCTGCGCGAAATTCAGGGCCAGCACCATTCCATGTTCTGCGCGCCCGATCATCTGAAATCACAGGAATACCGGGATTTCTGGCTGGCGCTCAATCGGGGCGAATTCCAGTCCGGGCGCTTTCACCGCATCGGAAAATTCAGCCGTGATGTGCATATCCAGGCCACTTACGCGCCACTGATGGATCTGCAGGGCGCGCCGATGGGGGTGATCAAATATGCATCCGACATCACCGATCAGGTCGCGCGGGAAAAGGCCATCCAGCAGAAGGCCGCCGAAATGATGGCAGCCGTCAACTCCCTGAGCGAGGCGATTTCCGACATTTCCTTTGCTTCGGGTGAAGCGCGCAACAAAGCGGCGGTGACCGAAGAGAACGCAACCCAGGGCTTTGAGGCGCTGAACCACACGATCGAGTCGATCGAACTGATGCAGCGCTCCTCTGGTGAGATTTCCGAGATCGTCAAAGTGATCGGTGAAATTGCCAACCAGACCAATTTGCTGGCCTTCAATGCCGCCATCGAGGCCGCGCGGGCAGGGGAGCACGGGGTCGGGTTTTCTGTTGTGGCGGAAGAGGTGCGAAAACTGGCTGAACGCAGTTCCGAAGCGGCGCATAAGATCTCGCGCCTGATCGCGGAATCGGAGGTGCGCGTCGATCAGGGCACCACCCGTTCTGTCGCCGCCAGAGACGCCTTCTCTCGCATCGTCGAAAGCGTCAATCTGACAGGGCAATCCGTGGATCAGATCTCCACCGCCGCAACCAATCAGCTTTCTGCCTCCAAACAGGTGGAACAGTTGATCGCTGAACTGTCAGACGATCCCAAGGCGGCCTGATCTCGTGCAGAACGTCGGGGACGATCAGCCCAAAATCACAGGCGAAGACCCTGCCGACCTGTTGGTCGGCGTGGTCGATATCGGCGGGATGTTGTTTGCCATCCCAATCGAACATGTCCGCGAAGTGATCCCGGCTCCCTCCGCCTTTCAACGCCTGCCGAGCCAGCACCCGGATCTTGTCGGTGGTGTGCTGCTGCGTGGCAAGGCGATCCCGGTGCAGGCGCTGCATCGCCGCCTCGGATTGGAGGCCCCGACCTGCCTTCAGGCCGCGACAGAGCGGGAGGCTGTTGACACCACAGAGGCGGGGACAGGGTCCACAGACAACGGTGTTATCGTTGTCGTGCGTGCCAATGGGCGGGTCACCGGATTGCTGGTTGATGCGGTGCGCTGCCTGCTTCAACTGGGCGACACCTGGGCCCAAAACCTGCCCGCCGACCAGGATTCGCTGATTTGCGGCGGCTACATTTGCGACACCCATGGGCATTTTTCGATGCTGTCGGTGTCGGAACTGTTGAATGTGCCCCTGGCCCCCTCTGACGAAGTCTCTGAAACGGCACGCCGACGGGCCAGTGTTCGTCGGATCGCTCATATCCGGTTTCGCGTAGGCACCCTGAATTTTCTGATTGCAATGAAGGACATCGCGTCGACGGTGCCGACTTGCGTTCTGAAACCCTGGCCGGTGAGCGGCGGCAGTTGCATGGGGCTGATCACGCGCCACGGTATGGAAATGCCGATGTTGGATACGCTGGCCAATCTGGGCTTTGCAAGTTCCGGCGCCCGCCCGACAGAGGCCGCGGGGATCATCATCGAATACCCCGATGACAAGGCGCTGGCTTTCAACGTCGATCAGGTCTTGAGCGTTGTGAACATTGAAGAAGACGCGATTTATGGCTTTCCACCCAGCGTCACCACGCGGTGGTCGCTATTTGATGGCGTCCATATCGATGCAGCGGGCAACCAGTGTTTTGTCATCAATGTGGCTGCCTGCCGCGAGGATGCGGATCTGTTGAAATTTGCCGCCGCCTCGCATCGCAAAAAGCCGGAACCACAAAGCCGACTTGGCGGGGTTGTCAGCATCGCTGCGGTCGAGGGCGCGGACCCCAAGGATCAAGGCTGCGGCCCTGCGTCTCTCGCGGGTCTCAGATCGCAGTCGAACCGCTACCTGACCGTCTGCGCGGCGGGCGATTTTGCTGTCCCGATCGAGGCCGTCAGCGAAATCATGCGGGTGCCGGTCGAGTTTGGTCCGTCCGATTTTGACGGCCACCTCGTCAACCTGTCCTACCGGGATCGCCTGATGCCGGTCTACGATTGCGCGCAACGGCGGGGCAGCGGCATCGGCCAGTTCGGCAGCGAGGCGGGCATCTTGATCCTGTCCAAGGATGGCCACCATTTCGGGCTGGCGGTTGAGGCGATGAAATCCATCGATACTGGTCGCCTTAAGGGGTATCGCGGTGCCGATGGGCGGGCCAGCGAACAGCCGTCGGAACAATTGGTGGAACTTGGGTTGGGCAAGGCGGCACGCCTGGTCCCGATTGCCGATCCCTCCGAACTGCTGCCCTGAACGCGGGGCCTCTGCGGGCCGGCCCCTGAAACATGCCGATGTCGGCAGGCAGAGGTCGGCCGCGCCGGGCCTGCGTCCGCGGGCAATCGCGCCAAAGGACAGAACGCCGGATTGCGCGTTTTTGCGGCTGCATCCTGCGGCGTCTGCGGCTAGGTTGGCGTCATCCGGGGCGCTGTCGATCATGCGTTCCGGTTTTCTTCTCGACGCGAAAATTCAATACGCCGGAGCCCCAAGATGACCACTTTTGCCCTGACCGAGACACGCCTTGCCGCATTGCGGGCCCGCATGGCGGCAACGCAGACCGACCTTGTCGCGCTGGGCCCGTCGAGCCATATGGCGTGGTTGACCGGCGTCCACCCGCATGGGGACGAGCGTCCCGTGATGTTGTTGGTCAGCCAGGATTATGCCGGGTTCCTGATGCCGGCGCTGAATGCCGCTGCGGCGCGGGCCGACACGGCGCTGCCGTTTCACGCCTGGCGGGATGACGACGGGCCGGAGGCGGCCCTGAGCGAACTGCTGGCGGCTTGCGATGCGACCGGTTCAGGCCTTTCGGTTGTTCTGGACGAAACGATGCGCACCGATTTCGCGCTGCGGCTGCTGGATGCGCTGGATGGTCCGCGCCGCCGCTTTACCGAGGATACGGTTGGTCTTTTGCGCGCGGCCAAGGACGACGCAGAGTTTCGGGCCATCAAGAAAGCGCATTTGATCAACGACCGGGCGGTCAAGGCTGCCTTCGCCGCCTTGAAGGTCGGCATCACCGAGCAAGAGGTGGTCGAGATCATCAAATCATCCTATCAGGACGCGGGCGCGACACTGGTGTTCTGTTCGATTTGTTTCGGCGCTTCGGCCGGTTTTCCGCATCATTATCCGGGCGCGACCCGGTTGGAAGACAACATGGCGGTGTTGATCGACACGGGCTGCCGCATTGACGGGTATCCATCGGACATGACCCGCAGCGGGTTTTTCGGCACGCCGGATGAAACCTACACCGAGGTTTTTGATGTGGTGGAGGCCGCTGTGCAGGCCGCGCTGGCAGTGGCCAAACCCGGCGCGCGGGCGGCCGATGTCGACAAGGCGGCGCGGGACGTGATTGCGGCGGCGGGATATGGCGCGAACTTCCTGCATCGCACCGGTCACGGGCTGGGGATCGACATCCACGAGCCGCCTTATATCGCTGGAAACTCCGACGGGGTTCTGGAGGAGGGCAATGTTTTCTCCATAGAGCCGGGGATCTATCTCGAAGGTCAGTTCGGCGTCCGCCTGGAAGAAATCGTCATTCTGCGCCCAGAGGGGGCCGAAATATTTTCGGAAATGCCGCGCGATATGGTGCGCTGCGGTCAATAGGTTTCGGGGCCGCCGGTGGCGGTGCGGTCAGGGCAATCGCGCTGACGCCAATCTGCCGGGGATGGCAACGGAGCCATGCCCGGCAAGCTGCGCCATATGCCAGCCGAGAACCTGATTGGAGCTGAGAACCGGAACCCCCAGCAAGGCTTCCAGTTCCGGAATAAGCCGCAGGGTGCGCAGATTGGTGCAGGACAGGAACACCGCGTCCAGCGTGTTGCGGCGGGCCAGCTCCAGGGTCGCCGCGCGCAGCGAGGCTTCGGAAATGCGGGCCACGCGGGATTCGATGCATTCGCCAAATCCCAGCATATCCGGCACGGTGAGGCCCCCGGCCTGAAAGGCGGCGCGCACTGGCGCCGCAACCGATGGAATATAGGGCGAAACGATCCCCACCCGAACGAGGCCGAGCGCCTGGATCGCCGCAAGCGCTGCGGTCAACGGATTGCAGACCGTGGTGGTACGGGCATGGCTCTGGATCAGGGCCTGCACCCGGGGCGCGCCGATCAGCGTGGTGCCGGATGTGCAGCCATAGGCAATCGCATCAAAGCACACCGCAGCGGGCAACAGCCCGGCGGCAGCGGGCAGGTCGGTCTCCATCCCGGCGATGGTTTCGGGGGTCAGCTCCGCACCCGAGGGGACCCGTGTGACATGCAGCCGGGCCGTTTCCAGTGGGAACATGCGCCGAAAATCATCTTCGATGGTCTCATCGACCTGCAAGGCGACGAGGCCAAAACAGGGGCGCGGGTCCTCTGTCAACGTGTAGGGAAAAGCGGTCATCACAGCAGCTCCGGCAGATCGGTTGGGGCGCGCGGCGACAGGAGTTCCGCGCCGGTCTCGCGCAGGACGATGTTTTCCTCATGGACCATGGTGACGCCTGGGCGCAGGACCGCACCCGGTTCCAGGGTCAGGACCATGCCGCTGCGCAGGGGGGTCTGGTCGCGCGCTGTCAACGAGGGCCATTCGGTCAGCGTCACACCCAGCCCGTGCCCCAGTCGCCCGCCGCCGGGCGTCAGGCCCTGCGCCACGATTGAGCGGTGCAAAAGGCGGTGCAGATCGCAGGCCCGCAGGCCCGGGCGGATGGCGGCAAGGGTGTCCTGTGTCGCAGCCCAAAGCCCCGCGTGCCCCCGTCGGGCCAGATCCGAGGCGCGGCCAATCGCATAGTTGCGGTCAAAATCGCAAAAATACCCGTCGTGTACCGCGCCGGTATCCAACATCAGGATGTCTCCTGCGACCAGCGGCACGGTCCGGGCCGGGGAAATCACATCGCGGTAGCCGTCCTGTCCGGCACCGCCGGCCAGGTAGCTGACCCAATCGGCGCCTTCCTCCAGCAAGAGCGCCTGAAAACCGCGAAAGACAGCGTCGAGAGGTCGGCCGGCCCCGGCGATCTCCGGTATCCGGTCAAAGGCCCGTGCCGCGATGGCGCAGCTGTTGCGGATCTTGGCAATTTCCGCCTCGGATTTGATTTCGCGCACGCGCTGGAGGCAATCCGTGGCGTCAACGAATGCGCGCGGGGCGAGCTGTCCACAGAGCCGGTGATAGTCAGCCAGCGGCATTCGCAAGTGGGTCTCCAGCCCCATCGGGACACCGATGCGGCCCTGTTCCGGCACCAGATCTGCCAGAACCCCGGCCAGCAGGCTGACCCCGTCGTCGACCGGGTCTGGCGCGTCCCAGGTCTGGATGTGTTCGATCCAGCTTTGTCGCATCAGCGCGGCGCCAATGGTGGGGATGACTGCGACGGGGTCGCAGGTGGCGGGCAGCACCACAAACCACGGGCGGGCCGGGCTCTCCCAGAAACGGGTGAGAAAACCGGAGATGTAGAATATATCGGCCGCCGTGGTCAGAAGGACGGCCTCCAACCCGGCAGCTGCCATGCCTGCCTGAAGTCGGCGCACCCGGGCCCGGAATTCCGCGACAGGAAAGACCAGCGACCGCTCAGTCATCCTGTGCGCCTTCTGTCAGAAAGGCGAGCACCTGGGCAGTCGGGGGCACGAGCTCTGCATTGGCCAGCAGCGCAGTCAGCCCGGCGGCCCCCGAAGGACTGGTCGCGATCCCATGACCAGCGAGCCGCTCCACGGCCATTTGTGCGTCCTGTTCGCTGATGGTGACAAACAGATCCGCATCCCGCGCCAGCCCCTGCAGCGCGATCATTGATGGCGTCTTGCAGTCCAGCCGCCCCATGGCAGAGGTCGGGCCGGTTGTTTCAACCAGCGCCCCGGCGCGAATGCTCTCGATCAGGGCGGGGGCGGCGGTGGGTTCGACAACCACGATGGTCGGCGTTGCCCCCCAGACCCGGCGGGCATGGGCGGCGATGGCGGCGGCAAACCCGCCGACGCCGGCCTGCAACAGGATATGGGTTGGCGGCGTGTCGATCTGGGTGCTGACCTCCTGCGCGAGCTGCACATACCCCTCCATGACGCGATAGGGCAGATCCATGTAGCCGGGCCATGAGCTGTCCGACAGCAGCGTCCAGCCCTCGACCTCGGCGGCGGTGGCGGCGGCGGCCATGCTGGCCTCGTAGGTTGCTCCGGCGCGGACCACGCGCGCGCCTTTGGCCCGCAGTCGTGCGGCAAAGCTTTCGGGCACCGTCTCCGCGAGCGAGGGCTGGACGCTGTCCTCGG
>NZ_LPUY01000093.1 GCF_001518015.1 Tritonibacter horizontis
GCGCGGCATAAACCGGAGCGCGGCATTATGGGCCTTATGCCGATGTCGGCATAAGGCCCACTGGACCAAGAACAAAATCCGTCTTGACCGTGAGTTCGGGCGCAAAAAATGGGGTGATGAAGGCTATGCACGCGAAGAGCTGGTCGCATTATCTTGACAGTCTGCACCATCTGTTCGTTTCTGGTTTCAAGGCCAGTTGCGCAACGCAGGGGGTGGTCAGGCCAGACGCCGCGCTCACCACAAAGCTGGCGGTGGCTGGCCTGATCACCGCCGTCGGATGAAGTGCACAGGCATGGGCTATTTGGGCGGGCAGTGGTGTGGAACGTGATATTAGGCTTCAGGAGACCCGCAACGTAGATGGTCTTGATCGGGACATTCCGACGATCCTTGCCGATGGAACAATTTATGACCCCTACCTCGACCGGTTTTTCCTGGAACTTCCGTTGAACGGCACGCGGTCCCGGCACACGCTGCGTGCCATCGGTTACGACATTGTTGTCTGGCTTCGATTTCTGGAACAGGCTCGCACGACTTCCGTTTGGTCTGTGTCACATGATGACGTCGTCGCCTTTCACGGCACAAGACGACGCAGCGGTGCTTCTCATCGCATTTCCGCGTCGTCCTGGAACCGTTCCGTCGCATCGCTTGACAAGCTCTATCGGTGGGGCGTGGATCGGGAGTTGATTGCTGTCAGTCCATTTCGGCACCGGCAAGTCTGGAAGCGTGGTATTGCTGGTCGCCGCTCGGCCCAAACAGAACGCAACATGGCCTATGAGCCATCCGCCGCGCCGTCCCATCCTCATTTTGCTTCACTGGAGACCTATCGGCTGTTCAACAGGCTCGGTCTCCGGGGCCTGACGCGAAAGGGACACGAGCGGCCCGGTGCGCGGGACCGCAATGGTACGCGGAATGCGCTCTTTGCCGATCTGCTGGTTTCGACTGGGCTACGGCTCGAAGAGGCGGGATCTCTGTTGGCCTGCGAAGTCGATGCCGAGGACATTGGCGAAGGGTCTCCGCGACAAATCAGATTCGAGTTGCCGCCACCGGTTTCCAAAGGCAATCGTGGCCGGACGATCCTGATCCCGCGCCGCGTCATCGCGCGGCTTCAGGATTACATCGAGATCGAGCGCGCCAGTGCCATCGCCAAATTCAAGGCGCGATCGGTTTGGACCAGGACCACACGGCCGATTTTTGTCGAGTGGTCCGAAGGCAATCGGACGATGCTCACGTTGCCAGACGGTTCCAGCGCCCGTATCGACCGGTTCGATCCGGAAGAACGTCAGCGGCTTGTTCTTTGCAAGGCGGGCGTGCCTTATGCGCCAGCCGCGCTGTGGCTGTCAGAGATCGGGCTGCCGGTTCGGTTCAATTCCTGGGAGGCGATATTTCTGCGCGCAAGCCGGCGCTGTAGCGGTGTGGGCCTCGATATCCGGCTGTCGCCCCATCAGCTCCGGCATACGTTCGCCGTCCATATGCTGGCCATGCTGATCGAACAACAGATCGGTCATACCGCACATGACGTCAGCGGCATGGAGGCCTACCGCCAGCTTTTGAGCGATCCGCTGCAACAGGTGCAGCGGCTGCTCGGTCATGCGAGCATCACGACGACCTATGTCTATCTCGACCAGATTGCGGCGCAGGCGGATACGGTGGATACTGCCGTGGAAAGGCTTCTTGCGCTTGTGAGCGATGGTGACGTTCTATGACCGCCAGACCGCGCAAGGGCCGCGTTGCCGCCTTCTCAGCCGATGATGGCACCGTCGACGCGCATGAACCCAGTTCGGTGACTGGTCTGCGGTTCAGTATCGTGGCCCGATCAGGCGGGACCGCCCAGCTCGATTTCACCGACCTGCGGCCTCGGCCGCTGGCGATTGACGCCGCCCAGGCCATTCGTAGACTGGCCGAGGTCGGCGGTCCGCTTGGCGCGCGTTCGACTGTGATGGCCTATGCCAACACAGTACGCATTTTCTTCGCCTTTCTGGCGTCGGAAGCGCCCAACCTTACGACGTGTCGTCAGATCGAAGCCGCGCATATCGACGGGTTCGAGGATTGGTTGGATGCCGAAGGCAAGAGCCGGGTCCATGCATTCACGATCCTGTCGAAGGCCGTTGTCGTTTTCCGCGAGATCGACGCGGACCAGCCCGACCGGGTGTCGCAAAGCCTGCGCGACCGATTGCGATATACCAGCGCACGGCCCTTCGAGCGCCCCCGATCACGTGATGCCTACAGTCCCTTTGTCGCCCGGCAATTGCGCGATGCGGCCCGTGCCGATGTCGCAATGATGATGCGGCGAATAGATGGGCACCTGCCCGAGACGCTGATTGCGCACACCGATCCGGTCATTCGGCAGAGGGCCGTCGCCCTGCATGAAGCGGTCGCCCGACGCGGCTTTCTTCCGCGCAATGACAAGGCGAGCTCCGCCCTCTACCGCGCGCTCTATTCACGCGGTCTGCCAACGTCATCGCTTCTCGACGGTATCTATGCCCGGTTCTATCTGACGGTTCACGACCTTCCGCCATTACTGACATTGCTCAGTCTCGATACCGGCCTTGAGATCGAATGCGTCAAGGCTCTCAAGACCAACTGCCTGAGCAATGCGTCGGCTGGCACTGTCACCCTTCGCTACACCAAACGCCGCGCCCACGGGCTTGCGCAAAAGGCGATGCGCGTGCGGGACGGTGGACCGACGACACCCGGTGGTCTGATCCGCGCCATCGTGAAGATGACCCAAACTGCGCGACAGTTCGAGTCGTCCGATGCGCTCTTTGTGTTTTACCATGCCTGCGGTTTCCGTTCGGTCGTTCGGCACCCCAAATTGACGCTGAGCCACTGGATAGCGCGCCACGGCATCGTCGATGACGACGGGCACCCCCTCACACTGCTGCTCTCGCGGCTACGTAAGACGCACAAGGCGCTCTGGTATCTCAAGACCAGCGGCCACATGGCGCGCTTCGCGGTCGGACATTCGGTCGATATCGCCGCCCGACACTATGCCGATATTCCGTCTTTGCGTCCGCTTCACGAGGCGACCGTCGTCGATGCTTTGGAGGACGCGATACGACCGGGTGCGGCGGTGACGACCGACCCGGTTCCAGCGGTTGATGACTCTCACACGGACACACGGCATTGCATCCCGCCGCAAGGGGATGGTCACGTCGCGTCGGCAGACATTCAGGATGTCTGGCTTGCGAGTTGTTCGGGTTTCTATGACAGCCCGTTCTCTAGTCCCGGCGCGCCATGCAGCCATCCTTTCTGGGGCTGTCTCGATTGTCGCAACGCGGTCATCTCGGAACGCAAGCTGCCCGCCATCCTGGGGTTTCTGGATTTCATCGTTGCCCAAAGGGCTGCGCTTGGCGCGGAGGAGTGGGCCGCCAAGTTCGGGCATGTCCACGCGCGGATCACGCAGCAGGTGCTGCCGTCGTTCCCGGAGGAGGTGATCGCGACGGCACGGGCCTCACTCGCAGTCGATCCGCCGCCGACATATCTGCCGCCTGAGGCTACACAATGATCGAAGTGCAAACATCATATCCTGAGCCCGATTTCGAGAATCGATCCTACTGGCCGGTCCTGACGCATGCGCCGCTCCGTGCCGGATATGACCGGCGGGCGCTCTCGCGATACGATGACGAGCACTGGGATCTGAGCCCGGCGGTGTTCCGGGAGAATGCGCGGCGATGCCATTGCACCGTCAGGTTCGACACGCTGCCAGACCCGGCGATGGCTGCAGCTATGCGGGCATATCTCCATGCACGGCTCAACATCCGCATTCCAGGCTGGGCACCTCCCCTGCCACCCGCGAGTATCCGGCAGGCTTTCAATCACTTACGGCCATTCTTCGAGTTTGTTCATGATGAAGTGGGCGCGGTCGATCTTGCCGGAGTCGATCAGGCGCTGCTGGATCGATACGCAAAATCCGTCATGACCTCGAAGGCACGGCAGCCGGCGGTTAACGCCCTGCTGCTCAAGCCGATCTGGCATCTGCATCATTATCGCATGCACCTTCCCGGCGGCGGTCTGCAATTCGAGCCCTGGCCAGGGCAGAGTTCTGCGTCCGTCGTGGGGTATTCTTCGAAATCGCAGGAGAACCGGACGGCCCGCATTCCAGAGCCGATCCTGATGCCTCTATTGAACTGGGCGTTCAAATACGTGCAGGTATTCGCGGGCGACATCTTCGCTGCGCGTGCCGAGTTGTCTGCAATAGCAGACCGTGCCGAGCGTCTTGTAAAGACGGATCGGGATCGCCCCCGGAAAGATGCACTTGCTTTGCGCTACGCCCGGATTGAGCGCTGGCTCGCAGCAAGAGCGCGGGAAGGCCGCGGGGTGCCGATCTGGGCGCAGCCGACGAACGGAGCGACGCGCGACAGTGCGGACAGCCCACCGATTAACTGGCATCTGCTGAATCTTGTTGCGGGTGTTGATGTGCGGATGAGCCCCGGAAGCCATCTCAGGATGCGGAAATCTGCGAGGCAGATGGTCGAACGCCACATGGCTGAACACGGGGTCGAACGGGGCGGCTTCGACACGCCCGTCTCTTGCGACCCGGATACCGAACGGCCGTGGCGTTCGGGCTTCGATCATCTGGCGGTGAAGCGCGAAGAGCGTATGTTGCAGGCAGCGGGATACATCCTCTGCGCCTATCTGACCGGCATGCGCGATTGCGAAGTCCAGGCGATGCGCCCCGGCTGTCTGGACATCAAGCGCAGCGAGGACGGGCTAATCGAGCGATACCGGGTGCGCTCGACGGCGTACAAATGGAAGCGCGCGGCGGGGGTTCCGGCAGATTGGATCACGATAGAGCCAGTCGCCGAGGTGATCGGTGTCCTCGAACGGCTCTCGAAGGACGCCTGCGTCGCGCACGGCATCGACACGCTCTGGCCCGTTCTCGACGTGAAGGCTGCGGGCAAGACCCATCTGTCGACGGAGATCGTGCGCTCCCTCAACGCTTTCCGAGACCATATCAATGCCGAATTGGCGAGTAACGATCCGGTCGAGTCGATCCCGACGACGCACATGGACAAGGCGTTCAAGATCACCACCCGCCAGTTTCGCCGCACTCTCGCGTGGCACATCGCCAACCGGCCCTTTGGCACGATCGCTGGCATGATCCAGTACAAGCACGCCTCGGTCGCCGCCTTCGAAGGATATGCGGGATCGAGCCCGTCCGGATTTATGCGACAGGTCGATCAAGAGCATCGGTACGGCCAACTGGATGACATCCTGGAATATTTCGACGCACACCGGGTCGGTGACACGTTCGGTGGCCCGGCGGCGGCCCGTCTGACGGTCTCGTTCGAGGAAACAGTCAACGAACTTGACTCGCTTCCCGCGCGTATCGCCGATCGGGGACGGCTGCGGACGATGCTGGGCGATCTTGCCCGCACGTTTCACATTGGCGTTTTGGCAGATTGTTTCTTCGATCCCACGATGGCCCTTTGTCTCAAGGCGGCCACCGACCAGAGCAAGCCGCAAACTGCGCTCTGCCAGCCGACAAAGTGTCCCAACGCCTGTATCCGGGCCCGGCATCTTCCGGCTTGGAAGAGGGCGGAGGCTGACGCCAAACTACTTCTGAAAGAGAAGCGATTATCGGGCGCACAGCGATCCGCGTTAAAGGCAGAGCGGGAGCGTATTCGCGATGTGATCAGGGAGTTTTCGGAGCAATGAGAGTTTTCATGTACGTTGGCTAACCGGCCGTTCGCCAGGGCGGTCACGAACTCCCGCACTGCGGGACGAAACGGACTTTCCCAAACGGTTTTCCAATGGCTGCATTCAGAAATCACGACCTCTGTGAAATCTACTAACGATGTACCGAGAAACCGCTAACACTTCTGGCCTGCGCAGCTTGGAAACTGGCACAACCAGTGAAACCGGAATTGGATCGATCTTCCAACTGGGCAGTAGTTCAACGACGCTTCCATCATCCATATCTTTCTGTACAATAGCCTTGGCCAGCACTGCGGCCCCCAAACCAGAGCGAACAGCGGAAACGCACAATTCATAACTGTTCACCCGCAATACAGGGTTGGTGACACTCTGCTTTGTTGACTTGCCATTGTTTCGGAGCACCCATTCAGGGTTTTCTTGTGAGCGCAGAATAAGTGGGACACCAGATAAGCCGCTCGGGTCGGTGGGTACTTTTGCATCACGCAGAAAGTCTCTGTGCAAACATAACACGCGTTCCAATGGTGCAAGCGGGTAAACTTTTACACCATCGGTATCCACGGTTCCCACCCTGATACGAAGGTCGACCGCTTCGGCGCGCTGATCTACAATGTGATCACCTCCAACCAGATCGATACGAACCAATGGAAGGTTTTCACGCAAGCTTGGAAGCAACGGCATGATGAATTCAGACAGGTAAAGGTTAGAACCAGAAAGACACACCACTCCCTGAGGGACTGCACTTTGAAGTTCGTGTTCCACTTCTCCCCTAGCGAGTTGTAGTGCATCCACGGCCTTCACGCAGAGATCGAATACTCTTTTACCCGCGGGCGTCAGCTCAATCGCACGCGTATTGCGCTTCAAGAGCACAGCGTCGAGATCATTCTCAATTTCTGCAATTTTTTGACTGACATTTGACTTGGAAAGCCGAAGCGCCGCCGCCGCCGCTGTCATCGAGCCTTGCCGGACGACCTCAACGAGAACTTCAGCTTGAGCGTAGAATCTACTGTTCATGTTTCGCGACAATGGTTCAGAAATTATCTCTAATCAAGAACATCTAGAAAAGCTAAGAAGCGGTGACCTTGGGCAAACAAACATATGAAGGGACGCGATAATGGAGAGCAAACACGTTGTCGAAGTTGTAAAATGGAAGGCAAAGCCAACAGTTTCAAATGATGAAATGGTCTCTGCCGTAAACGGCATTTTGTCCGACCTTGAAACACTCCCCGGCTTCATCAGCCAGACATTGTACATTGATGATGAGGGGTATTGGGTTGACCTCTATCACTGGGAGACACACGAACAGGGTGTTGCATCCAATGATCTGATGGCCGCGCGCCCGTCCTTTCTGGCCCTGACGGAACTGATCGATCCCACCAGCGTTTCCATCGAGTTCCTTTCCCTGCCAGAGAGTGCATAATGGCAGAGGATACAAAAAACACTATCGTGCGATGCGATTGGGTCAGCACTGAACAGATTGAGGTTGATTATCACGATACTGAGTGGGGCGTACCTGTCAGAGACAGCCGCGCCCTGTGGGAAATGCTCGTTCTTGAAGGATTTCAGGCGGGTCTTAGTTGGATTACGATTCTGAAGAAGCGTGAGAATTTTCGAGAGGCGTTTTGCCAATTTGATCCAGAGGTCATTGCGTCGTGGGGAGACGTTGAAATTGAACGCCTGCTGACAAACGATGGGATAGTGAGACACCGTGGGAAAATTGCCGCCACGATAGGCAATGCCCGCGCCTACCTTCAGATCGAAGATTTTTCCCAATGGTGCTGGAATTATGTAGAGGGAGAACCCTTGATCAGTTCCTGGGACCGAACCCAGGACATACCGACATCAACGCCTCTCTCTACACGCATTTCCAAAGACCTGAAAACCAAAGGCTTCCGGTTTTGCGGGCCAACCATTGTCTATGCTTGGATGCAGGCAGTCGGCATCGTGAATGACCATCTGAATACATGTGACCTTCGAGATTGAGCGCGTGAAGCCGACTTCCATGTAAACCGCAGCATTTGGAACTTTGGGCTCTTTCCGGGCATTAGCCGCAGCTCGCACGAATGTCTGCGGTCACTGACAAGGCATATTTCGAGCTTGACTGTCAGGATAAGTCGCGGAGCTTGGCGCGGCATTCCTTTGCACTGACCTGGCCCTGACACCCGAGGCAGGCAAGGATCATGCGGCCTATATTCAAAGCTGGCTGAAGGTTCTCAAAGACGACAAGCGCGCGATCTTTGCAGCTGCTGCGCATGCGCAGCGTGCGGCTGATTTCTTGCATGGGTTGCAGGCCGTTGAGAAAGCCGACGACGTGGTCGCTGCCTAGTGCGGCGGCTTCAAAATTCTGGTCAAGCCGGATGGCTTGGCCCTATTCAGTCAGAAGCGTTGCGTTTGTTGGGCTTTCAAAGAGATAGACACGGTCAAATTGAGAATTTATTGGGGTGTCGAAAGAAATTCCCCAAAATGAAGTGGCGTTCGAAGGAAGCAGAATTCTTGGCCGCTCTTCTGTTGATAGAATATTTGGAACGTCCCGTGTAACAATGACCAGCCAATACTCTTCGCATAGATTATAGTTCATCAATGCTTTGTGTTTTTTGGCAAGCACAGCATCTAGTTCGTCTTTGCTGAGTGGTTCAGGAGAACAGCCAGCAGCGCCCGAGATCACACTGAATTCATGCCCGTCATTCAGAAGTTGAACATGCTGAAGAAAATCGGGGATTTCTGTGCAAATATGCTTTTCGTGATTACTTCTTTCCAAATCATTTTGATTGCGAACTAGCAGTTTCACCGAATGTGGCTGCATGGTCACAGAAACCTCTCGGATCAAGGCCGCAATAGGCTCAATGCTATCAAGCATATCTTTCTTCGCAGGCACACCATCGTTGAAAATTAAGCCTATATCTATGGGAAGCGCAGGATCAACTGCGGCAAGTAGAGCTTCTGCGAACTTGCGGTGAGCATTCTCCATTTGCGCCATCGGAAACTCACTTTCCCTGATCTGACGGTGCGCTTCAGTTATTTCTATTCCCACCCGCCTTCCGTCAATCTGAGCTAAAAAATCAGGACTTTCGGACATTTGAAGGTTTTCATAAGCAATGCCAGCGGCTTTAGTGAACCAATGAAAAGCGGATAACTCCTTGAGCTTCTGAGGATCCTCTTTCGCCAATTGTTCTAAAATATTCATGGGGTTAGTATGTCAGAGTTTAAAGGAAAAGACTACTTTTCAACTGGATATTGCGTTCTTGTATGCCCTGCACCCCACCTTAGCTGGAACTTTCAACCCCACCCCTCATAACCCATCGGCGGGTACGAATTTGGCGTTGGAAGGCCCTCACGGAAGCGATTGCACTCGTCCGTCCACAGCCAGTACATCAGCAGATGCGACAAGGAATATCGTTCTGAGGGGTTGTTGTCGCAGTGGGTGACCCAATCAGCGAACTTGATCTCCGTCGTGGCTTCAAGCCACTCTACATAGTCCCAGTAGCTACGCTGAAGATGGATGATCTCATCCACGCCTTTGTCATTTTTGTAAGCGCGACCAATGACATCGTAGCTCGGTGCGTTTGGCGTTTTTGTGCGCATGTGCGCCATAAAATCCTGATGGTTCATGCAAAACAGGATAGCATTTTGAGATGCTATCCTGCTATGAGAACATAGTCCTAAACCTCTGATCTAACGATCAAATCCGTGATCCTTGTCATCCTCGCGATCAAAGCCCTTAAAGTTTTTTACAGGCGTATCATCCAATCTGCTACGGATGCGATGCAGGGCTTCTCGATGCTCAGGCGTTTTCGGATCAACGGTCCATCCTTGATCATAGCGCATAACCAGTTCTCCATCTTTGCGCACATCAAGCTTGGATATTTTGCCGCCATCGATACCCAGATTTGACGGCTCATCATAAAACCTAGCTTTGAACTCATAGCCTTTCATGCTCAAGATTTTGCCATCAATCCAAAGGCTTTGGTCTGCACCGCTATCGTAGTTCATTACTGATCGTTGTCGTTCTGGCTCAGAGCCTTGTTGAACACGAGGCTGTAGGACTGTTTTGATCCCTGACATGCCAGGTGGAGCCAAGTTGTAGGCTGGGCGTGTTACGCCCATTGGTGGCTTAACACGCGGCTGCGCATTGTCTTTATCACGCAATTTGGGCTGATCTTCAGCCTTGCTTGCATCGGTGAAGTCGGATTTTGACGTGCGGCGAACCATATCACGTCTCCCCATTATCGTCATAGAACATGCGATGTCTCAGCATTATATGAACGCCAACAGCGGCACTTTCCGTGACGTAGCGGCGTAGCTTTGGATTATCTTGCATTGTGCCCCACAGAGTGACGCAGCCGAGCTGCTCTTCGGTAAGCCCGCCCATAGACGCTGCATAAAAAGCTTCGTTCGGCGCAAGCAGCAAGGTCACTTCAACACAAGCTGGAAGGGGAAATTGTTTAACAGACATTGGATCATCTCGCTTCAATGGCGGAGGAAAGATTGATGCCCTTGGCGGCCAGCTCTGGCACTTCAAACCATTTGATCTTGGTCGCCATGATAGGATTGGTGTTTTCAATCAGGATCAGCTGCTGGCTTTGATCAAGGCGCATCAGCTCATCGGGATACGCCAGCTTGCGCTGCGTTGCGGCCCGAGTGTCGGTGCTGGTGGTTGATCTGCTGCTTGAGCCACCCCCAGACCCGCCATAGCTTGAGCTAAACGCCGTGGCGACAGCCGAGCTAAAGTTCCAAACGGTGGTGACACCACAGAGATCAGAGAAGTAATCAGCCGAGGTTTTGTCAGGGGAGCCGAAATAAGCCACCACACCGCTATTCCCGATGAAGCTTTCGTAATCTTCACCGTAAACCTTGCGCAGCTGGCAGAGGTCCTGAGTGATCCCCCAAAGCTGAATACCGAATCCCGCCATTAGACCGTAGGCTTGTTCCACCATCGTCAGGCGTCCCAAGGCTGGCATTTCATCGAGAATGAACAGCACGGGCTTAATCGGCTTATCTTCGATGTTGCGCGCATTGACCGTGATGGCCTGTTGCACCAGCAATCGCAGAAACCGACCAAACGCCCCCAGCCGATCCGCAGGCAGGATCAGATAAATCGTCATGGGGGTCTTCTTCAAATCCTCGAACTTGAAGTCGGAATCAGACAAGCTTTCCCGCAGACGCTCACTATCCAGCATATGGGTTTCGGCCTGAGCTGACGCCAATACATTGGCCATCAGCTTTGGCTCTTTTTGCAGGGACCGCGCCCCTGTCGAGCGCACAATCTGGTGCGGTGACTTTGCCATTTTCTGAAACAGCGCGGTCAGTTCATCGCCGTTGAGAAGCAAAAGATCACGCATTGTGCCAAGATGGCGGCGGCCTTCAAACTCCTCATCAAATGCCACGTAGAGGATCAGACCTTGCAAGAGGGCCTTGGCTTCCTCCGCCCAAAAGCTATCGCCATGGTTATCTTTTTGGACCAAAGCGTCGGCCAAGAGCATCGCGTTTTCTACGGCGTCCACATCACCCAGCTCCAGCCAATCCAGCGGATTAAACCGCGCAACCGGCAGGCCTGATGTGTGCCACGGATCAACAGCATAGACCTGCTGTCCCATCTCTGTCCGGGCATTGGCCGTGATCATGGCATTCTCACCCTTGGGATCGATCACAAGGGCCGAGCCTTCATAGCTGAGCAGATTGACCACGATGTGGGATACGCCTTTGCCCGACCGTGTTGGCGCAACGGTTAGAAGGTGCCGATCCCCCTTATAAGAGAAGGCCTCTTCATTTCCATCTTCATTGATGACAGACCCCAGAACGATACCGTCGATCCCAAATAGGCCTTTCTCTTCCATGTGATCGAGGTTTGCCCATTTGCTTGACCCAAAGGTTGTGGGGGTTTGCAGCAAGGCTTTCACACCGCGTCCGACCCAATAGCCAAGGGCGACGAAGAAGCCGATGAATGAGATCAGCCATGCAGTGCCCCATCCCAACACGCCATTGTTGAGAACAGCAACAGCCAGTGCGAGGCAGCCAAGGCCAATGAATATGGTGCGGCGCAGCTCTTTGGCTTGCGGGGATAGAAACCACCCAATCGCAAAGCCGGTGCCGATGGACACGACCATCATGGCAATTCGGGCCAGCGTCATTTCAAAGTAATATTGTGCTTGATAGTTATTGTATCCATTGCCGCCAAATAGATTTTGCGCGTAGGCCGCATCCCCATCTGTTGCAATGAGTGTCGTGGCGGCCATCACGACCGCCAGTTTGTTTTGCCAGTTCATGGCACTCTCCTTGAAAAGGTTGAAAGTGCCTTGAGCGTAAGAAATATGATGTAAGATTCGCTTGGGTATAGGGCAGGTCGAAACGGGTAGCCTTCGTAATCACAGGAGATCACGGCTCAACGTTCTGATGCTACAGCAATATTAGGCTGACACCAGAGCGCTGGTGTGATGATGTGTGTCAGTCTACTTTTCTTGCTATTTCAATGCACTACACGCATAAGTATTTGACAAATACCTTAATTTATGACCTACTGTCCTCAGTCCTAGGACAAAGGACAGTGCGTGAGGAGCCAATGAAAAGCCAAGATATTATAATACTGCTCAAACTTGTGAGCCTATTGGAACAAGAAGAACATAGTGCTCATCTGCATAATAATGAGCAATCTATTAGAGAAGATCTGTTTTCAGTTCGCAGCTTGGGAAGTTCCCTTGGCATAAGCAAGTCTGAAGTCAATGCTTCAATTAACAGGAGTATTTTTTCTGGCCTTGCCACTAAGGGTCTTGAATTTGGGCGTCCACAGCCGAACCGGCGCAACTTGCATAATTTTATTGTGCATGGGCTAAAGTTCGTCTTCCCAGCAAAGCCTGGGGCCATAGAGCGCGGAATTCCAACTGCCTTTGCTGCACCTATGTTAGCTAATCTTCTTATGAGCGCTGGTGAATATACCTTAGTTTGGCCTTACGCCAAGGGTACCGAAAAAGGTCAATCGATAGAACCGTTGTTCAAGTCTGTGCCAGAAGCAGTTCAGAACGACGAACGGCTATACGAATACTTAGCTCTTGTTGATGCCATAAGGCTTGGCAAACAGAGAGAATCCCAATTGGCTTCGGATCAACTTGAAAGAAGGCTCCTAAAACGATGACTACGGTGACAGGCCAATTGCTCCAAATGCTTGAGACAGTTGCCGACGCTCTTGGAGCCGAGTTCCGAGAGCGTCTAGTCTTTGTTGGTGGGTGCACGACAGCATTATTCATCACTGATACGGTCACCTTGGAAGATGTCCGAGCAACAGATGACGTTGATCTTATTGTTGACTTGGCGGGGTATGCAGCTTGGGCAGAAATGCAGAATCAACTGCGGGAAAAGGGTTTTTCAGAGTCTCCAGAAGATGAAGTTATCTGTCGCATGAGATTAGGTGAACTTAAGGTCGATTTTATGCCCGATGATGAGAGCATCCTAGGATTTAGCAATCGTTGGTATTCCAGAGGTATCGAAACGGCTGTGATTCATCAGCTTACTGCTGAAATGGAGATCAAACTTCTGCTGCCAGAGCTCTTCATAGCTACTAAGCTTGAAGCATACATAGGACGTGGCGGGGGAGACCTCATTATGAGCCGCGACATTGAGGATATCTTACTCGTTGTGGATGGGCGGGAAGAACTGATCGCCGAAATTCAGAACGCTGACGAAGATATCCAAAGCTTCATTGCTGAACAGTTTAGAAAAATTCAGCAAGATTATGAATTTGAAAACTTTCTAACTGGAAACATTCGAGGACCAGAAGGTCGTGTTAGAATTGTTCAGGATCGCTTTTCTGCGATATCTGCAACTGATAGCGGAGGATAGAGTGGAGTTCGAATACCTTTGGTGTACTGAGCAAGGGAAACGAAGCGATGACAATCGCGATTTTTGCGGCATTGGGCTGCGATCCGATATTTCTCTTTGCATTGTACTCGATGGGGCTACCTCTGGCTCAAAGAGCGGTGATTTTGCG
This sequence comes from Tritonibacter horizontis, assembly GCF_001518015.1. Lineage (GTDB taxonomy): Bacteria > Pseudomonadota > Alphaproteobacteria > Rhodobacterales > Rhodobacteraceae > Epibacterium > Epibacterium horizontis. The sequence goes on from NZ_LPUY01000093.1 coordinate 13,634, forward strand.
TGTAAGATAGCAACTCAATTAATCGACTGGTTTGTTGAAGTTACAGCCCCCATAACTGTTGACGCAATCATTATTCAACTGCGTGAAGTCCACAGACTACTTGCACCAGATTTCCGATCTGCATCGGCGAGCTATGCTGTAATCGTGATCGAAGCTGAAAAGCCCCTTACAGTTTTACATGCTGGAGATTGCTTGGTTGGGCAGCTTCACAAAACGCGCCCTGTTTGTTGGAAGACACGGCCACACACACTTGTAAACGCTATCCAAAATATGCCGATAATAGAAATTGCCCAATCGACACTGAGAAACCGACTGACGCGCAGCCTCAGAACACGTGAGTTTTTAAGACCTGAAGTGTCCCACTTAAATCTCAATGGAGATGAGGCTATCGTTATTGGTACAGACGGTTTTTGGGCTGACCTTCACCCTGATGATCAAAGCCTTTTTTTGAGAAACAGAGGACTACCGGGTAAAGAAAATAGGGACGATTGTAGTGCATTGATAATCAGGCCTACATCTCCAAACCGGAAATCGAAGATAGTCGAGGGGAAATCAAAAAACCTTTATATTGTAGATTCACGTTAGCTTCGGAGACGGCAATCTTCGAACATACCAGCGAACCGTATAATCACTGTCTTAGCCCTCATGAGGCGAGCGCATCCATACAGCGAACGAGCCTCTTGGGGGCGGGGATTAGGTTAGCGAGCTTAAAAACTAGATCGAAAAAGTTGGTCCACGATCACGGTTTCTCGGAACGATTTGATGTTCGGCGTTTCGATGCGCTCGCAGCGTTTGTCCTATTGAACGAGCCAATATTTTGCGATCTTGCACCTGCTTATCCCGCAGTTTTTTGAACTGAACTTGAAGCGTTTGTCGCTCGCGCATCTGAGCGAGAACCAAATCGTCACGCTGACCTTGGTCACGTTTTGTGCAACGCATAGCCTCCGCTTGATTGCGCTTTTGCATCTTGCTGCTTTTGCCAGTCAATTTGTCGAACAAGCCGCGCAACCCCTTGTTTAGACGCTCTTGTCTGGCTTTGACTTCATCTTGCCAGCGTTCCTCTTGGCCGTCTTTGAGACGCTTGCGTTCAAGCCTATGCTGGCTCGTCATCGCGGTTTTCTGATCCATTAAAGGCTTTGCATCTTTTTTATGCTTGGCTTTGGTTTGTTCGATGAAGGCTTTGAGTTGTCCTGTCACTTTGGATCGAACATCAGCACGAACATCTGTCACGGAAGGAAGATCGTCAGTTGATCCAAGCTTAGCTTTAACTGCCTTGGCCTTTTCACCGACCAACCGGGACAAAGAGTAAATCTCCCCATTCACGTCCACAGCCACAAAGCCGCGCCGATCTCCTTTCGCAATGAAATATCCTCGCTCCGCAAGGCCATTGCTAAACGATTTGAGTGTGTCTGACCGTTCCCATACTTCACGAAAGAACTGTTTGATCTCTCTTGGATCAACACCTTGACGCTTGGCTTGCTGCCATTCGGCTAAGGTGAAGTTAAGGGGATTCTTGTTGCCGTAGGTTGCCAGTCCATCAGGCAGCACCCACCCATGATCCAAGTACAGATCACGCGATAAATCTCTGAGTTTGGTTTTAAAGTGAGGAAGATTGATCGCTTTCATCTCATCTCCATTGATCCGCGACCATACCACATGGGCGTGTCTCCGGCCTTCCTTCTCGTGGACAATGATAGCACGCGGCTGACCGCTTAGTCCCAGCTTCTCTTCAGCACGATCTGCCGCGTCCAAGAAATCCTGCTCGGATGCAACATGATCTTGGGGCGGATTGAGGCTTAAGGAAAACATGAACTGAGTGCATTGCGTCGCCTTTGATATGGCATAGGCCTCTAACAAAGCCCCATGAATATTATCAGCAACAAAATCACGGATTTCCAATACCGTGACATGATCATTGTCGCGGTCATTCATTAGATGATCTGCCAGCGCCGAAGCACCAGCTCTTTGAGAGCCTTTGAGGATCATGGTTTAACCCTTCAAAGCTTCCATCAAGGTAACGCGCATCCATGCGATATCCGCCAGAGCGGCCTGAATATCCGCAGCCAACTCATCATCAACGTAGAGCGTGCCTTGATTGATAGCCTTGGCGATTTGATTGAGATTGTTTGCGTGGCGTGTCTGGCCAAATCGAGCCAGCACCTCCGCCAGAAGCTGTTGCTCCGCCACAGGCGGTTTGCGTCGCTTGCGGTAGGTCGGTGCCGCCGCATTGAAAACCACGGACTTGATATATGATGCCAACGGCATTGCCCCAGCTTTGGCTTCGAGCCGCTGACGTTCATCCTCGTTCAGGCGTAAGGAAAAAGGTGCAGGGCGGCTCATGGGCGCGGCCCTCGTAACTTGCTCGTCGCAATCGAAAGTCTTGATGTGGAATTTTCAAGAGAACGCAGCCTTTGAACCAGCTCAGGATCAGACCGCAGATAGCGCTCCCAATCCTCTAAATCTGATAGGAGTTCAGAGGGCTCAAAGTGTTCTAGGTTTTCATCCGCTAGTGCACCATTTGGATTTTGCCTCCGCCCCCCTCTAAACACGCGAAAGAGCCGGATATTTCGGGAGTTCCATACCGTTTGTCAGCCGTCCTTTTTAATGGGACAGTTGCTGCCAGCCGTTTTGGCATGCACGATTTTTTCCGTTCCTGCGCCTCACCGCCAGTTCGGAGATGCCTTGGAGTGGCAGGCGGCCCCAGCGTATTGGTGAGGTGATGCTGGGTCAGGGAGCGGTCGAACACGTCCTTGTTGCCCACGGCAACCGGCTACAGCGTCGATCCACGCTGTACTTGGAAACCCACGATTTGCCGGGCCCCGTCGGCCTGCAGTTTGGAGGGACAAACCCAACCTGCGAAAAGACGATAGCGATCACTGCCTACAATCCTGATACACCATATCGCCGCTCCGCAGACGGAACGGCGACGCATGTTCAGTCCCTCAAACGCCGCAAAGGGTTACGGAGAGGCCGAGGGTTTGGGCCAATGCTGCACGGGCGCGCAGGGCGCGGTCCGCGTCGGCTGCAGTGTTGGCGTAGACGACCTGAATGTGATTGGCCTTGTGGCGGCCCATCATCTGATCACGGCTGACGCCAGTCAATTGGGCGTTCATGATCGGCCATTCGGCATTGGTCCCTTCGGAGCGGCGGCTCTGTTCCGCCTCTGGCAGCTCGATTGCCTGACCTCGCCCGATGTCCATATGCAACGCGCCACCGGCTACGTAGATCCGGCTCCAAATGATCTCGCCCGGTTTGGCGTAACCCTTCAGCGTGCCGCCGCCGGAAGGAAAGAACATGGATGGCTGTCGCAGGCTTTCGGAGCCAGCCCAGCCGCCTTCATGATGAGCGGGCGGCGCCGCGCCGGAGATCTCGAAAACCCAAATAAAACCATCTGTGGTCCCGCTTTCGTCCGGTCCGCCCCAGCGCAGATCATGCAGCGTGGTTTCGACCGGTTGACCGAGCGCGCGGTGCAGCCGGTTGATCAGTACCCCATCCAGCGCGGCGCATTCATCCACCTCGTTAAAATGCACGATTGCCTCGCCAGGCCGGATCTCACAACCATCGGCGCGGTAGACCGGCGGGCGCTCCACGTTGTTGAGCATCCCTTCCACCAAGTCAGACGCGGGCAGCAGATCCTTCAACCCTTGTTGATACTGGATGCCAATCGCCTCGCAGCCGAATTCATCGGCCATTCGTACCGCCGCCACATACATCCGGCACTGATCCAGCACCTGCGCCTCGGTCAGCTCTACCGCCGGATCTTGACCGAGGTGAAAGCGCATACCCTTCGCGCACATCCAGTCATAGACAGCTCTGGCCTCGCCTTCGGGGACCTGCAACGTGGCATGGTAAAGCGCAGATTGGCTTAACCGCTCCTTGTAGATACCCATCGGCATCAGCAGCTCGTCGGGGATAATCGCGTTGTACATCCCCATGCAGCCCTCGTCGAAAACCCCTAGGATCGCCTTGTTACGCTGCAGATCGGCGGCGATGTCCGCCACCAGTGCTGCATCCTCGCTGCCGCCCTCAAAGGGCCGTGTGTGACTATTGTCGTGGCGGATCTGCCCTGTTTGCAGCCATTCCGTCAGCCCCTTGAGGAAGAATTCGTCGTTGAAATCCTCGCTCCATAACGTCGCATAGCTCACACCAGCCTTGGTGAGCGATCCGTTGAGATTGAGCAACCCGACAAGTCCCGGCCATTGCCCCGACCAATTGGCGAGTGTCAGGATCGGGCCGCGGTGACTGACGAGCCCAGCCAGCACATGGTGGGAATATTGCCAGACGGCCTCCGCCACGATGAGTGGGGCCTCCGGGTCAAGTCCGGCAAACACATCCATCCCCTCGCGCTGGCTGGCAATGAAGCCGTGGCCTGCAGGCTTTACAGGGTGGCCCCGCACAAGTTCATGGCCCATCTCGGCCAAAACCTCTGCAAGCCGGGCTTCCATCGCCGCCTGCGCAGGCCAGCACTGCAGATTGGCGCTTTCACGCAGATCGCCACTGGCGACAAGCAGGATCTTTGTCATATCAGCTCTCCATTATGTCCTTGTAGACCGCATGATCGGCCTGCATTTGCCGCATCACCCGGTATTTCCTGTCGTGATAGGTCGCGATTGCGCCGCCGCGCGGGGTGATTTGCCGGTGGCTGCCCGACATCGCCGCCATGGCCGAGACCAAATCAGGCTGTGCACCTGCAGCGACCGCCCCGAGCATCGCCGCCCCCAAAAGCCCCGGTTCGCCCGCCTCGGCCACCAGAATACGGCAACCGGTGGCATCGGCGTGTTCGCGCAGATAGAGCGCGTTCTGCGCCAGCCCGCCGCTCACCACCAGCGTGTCAACCGGCGCGCCCTCAGCCGCCATCACCTCGAGGATATGGCGGGTCCCATAGGCCAGAGCCTGCACCGTGGCGAGGTAATCCAAGGCCAGATCATCGCGCCCAGCAGCAAGGCTAAGCCCAGAGATCGCGCCCTTGCGCCAAGGCGCAGCCAGGGGCGACCGGTTCCCGTGAAAATCAGGCAGGACGTGACGCCCCGCCGTCAACGTCGCGGTCTCTGCTTTCATTTCAGCAAGATGCGCTTCGATCAGCGCCGCCGGGCGGGTACCCTGTGACGCAACCTCCGCGATCAGATCCGGCCCAGCGCCATGGCGCGCGATCACCGCATCCATCAGCGCACCGGCTGCCGATTGTCCGCCCTCTAGCGCCCATAGACCGGGGAGCGCCGCGCCAAAGTACGGCCCCCAGACACCGGGCACGAAACAGGCCTCTGGCCTCAGTGCGATATGGCAGCTGGAAGTGCCGGCAATCAACGCCAGCCGACCGGCAAGCGCCTCGCCGCCGCGTTGCGTCTTTGTGCCCTTGGTCAGCCCGAGGCCGAGCGTGCCGAGGGCTCCCGCATAGGCATCGATCAGGCTCGCCCCCACCGGGACGCCGGGCGAAAGCCCCAGCTCGGCAGCCGCCATCACACTCAGTTCACCACAGGGGCTGCCCGGCGCCGCCAGCTGCGCGCCGATGGCGGCATGTCCGTCTGTCGTCAGATCCGAAAGACCGATCGCAGCGAGGAAATCATCGTCCCAGCCCTCGCCGGCCGCTCGCGTTTCAGCCAGCGTAGCTTGGGCAATTCCATCTCCGGCGAAATGCAGCCACCGACATGAGCCAGCGGCGTGCCGCCAATGGCATTGATCGCCTCCGCATCATCGATAGCACGGTGATCCATCCAGAGGATCACATCCTGCCCCGGCATGTCGTCTGGATCCACACTTGCCGGCGCGCCATCCGCCCCACTGACCACCAGCGAGCAGGTAGCGTCAAACCCCAGCCCACCCACGGAGTCTGCCGACACTCCCGAAGCCGCAAGCGCCGCACGCACCGCCGCGCAAACCGCCGCCCAAATGGCGCCACTTTCCTGCTGTGCAAACCCCGTTGCCGGGCGGTGCGTCACCAGTGCAGCCGAACCAGCGCCGCACAACCGTCCGGAACCGTCGAAAACGCCCGCCCGTGCAGACCCCGTCCCAACATCGATACCGATAAAATGCATCGCCTTACTCCCTCAGGTGGCGTCTAGTTTCAGAACATGCGGTCCAGCGTTCACGGCAAACGTCCGCCGTCCCTTCCAGTGCCAGCCCTCCGGCAATTGCACATCGCCCGAGGTGCCCGGCGGCAGATCGATTTCCCAGATCACCGTTTCTTCCTCAAAGCGCCAGGCGCTACGGATTGGTCCGCTGGCTGCGCGGTAACTGGCACGAAGCGGCGCAATCCGGCGATCAAAGACGGGCCGCAGCGACAGGCGACGATAACCCGGACCCAGTGCGCTCCAATCGATGCCTGCCAACCGTGCCCAGATCCATTCTCCGACAGCGCCATAGGCATAGTGGTTGAAGGAATTCATCGCCGTAGACTGAAACCCTTTGTCCGGCGTCCAGCCATCCCACCGTTCCCAGATCGTCGTGGCACCTTGCTGGATGGAAAACCCCCAGGACGGATAGCTTTCCTTCAGCAGAAGATCGACAGCGCGCTGCGGCGAAAGCCAGTCGCAGACAACTGGTGCAAGGTGGCGCACACCCAGAAAACCCGTCTGAAGATGGCCATCGGCTGCCGTGAACAGCGCGTCGAGCCGCGCCGCAGCTCGCGCAAGATGCTCTGGCGGCAACAAGCTAAAATCTAATGCCAGCAGATAGGCCGTCTGGGTATCACCGGAGAGCCTATCCCCCTGCCAGAACCGTGCAACAAAGCCTCGCCGCAAGCGACGGGCCAGGGCCAGCCAGGGCGCGGGATCCTGACCCGCGACCGGTGCCAGCAGCGCCATGAGGTCGGCAAGATGAATCCAATAGGCGGTGGCAATCAGGGCGCGATCGGTATTGGGCCCGATTGACAACCAATCACCGTAGTTGTTGTGCACGGCCTGGGTGCGGATACCATCGGGATTTTCGCGCGCGATGTAATCCATCCAGGCGCAAAGCGGTGCCCACATCCGGCGGATCAATCCGGCGTCACCGTAACGGAGCCAGTGATCGCGGCACAAGATCACCGGTGCGTCGCCCCAGGCCGGTGCGCCGGGTTGCGGGGTGAGCCGATAGGGGTTGAGCGGCTTGGTCGGCGCGACATCGGGAAAAACGCCCGCTTCGGACTGACCATCGACCATATCCAGCAGCCATTTCTCGGTGAAGGCCGAGATATCCATAAAATAGCCGGCCGTACGCCAGAACACCTGCGCATCCGCGGACCACCCATAGCGTTCATCGCGCTGAGGGCAATCGGTGGGCACCGATAGGAAATTGCTGCGTTGACTCCAGAAAATGTTTGAGATCAGTTTGTTAACAAGTTTGCTCCCGGTTTCAATCTCGCCTGAAATAGGCAGATCGCTCTGGATCGCCACGGCGGTGATCTCCAGCAGCTGCGCCTCGGGTGTGTTGCTGCGGTAGCCCACATATTGAAACCCGTGGAAAGTGAAGCGCGGGGTGAAGCGCTCCGGCCCCTTGCCTTTGCATATGTAGATATCTTCGCTCACGGCGTAGCGCAGATTGTCGGTATAGAGATTGCCATCGCCATCCAATCGTTCGGCGTGGCGCAGATGGATCTTGGTCCCGCGCGGCGCATCCACCAGCAGGCTGACGTATCCGGCAAGGTTCTGGCCAAAATCGAAAATGCGTTCGCCGCTCTCGCCAATGCTTTCGTGCTGCGGCGCAAGCCTTGCGACCTCGCGCGCCATCGGTGCGCGGGCGGCATCCAATCGGGGCGCGCCGGGTTCGGGGACAAAGGCCTCTACAGGTTGCCAGTTTTCCTCAACAAACCCGGAGGCGCCCCAACCGGAAAGCTCCAGGCGGGCATCGTACATCTCCCCGGCAAGGAAATCGGAATAACAAATTGGCCCCTGTTTCGTTCGCCATTGCGCGTCGCTGACGATCCGCTCCACGTGGCCATCAGCATGCTCAATGTGCAACTGGCACAGGAAGGCCGGGCGCCCGCCGTAGTGGTTGCCCGCGCGACGCTGGTTGTGACCGATACGGCCACTGTACCAACCTTCGCCCAATAACGCCCCCAGTACGTTTTCACCGGCCTGCAAATGCTCCGTCACATCGTAAGTTAGGTACTCCACACGCGTGTGATAATCGGTCCAGCCTGGCGCCATAACGTCATCGCCGATCCGCCGCCCGTTGACCGAAAATTCATAAAGCCCCAGGGCCGAGACATAGGCAAAGGCGCGTTTGGGGGGCGCGGCTAGCGCGAAGACGCGGCGCAAGTGATCTGCGGGTCGGGCCTGAAAACGGTTGTCGTAATGGGAATCCTGCGGCACCTCGCGCCCCGCTGGCAGCACGAAATAGCGGCCAATCCATTGGGCCTTCCAATCGGCCGGATCAAGACCAGTGAAGAATTGTTCAATATCCGAGTGGTTCTCATGCCCGCTTTGATCGCGGAAACTCACACGCCAGAAAAACCGCGCTTCACGCGGCAGGGGCGTCCCATCGAGTTGCACCTCGCCGGGGTTTCCGTTCTGCCAACCGCTATCCCAGGCTGTCTCCACCTCAAATGTCTCTGGCTTGTGGGCCAATTGCACCCGAAAGGAGACCGCCTCGCCCCGACCCTCGGCAGCCCAGCAGAAGGTCGGACGCAAATCATTGAGCCCTCGCGGGGCTGCCTGTAGCGCGCAGCGCAGATCCACCGGGCGAACCGGCTCAGACACGGCACATGTCATCGATGCAAGTCCTGGCCTAGAGCTCAAGCGCGCGCTCGCGGGCGTTGGCGATATGGCGATCCATTGCCGCCGCGGCTTTCACCGCATCTCGGGCCAGAAGGGCGTCGATCACTGCGATGTGATCGGCAAAGGCTGCCGGCAGGGTGACAGCCGTAAGGCGGATGCGGTCCAATTTGATCAGGCGGATCCTGATGGAATTGATGTCATAGGCGGATTTGATAAGTTCGTTGCCAGTGGATTTCACCAGCAGCATGTGGAAATTCGTATCGATCTCCTGCCCCCGTGCCAGCGCCGCATCAGACGGGGTCTCCCGCACTGACTCCACCAGATCACGGTGGAGGGCAAGCTGGGTCTGAAGGACGTCATCCGGCAAAGTCCGCAGGGCATGCAGCACCGCCTCCCGCTCAAGCGCGGCGCGCATCTGGAAGGCATCGCGGATCATCGGCAGGTCTATGGCGGGGATCTGGATGCCGCGCTGCGGCAGGACATGAATCAGTGCCTCGCTTTCCAGGCGCGGCAAAACTTCGCGCAGGGCGCCGATGGAAAGGCCTAACATGTCGACAAGATCACGCTGGCTCACCAATTGACCTGGACGAAGGCGCCCTTCCAGAAGCGCCTTCTGGAATTCCTCATAGCCCGATTGGCGCACCCGCCCATCGTGCCGTCTACTGCTGTCTTCGCTCCGCTTCGCCACTTCGCCTTCCTTCCTTTTCTTGTCCAGGCCCGCGCCCACCTCAGGATCACGCAGACGCGTGGACCTGCGCAAGGCCCAGTTCAGCGCATATCGCCTTGCACCGCGCATCGGCGAGCGGAGCCAGAGGGGGCAAGACCGCAGACCAAGTCGGATCGTCATACAGCGCACCAAGCAGCGCCTTGACGACGACCAGCCCACCATTGCCGTCCACCGCCTCGATCCGCTTCGCGGCCCGCGCCCGCAGACTGTCATCCGCGTGCCCCATGTAAAGCGCGACACAATCTGCCGGAAAAAGATTGACCATGCCGCCGATCATCCCAGCCCCCCCGGCCGCAACCATGTTCGGCACAATCCGATCGTCCCCGGTAAAGATCGACAGCTCTGGAAAAGCCTCTATCAGAGCCAGCCCACTATCGAGATTGCCGGTGGAATCCTTGAGGCCAATCACCAAATTGCCCAATCGCGCCTGAACCATACGAACGAGCGTCGGCGTGAAAGTGACGCCCGAAAAGAAGGGAAAGTTGTAAAGAACAATTTCAAGCCCAGGCCGACCAGCGCGTGCAACAACGGCGGCGTAAAAATCCGCCACGGCTGCATCCGAACTCGCAGTGTAGTAAAAGGGCGGAATGATCAGCGCGGCGCGGCAACCCAACTCGGCGCAAGCCGCGTAGAGCGCCGCAGCATCATCAACGGACGCGGCAATAATGCCGGGCACCTGCCGCCCCATATCGTGGCCTGCGGCCTTCATCGCCCGCAGCGCCTCGATCTTCTGGCGTGATGACAGCGAGGCACCCTCGCCAGTAGTTCCAAACACGGACGTGAAGGCACAGCCCGCCGCGCGCATTTTTTCGCAATGGGTCAGCAGGCGTGTCAAATCGATATCCTGCCCCGGTGAAACCGGCGTAACGGCGGCGCCAACCACCCCTTTGAAATCGGTTCCTGCGCGCATCTGGGTGGCCTTTCTGAATGAAAACAGGGCGTTGCTCATCGATACTCTTAGTCATAGCATAACTGATCCAATCAGTGTTTACATAAGCGAAATCTCTTTGTAAAGTCCTGCCAGTCGCCGCGCAAAGAGGAGCTTGCCTTTTGGCAGTGCTGCGGTTGAACTGCCTTGCAACACACGTCTTTTTGGGGAGGACAAGATAATGAAACTCACACGCACACTGGCCGCGTTCGCAATGGGCACCGCCCTGGTTGCGCCCGTGCAGGCCGCCGCTGATCCGATTGAGATCAAATACACCACTGCTTCGGTGCCCAGCGATCTGCACACCCGTGCGATGCAGGTATTCAAGGATGAGCTGGAAGCCCGCGCCGCCGGCGCCTTCGATGTGCAGCTTTTCGATTCCGGATCGCTCTTTGCACAAGGTGCCGATCTGGACGCCCTGCAACGCGGCAATGCCGAGATGACCTATTTGTCCTATCAGCTGATTGCTGATGCCATTCCGGAATACAGCCTGCTCACTGCCGGTTACCTGTTCCAAAACCCCGCCCATTACCGGACCTTCCTCGCCTCTGATATTGGCGCTGAATTCAAAGCAAAAGTCTCTGAAGAGATGGACGTCCAGCTGTTGGATACCTGCTACCTCGGCACCCGCCAGCTAAACCTGCGCAAAGCACGGGATGTCCAGACACCCGCGGACCTGGATGGCCTGAAACTGCGTATGCCCGGCTCTGACGCCTGGCTGTTCCTCGGCTCAGCACTTGGCGCCGCCCCGACGCCACTACCCTTCGGCGAAGTCTACCTCGGGCTGCAAACCGGCACTATCGACGCGCAGGACAATCCGCTGCCAACCGTGGAAGCCGCGAAATTCTACGAAGTCACCAAACAGATCGTTCTTACCAGCCACCTGGTCGACGGCATCAACATCGCCATCAACAACGAAACCTGGGACAAACTTTCGGACGATCAGAAAACGGCCGTGAGCGAAGCAGCGGTGGCGTCTTGTGATTGGAACAACGCCGAGCGCACTGCAAACGAAGAGCGCCTTGTGGATTTTTTGACCTCCGAAGGGCTGCAGGTTGTGACGCCTGACGTCGATGCCTTCCGTACCCATGTACAGGATGTCTATTTCTCGTCCGAACGCTCCAAATCCTGGCCCGAAGGCTGGGTCGAGCAGATCAACGCCATGGCGGAGTGAGCCGTGTGAGCGCACGTGCAGACGAACAAGCTTCGACCCTGCTCGACAATCTCGGCCGCCTGCTTTCCCGGGCGGCCGATGTTGTCGGGATCACGTTGTTTCTGGCGGCTTTCGCTGGTTTCATCCTGCAGGTTTTCTTTCGCTATGTGATGGGGACGCCACTGATCTGGTCGGAAGAATTCGTGATGATCGCGTTTATCTGGACGGTATTCTGGGCGGCCGCCTTTATCGTTCCGATCCGCGAGCACGTGACCTTTGATGTGGTCTACGTTGTTCTGTCACCAGCATGGCAGCGCGCACTGGCGATTTTTGCCATGATCACCGGCATAATCGCCTTTGGACTGCTGGTCCTGCCGGTGCTCGACTACCTCGACTTCCTAACCCGCAAGAAAAGCCCGGTGCTGCGTATTCCAATGCACTGGATTTATGGCTGCTACCTGTTCTTCGTGGTGGGTTTCCTTTTCAAACTGCTTGCCCGCCTGATCCAGCTACTCGGACCGAATTGGCGCAAGGCCCTCTAATTCATAGGCTTTTCGATGGAATTCTTTACCGATAACGCGCTCTTGCTGATGATCGGGCTGCTGATAGCTACCACTGTTGCGGGCCTGCCGATGGGCATCGCCATGATCGTGTCCAGCGTGTTTTACCTGCTGATGGCAGGGCGTGATGTGGGACTCGCGGCGGAAAACGTCCTGAATGGTGTGTTCGGCAATTTCGTCGCTCTTGCCGTGCCGCTGTTCATCTTTGCCGCCAATATCATGAACGCTGGCAAGGTGTCGGATCGATTGCTCGCCTTCGCACTTGCACTGGTCGGGCGCGTGCCCGGTGGGCTGGCGCAGGTGAATATCCTGACGTCGTTGATCTTTTCCGGCATGTCCGGCTCGGCGATCTCCGATGCCGCCGGCGTGGGAAAGGTCATCACCGATATGATGACGAAAGACGGGCGCTACCCGCGCGGCTTTGCCGGGGCCATCACCGCGACATCCGCCGTTATCGGGCCGATCTTTCCGCCGTCGATCCCGATGGTCTTTTACGCGCTGATCTCCTCCACATCCGTTGGCGCACTCTTCTTGGGCGGTGTCGTGCCGGCGCTCCTGCTTGTAGTGGTACTTGGGGTTGCTGTGATGATCATGGCAAAACTCCGCGGGTTCCCAGTGGAAGAGGCGATCCTGTGGCGAGCCTTTCCCCTGATTTTTCTGCGTGCGCTGCCTGCGCTCCTGATGCCTGTGATCTTGCTTGGCGGCATCTACTCCGGTGTTTTCACCCCGACAGAAGCCGCCGCCGTCTCCGCCTTTTACGCCCTGCTTTTGGCCGCTTTTGCTTATCGGGTGTTGGGCTGGCTTGAGTTTTTTGAAGTTGTACGCGCCACGGTGCGCACGACGGCCGTCGTCACCATCGTGCTGTGCGGGGCTTTCATCTTCAACTATGTCATTACGGTTGAGCGGGTACCGCTGCAGGTGTTCGGCCTGTTTGAAAGCATGGAGCTGAGCACCATAGAATTCCTGTTGCTGCTCAACTTGCTGTATCTGGTCATGGGCTGTTTTCTGGATGTGTCCACCATCATGCTGGTGGTCACGCCGCTTTTCATCCCGACAGCTGCTGCCCTGGGCATTGACCTGACCCATCTCGGCGTTGTTCTGGTGTTCAATATGATGCTTGGGTTGATTACGCCGCCTTATGGCATCCTTCTTTTCATTATCAAGGCATTGAACGGCATCCCCGTGGGCGAGATGATCCGCGAAGTTTGGATCTTTCTGGCGATCCTGATTTCGATCCTGATGCTTTTGACCTTTGTGCCCCAGCTGGTGCTCTGGCTGCCCACAGCGGCGGGGATGCTGTAGGCAGGCCTGAAAATGCGCTGATCTTAGTGGCGCGGCGCTGAGTGACATGCCCGAGGGCCAGCCCGAAGTCCCCGGCGGCTCAGGCGCAGGCGGCGACTGCGGCTTTGAGATCGACTTCGACGCGCGCAAAGGCTCGCTGGACGCCCGCCATGAATATGTCATTCGCGGCGAGATCTGCGGGTGCCAGGGAGGGAAGCGACAGGACGGCAGCCACGGGATCATCTGCCTGCACTGCGCGGTGTAGCTCCTGCTGGCGTGGGTCGTCGATGGGAGGAAGTGATCGAAGCCCCTGGATCCAGGCCGCAATCGCAAGGGCGGAAACGGACCAGGGGCGACCCGCCGCGATATTGGCAGCAACAGGCGCAAATAGCCGCTGCGGCATCTTCTGACTGCTGTCGGTGGCGATCTGCGCCAGTCGGTGCCGCAGGCGGGTGTTTTCAAAGCGCAACAGCAGATCATCCGCGTAATCCGCGATCCGGACGCCGGCGGGTAGCTGCAGGGTCGGCGCTTGTTCGGCCAGCATCAGACGTCGCAGCAGATCGCGCAAACCAGCATCCGCCATGCAATCCGCGACCGTTTCATAACCGAGCAACTGACCCGTCCAGGCCAGCGTCGTATGCGCACCGTTCAAGAGGCGCAATTTCATCTCCTCGAAAGGTCGCACATCCTTGACCAGAACGGCCCCCCCGTCGGCAAAGGGTGGCGGCGGGCCAACAAAATCATCCTCGATGACCCATTGGCGAAAAGGTTCGCACAGGATCGCGTTTGGATCCGGTCGACCCAAGGCATTCTGGACGGCGGCTCGGCTGTCATCGGTCATCGCCGGAACAATCCTGTCGACCATCGACGAGGGGAACCGGACATGCGCGGCGATCCAGGCGGCAAGCGCAGGATCGCGGGCCTCGGCAAAGCCCAGAACAGCGGCCCGGGTCAGGACCCCATTGTGGGGCTGGTTGTCACAGGACAGAATGGTGAGGCCGCTCAGACCCGCTGCGCGCCGACGCCCAAGCCCTGACACGATGACGCCGATCGCCGTTGAGGGGGCGCCCCCCGCCAGATCCGACTTTACACCGGGATGGTCGAAATCCAGCGCGCCATCCCGCGTACAATAACCCTTTTCCGTGATCGTCAGCAGGATAAGCGACATCTGAGGGCTGGCGATCAGTGCTGGCAGGGCGTCGGTCCCATCGCGCACCGGGTGGCAACTACCGCGCAGGACGCCGATCTCGCGCAGGGTTACCGTGTCGCCATCGGCTTCGGCCACGTGATAGCGCCCGTCGGCTGTGTCCAGCGCATCAAGCGCCGCGACGCCGGAATTGAGCCGGGCCGCCACCACGCCCCAGTCACCACCTGCCACGGTCAGCCCGTGATGCAGGTACACCATGGGATGGGCGCGCGCGAATGCACCGAAACCCAGGTGCAAAATTCGGGGGCGCAGGGTGGTGGGATCATAGGAACACGGAACGTGGGTGCAGGTCGTCATAGGGGGATCCTTGTCTCTGTGAGTAGCGTCCGGCGTTCGCCTGCGGGCAGGATGATGTCCGCCTCCGGGATCACCGGGCGGCCTGGCCCTTCGCTCCGTGTGGTCAGTCGGATAGCCTCGTCATCGCTGGTCAGTTCAAGATGTGTGAGACACCAAGCGCCATCTTTGGTGCTGCCATCGTCTTCGAACAGAAAACTTGTTCCCTGGTCATGGCCCATCGCCGGAAAGAGCGCCAGAACGCGCGCGGTCTCCGCATCAGGGGTGGCGCGCGCGGCACCGAGCCCCATCGGGATCACCGCACCGCCCCGTACAAACAGCGGAATGGTCGCGGGTTCCACTGGTAAATCAAGCCACTGGCCGCCGTCGTGCCAGAGACCGGTCTGGAAATCCCACCAGCCGCCCGGATGGCGCGGCAAATAAACCGAGCGCGTCTCTGCCCCTTTGTCGAGCACGGTTGCCACCAGAAGATCACGCCCGAGCAGGAAGCTGTCGCTTTCGCTCCAGGCTTCCGGATCCTGCCCAAAATCGAGAAAAAGCGGTCGCAGCATTGGTTCGCTCTGCTGCGCAGCCTGCCAAAGGCAGGTATAGAGATACGGCAAGAGCTGATAGCGCAGGCGAATGGCGTCCCGGATCAGGTCTGCCACCTCCGGATACATCCACGGTTCATTCACTGTCGCATCATCGTTCCAGGAATGGATGGTGAAGCGCGGGTGAAAGATACCGTTCTGCACCCAGCGCAGGAACAGTTCCGGCTCTGGTCGCGGACCGGAGAAACCGCCAACATCATGGCCAATGTTGTAAAACCCCGAAAGGCTCATTCCCAGACCCATGCGCTGATTCCAGCGCAGGGTCTTCCAGTCGGTGCGGTTGTCGCCGCTCCAGGTCTGGGCATAGCGCTGCAACCCAGGCGCACCGGAGCGACTGATCAGATAGGGCCGCGTGTCCGGCGCGTGAGCCTGCTGCGCCTCGGCCGAGGCGCGCGTCATCAGGATCGGCATGACGGGTCGCATCAAGGCAATGTCGATACTATCCCCAAAGCCGGCGCATTGCGCGTGTCGATCCCAGATCTCGTATTCGTTGTTGTCGTTCCAGGTCGAACCGATACCGCGCCCCAACAAGGCCGTGGTGACGTTGGACTTCCACCAGTCCACCGTGGCTGCATTGGTGAAATCAAGGTGAGACCCCTCGTCGTCCCAGAACACCGACCGTTCGGGCCCGCAATTCGCGTCCGCCTCGGGGCTCGCACGAAGGAACAATCCTGCATCCGCAACCTCGCCATAGCGGGGGTGGTCCTGCAACAGGCAAGGCTTGATATTGGCGATCAGATGGATGCCCTTATCCGCAAACTTCGCCGCCATGCCTTCGGGATCGGGCATCTTGTCGTCATTCCAGTTAAAAACGTACCGCTTGGCACCAATCGACGTATACCCCGAGGACATCTGGAAACTGTCACAGGGGATCTGATGTGCTTCAATCTGGTCGAGGAACCCCTCCAATTGCGCCTGCGCATCCGGGGCGTCGGTATAGGACATCGTGGAGCCGGAATAGCCAAGGCTCCACCGGGGTGGGAAGGCCGTGCCGCCGGTCAGTTGCTCCTGGCGTTTCACAAGGTCCAGCAGCTCCGGTGCCCAGGACATGTAGAAATCCAGATCCCCATCCTCTGCCCGATAGGCACGGTAGGGCGCGTGGTAGTTGTCCAGCTCATTGCCGAGATCGAACCAGCAGCTGGCCAGATTGTCATAGAAGATCGACCAGCAGCCGGCGGTTTCGGTGCGCGTCAGGGTGAAGGGGACGTGTTTGTAAAGCGGGTCGGTCCGCTCTGCGTCATATCCCATCGCGTCAAGGTTGCGCATCTCGTAGCGTTTGCCAGCCCGGTTGAGCGGCCCGGTCTTCTCCCCAAGGCCAAATACCGCCTCACCCGCGGTGCGGGACAGAAAATGCGCGTGCGCGTGGTCGCGCAGGCCAAGGTGGATGCCCCCGGTGGCGCGATCCTTGGCAAAACAGTGCCACTCGCCATCGATCCGCGCCTCCCAGATCATCTGCAGCGGTGTCAACACCCGCAAGCGCAGGGTCTCTGTTGCGATGCAGATTTCGTCCGACGTGGTCGTGACCTTCGGACTGGGGCAGGAAAATCCCGACAGGTCCTGGCGATCCCGACCGGCCCAGGGCGCATCCCCGCCCGGTGCAACGGTCCATGTGCGCCCCAGACGCCAGGCCCCGTCCTTTTGCAAGGAGACCCGGAACAGGGTTGGCTCCAGCACGCAGATTTGCAGCAGGTGGCGCCCTTCGAGGCGCAGCGTGACGCCGGTGGCGGTCTCTGCCGCCAGCTCCCAGGATTTCAAGCACTTCATTATTGATACCCAAGCAGCAGACGAGGAAGGAACAGGCTGATTTCAGGCACATAGGTCACCAGCATCAGCAGGCCGAACAACAATGCGTAGAACGGCAGCAACGGGCGGATCACCTTGGCGATGGATGTGCCGCCGACCGAGCACCCGACAAACAACGCCGACCCCACCGGAGGGGTGCAGATCCCGATGCAGAGGTTCAGCGTCATCACGATGCCGAAATGGACGGGATCCATCCCCAGACCTTTGACCACCGGCATGAAAATCGGGGTGAAGATCAGCAGCGCTGGCGTCATGTCCATGAAGGTCCCGACAATCAGCAAAGCAATGTTGATGGCCAACAGAATGGCGAGCGGATTGTCCGACAGCCCAAGCAGGAAATCCGAAATCGCAAAGGGGATGCCGCCAAAGGCCATCACCCGGCTCATTGCGATCGACGCTCCGATCATCAACAGCACGACCGAAGTGGTCACCGCGCTTTCAATCAGGATTCGTGGCATATCCTTCAACGTGATCTCGCGATACCAGATCAGCGCCAACGCCAAAGTATAGAGAACCGCCGCGGCGGAGGCTTCGGTTGCGGTGAATACGCCAGAGATGATGCCTCCCATGACGATCACGATCAGTCCCAGCGGCAACACCGCGTCGCGAGCGGCCGCCCAGACCTCGCTCAGGGCCGGGCGCGGAGCCACCGGATAGCCGCGGCGCTTGGCAATGATCCCGGCGACGATCATCAACCCCACGCCCATCAGGATCCCCGGCACATAGCCCGCCACAAAGAGCGCGGCGATAGAGGTTCCCCCGGTAATCAGTGAATAAACGATCAGCGTCGCAGAGGGCGGGATCAGGAGCCCGGTCGGGCAGGAGGCGATATTGACGGCAGCGGAAAACGCCGGGTCGTAGCCTTCCTTTTTTTGCAGCGGCGCCATCACGCCCCCAACAGCAGCAGCCGAGGCCACGGCGGAACCGGAGATCGAGCCGAACATCATGTTGGCGATCACGTTGCAATGGGCCAGCGCGCCGGGCAGACGCCCCCCCAGAACCTTGGCAAAGTTAATAAGCCGCATGGCAATGCCACCGCGGTTCATGATGTTGCCTGCCAGGATGAAAAAGGGAATGGCCAGCAGGGTGAAACTGTCGAGACCAGAGGCCATCTGCTGCGCCACGATGAACAGCGATTGATCCACCCCCATGAACAGGAAAAAGGTGACTGTCGTCGCGATACCAATCGAAAAGGCGATCGGCACCCCCAGCGCCATGAGAATGCCAAAGCTGCCAAAAAGAAGAAAAATAGGAGTCGTCATGTCGCCGCCTTAGTCCAGAGGTCCGCCAACCGGCATCGTGTCGCCCGCATCCGGCCTGAATGGACCATCGCGCCACAGTTCAAACGCGAAGATCGCGCAATAATAGAGGATGATGGCGCCGGCAAAGGGGATCGCGCCATAGACATAGCCCATCGGGATTTGCAGGGCCGGAGTGACCTGGCCAGAGGCAAAGGTCTTCCACACCAGCTGGCCGCCGCCTTTGACCATCACCATGCCGACAAAGATCGCGACCGCCGCCAGGGAGAACCCTTCCAGCACCGCACGCGGCCGTCCGGCGAGCTTTTGGGTCAGCAGATCAATGGCCAGGTGACGGCGAAGACCCATGGTATAGGCCCCACCAATGAGCGCCAGCCACATGAACAGGAACCGCGCCAGCTCATCTGTGACCGTGGAGGGCGTGCCAAGGATATAGCGGCTGATCACCTGCCAGGTGACGCAGGCCACTAGAACCACAAATATCACCGTAATCACGGCCTTGAGGAGCGTATCAACGAACGACCTCATAGGCGGCGCTCCCCGTCTGCGCGAGGCATTGCGATCCGAGTCATAGGTTTCCTCCCCTTCACCGGCTTGCCAATTCTGATGGCGACCCTTGCCCAGAAAACTAAATTGGTCAACCAATTTGTCGATTTATCCGAAATTTCGCGGCAACATCCCGAAATTCAAAAATTTGGTTGACTGCATTTCGATTATGGGGAAGGTTTTCGCATTATTGGTTGACCAATTTAAAGCGGTCAAATCGAGACACTTGGGAGGAGAGACCATGAACAAAGTTTTCACCACGACGCTTTCTGCGCTGGCCCTGGCCGCATCGGCTGGGTTCGCTGGCGCTACCACGTTGAAACTCAATCACAACAACCCACCGGATCACCCGGTTCACATTTCCATGCAGATCATGGCGGACCGCGTGGCGGAACTGACCAATGATGAGATCAAGATCCAGATCTTCCCTAATGCGCAACTCGGCACCCAGCGCGAATCGATGGAGTTGGTGCAGAACTGTGCGTTGGAAATGGCGCGCTCCAATGCTTCCGAACTCGAAGCGTTCGAGGAAAGCTATTCCGCGCTGAACCTGCCCTACATCTTTGCCTCCGAAGAGCATTTTAACAATGTGATCACGGGCGACATCGGCCAGGACATCCTGAACGCCTCGGTCGACCAAGGATTTCGCGGCGTCGCCTTCTACACCGAAGGGGCCCGGTCCTTCTACGCGCAAAAGCCGATCATGTCCCCGGAAGATCTGAAAGGGGTGAAAGTCCGCGTGCAGCCCAGCCCTTCTGCGATCCGTATGGTCGAACTGCTTGGCGGCAACCCGACACCGATTTCCTGGGGCGAGCTTTACAGCGCGCTGCAGCAAGGTGTTGTAGACGCGGCTGAAAACAACCCCACCGCGCTGACCACCGCGCGCCACGGTGAGGTCGTCAGCGACTTTTCCCTCGACGAACACACGATGATCCCGTCGGTCGTGGTGATTTCAAACTGCGCCTGGGATGCTATGACAGCCGAACAGCAAGAGGCCATGCGCACGGCCGCGCTCGACTCGATGGCGGCCCATCGCGAGGCCTGGAATGCCGCCTCTGACGCCGCCATCGACGAGGCCAAGGCAACGCTGAACGTCAATATCCACACCGTGGACAAGGCACCCTTTGCCGAAGCCGTTTTGCCGATGCATGAAGAGGTCGCGGCGAAGTCCGAGCACCTCGCCGATCTGATCGACCGCATCAAAGCAACACAATAAAAGACTGAGGCACAGGCACCGATGTTGGAACGTTCCGAACTGGCTGACAACGCGCTGCAGGCACTGCATGATGAAGGGTACGACGCCCCTTTCAACACGCAGTCCCTCAACGCTGACACGCTGATCTTCACCCGTGGCCGCGAAGGGCTGTCACTGGCGGGGGATTGGAACTTCTGCGTCGATCTTCTGGACACCGGCCTGCGGCAGAAATGGTTCACCATGCTGCCCGAGGCCCCAGAGGACCGGGTCGAACCCTGGGATTACGATCCCTATATGGGCGAGACGGTGCCTGTGCCATCCTGCTGGCAGATGCAAAAGGAGAAGTGGTACTTCTTTGAAGGCTCTGCCTGGTACACGCGACCCCTGATGCACGACGCAGGCGCCGGTCGGCGCCAGATCCTGCGCATCGGCGCCGCGCAATATGATTGCAAGGTTTTCCTGAACGGAGAATTCCTTGGCAACCACTATGGTGGCTCAACCCCCTTCTGTGTCGAGTTGACCGAGGCGTTAAAGCCGGGTCAAAACTGGCTGATGCTCTGCGTCAACAACACCCGCACGCTTGACCGGGTGCCGATGCGCAATACCGATTGGTTCAACTACGGCGGCGTCTACCGCGAGGTCACGCTTTATGACCTGCCGCAGACGATAATCCGCGATCTGTTCGTACGCCTAGCGGGCAGCAAGATCCGCGTATCCGCCGTGGTCGACGGAGATGTGGCGCAGGCACGGGTCGCGATCCCCGAGCTTGGCGTCGATATCGCCGTGCCACTGATTGACGGCAAGGGAGACGTCAGCCTGGATGCCACGCCCGAGCTTTGGTCTCCCGAGACGCCGAAACTCTATGATGTAGTGTTCACAGCTGGTGAAGATCAGGTGCAGGACCGTGTCGGGTTCCGGAGCATTTCCCGCGAGGGGACAGAGATCCTGCTGAACGGGACGCCGATCTTTTTGCGGGGCATTTCGGTGCACGAAGATGACGAAACGCTTGGCAAAGTCACCTCTGACACCGATATTCGTCGCCGTTTCGCCCATGCAAAGGCGCTTGGCTGCAATTATTTGCGCCTCGCGCACTACCCGCACCACGAACGCGCAGCTGAGATTGCCGACGAAATGGGTCTGATGCTCTGGGAGGAAATTCCAGTCTACTGGGCAATTGATTTTGCCAATCCTGCCACCCGCCGCGACGCCGAAAACCAGCTCCGCGAACTCATTCGCCGGGATCGCAACCGTGCGAGCGTTATCATCTGGTCAGTCGGCAACGAAAATCCTGACACCGACGCGCGGCTTGATTTCATGCGGGGGCTGGCGGACATCGCCAAGGCCGAGGACCCCACCCGCCTGACCTCTGCCGCCTGCCTCGTGAACCATGCCAAGCTGAAGATCGAAGACCGGCTGGCCGACCATATCGATGTCATCGGCCTTAATGAATACTACGGCTGGTACGAGGAAAATTTCGAGGAACTGGCCGAAATCGGCCGGAACTCCTCACCCGACCGGCCTGTGGTGATCTCTGAAACCGGGGCAGATGGGGACAACACTCCCCAAGGCCCCGCGCGAGGCCTCTTCAGCCTTTCCTACCAGGACGAGGTCTACAAAAAGCAGATCGCCACCTTACGGGATCTGGACTATGTGAAAGGCATGTCGCCTTGGATCCTTTATGATTTCCGGGTCGAGCGGCGTCAGGGCATCTTTCAACGCGGCTGGAACCGCAAGGGTCTGATCGCAGCCGACAAAGAGACCAAAAAGCCGGCCTTTCACACACTCGCAGCCTATTACGCTGAGCGGGCCCAGCAGGATCAACGCGCTGCAGCTGGCGCCAAAAAGGGGCAAACATGAGCCAATACCGGCGGTATCAGGACGTAGCAGAGGCGCTCAGGGATGTCATTCGCGACGAAGGCTTTGCCATAGGAGACCGGTTGCCCCCGGAGCGTCAGCTGTCCGAGCGGCTTGCGGTGTCACGCTCATTGGTGCGCGAAGCCTTGATCATGCTGGAAATCGACGGCCTGGTCAAAGTCCGCAAAGGCTCCGGTATCTACCTCGCGGCTCCGTCGCCCGCGACGGCGCCCGCCGTGCGCGATGACATCGGACCGTTTGAACTGTTGCAAGCGCGGCAGTTGCTGGAAAGCTCGATCGCCGCCTTTGCTGCCGAGATGGTCACCAAGAACGATATCACCCGCATGCGCGAGGCGCTGGAGATCGAGCGGACCGATATCGAGGCCGGCAGCACCGATCACTCCGGTGACGAGTTGTTCCACCGTCTGATCGCCGAGGCGACGCAGAACTCGGTTCTGGTTGATATGCTGGACGAGTTGTGGCGCAAACGCGATCAAAGCCCGATGTGGGCAAAACTGCACACCCGGATCTTTGACGCCGACTATCGCCGGAATTGGCTGGAAGATCACCAGCAGATCCTGGCGGCGCTGCGGACCAAGGACTCGGTCGCCGCCCGCGCCGCAATGTGGCAGCACCTCGCCCATGTCCGTGAAACCCTGATGGAGCTGTCAGACGTTGATGACCCGGCTTTTGACGGCTATCTTTTCCAATCCATCTCCGCGCCGAACTAGCGGCGGCTCCTTCTTGCACCTGACACAACAGGTGCCTCAAAACGACAAGAACACGAGGCTCTCATGATCGAGACTTGGCGCTGGTTTGGCCCAAATGATCCGATAACGCTGGACGACATCCGTCAGGCCGGGGCAACAGGCATCGTCACGGCCCTGCACGACATGCCAAATGGCACCATCTGGCCAGTCGACGCGATCCAGGCCCGCCGTGACATGATCGCCGCGGCTGGTTTGCGGTGGGAGGTGGTCGAAAGCGTGCCGGTGCATGAGGATATCAAACGCGGCGCCCCCGGCTGGGAAGACAAGGCCGATGCCTGGGCGCAAACGATCCGCAACCTGGGAGCCTTTGGTATTCCCATCGTTTGCTACAACTTCATGCCATTGCTGGATTGGACCCGCACCGATCTCGCTTATCGCCTTGCCGATGGTGCACGCTGCCTGCGCTATGACGCGGTGGATG
Organism: Tritonibacter horizontis; assembly: GCF_001518015.1. Taxonomy (GTDB): domain Bacteria; phylum Pseudomonadota; class Alphaproteobacteria; order Rhodobacterales; family Rhodobacteraceae; genus Epibacterium; species Epibacterium horizontis. The sequence continues at coordinate 36,915 of NZ_LPUY01000093.1, forward strand.
CTGCCGTCTTTGACATTCACATCCTCGGGCGCAAGAACGCCTCGGCCGATCACCTGCCAACGATTGTGGCTAGCGCTGACAAACGGCAGGCGACCATGAGCGAGGCAGACCGCGAGGCGCTGACCCGGACCATAATCGCAGGCCTTCCCGGTGCCGAAGAGAGCTTCGATCTTGAGAGTTTTCGGGCGCATCTGGCACTGTATGACGGCATTGACGCAGCTCAGTTGCGTCAAAATCTCAGGGCGTTTCTGACTCGCGTGGTGCCCGCCGCACAAGAGACAGGCCTGCGACTGGGCGTGCATCCCGATGATCCGCCCTATCCGATCTTCGGCTTGCCACGGGTCGTCTCCACCGCCGAGGACCTGCAAGCGATCCTTGCGATGGTGGACAGCCCCTCCAACGGGCTGACTTTTTGCACAGGCTCCCTAGGGGTTCGCGCGGACAATGATCTTGCGGCGATGCTGATGCGCTTTGGGAAACACTTGAACTTTCTCCATCTTCGGTCCACCCTGCGCGAAGACGATGGCGCCAGCTTCCATGAGGCCCCGCATCTGGATGGCGATGTCGATATGGTGGCAATCTGTCAGGCAGCGCTTGCCGCAGAGGCTGCACAGGGACGCGCCTTGCCCTTCCGTCCAGATCACGGCCATATGCTTGCCCAGGACCAGCGCGTCGATAGCACCCCAGGCTATCCCTATATCGGTCGCCTCCGCGGCCTTGCGGAACTGCGAGGGATCTTGCACACACTGCGCCGGCTGTCCTGACGGCAGCGTCAGCCTCCAGAACGGTTTGCGGGGTCCCTCTTGCCTTGCAATCGTTTTTTTCGCGCGGGGGGCATCGCTTCTTTTGCGGCCTTTTTCTTGCCATCACGGTTTTCAGGGACCAGCTCACTCAAACGCAAGAAGCCGCCTGTTAGGGCGGCTTTAAGCAACTGTTAAGTCGCGTTATTTGGTTGCGGGAGTAGGATTTGAACCTACGACCTTCAGGTTATGAGCCTGACGA
>NZ_LPUY01000094.1 GCF_001518015.1 Tritonibacter horizontis
CGGATGTGGACCTGGGTGAGATGCTGGGCGACCTCGACACGCCAACCGAAGAGGCAGGCGACGATGTGGCCGATGTGCTGGTCGGGCTGGATGCGGTTGAGGACACCCCTGCCGAGCCGGATGTGGACCTGGGTGAGATGCTGGGCGACCTCGACACGCCAACCGACGAGGCTGGCGACGATGTGGCCGATGTGCTGGCCGGGCTGGACGCGGTTGACGACACCCCTGCCGAGGCGGCCGGGGACGACGAGGATTTTGATCTTGAGAGCCTGTTGGCGGATCCTGAGACCGCCGAAGCCGAGGATGATTTTGATCTCGATGACCTGCTGGGCGACGACATGACGCCAGAGGAGGCTGAGGACGACGCCGAGGGGTTGGCGACAGACGCGACGGAAGCGGCGGCGTCTGTTGAGGAGGCGGCCGACGCGGAGGGCACCGACGATCTGGACGACCTTTTGGGCGATCTGGATCTGGATGATCTGGACCTCGGCGGGGACGACGACGCGGCGGGGGACGACCTGGATGCGTTGTTCAGTGCGCTCGACGCGGAGGCGGAGGCCGAAGGTGATGACGCCACGCCGGAGGATGACCTGAGCGATCTGGACGCGTTGCTGGGAGATCTGGGCGATGAGGGGGACGACGGCAGCGATCTGGATGATCTATTGAGCGGACTGGGTGGTGACGATGATGGCGATGAAACAGTGAGTGACGGCGCTGCCAAATCGGGCAAGCGGCCACCGGAGCTGGCCTATGGGACCCTGTCCGCAGACCGGCCCGAGCCGACGAAACTGGTTCGCAAACGGTTCCGGCTTGCCATCTTTGGTGATTTTACCGGGCGGTCTGCCAAGGGGCAGCTTGAAACCGGCGCGGCACTGGCGGCCCGTAAACCCCTCGTGCTGGACCCCGATACCATCGACGATGTGATCGAAAGCTTTGCCACGGAGCTTGTGCTGCCCATCGGCAAGGAGGGCGCCGGGATTTCGGTCAAGCTGGGCGAGCTGGATGACCTGCATCCGGACGAGCTTTATGACAATCTCGACCTGTTTTCGGAATTGGTGGGGCTGCGCAAGCAGTTGCAAAGCGGGGTCACCAAGGATCACGCGATGAAAACTCTGGCGGCCTGGGCGGAGGCACATGGCACCCCGGCGCGGGCGCCAAAGGCGCGCTCGGGCGGCAATGCGGTACCGGCGAACAAACGGCTGAGCGATTTCCAGGCGCTGATCGGGGACACGCAGAACAGTCTGCGCACCGCCTCGCCGGTCGAGGAGATGCTGGCGCAGATCGTCGGGCCGCATATCCGGGCGCTGCCGGATGCGAACCTCGGCGCGGTGCAGGAAGCGGTGGATCTGGCGCTGTCGGACGCCATGCGGCTGGTGCTGCACCACCCGGAGTTCCAGTCGGTCGAGGCGCAGTGGCGCTCGCTGGATCTGATCGCCCGCTCGATCGAGGTGGACGATACGCTGGAAGTGATGATCTACGATGTCTCCGCCGAGGAGTTGGCGGTCGATCTGGCGGCGCAGGAAGACCTCTCCGAGAGCGGATTTGTGAAGCTTCTGACCGAAGAGCCGATGGACGCCGAGACCGGGCGCGGGGCCTATTCTGCCCTGATCGGTCTTTATACCTTTGAGGAAACACCGCCCCATGCGGAGCTTCTGGCGCGGTTTGCCCGGGTCGCGGCCCATGTGGATGCGCCGTTTCTGGCCGCGATCACGCCCGGGTTCTGGGAGACGGACAAGGCGGACCGCCCCAAGGTCGTCGCCGAGGCCTGGGATACGCTGCAGGGCATGTCCGAAGCCGGGCACCTTGGGCTGTTGACGCCAAGGTTCCTGCTGCGCCGTCCCTATGGTGCGAAGTCGGAACCTATCGACCCGTTCGACTTTGAGGAATTTACCCAGTCGGAAGGGCTGCGCGGGATGCTATGGGGGAACCCGGTGGTTCTGGCCGCGATTCTGATGGCGAAATCCTTCAAGGAAAATGGCGCCTCGTTGCAGTTGGGATCCATCATGTCGCTGGGCGACATGCCGTTCCATTATGTGAACGACCGGTTCGGCGATCAGGTCGCACTGCCCTGCACCGAACGCAACGTGGATCTCGACAAGATCGCCGCTGCGAAGGAACGGGGGTTCATGCCCATCGCTTCGGTGCGGGGACGGGACGAAATCCGGCTGACGTCGTTCAATTCGTTGCGCGGTGACACCTTGCTGGGGCCGTGGACGGGTCTGCCGGCGCCAGCGCCATCTGCCCCGGATCCGCGTCCGGCCAAGGCCGCCCCGGAGGCGGCTGCGGATGAGAGCGATGATCTGGATCTTGATTTTGATTTTGACGATGCCGGGGAGGGGGGCGACGATGATGATCTCGACGCGCTGCTGGCCGGATTTGGAGACGACGATTCTGATTTAGACGGCGATATTGATGCCGACCTTGAGGCACTTTTGAATGACCTTTGATATTGTTTTCCGAAACTCTTTACCCAGGGCTGAGGCGTGCCTCGCCGGTGCCCGGGATGGAAAGGAGAAGCCATGACCGAGAGTAAAGCCCATGAAAATGACGTCATCTGGATGTCTGGGTCTTACTCGGTAAAAGGGCTTATGATGCGCCGCGCCATCGTGCGCGAGGGTTTAAGCAAGCTCACCGAGACGACAATAGAATTCCAGTCCCGAAACTCTGCCGTGTCGCTGGACGACCTGGTGGGGCAGACCATGAACCTGCATGTGACGACCGAAGGAGGCGCGGAACAGAAATACTCCGGCCTGTGCATTTCGGTCGAGAACTTCGGTTTCCGCGATGGTTACACGCAATTCGTGGCCGAGGTCAGGCCCTGGTTCTGGCTGTTGACGCGCACGACGGACTGTCGCGTGTTCCAGAACATGACCGCGCCCGCGATCATCAAGAAGGTCCTCAGCGACCACGGGTTTTCTGACTACAAGGACAGCCTGTCGGGAACCTATACTGAACGGGAATACTGTCTTCAGTACCGCGAAACGGATTATGCGTTTCTGTGCCGGTTGATGGAAGAAGAAGGGATCTATTTCTTCTTTGACAGCAACACGAGCCAATCCTCGGCCGAAAAGCTGGTGCTGGCTGACGGGCTGAGCGCCCACAAGCCGATTTCGGAGAATGCCACGGCGGAGTTCCATATCCGCGAGGATGCGGACCGGCGCCGGGGCGAGCATGTGGCCGAGTTGAGCAAGATCGAGCGGGTGACCAGTGGCAAGGTCACGTTGAACGATTTTGATTTCACCACGCCGCAGGCGGATCTGAAAGCCAGCAACGCACAGGCCAAGGGCAAGCATAGTCACAAGAATTTCGAAATCTACGACTATCAGGCGCACTATCGCAAAGAGAGCAGCCTGGCCACCAGCCTCGCGCGCGCGCGAATGGACGCCGAGGCCCTAGCCTACCAGCAATGGCGTGGGGCGTCTTCGCTCGCCACTTTGGGGACCGGATATACCTTCAAGCTGACCAAGCATGAGGATTCAGCGTCCAACAATGACTATCTGGTGATCGAATCCACCCATTATCTGAAGGTGGACAGCGAGTTTGGCGAACGGGACCGGGGCGGTCGCAAGGCCAAATCCGGCGACGGCATGCGCCGGGATCTGACCGCGCAGAACATGGATTTCCCCAAGGAGATGGAAAACGACAGCTATGGCAACGTCTTTCGGGTCATCGAGAAATCCGTCCAGTACCGTGCGCCGAGCGTGACGCCCTGGCCGGAAGTGCCCGGCATCCAGACGGCGACCGTGGTCGGCAACTCGGGAGAGGAAATCCTGACCGACGAACACGGCCGCATCAAGATCCAGTTCCACTGGGACCGCGAAGGCAAGGATGACGAGACATCGTCGTGTTTTGTGCGGGTGATGACGCCATGGTCGGGCAAGGACTGGGGTCTGGTGGCGGTGCCACGGATCGGGCAGGAGGTCGTGGTTCAATTCGAGGACGGCAACCCGGATCGCCCCATTGTCACCGGCATGCTGTATAATGCGGAGACAAAGCCGCCGTTCAAATATCCCGACGACCAGACGCAGCTGGGGATCAAGACCAACTCTTCCAAAGGGGGGGGCGGTTACAATGAGCTGATGTTCGACGACAAGAAGGATTCTGAACTGATGCGCATCCAGGCGCAGAAGTATCATCAGACCCTGGTCAAGGACCGGCTGTCGATGACGGTCGGGCTGGATGCCATCGACAAAGAAGTCGCTTCGGTCGATGAGAAGTCCTATGATCTGACTGTCGAGCAAAACATGATCGAGACGGTAAAGACCGGTGATCGGATCGAAACCGTCGAGACTGGCGACAAGACGGAAACCGTGAAGACAGGCAACTACACGGAGACCATCGAGACCGGCAACAAGACGATGACGATCCAGACCGGGAACCTGACCGAGGCGATCGACACCGGCAATGTTGATGTGACCGTCGCCAAAGGGAACCTGACGGAGACCATCAGCGAGGGGGATCATAGTGAAACGGTCAGTCTCGGGGATATCAAGATTGATGCGTCTGCGGGGAAGATCGCGATTTCTGCCGGAACAGAAATTACACTGACCGTCGGCGGATCGTCGATTAAAATCGATAACTCGGGTGTTACAGTTGCAGGACCGCTCATTAAGCTGACAGCCGATGGTATGCTGGAAGCCAAAGGTGCGACAACGACCGTCAAGGGGGACAGTATGCTCACCCTTAAGGGCGGCATCACCATGATTAACTAGGCGCGAATGACATGTCTGAGATGTTTGAAAATCTGGTGAAACTGCCAAAGGAACCTGTGGCAAAGCTGTTGTCGCGTCAGCAGGTCCTGTTGAAAACCCCCTTGGAGTGCGAGGTCAGCGCGACCGCGCCGCAGGTCCTGTCGGAGCTTTACTCGAAGAAAGCGATGATCGACCTGTTGCGGTTGATGGGGATTTTGTTGCCTCCGCGAGAGCGGGTCTGGTGGGCCTGCCTGGCGGCGCGCGACTATATCGGGCCGCGCAGTCCAAAGGATCCGCCTTCACTGGCGATGTCAGAGGCCTGGGTGGTCGACCCGACCGAGGAAAACCGTCAGGCGGCGCGGATCACCATTGATCATGCCTATGTGGATGACGACACGGTGAATTGCGCCTGGGCGGTGACCTATCATGACGGGACGTTGGGGCCGGGAGATCTGCGCCAGTATCCCGCCCCCGCCGGTGCGGCCGAAGCGGCGGCCTTTGCCATGAATATGGTAGCCTTGGGTCAATTATCTGATAAGTTTGAAGAACATGGCTATATACTGATCGAGCGTGCACTGGATATTGCTCGGGGTGGAAATGGTCATGTCGGCACTGCGGATGCAGAAAAGGCCGATGCGCCGGAGCCGCTTCCGGAAGCAACCTAGGGGCAGGCAGGAGAGACGACGACATGAGCAGACCCGCTCTTGAGGGGAATCGAATTGGTGGCTGCTGCCCGCTTTGTGACGACAAAGGGGGGGCGCAGCCATGGGCGTAAGGTTACGGTTTCAGTCGTCCGGCACCATGCCTTCGGATGCGGCGCCGCTGGAGTTGCGCGGGCCCAGCCTGACAATCGGGCGCGGCGGCACAAATGATGTGGTGCTGCCGGATCCGGATCAATTGCTGTCGCGCAACCATTGTGTGATCGAGGACCACGGCAGCCATGTTTCCGTGGTGGACCTCAGTTCCAATGGCACCTTTCTGAACTACAGCAAGATGCCATTGGGCCCGACGCCGACACCGCTGCACGACGGCGATGTGCTGATGGTCGGCTCCTACGAACTGGCGGTCGAGATCACGCAGGAGGGCGGCCTGCCGGACCCGCTTGCGGTTGATCCGCTGGCGGCGGATCCCTTGTCGCCGGGGCGGGCAGAAAACGCACCGGACCCGCTGGATCTGTTGGACGATGCCGGGCCGGGGGGAGATTTCCTGGATGATCTCTTGGGGGACAGCGCGCCCAAGGGGCCGTCGCAGATGAACCCGGTTGATCCGATTGATGACCTTCTGCCGCCACTGGGCGAAGAAGAAGACCCGTTCTTTCAGGCGCCGGATGACGGGCGTCAGGGGCAGGGGGCCAGCCTGCCCGCGCATAATCCGGCACTGCAAGATGGTTTCAGCCCGCAACATACGCCGCAGGCTTCGGTGATCCCGGATGATTGGGACGACGAATTTTTCGCTGACATCGGCGGCGGCGCCCCGGTTGGGCATGAACCTGTGGTGCCGGGGGCGTCTGCACCTGCAAGCCCTGATCCATTGTTTCCCGACCCGAGCCCCGCAGAACTGCCGCCGAGCCCGCCCAGCGATATGACGCATGCCCGGCCCGACCCTTTTGCGGGCGCGACCTTGCCGGGGGAAGCACCCGCATCCGATCCTTTTGCCGAGCTGCCACCTGCCGCCGACGCTGCGCCCGCGCCGCGCCCGTCAGCCGTTGCGGATCCCTTTGCCGCCTCGATCGAGGGGGTTGAGGACCGGACCGTCCCGGTGGCGCCCGCCGCACCTGCCGCTCCGCCGCCGGTCGCCGCGCCCGTGGCTCCGGCTGCTCCGGCCGCCGTCCCTGTGCAGGGAGGGGGATCCGCTGATCAAAGCCAGATGAAGGCTTTTCTGGATGCGCTGGATGTTGAGGGGCTGGAGATCGCCGCCGAGGATCAGGCCCCGGTGATGGCGCGCATGGGGCGTGTCATGCGGATGTTCATCATTGGTTTGCGTGAAATCCTGATGACCCGCACCTCCATCAAATCGGAGTTTCGGATCGAGCAGACGATGATTTCGGCCGGGGGCAACAACCCGCTGAAATTCTCGATCTCGCCGGAACAGGCGATCGAGTCGATGATCAAACCCCGGGCCCGTGGGTATCTGGATGCCGAAAAGGCCGCCGAAGAGGCCTTGCGCGATATCAAGGCCCATGAGATTGCCATGGTCACCGGGATGGAGGCGGCCCTGAAGGGGGTGCTGGCCAAGCTGGATCCGAAATTGCTTGAAAGCCAGATTGAAAAGCGGGGCGGGCTTGGCGGTCTGCTGCGCAACAAGAAAGCCCAATACTGGGACATCTACGAAAACCACTATGCCGAGATTTCGGATCAGGCAGAGAATGAATTTCATGATCTTTTCAGCCGGGAATTCGCACGTGCCTATAAGGCGCAGATGGACCGATTGAAAGAAGACGCCGACACCTAGGTGCGGGTCTAAACGAGAGGAGAGCCAAGTGTCCTGGGACAGCAAGGTGCTTTGGACCGAGGGGCTGTTTTTGCAGCCGCATCATTTTCAGCAGTCCGACCGCTATATGGAAGCGCAGGTCGCGGGCCTCGCGCGCCGTCTTGTGCCCTATGCCTGGGGCTTTACCGGTGTCGAAATTGATTTCGAGGCGCTGAAAATCGGTCAGTTCGCCCTGAAGTCCTGCGAAGGGCTGACCCAGGATGGTGCGGTCTTTCGGGTGCCGATGGCCGACAGCCATCCCCCCGCGCTGGAAGTGCCGCAGACCGTGAAGGATTGCATCGTCTATCTGACGGTGCCGCAGCGACGTCAGGGCGGTACCGAGGTGGATCTGACCGGGGCCGAACGGTCGGCCAGTCGGCTGCGCCCGGCCAAGCAGGAGGTCACCGATGTGACCTCGGTGGATCGCAAGCCGGTGGACCTGGATGTCGGCACCTTGCGTCTGCAATTTGCCCTGGCTGTGGACGATCTGGCGGATCTTCTGGCGATCCCCGTGGCCCGGATCATCGAAGTCCGTGCGGATAAGGAAATCGTTCTGGACCAGTCCTTCATGCCATCGGCATTGGATGTTCGCGCCGCGCCTGCGCTGCGGGATTTCCTGCGTGAGCTGGAAGGTCTGCTGGCCCATCGGATGGATGCGCTTTCGGGTCGACTGTCCGAGGCGGGGGGCGCGCGCGGCGTTGCGGATGTGTCGGATTTCATGCTTCTGGCCGTGGTCAACCGGACCTTGCCACTGGCGCGCCATCTGCGCGAGATCGAGAACCTGCATCCTGAACGTCTGTTTGGCATGCTGGCGGGGCTTGCTGGCGAATTGTCCGCATTTATGAGTACCGACAAGGTGGTGCCGCAATTTCCGGCCTATACGCATGACAACCTCAGCGCCTGTTTCGGGCCGGTTATCCGGGTCTTGCGTCAATACCTCAGCTCGGTGCTGGAGCAGACCGCAATCCCGATCAAGCTGGAGCCGCGCAAATACGGCATTTCGGTGGGCGTGATTGCGGATCGCAAGCTGATTGGCAATTCCGGGTTTGTGCTGGCGGTGAAGGCGGACGTGCCTGCCGAGGACGTGCGGCGGCATTTCGCCGGCCAGGCCAAGATCGGTCCGGTCGAGGAAATCCGCCAGCTGGTCAATTCGGCGCTGCCGGGGATTACCCTGCGGCCGCTGCCGGTCGCACCGCGACAAATCCCGTATCATTCCGGCGTTGTCTATTTCGAGATGGACGCCGACAGCCCCTATTGGGGCAAGATGACCACATCTGGTGGGATCGCCGTGCATGTGTCTGGCCAATATCCAGGGCTCAATATGGAGCTTTGGGCCATTCGCAATGCGTAAGCGCGGCTGAAGGAGTAGGCCAATGGGCGATTTCGATGATCCGTTTGCAGAGCCGGGCGATACCGACAAGACGGTAATCCGCCCCAATCCTGGTGGGCGCCGGTCGGCGCCGTCACCGGCAGCCTCTGCGCCGGAGGTGGGCGGTGGTGGCGCCTTTGGCGTGCCCCAGGCCGCGGCCCCGGCGACGGCGGCGGCGGCGGGCAGTGCCAAGGCACCGAGCGTGGCGCTCACGGGGATGAACCAGCTGACGGCCTGCGCCACGGCGCTGTTTGCCCTGATCAGCCGTATTCGCAACCGGGCGCAACATATGGACCCCGACAAGCTGCGTCAAAGCGTCGTTGGCGAGGTCCGGGCCTTTGAAAATCGCGCCCTTCAGGCCGGGATCGCGGCGCAGACGGTCAAGATCGCGCGCTATGCGCTTTGTGCGACCTTGGACGATGTGGTGCTCAACACGCCCTGGGGCGGGCAATCCGCCTGGGGCCTGCAATCCATGGTCGGCACGTTTCACCGCGAAACCGTTGGCGGCGACAGGTTTTACGACCTTTTGGCGCGGCTGGAAAAAGAGCCGGCCGCCAATATCGACATGCTGGAGTTTCTCTATATGTGCATGTCGCTGGGCTTTGAGGGGCGTCTGCGGATCGAGCAGGGCGGACCTGAAAAACATATGCAGATCCGGGCGTCGCTGGCGCGGATTATCCGCGGTCAACGCGGGCAGGTCGAATGGGAACTGTCCCCGCGCTGGAAAGGGATCGTGCGTCCCTTTATCGTGCGGTCGGCCTGGCGGCTGGTCTGGGTCTGCGTTGCCGTTGCCGGCGTGCTGCTGGCGGGACAGTTCGTTGGCCTGAGCTGGGCCTTGTCCAGCGATACCGAACGGGTGATTGGCAAGATGCAGACCGTCGAGGCCGGGCCGGTGGCCACGTTGGAACGGCGTGCGCCGCCGCCACCGCCGCCGCCGCCGGTGCCAACCATCGAGCAACAGGTCGCCAAGGTTTCTGGCTTCCTGGAGGCTGAGATCAAGGATGGCATCGTCGAGGTGTTTCCGCAGGGAAATACGCTGACCATCCGTCTGGCCGGGTCGGGCATGTTCGGCTCGGGTTCGGATCAGTTGCAATCGGCCTTTGACGTGCCGATCGACCGGTTGTCAGAGGCGCTTTCGGATGAGCCGGGCAAGGTGATCGTGGTGGGGCATTCGGACAACGTCCCGATCCGCTCGGCGCGGTTCCCGTCGAATATGGCGTTGTCGCTGGCGCGGGCGAAATCGGTGATGGCCCGGATGGCGAACGAGCTGACCAACCCGGATCGTCTTTCTGCCGAAGGGCGGGCGGACAAGGAACCGATTGCCGACAACGCCACCCGTGAAGGGCGCGCGAAAAACCGAAGAATTGAAGTCCTGCTTGTGCAGGAGGTACAAGAATGATCCGTCGCTATATCATACCGCTGTTTCGGTCGATTTACACAATCCTGCTGTTGCTGGCCGTCGTTCTGTCGGTCTGTATCTGGTATTTTGCACCCTTTATCGGCTCTGACAGCTGGCGTCCGTTCGACAGCGTCACCTCACGGGTGATCACCATCGCCATCCTCTGGGTGCTGACCCTGTTGACCTTGCTGCTGATTGCGCTGCTGCGGGCGCGACGGGATCGCAAGATGACCGATGAGATGGCCGATGCCGTCGATACGGTCGAGGATGATGTGATCGGCGAGGAGCTGGTCGAGCTGAAGGGTAAGTTCAAGACCGCCCTGACAGAGCTGCGCAAATCCAAGAATGGCCGCAAGCATCTGAACCAGATGCCCTGGTACATCATGATCGGCCCCCCCGGCGCGGGCAAGACCACGGCGATTGTCAACTCCGGGCTGCAGTTTCCGCTGGCGGACAAGCTGGGCAAAGCCGCCATCGGCGGCGTTGGCGGCACCCGCAACTGCGATTGGTGGTTCACCAACCAGGCGGTGTTGATCGACACCGCCGGTCGCTACACCACCCAGGAAAGCGATGCGGAGTCGGACAATGCGGCCTGGCTCGGCTTTCTCGGGTTGCTGAAACGCTATCGCAAACGCCAGCCCATCAACGGCGCGATCATCGCGATTTCGCTGTCGGATCTGTCGTTGCAGGATGAAATGACGCAACAGGCGCATGCTACTGCCATTCGGAACCGGCTGGCGGAACTGCGCGAGCGGCTTGGCGTGCGGTTCCCGGTCTATGTCGTCTTTACCAAGGCGGATCTGATCGCGGGCTTTCAGGAATATTACGACACGCTCGGCAAGGAAGAACGCGAACAGGTCTGGGGCTTTACCCTGCCGCTGGCCAAATCCAAATCCGATGCTGACCCGGTGACCCGCTTTGACGAGGAATTTGCCGGGCTGCTGGGCCAGCTGAACGCGCAACTTCTGGAAAAGATGCAGGCGGAATCCGACCCGCAGCGGCGCGCGCTGGTGGCGGGTTTCCCGTCGCAGGTGGCCTCCGTGCGGACTGTGGCGCGGGATTTCCTCAAGGAAGTGTTTCAGGACAACGCCTTTCAGAAGCGGCAAATGCTGCGCGGCGTCTATTTTGCCTCTGGAACCCAGGAAGGGACGCCCATCGACCGGCTGATGCTGGGCATGGCACAGACCTTTGGGATCGGTCGTCAGGCCATCGGTTCGGGCAAGGGCACCGGGCGGTCCTATTTCCTGACACGTCTGTTCGAAGGCGTCATGTTCCTGGAGGCGGGGCTGGTTTCGTCGGACGACAAGGTCGAGCGTCGCTATCGCTGGGCGCGGCGCATCGCGGTGGCGGCGACGGTTATCCTGAGCCTTACCATGGGTGGGCTATGGGTGAATTCCTTCCTTCAGAACAAGAAGATGATCGCCGAAGCCAGCGATCAGATCGACCAGTATCAGGCGGCGGCATCGTCTCTGCCGCCAAGCCCGGTTGGGGATAGCGATCTGGTTCCGGTGGTCGCGGCCCTGAATGTGCTGCGCGATCTGCCGGGCAATCCGGTGTTGAACACCCCCGATCCCGATTTGTCCGAAACCTATGGTTTGTATCAGGGGGAGGTGCTTGGCACACAGGGGGCGCAGACCTATCGCTCGGCCTTGAACCGGCGCTTTCTGCCACGGCTTCTGGTGCGTCTGGAAGAGCAGATTGCCGCCAATATGAACAACGTCGACGCGTTGTATGAAACGTTGAAAATCTACCTGATGCTGGGCCTGCAGGGGCCGATCAACCCGGATCTGGTCAAGGAATTCCTCAACACCGACTGGGAAGAAGTCACCTATTCCGGCGTCGTGCGCGAGCAATTGCGCGCGGATCTGAACGACCATTTGACGGCGCTTCTGTCGCAGCCGATGGAGGAGGTTGCCCTGAACGGTGATCTGATCGCGCAGGCGCGTGGCGTGTTGGCCGAAATGCCAATGTCGCAGCGGGTGTATTCCGGGATCATCAATTCGCGCACCGCGACCGAACTGCCGAAATGGCGCCTGACCGATATCGGCGGGCCGGAAATCACCCGGGTGATGACACGCAGTTCCGGCAAGCCGATGGCCGAAGGCGTCGAGGGGATCTTTACCTACAACGGGTTCAACAACGTCTTTCTGACCGAAGCCGTCAGCGTTTCGAAACGGGTTCAGAGCGAAGCATGGGTGCTGGGCGACGACAGTGCCTCCGCCACCAGCGAAGCGGCGCTTCTGGCCCTGAGCCGAGATGTGCTGGACCTCTACTACAATGATTTCATTGGGAGATATGACGACATTCTGGGCGATCTGGATGTCATTCCGCTGCAGTCGCTGAATCAGGCCGTCGATGTGACGCGTGTGTTGTCCGGGGCAAGCTCGCCCTTGGAAAATGTGCTGAAAGCGGTGGCCGAAGAAACCGCGCTGACACAGTCCAAATCGGTGGTGGATACAACCGCGCTGAACGATGGGCTCGGCCAGGTTGCGAATGTCGAAGCGCGCTCCAACCTGTCCATTCAGGGGCAAATCCTGCTTGAAGCCTTGATGAAGACCGGCCCGGCCCAAAACGGGCAGCCGACACTGCCACCGGGCGGGTTTGTCGAAAACCGGTTTGCCTGGTTGCACCAACTGGTGGATGCGCCGGACGGTCAGCCCTCGCAGATGGACGGTCTGATGGGGCTTTTGCTGACGGTCTATCAAGAGCTGAACAAGATGACGATCAGCGGCATCTCGACCGGCGGTGCCAGCAGTCAGGCCCTGTTGCAATTCCAACAGGCCGCGGGTCAGTTCGAGGGCCCGATGCAACGCTGGGCCAAGCAGATTACGGTCGGATCGTCGGGCATCACCTCTGAGGGAACACGGGCGTCGATCAATGCGTCGTGGCAGTCGGATGTGCTGCCTTTCTGTACGCAGGCGCTGGAAAACCGCTATCCGTTCAATCGTTCCGCGCCGGCGGATGTAGCCATGGCGGATTTTGCCAAGCTGTTCGCGCCGGGTGGTCTGATTGACGGGTTCTTCAACCAGAATCTGGCGCAATACGTTGATACAGCGTCCAATCCATGGACGTTCAAGACGACGGGCGCTGGGGCGGACCTTGGGATCAGTCAGGCCGTGCTGAATCAGATGCAATTCGCCGCAGAAATTCGCGAGGCGTTTTTTGCTTCCGGTGCGGCGCCGCTGGTTCCGTTCCAGATCACACCAAAGGCGCTTGATCCGAAGGCCAAGGAAATGATTCTGGAAATCGACGGAACCACGATCGAGTTCAACCACAAGATGGGCCAGCCGACCCCGGTTGCCGTCACCTGGCCGGGATCGGTCGGATTGGCGCGGATCACGCTGAACCCGCAGCGGCGGGACAGTGAAAACGTGCTGTCGAAAGACGGGCCCTGGGCCTGGTTCCGCCTGTTGGACGCGGCCGAGGTGCGGCGCACCAATGCGGTGGACCGCCGGCGCTTGAACTTTACCGTGGGCGGACGGCTGGCGCTTTACGAGTTGCAGGCCGGGTCCGTGGTCAATCCGTTTGCTCTGCCGGCCATGGCCAAGTTTTCTTGTCCAAAGTCGATGTGATGCCGATGGGATTTGGCGCTTTTGGGAAAATGCCGACAGTTGGAGACTTCTTCCGCTTGTCTCCGCCTGCGGGTTTCGTAACAGTTTGGGATCACTGGATTCAATCGGTGATGACTGCAGGGCAGGGGCTCTATGGGCCGCATTTCGACAGGCACTACATGTCCGCGCCGATCTGGCGTTTTACCTTGCCCTCTGGCGTGGCAGGCGGACAGAAACTGACCGGGGTGATCATGCCCTCTGTTGATCGCGTCGGGCGGCGGTTTCCGCTGACGTTGGTGAGTGCGCTTGAAACGCCGGGCCCTGTGGCGCTCGATCATTTGAGCGATTCCAAGATGTTCGAACGGCTTGAGGATATTGCGCTGGATTGTCTTGAGGATACGATGGATCAGGAGCGGCTGGCGCAGACCCTGGCGACGGTTGCAGTGCCGGACATGCGGGCCGTTGCGCCCTTGCGGGCCAGCGAAGAATGTATCGTGCTGACCGGCGTCGGCGAAGTTTCCAAGCTGCCGCTTGCGGTTGCGGGCGGGCTGTTGGAACGCCAGGGCCAGGATTTTGGTATTTGGTCGGCTATACTAGATGGCAATCCTCGCATGTTAGCGTGCAGGGGCCTTCCCACTGGGGCGCAGGCGATGGGTCTCTTTGACCTCGGTGCAAGTATTTGGAAAGAGGCCCGTCCGATATGACAGAAATGCGCAGGACCCGCTTTGTTGCTCAAACCCATACCGGGCTAGTTCGCAAGGCCAATGAGGATGCGATCCTGGCGCTGCCAGAGCATGAAATCTGGCTGGTGTCTGATGGAATGGGTGGTCATGACGCAGGGGACTATGCCAGCCGCCTGATCGCAGATATGGTCGCGACGATCCCGCAAGGGCTTGATCCGTCAGAGAAAATGCATGCCTTGCGGGATGCAATCCACGGTGCACATCGGGCGATTCAGGCCGAGGCCGAAAGCCGGGGCGGGACGACAATCGGTGCCACCGTGGTTGCCCTGGTGGTCAGCCACGGACATTTCCTGTGTCTCTGGGCGGGCGACAGCCGAATTTATCGTCTGCGCGCGGGCAAGATCGAGCTTTTGACCTCTGACCATTCTGCTGTGGCTGATTACGTTTTGGCTGGCAAGATGAGCTGGGACGAAGCCGACCAGCACCCCCAATCGAACGCCATCACCCGGGCCGTTGGGATCGAAGGCGACCTGATTCTCGACAAGGTTCGTGGAGAAACTGAGCCGGGAGACCGCTTTTTGCTCTGCTCTGACGGGCTGACAAAATATGCGACCTTTGCGATGCTTGAAGATGTCCTGGCCGCGACGCCTCTTGAAACTCTCGGGGACCGTCTGATCCAGATTGCGCTCACCGGTGGCGGTGGTGACAATGTTTCGGCGATTGTGGTCGACGTTCTGTAAGGCGACAGGATCTTTTTAGCGGCTGGCTGACGATAGGCATGGACACGTTGAGAGGGCAGAGCGATCTGCCCTCTCAACTGTGTTTTTAGGGCTGTGCTGTCGTCAGAATACTGCTGTCGAGCGACAGAATTTGGCCCGCATCATTGGCCGCGCTTTGACGCAGGGCCTCAGCAAAACTTGCGGCACTTTCGGCGGTTGGACGCATGCCTGCAAACAGCGGGTCCGCCGAATGCAGCACCAGGAGTTTGCTTTTTCCCAACGTGCTGTCATCAACCTTGAACGCTATGCCACCGGAATTTGCTGACTCTTCAAGGCTGAAGGCGACGCGGATTGGGAATTCTCCTTCTGCGCCAGCGCGCAGATCGGCGATGGAGTGGTCCTGACGGTTGATATTGGGCAGCAAGTGAAACACATTGCCGGTCACATCGAGGATGGAGACGGTGAGAAACCCGTCAGTCACCTGCGCGGGCAGAACCACGTCTATCACCGGGTTTTCTCCGACAAAGAATTTGGCCGACGGGTTTGCTTCATTGGTGGCGCCATGGGCATAGACCACGTCGAAGCCGCCCGCCGGGGCCTTGGGCAGATGTTGTTCAACGATGCAAAGTGCCGGATTGAGAACCTCAAGGTTGAGAGTGACAGTGCGCCCTTTGGCAACGTCGGTCAGGGCGTCAAACAGCCTGATTTGTGTTTCGGTTCCTGCGACCTGGCCGGACACCTGCAGCGCCTCATCCGGGGCATATCCGCTGCCAACGGCGGCACCTTGAAGGATCAGCGGGCCGCAATCTGCATGGGCATCGACAATGTCGCGGGGAATTTCGCGAGCTAGGAGAGGCAACTCAAACGCGATATCAACGATTCCGATCAAGGCTCCGGGCATGTCGCCACCGAAAAACCCATCCAGATCCGCGAGCAGATCCGCGTCTTCGGTCGTGCCGGTCAGATTGGCGCGATTGTTTTCGATGGTGAGACGCCATTCTTCAAGTTCGGCCAGCGGTTCGAGGGTGAAAAGAACGTCGCGCACCCAGGTCTCGGCGATCTCACCCGAAGCCAGAACCAATTCGGCCTCGTCCACACGTTCCAGTAGTGCGGCTTGTCCCTCTTCGCTGGGGACATTGCCAGCGGCACGGACGGGACCACCGGCGCTGCGTTCGATAATCAGCCGAAAGGGGTCCGCTGTCGGGTAAGAGGGCGCGAAAACGGAATCCAGCGCGCCAAAAAACAACGCGCCGCCCAGGCCAAAGGCCAAGAGTACCGCGATCAGTGCCGCAATCAGCCCACCACGTCCGCCCTTGGTGGATTTGTCTTTCTGCGCGGCAGAAGCCGCAAGGGGCGGGTTGATGGTGGAGCGGGGCGTAATGATCGTGGCATCCTCGACCGGGTAGGCGGGACTGCCGACAAGCATGTCAAGAGGATCGACAGCAGGCTCGCTGTCGTCGCGCGGCTGCGCGCCGGGGGCGTCGAGAAATGTGAGTACCTCGCCCGCGGATTGAAACCGGTCCAGCGGATCAGGGGCGCACATGCGCTCAATCAGGGTGCGAAACGGTTCCGGCAGATCAGATGTATCCAGCGGCTTTTGTTTGTTTCCAACCACTTCCATCGGATTGGCCCCCAGCGAGGGGGCTTTCCCGCGGAAGTTTGCAAGCAGCAAGGCGCCAAGGGAATAGATGTCGGAGCGGGCGTCGGTCTGGCCGCTCATCTGTTCGGGTGCGGCGTAGGAATACTTGCCCGCAAATTCATTGCCAACAATGGTTTCCGCCCCGGGATTGGTGTCCTTCGCGATGCCAAAGTCGATGATGACGGCCTGCGAGGGAACGCCGCCCCGCAGGATGATATTGTCCGGGCTGAGGTCGCGGTGCACGATCTTGCGTTTATGTGCCGCCTGCAGGCCCTCGCTGACACGTTTGCAGATCGTCAGCAGATCGTCGACCGGCATCGGTCCTTCTTTGAGCTTTTGATCCAGCCCGGGACCTTCGATATAGTCCATGAGCAGGTAGATGCGGCCATCGGAGGTCCGGTGATTTTCCGAATACCGCACAACGGCATCATGGCGGATTTCGCGGATATTTTCCTCGCGCGCCATAAGGACGGTGAAATCCTCATTGCCCGAAAATTCCTGCTTGAGGATTTTCAGGGCGACGGAATTACCCGAGATTTCTGACTTTGCCTTGTAGACCTCGGACGTCCCGCCCCGGCCAAGCAGAGATTCAATGCGATAGGTGTTGTTGAGCAAGTCACCGGGCAGAAACATGTCCCCGGGCCGGGAGTCGATCATACGTGTCTCTCCGGCCCGTTCAAGGTCGTGCAAGTTGTCATTCTATTAGCCCAGAGCCTGAAATTCGACGCGCCGGTTTTCATCCGCGCGGGGATTGTTGGCGTCAAAGGGAGCGGTTTCACCCATGCCGATCGCCTTGAGGGAATCTGCGCTGACACCGCAATCCCCGATGAGGTGGCGGCGCACTTCCTG
This sequence comes from Tritonibacter horizontis, assembly GCF_001518015.1. GTDB lineage: Bacteria > Pseudomonadota > Alphaproteobacteria > Rhodobacterales > Rhodobacteraceae > Epibacterium > Epibacterium horizontis. The sequence continues at coordinate 17,370 of NZ_LPUY01000094.1, forward strand.
CGCCCGCAACAGCGACAGCCGTTCGTTATACGTCGCGGATCCGGAGCTGTCGGTGTGGCCGATGATCTGGAACACGGTGTCTTCCATGACTTTCATCGAGGCACACATATTGGCCAGCTTGGGTTTTTGATCGTCGCGCAGGGTCGCACTGTCGAAATCAAAGGAGATCTGAACATTGATCTGGGCGGCGGTGTCCAGTGGGTTGTATTCCTCTGTCGCGGCCGCAATCGTCGCGGTTTCAGCATCCGCAGCGACGGATGCGATATCGGTGCTGTTGGGCACGATCACCAAGCCGCGCGTCTTTTGCTTTTTAAACGCCTCGGTGATTTCTTCGACGGACAGATCCTGCGCAGAAACCAGGGTGCCGGAGCAAAGTGCTGCAGTAACAATTGACAGTGCCAGAGTGCGGAGTTGGACCATGAATATGCCCTCCCTATTGTTCCACTGTGTTTGCGCCGAGTTTATACTACGGCCATCAAGGTGCCAATGGCCGCTGACGCGGCGAACACGAAATCAAAGATAAAATTCACTTTTGTAGCTAATAGGTTGGAGGTAGAGCTGGGATATTCAAGAGTAGACGGGACAAAAGGAACATCATGAAGGTTATTCACGCCATTATCATTGCCCTTGGTCTCGTTGCGGCACCGGTCCTGTGGTTCGGGTTGTCCTATCTGTTTGACGAACAGGGTTACGCCAGCGGTGCGGTCGATTCTGAAGCCCGCATCGACATAGAGCTGCTGCGTCAGCAACTGGAAGACGCACAGCTCAAGCTGGAAGACCTGGAAAGGGAGATCGCGACACTGTCGGCGCCGACCAATGCAGTTGCCCCGGCTGCGGATCTTCAGGATGAAGAGGATAGCCTGCTGCGCCAGACCGGGCCTAATGCGATCCTCGATTCCTATGCGCAGGTGGTGCTGATCGCAGATCGGCGCAATGTGAACGATGGCTTGAAAGTCGCGGGCGGTGCCTATCTGTCAGAGCAGCTGGGACGCCCGCGCGAGGATCTGACAGACGAATGCCAGCCGATGACGAACGCGCGTCTCAAGGACAAGCTGGTGCTGGAAGAAGTTGGCCCGATCCGGGTGCGGATGCTGCGCCCCGCAATCGAAAGCCTGAAGGTTGTTTTCGCCAATATCGAGAAAGCCGATCCGGACCTTTATGAGCGGATCAATACCGCGGGTTCGCTCTGTGTGCGCCGCATCCGTGGGACGCAGAGCTCACTGTCGACCCATAGTTACGGGCTGGCGGTGGACCTGAACATTGACGGTCGGCTGGATACGCTGGGCGACGGAAAAACCCAGCTGGGCCTGACCATCCTTGCGGATTTCTTCAAGGATGAAGGATGGGTCTGGGGCGCTGGCTTTGGTCGCGAGGACAGCATGCATTTTGAAATAAGCCGCCGCCAGCTGGACCTCTGGCTTGCAGAGGGCCAGCTTTAGGAGGATCGGGGTCAGCTGTCTTCGATGCCGTAGGCCCGGCGGATACTGCGTTTTGTTCCCGGACCAAAATCACCATCAATGGCGCCGCTGTAGAACTTGTTGTCCTTCAGCCGAACCTGGAGCGCGCGCCGGGTCTCCTGCGTGAACATCGTTGGCCGGTCGCTGAGCAAATTCAGGACGTCCTGACTGCCGGATCGCAGGGCCTCGTAAAGGTATTTCGCCGCATCCTCAGGCCCTTTGGACGCGATGTGACCGTCATCAATCAGGGCTGCAAAATTGAACTGCGCCTGGGGATGACGCAAGTCGGCGGCGCGTTCGAAATATTGCAACGCCTTGCCGGGATCAGCTGGCAGGCCCAATCCGCCCTGATAGTGCATAAATCCCAAGTCATTGATGGCATCAGCGAAATTCAAATCAGCTGCGGCGCGATATAGTTCGAGCGCCCGCGCTTCATCTTGCTCCACTCCGGTGCCCCGTTCGTAGAGTTTCGCCAGTTCGAACTGCGCTTCGGGCGAACCGGCGTCGGCCGCGCGGGTCAGAAAATCAACTGCTGCCTTCGGGTCAAATCGCCCTTCGTTCGGATTGAGCCGCATATAGGCAAGACCGAGCATGGAGCGCGTGTCACCCAGATCGGCGAGCGCCAAAAGTTGTTCTTCTTGGTCGGGGCGCAGACTGGCCCAGGCTTGGGCGGCGTCTTGTCCATCAAGGGACGGATCCCCGGTGCCCGGACCTGCGAGGTAAAAAGGCACGCCTGTCAGGGAGCCATAGGTATGGGGCTCCTGAAGGTTGCCGGTTCGATCAAGAACACTGTCCCGGATCTGTCGAAACATCAGGCTGATTTCCAAGCCGGGTTGGGTCATCTTGTCCATAAGGGACAGTGCAAAGGGGCTGTTGGTTCCGGTTCCGTCCAGGGCGACCTGACCATCCTTGGCCGCGAAGGCGACCAGAGTGCCGCGGTCAGGTTTCGCGGCCGCCAGTCCACCGCCGCCGCGCGTCGTTTCAGTCGCGCTGTCGGCGTCAGAAATCTCAGCCGCAGCGAGGTTGATTGAGTCCCCGAGCGGATTGTCGCGACAACTGTCGAGGATCACGATGCGCATCTTCCGGGCGCGATCTACCGCCGAAAGGAGGTTTTTGAGCGAAGGGGACTGGCTCTGCACATCCCGGTTGGATGCGACATTGGCGTCGACCGGGATCATGAAGTTCTCGCCCTGGACTTCGATCCCGTGGCCCGCAAAGTAGATCAGTGCCAGATCGGCGACTTCGGAGCGGAAGGCGAAATCATCCAGCAGCCGTTCCATTTCGGCGCCACTGGCATCGACCGAGAGTGTGACATCAAATCCGATCCCCTCCAGCGTTTCCGAAATTGCCACCGCGTCGTTCTTGGTATTCGTGAGCGGAGGCAGGTGGCGATAATCGGCCATCCCGAACACCAGAGCGATCCGGTCACTGGCGGCCAGAAGCGGGCTCGCTGGAACAGACAGCGCGACAATGCAGGCGAGCAGTCTGATCATCAAAGCGCGGGCACCGAGACGTTCGAACAGATTAGACATGGGAATACCTTGGGCGAAAAAATTCATCTCTGAATAATCTAGCCGCTTTCACTGCATTTGCGAAGCGCCTGAATTCTGTCTTCACAATGCAGAGAGGCTCCGGACCAAGGAGTTCCGGAGCCTTTGGTTTTTGTCTCATCCTGTTGAACGTATCAGAACAAGGTCACGTTTTCGACCGGTGCGGGCTTGCGGGCCGGTGCGGCCTGAGTCTTGGCCACGGCGGCCTGTTCCTGTTCGCCCAAACGCCGGTCATCAGCAACATGAGTTTGTTGCGCAGCGCCGGAGCAGGCATGGAAACGTACCCGGCGGGCAGAGGTGCCGCCAACAGAGGACGAAATCACGGGAATGCCTTCGTCTGAGAGGAAACGTTGAACAAAATCGGCGTTATTGGCGCCGATGTCTGACAGGTTGGCAGACATTTTTGCCCCGCCAAAGACTTTGGCCTTAAGGTTTGAGCGCAGCGCACCCTTTTTCATGATACCGTTGATCAAAAGTTCCATCGCGTGCACCCCGTAGCGTGCGCTGACGCCGCCAGGGCCGGACGAAGATGCGAGCAGGAAGTGGTTCATTCCCCCCACGCCTTTTTCCTCGTCATAGATACAGGCAGCGATACAAGATCCCAATACCGTGGAAAACACGACTTTAGGGTCGGTCGAGACCTTGTAGTCGCCCTGTAGAACGGTGACGGTAGTCGTATTTTGAAAAACAGTCGACAATGCGGCTTCCTTCCAGAGGCTTAGGTCTTACAGGCTTGTAGTATTGCCCCGGCCATCCGGGCCAAGGGCACTTGTTTTTGGGCGGCTCCTATTTCCCAGGCGACTCTGGGCATACCATAGACGACCGATGATTTCTCATCCTGGGCAAATGTCGTTGCACCCGCGTTGCGCAACTCCAACATGCTCTTGGCACCATCCTGCCCCATTCCGGTTAATATTGCGGCAACAACATCTTTGGCAAAGGGCACTGCCGACGCAAAAAGTGCGTCAACTGACGGGGTGTGCCCCGAGATGTTGGGGCCTTCTTTCATCCGCAAACGATAGGGTTTGCGCGGCGTCACGCCGAGATGGCGCGGTTGACCGGCAGCAATATAAACGTGTCCGGTTTGCAGGGGGACGTTATCATCTGCCGCCACCACCTTGGCCGGGCAGATCCGGTCCAGTAGCGAGACCAGACCGGAGCCGAAACTTTTCCCGGTGTGTTGCACAATCAGCGTCGGCGGGCACTGGATCGGGAAGCCGACCAAAACGTTGCGGAGCGCTTCGACGCCGCCGGTTGAGGATCCGATGAGGATGATTTTTTTGAAATCTGTATTCCCCGCCGCCGATTTGAGCGGAGCCCGCGCCGGAGCATTCTTGCGCGGCGCTTTGATCATCATGTCAAAATACTGGACGAACTGGCGCGGACTGTCAGATTTGGTGAGTTCGAAAATCCCGGCCCCAACGTTCAGCAGGGGGGAAGAGTTGCGGGCGGGGGTCGAGGTCGCCTCGTCCATCACCGCGACCCAGCGAACGTCGAGGGCCGTGAAGAGGGCCAGCATCATCTCAAACTCCGGGAGTTTGGTGAATCCATCCTCGACAAAGGCAAAACTGGGCTGACCTGCTTCGGCTTGATTGTAGGCCATCATCAGGTTGTTGGCCAAGAGCACCTGCAGACCTGGGTAGGCAGCCTCCATATGGCTTTGCAAACCCCGTGCAAAGTTACGATCTGTTGTGACAATCAGTACGCTCAAGGAAGACAAAGGCTTATCCGATTTTTTGCCCCGGTGGCCCGGGAAGTTCCTGTTTGACGCGGCAGGTGGCCGTTGCAGCCTGCCGATTTGTCAGTTCACTAGAAGTCTTGCCAAAGATCTCGGGCGGCGGAGCCCTCCGTCATTGGGACCGGTGCTTGCGGCGCTTGTGGCTCAAACTCCATATCGTCATCCCCATGTGCAGAGGGCGTCGATACCGTTTGTACAGCGACCGGGGGCGAGACCTCACGTTGGACCGGTGCCTGCTGGGGTGGCGCCCGGTGGTTGCCACCGGTTTGGAAATGCGACACGAGAGAGGCGAGTTTGCCGGAGTCCGAGCGCAACAGATGGCTGGCAGCCGTTGCTTCCTCGACCATGGCAGCGTTCTGCTGCGTGACCTGGTCAAGTTGTGTCATGCCGGTGTTGATTTCCTCCAGTCCCACCGATTGCTCTGCAGCGCCTTCCGCGATTTCAGAGACCAGGCTGGAGATATGGGTGACCCGTTCGACAATCGAGCGCAGCGCGGTTCCGGTCTTGCCAACGAGGTCGACCCCTTCACCCACATGTTGCGAAGATTCGGTGATGAGGGTTTTGATTTCCGCTGCAGCCTGAGAGGAGCGTTGCGCCAACCCCCGGACTTCTGAGGCGACAACCGCAAAGCCGCGGCCTGCTTCACCGGCCCGCGCGGCTTCGACGCCGGCGTTCAGGGCCAGCAGGTTCGTCTGGAAAGAGATGTCGTTGATCACCGAAATGATCTGCGAAATCTTGTCGGAAGAGGTCTCGATCTTGGTCATCGCATCCACGGCAGTCTGCACCACTACGTCGCTCGCTTCGGCCTCACCCTTGGCCTGGATGACGATATCCTCAACGCTGCGGGCCCCGTCGGCGGCGGATTTGACACTTGCGGTCAGCTCATCGAGAGCGGCTGCCGTTTCTTCCAGGGTGGCGGCCTGAGATTCCGTCCGAGAGGACAGGTCATCCGAGGCCTGGCTGATTTCGGTGGCACCCGACTGGATGCTGCTTGAGGTTTCCACAACCTCCAGAACGACCTCTTTCAGCTTGTGAACCGCGCCGTTGAAATCCAGACGAAGTCTTTCGTGTTTTTCGCCAAAGGGTTCGACAATTTCGTAGGTCAGATCGCCTTCGGACAGATGTTTCAGGCCCTTGCTGATGGTGTCGACCACTATGGTCTGTTCGGCCTGCATTTCGCGGCCTTGATCTTCGAGCAGACGGGCCTGTTTCAACTCTCTCTGCATTGCGACCAGTGTCCTGCCCATGTCACCGAATTCGTCACCGCGCGCAGCGGCAGGAACGGTCTCGTCCAGTTCGCCGTGGCCAATCGCTGCCATGCTGGCGCAGAGCCCGTCGATGGGTTTGAGGAAACTGCGGGCATAGAACCAGCCGATCAGGGTCATCAGGGCCGCGCTCGCAAGGGAGGTGAAGATCAGCATCATCCGGTCGTGGCGAACGGGGGCGAGGACCTCGTCGCGTTCTTTTTCGACGACAAGGGTCCAACTGACACCAGTCCCGGAAAGGTCGCGCGCCAAGGTGACCACATGGGCGCCGTTGACGCCGATGGCATCGGTTCGGAACGATTGTCCTTCCGCTTTGGCCTCTTCGATTTGTTCAAGAACCGGGAGCGTATCAAGAAAGGCATGGCCGTCTTCGAACCGGGAACGGGAGCGGGTTGTGTTGTCGGCGCCAACCAGGAAGATATCGGTGGTTTCGCCGACGCCGCTGACCTGTGTGACGATCTGATTGACCAGTTGTTCCGGGATTTGCAAAGCAAAGACACCGACCACCTGGCCGCTACTTGCAACGATCTGCGACCCGACAAAGGCGGCGGATGTCTTGTTGCCAGGCGGGTATGTGGCATAGTCGGAGAAAACAATTTCACCGACGTCCGCTTCCATTACCTGGTTGAATAGGGTCGCGAGGTTTGACGCCTCAAACGGGCCTGACAGCAGGTTCGTGCCATATTCGTCTTGTTTGGCAACACTGTACATCACGTCCCCGGCGACGTTGATCAGATAGGCATCGCTGTAACCCTTTGCCACCAGAAGCTTGCGGAACGATGGGTGAAACGCCGCGTGGTGGATGTTGTAAGGGATCGTCTTGCCCGCGCGATCCATCAAAAACCGCTCTGATGGGCCATTGGGGTTTTCGGCGATGTACATCTCACGAACGGCCTCGCCGGGGTTTTCTCCGACGCCGGACCAGGCCGCGGAAATCCGTTGTGCGGCGGTCGCAATCGACGGAATCGCACTGAGGGTTTCGACATCGGCGCGAATCGAGCTGAGCAGCGCGGTCAATGTCGCCTGGCGGTCAGTGACAATCGAATCGAACTGATTCTCGACTGTGAGCCAAGCGTTACGTTGATAATTGATAGTACTGACCGTCACGAGAACGGTACTGGCCAACAGGGCAAAACACACAAGGAAAATGGGCAGTTTATAGCGAATTTTGAGCCTTGAAAGCGAGTTCATCTAGTCCTCCAGCGCCACGCACCCTCAAAGGTACGCAAAAAGCATCGAGCTATCTTTTCGGCATCAGGAGTTAATTTGCGCCTTACGATTCACAATTCCTCTGGCTGCAAACCCATAAGTTGCCTGAAACGCCGGTTTTTCCGGGTAAAATTCGTGACGTCTTTGTGGAATTCAAAAGCGGAGAAGTTTCAGCTTTCCAAATAGATCAGCTTCTGTTTCCGGTTCTTGCGTTGGCAAAGAGTATTGACAGACGCACGGCGCTTCCTTTAGTTCGGTAACAGAACGAACTAAAGGAAGCGCCGTGTCGACCCAATCGAATATCTCCAGACGTATGTCGCAAAGCGCGGTCATTCAGGCGATTGCAAGCTTTGGCCCGGTTTCGCGTGCCAGCGTGGCCAAGATCACCGGTCTGTCGAAACAGACCGTTTCCGAGATTGTCGGCAACCTCGAAAACGAAGGTTGGGTGCGCGAAGTCGGTCAGACCGAGGGTCATATCGGGCGCCGCGCCGTGGTCTATGAGATCGCGCCCTCGGCCGCGAGCATCGCCAGTGTCGATCTGGGGGGAACCAAGGTGCGTGTGGCCCTGTGCGATCTAACCGGTCGCGTGCTGGCCGAGCGGGTCGAGCCGACAGAACCGACCGGTGGCATGGACGTGGTGGCGCAGATCGCGCGATTGGTTCAGGCCGCGGCGTCCGACGCCGTCGGCGGGGTCGAGAAACTACATACGGCTGTCGTCGGTGTGCCGGGCGTGCCAGATCCGGCCAGCGGAGCCATTTTGCTGGCGCCGAATATCGCAGGGATCGACCAGATCGACCTTGCTGGCGCGCTCCGTGACATGCTGGGGGTCGAGGTCTTTGTCGAGAACGACGTCAACCTGGCGGCCCTGGGTGAGCATTGGCTTGGCAGTCGCGGCGAGGGCGAGGACCTGGTCTTTATCTCGGTCGGGACAGGTATCGGCGCTGGCATCGTGATGGGCGGCCAATTGCTGCGGGGCCATTCCGGCGCGGCAGGTGAAATCGGGTTTCTGCCGTTTGGGGCCGACCCTTTTGAGCCAGAAAGCCTGAGCACCGGAGCGTTGGAACGGGTCGCGGCCACAGAGGCGATTGTTGGTCAATACCGGGCTTTGAAGGGCCGGGAACTGGATGTGCCGGGGGTATTTGACGCGGCCGCCGACGGCGATCAGGCGGCGATCGAAACCCTGGATGCGGTGGCGCGCCAGATCGCGCGTGCCATTGCTGCCATGGTGGCGATTGTCGATCCTTCGGTGGTTGTCATCGGGGGGTCAATCGGCGCCCGCACCGAGCTTCTGGACCGGGTTCGCGGCTGTGTCGCGCAATGTTATCCGCGTCCGGTGACGGTGGAAAAATCCACCCTTGGCGATCATGCGGCGCTTGCGGGAGGGGCCTCTATCGCGCTGTCCCACCTGCATATTTCGCTCTTTGCCGAAGGTCAGAGCGGGGCGCGTATCGCCGTGCCTCCGCCCGCGATTGCCGATTTCAAGGCAGGTGCCTCATGAGCGCGGCGCTGACGGAACGGTTGCTGGCAGCGCAGGACCGCGACGCAGATCTGCGGCTGCTGAAAGACGCGTTGTCGGTTGAGAGTGTTACTGGAAACGAGACGCCCTTTGCCCGGTTCCTGGAGCAACAGATGGCGGCGCTGGGTCTTGCGACGGGGGCTGGTGCGTTCCTGCCGGGGCGCGAAAACACCTGGGCAACAACAGCAGGCGCCGAGGGGCCGAACCTGATGATCCTGGGCCATACGGACACTGTCCACGTGCGCGGCTGGGAGGCGCATTGGGATGCTCAATGTCCCAATGACCCGCGCCGTGACCCCTTTGGAGGGGTTGAGCGGGAGGGTCAGATCTGGGGGCGCGGCGCCAGTGACCTCAAGGGTGGCATCTGTACCGCGATTGCGGCGATGCGCTTGTTGCGGAGGGCAGGGGTCAACCTGCAAGGTCGCGTGACTCTGGCCTTCATTGGCGACGAGGAAAGCGGCGAGCCGGGCAGCGGCGTCAGCGCCGGCGCAAAGGATCTGGTCCAGCGGGTCAGAGCGGGCGAGATCGCGAAACCCGATTTTGCCCTCTATGTCGAGCCAACAGGGCTGGACGTCTACACGGCCCAGATAGGGTTCTTCATCGCGGAGCTCACCCTGACCGGCAAGACGGCCTATTTCGGGACGCCGGAGCTGGGCGTGGATGCGCTGAAAGCAACCCATGCGGTGCTGAGCGCGCTATGGGCGCATGAGGCGGAACTGGCCGCCGGGCCAAAGCACGATCTGGTGGGTGCGTCTTCTCTGCTGGTGACCGGAGTCGAAGGCGGTGGGTTCATCGCGGTGCCGGGGCAATGCAAACTGTCGCTGATCCGCAAGCTGCGACCGGGCGAAGACCTGGATGATGCAATCGCAAGATTTGAGGCGGTCCTCGGGCAGGTCGATCTTGCGGCCGGATTGAGCCTGACCATCGACTACCCGGCGGGTCGCGATCACCCCAAGGGGGGTTCTGCGGTGGAGATCCCGCGCGACGCGGCCCCGGCGCAGTTGCTGGCGGAATGTGTTCGTCAAAGCTGGTCCGAGGCGGGGCGTATCGGTGGCGCCCCCTATTGGTCGGAGATGCCCTTTCTGACCGAGATGATCGGCTGCCCAGCCGTTTATTGCGCCCCCGGTGATATCGCCGTGGCGCACACCTATGAGGAACGGATCGCGAGTGACGAATACCTCGCGGCGATCCGCGCCTTCGCCCTGTTCATCGCTCGCTACTGCGGCAGCCCGGACATCTGAAAAGCAAATAAAAACAGACCCAACCTGTGGAGGTTCCAATGACAATTCTGACCCAGACCCTGAGAGGGGCAGCCTTTCTGGCGCTGATAACATCGCCTGCGCTGGCCGAGACAACCGGCCCCGGCGGTGAAACCGCGACGCCATCGGCGCAGGTGACCGTCAGCGACGCGCTGGTGGCAAAGGTGCAGGAAGGCGGGCACAAGGCGGCGCTGCTTTGGCACGACCAGTCCGATTTCGTGAATGCAGTGACCGCGGGCGCCAGCGATGAGTTCGCGCGGCTGGGGGTCGAGGTCGTGGCCGTCACCAGCGCCGGTTTTGATGCAGCCAAACAACGCAGCGATATCGAAACCGCAATGACACGGCAGCCCGACATCATCCTGTCGCTGCCGCTGGACCCGGTGACTTCGGCCGCCGCGTTCCAGGAGGCAAAAGAGGCAGGGGTGGCGCTGTCGTTTTTGTCCAACCTGCCGTCGGGCTATGAGTATCCGCAGGACTACGCTGCGATTGTCACCGATGATCTGTTCCAGATGGGCAAGCAGGCGGCCGATGCGCTTGCCGCCTCGATGGGCGGCGCGGGCACCGTTGGCTGGATCTATCACGATGCCAGCTACTACGTGACCAACCAGCGCGACAACGCGTTCAAGGCAACCATCGAAAACGACTACCCGGAGATTTCCATCGTGGCGGAACAGGGGATCAGTGACCCGGCCCGCGCGGAAGACATTGCCAATGCGATGCTGCTGAAAAATCCGGATCTGGGTGGCATCTACGTCACCTGGGCGGGCCCGGCAGAGGGCGTGCTTGCCGCATTGCGGGCGAATGGCAACGCCACCACCAAGATCGTGACGCTTGATCTGTCAGAGCCGGTGGCGCTGGACATGGTGCGGGGCGGCAATGTCGCTGCGATCGTCGCTGACGAAGCATACGAGCTGGGGCGCGCGATGGCCGCCTCCGCCGTGCTGGATCTGCTGGGTGAGGACGTGCCGCCCTTCGTGGTTGCCCCTGCCGTCACCGTCACAGCGGATACCGTGGTGGAGGGCTGGAAGCGTTCGCTCAACACAGCGCCGCCGACAAGCCTCGTCTCGCAGTAAAATCTCCTCCGGGGATTGGGCCAGTGCGCCTCGTCCCCGGTCACTTTCTCTCTGAGGGATCCGGCAATGACCATGGCCATTCAAAAACTCAAATCCTTCGATCTTCAGCAAAGCGTGATCTACATCGGGTTCGTCGCGATCTTTCTTTTCTTCGCGCTGACCCTGCATGGTGATGGCTTTCTCACCAGCCGCAATCTGACGAATATCGTGTTGCAGACTGCGCCGGCGACGATCATGGCTGTCGGTCTTGTCTTTGCCCTTTCCGCGGGCGAGATCGACCTCAGCTTTGGGTCTGTCGTGGCCGTGTCGTCGTTGTCGGCCGCCGTGGCAATGCAGCATTTCCCGATGGCGGTGGGCATTCTTGCAGGGCTCGGGGCGGGGGCTGGGATTGGTGCCTTTAACGGGGTGATGGTGGCCTATGTCCGATTGCCATCGTTCCTAGTCACCCTCGCGACCATGGGGCTTTTTGCGGGGATTGCGCGGTCAATGACCGACCTGCGCTCGATCCCGGTGCTGAACGAGACGTTCACCGGTATTTTCGGCTCCGGCAAACTGTTCACGGTGCCCTCGCTGGTGTTCTGGACCGCTGTTGTCGTCGGCCTCGGTCATCTGGTTTATCGCAACACCCGTTTCGGGGCGCATGTGCTGGCGGTGGGGGACAATGCCCGTGCGGCGCAGGTCTCTGGCATCAGCGTGGCGCGGGTGCGGCTCTATGTGCTGACACTCTGCGGCAGCTGCGCGGGTCTGGCGGGTCTGTTGTACGCGGGCCGTCTTCAGGCGGCGAAATACACCCTTGGGGAAAGCGATCTGATGACGGTGATCGCGGCCGTGATCGTCGGCGGCACCGCGCTGAATGGCGGCAAAGGGTCGATTATCGGGGCGCTCCTCGGTTCTCTGATGATGGGCATGCTCAACAACGGGCTGATCCTGATGGGGCTGGCGGTCTCCGATCAGATGATCGTCCGTGGTCTTATCATCCTGCTCGCAGTCGCCATTTCGCTGCGCGACACCAGCCGCTAAACGGAAGGACACGATATGTTTCTCGATCTGCTCATCCGGCGAAACCCCGGATTTATCGAAGCCGCGATGGCGTTGCACCAAAGCGGCGAGATCCCGGCAAATGCCTATGTGCTGGACCTGGACGCGGTAGAGCGCAACGCCCGCCTGATCCAGGACGAGGCGGATAGGCTGGGGCTGACCGTCTTTGCCATGACCAAACAGATCGGTCGTCATTCCGGGTTCTGCGAGGCGGTTCAGGCGGGCGGTATCTCACGCTCTGTCGCGGTGGATATGGCCTGTGCGCTGGCCTGCGACCGGGCCGGGTTGAAGACCGGGCACCTTGGCCACCTGGTGCAGGTGCCGACGCGCGAAGCTGCTTTTGCTGCTGCCAAGCTGAAACCTGACTATTGGACGGTGTTCTCGGATGACAAGGCGGCCGAGGCCGCTGCCGCCGCCCAGATGGCCGGGCGCAACCAGGCGCTGATGGCGCGGATCCAGACCTCGGGCGATACCTTCTATCGTGGGCACGAAGGCGGGTTCGATGCCGGTGAGATTCTGGCGGTGGCCGACCGGATCGACGCGCTTGCGGGCGGGTCCTTTGCTGGCATCACCACCTTTCCGGCGCTGTTGTTCGACCCGGACACGCGCAAGGTCCGCCCGACGCCGAACCTCGACACGCTGCACCGTGCGGCCGAGGCGCTGGCGCGGGCAGGGCGGGACAGCATCGCGGTCAACGCGCCGGGCACCACATCCACCACCGTGCTGGCGGCCCTGGCAGAGGCAGGTGCGACACAGGTCGAGCCGGGTAATGGACTCCATGGCACCACGCCCCTGCATGCGGTCGAAGATCTGCCCGAGGATCCGGCGGCCCTATATCTGTCCGAAGTTTCGCACCACCACGGTGGCAAAGCCTATTGCTTTGGTGGGGGGCTCTATATTGACCCGGTGTTCCCGAAATATCAGGTCCGGGCTTTGGTCGGCTCTGAACCGACCACGACCCGCGCGGCCCTGCGCGATGTGGAGGTCCCGGACTATTCCGCCATCGATTACTACGCCATGATCGACGCCACCGGTCCTGATGCCCCCAAGACGGGCGATACGGTGGTGTTTGGCTTTCGCGGTCAGGCCTTTGTCACCCGTGCGCTGGTCGTAGGCCTGCGGGGTGTGTCCACTGGTGCGCCGCGTGTTACCACAATTGAAAACGGCTTTGGCGACCTCGTCGATTGGCCGGGGAGCTTTCGCCCATGACACAGCCAACTCCGGTGCTGTCGCTCACCAATATCCACAAGGCCTTTGACGGGGTGATTGCCATTCAGGACTTCTCGCTTGATCTGTTTCCCGGCGAGATTGTGGCCCTCGTTGGTGACAATGGGGCGGGAAAATCGACCCTGATCAAGATGATCTCCGGCGTCTATAGCCCGACCTCCGGCACCGTGGCGCTGGACGGCGAGAAGGTTTCCTTTGCCGATGCCAGCTCGGCGCGCAATCGCGGAATTGAGGTGGTCTATCAGGATCTTGCCCTCGCCGATCAGCAGCCGGTGTTCATGAACATGTTCCTCGGGCGAGAGCTGACAAAGCCACCTTTTGGCCTTTTGGACAAGGAGCGGATGCGGCGGGAAAGTCAGGCGTTGGTGGACGAGCTGGACGTTCGTATCCCCTCTGCCAGCTCCACCATTCGTGACCTCAGCGGCGGTCAGCGGCAGGGTATCGCGATTGCGCGGGCGACCCACTGGGCCAGCAAACTGATCCTGCTGGACGAACCCACCGCAGCCCTGGGCGTGGCCGAGACGGCCCGCGTCGAACAATTGGTCGCCTCTTTGCGGGAACGCAACCTTGCGATCCTGATCATCAGTCACAGTCTGGATCAGGTGTTTACCCTGTCGGACCGGATCTGTGTTTTGCGCCGGGGCGAACAGATTGGCATCCGCAAGACGGCCGAAACGGACAAGAACGAGATCGTGTCGATGATCACGGGAGTGCACAAATGACGCATCAAACCCTGATGGCTGCCGAAATCGCCGAGATCCCGGCGATGCTTCGCCGCCAGCTCGCTGAAATCGGGCTCTATCTGGAGGCGGGCGCACGTCTGCGGGCCGACGGAACCCGAGGGCTGATTACCTGCGCGCGTGGCACCTCCGACCATGCCGCGACATATTTCAAATACCTTATGGAGGTCGTCGCCGGGCTGCCGGTCGCCTCTGTCGGCCCGTCTGTGGCTTCGGTCTATGGTGCGGATCTGCAACTGGCCGACTATGCTTGCGTTGCATTTTCCCAATCGGGCGGCAGTCCTGACCTGGCAGCCCTGCAGGCGGGTGCGGCGCGAGGCGGCGCGCAGAGCATCGCAATCGTGAATGTCGAGGACAGCCCGCTGGGGCGCGGTGCGGCGTTGGTGCTGCCGGTCCACGCGGGGCCAGAGCGGGCGGTTGCCGCGACAAAATCATACGTGGGCATGCTGTTCGCGAGCCTTGCGCTGTTGACTGGCTACACCGGCGATGCGCGGCTTCGGGCCGCACTGGAGGCCTTGCCCGAATTGGCAGACAATGCCCTGCGCCAGGACTGGAGCCGCGCCGCTCTGCCGCTTGCGCGGGCCAGTTCGTTGTTTTGCTTGGGGCGCGGTCCGGGGCTGGGTGTCGCTGCCGAAGCGGCGCTGAAACTGAAGGAAACCTGCCGCATCCACGCCGAAGCCTATTCCGCCGCAGAAAGCCTGCATGGCCCTGTGGCGATTGCGGATGCCGGTTTTGGTGCGTTGATCTTTGGCACCCGCGATCAGGCCGCGCCGTCGCTATTGGCGGCGGAAACCAGGCTGCGAAGCACCGGCGCCGATGTGTTTGTCGTGCAGCCCGCTGTGGGCGGGGCTAAGGGGCTGCCGGTGCCACAGGGGCCACACCCCTTGGTTGACCCGATCCTGCAGGCGATTGCGTTTTATCGATTTGTCGAGCAACTGGCCGTGGATCTGGGCGAAAACCCTGATGCACCGCCTGGCCTGCAGAAGGTGACAGAGACGGTCTGACGGAGCATCATCAGCTCTGACTGGGAACGGCGGCGCGAGGTGGGCGGCCGCTTGACTTACCTTTCCGTCGGGACCCATACTCTGCCAGCGGTGGTCTTCGCCGCCTTGCCAAGGACGTTTTGACAAGTGGCGCACCCGGCCCCATCGAATTTCCAGTCAGGTTGCCAGGCGATCCCACTGCCCTCGGCCCACCGTGGGGTGCCACCCTGCGCGGCCAGACCGGCCGATCTGTTGCAATGATCCGGCAACGAGCACTGCCTGCGTTTTTTCTGGGCCTGATTTTGATCGCAGCAGTTTTGCTTTTTCGGTTCAGCAATTCGCATGCTGTCAATCAGGCTCACCTGCAGGAAATTGCCCGTTCCTTTCAGGTGCTGGAAAACGAAACCGGGTATGGTGGGTTTATTCATAACTTCAAGAATTCGATCTTGCGGCCGGAAGAGCCGACCTATGCCGAGCGCGCTTTGGTCAACTATCAGGCGGCCTCTGCCGAACTGATCGCCTTGCAGGGCTTCGCGCAGGAGGCCGGGGTGGAACTCGACGTTGCTTCGTTGCAGTCCACGCTGGATCTGTATCGCGATGCGCTTGATCTGGCGCGGGCCGCGCATCTCGGGGGGGCCTCTGTCCAGGAGGTGGATCGTTTGGTGCGCATTTCGGATGACGAGGCCCATCTCAATCTTCTGGAGCTGCGGCGGCGGGTTGAATTGTTGCTGAATGACCGCCTGCGCACGAGCCAGTGGCGGGTG
>NZ_LPUY01000095.1 GCF_001518015.1 Tritonibacter horizontis
TCGTCAGGCTCATAACCTGAAGGTCGTAGGTTCAAATCCTACTCCCGCAACCAAAAATACAATACAAAGCGCCCAATAGGGCGCTTTCGTCGTTTAACACCCACCTCGCACCCGTCGACGGAAACGTTGGGAGGGGAACCTCACACCTCATCTCGCGCTTCCTTTGAATCCGGGGGCTCTGGGGATTGCTCAGCGTAGCCACCAGCTCTCAGACACGGGTGCTGAGGCAGTCAGATTAGCGGCCTATCGGCGGACTGCCACCCGCAGTGAACTGAAAACAGCTGCCTGAATTCTATGGTTGAGCCTCGTTCAAAACGATGAAATTTCCATTCGAACAGGGGCCGTTTGCAAGGTCGGGCCGATTGAAGTTGCAACTTCATACACCGTCTTTCCGCGGAAGCCTCGAAACGTATCGTCCTCGAATTGGTCCGGTGATGTCTCAGCGCGGATCGCGGTTTAGAAATGTGTCCAAGGCAGAGGAAACGGTGGCGAAGGCCCGGTCGCTTTGTGCTCCATCGGTCAGCGCGGCGCGCAGGTAGACGCCGTCGATCAGGGCCGCCAGTGTCGTGGCGACCTCCTCCGGGCGATCGGTGAGTTTGCGCAGGTCGTGGACAAGGTTGCTATGCAGGCGTCGCTGGTAGATTTGCATCAGATGGGCGGCATCCGGTTTGGACTGGGCCAGCGAATAGAAACTCAGCCATGCCGAAGTTTTGCGCGGTTCAAACACATGCGGCGCGAAATTCGCCCGCAGGATCGCGTCAAGGCGCGCCCTGGGACCCTCCGCGCCGCGCAGGCCCGCGCGTACTTTGGACGAAAACTCTGCCAGGATGTGCCGCATCGCGGCAATCAACATCTGTTCCTTGCTGCCAAAGTAGTGATGCGCCAGTCCGCTGCTCATGCCTGCGCGGCGC
Organism: Tritonibacter horizontis; assembly: GCF_001518015.1. GTDB lineage: Bacteria > Pseudomonadota > Alphaproteobacteria > Rhodobacterales > Rhodobacteraceae > Epibacterium > Epibacterium horizontis. The sequence continues at coordinate 912 of NZ_LPUY01000095.1, forward strand.
GCGATCTTGGCAACCGTGACGTCCAAAGACCGGGTTTCGCCGATCTCGTCGATCACGGCGGAGACCAGTGCGGCGCGGCGCTTGGGTTCCATCCCCAGCTTGGGCATTGATCACTCCTGACGTCAGCTTAATTGCAAATGACAACCAACGTCCGAAAGGTCAACAAAAATCCCAAAAGCCAGAGCGCGCCCGGAAGGGCCGCAGCCGCAGGGATCGTCTGGGGCTTCTGGCCCCTTTCGTCAGACTGTGGGCCAAGGGCGGGGCTGGGGCAGGGGGCGCGAGAGCGTCAGCGCAGGCGGTTGCCCTTTGCGTCAAAGAAGAACGATTTCCCCTCTGCAACACCAAGACGCAGTGCCGCGCCACTGTGGATCGCGTGTTGGCCAAACAGTCGCAGCGTGATCTGGTGCCCATGGCAATCCGCGATCACATTGGTGTCGCCGCCAAGATGTTCAACATGTTTGGTGGTGATCTCCAACGGGCCGGCCGGATCGAGCATCAGATCCTCGGGCCGCACGCCAAGGGTGTTGGGGCTGCCGTCCTCCAGCAAATTTGCGGGCAGAAAGTTCATCGCGGGAGACCCGAGGAACCCGGCCACGAACTGGTTGGCAGGGTTGTTGTACAGCTCCATCGGGCTCCCGATCTGCTCGACGCAGCCATCGCGCAGCACCACGATCTTGTCTGCAAGGGTCATCGCCTCGGTCTGGTCATGGGTTACATAGACCATTGTCGCGCCGAGTTGTTCATGCAGGTTGGCGATTTCCAGCCGGGTGTTCATCCGCAGGGCCGCGTCGAGGTTCGAGAGGGGTTCGTCGAACAGAAACAGCTTGGGGTGGCGCACGATGGCACGACCAATCGCCACGCGCTGGCGCTGACCGCCCGACAGTTCCGACGGGAAGCGATCGAGATAGTCGCCAAGGCTGAGCATCCGGCTTGCCTCGGCCACGCGGGCCTCGATGGTGGCTTTGCTTTCCTTGGCCTGTTTCAACGCCAGCGACATGTTGCCCCGCACATTCAGGTGCGGATAGAGCGCATAGGACTGGAACACCATGGCGATGCCGCGTTTGGAGGGTGGTGTCTGGTTCACCACCTCTCCGGCGATCCGGACTTCGCCAGAGGTCACGTCCTCCAGCCCAGCGATGGTCCGCAAAAGCGTGGATTTACCGCAGCCGGAGGGGCCGACAAAAACAACAAACTCGCCCTCGTTCACTTCGATATTGATGTCCTTGAGGACATGCACGGTGCCAAAGGATTTGTTCACATTGGTCAGGGTCAGCGCAGTCATGGCGTTACCTCATTCAGTTTGACAGGGGTCCCGGTTCGAACGCTTTCATCGGCGGCAAGGCAGATGGCGAGCGATTGCACGGCGTCGCGCGCGTGACGGGAAAGATCGAGATCATCGCGGATGGCGCGCAGCATATAGGCCTGTTCCGCATCGCATAGGGCCTGATGGCCCGGCTCGTCGGGCAGGTTGATAAGCTGGTCCCCCTCGGCACGATGCACCAGCAGACCGCCAACGCGGGTGTGGCCATCCACATCCGATGATCCGGCCTTGTCGGCCTCGGTGATCGAGACAGACCCCTTTGGCGAAATCACGTCTTTGACGAAAAAGGCGGTTTCCGACATCATCGGCCCCCAGCCGGCCTCGTACCAACCGACGGAACCATCGTCGAAGGTGACCTGAAACTGGCCGTAGTTGTACATATCCGGCGCGATCTCATCCGACAGGCGCAGGCCCATGGCGTTGACCTGAACGGGTTTTGCGTCGGTGATCTGGCACCAGACATCCACGTAGTGGACGCCGCAATCGACGATGGGCGCGGTGGTCTGCATCAGGGCCTTGTGGGTTTCCCATTCGGCGCCGGTGCTTTGCTGGTTGAGGTTCATGCGGAACACATAAGGCCCGCCAAGGGCGCGCGCCTCCTCGATCAGCCGCACCCAGGACGGGTGATGGCGCAGGATATAACCGACGACCAGCTTGCGACCCGTGGCCTCGGCGCAGGCGACAACGCGTTGGGCATCCGCGAGCGTGGTCGCGAGGGGCTTTTCGACAAACACATGCGCGCCGGCCTCCATCGCGGCCACGGCATAGTCGGCGTGGCTGTCGGAATAGGTGGCGACAATCACGAGGTCGGGCTGGGTTTCCTCCAGTGCCGCGTGAAAGTCGGTGAAGGTCGGATAGCCCTGCAGATCCGGGTGGCTGACGGTGCCGGAGCGGTTCACAAGGCCGACGATTTCGGCGGAGTCATGGTTGTGGTGGGCAAGCGCGTGGGACAGGCCCATGTTGCCAAGGCCGGCGATCAGAATGCGGGTCATGCCAGACCTCCCAAAATGTGAGTTCCATCAGCCCGGACGGCTTGCCGTCCGGACAGCCCCCCGCCGCCGCCCCGGGCGGGGGCTTCATCCCCTCCCGCGGCCGGGGGCTGCCCTTTGAAGAGCACGATATCCGCCATCATTTCACCGCTCCCGATGTAATGCCGCGAATAAGCTGACGCGAGAAGATGACATAAAGCACCAGCACCGGCAGGATCGCCATCGACAGGGCCGACAGAACCGCGTTCCAGTCTGTTACGAACTGGCCGATGAAAACCTGGCTGCCCAGGGTCAGTGTCTTGGTCTCCTCGGCCGGGGCAAGGATCAGCGGGAACCACAGATCGTTCCAGATCGGGATCATGTTGAACACGGCCACAGTGGCCATGGCGGGCCGCACCAAAGGCAGTACCAGTTTGAAAAAGATGGTATATTCGCTCAACCCGTCGATGCGCCCGGCGTTTTTCAGGTCGTCGCTGACCTGTCGCATGAATTCCGACAGGATGAAGACGGCCAGCGGCAGGCCCTGCGCCGTGTAGACAAGGATCAGCGCCCAGAGGGTGTTCACCAACCCGGTGGAGACCATCATCTCAAGGATGGCGACGGTGCCGATGCGGATCGGGATCATGATCCCGAGCGCCAGATAGAGCCCCATGATCATGTTGCCGCGAAAACGATATTCGCTCAGCGCAAAGGCTGCCATGGCCCCGAACAGCAGGATCAGGGTGAGCGAGCCGACCGTGACGATGAAGGAGTTCTGAAAGTAGAGGAAGAAATCCCCCTGCTTCAGAACGGTCTGATAGCCAACCAACGAGAAACTCTCGGCGTCCGGCAGGGCGAGCGGTTCGCGAAAGATCTTCTTGCGGGTCTTGAAGCTGTTGATCAGGATCACAAAGACCGGGAACAGCGCTATCAGCGTGTAGAGGATCAAGGCGCCATGCATGGCAATCGCATTGATCGGATTGGATCGTGCCGTATTCATCATGTGCCTCCCGTCAAAGCTGGTAGCGACGCATCCGGGTCTGGATGCCGAAGAGGTAGAGACAGACGCCGACGAGGATGATCGCGAACATGGCGCCGGCGATGGCAGACCCCATATGCGGATCGCCAAGTTGCAGCTGGAAGCCAAAGAATGTCCGATACATGAAGGTGCCCAGGATATCGGTGGAAAAATCCGGTCCGGCCAGCGCGCCTTGGGACGCATAGATCAGGTCAAACGCGTTGAAATTGCCCACAAATGTCAGGATCGAGATGATCCCGATAGAGGGCAGGATCAGTGGCAGTTTGATTTTCCAGAAGGCGGCAAATCCGGTGACACCGTCAATCTCGCCGGCCTCCAGCATCTCTTCGGGGATCGACAGCAATGCGGCATAGATCAGCATCATCGGGATACCGACGAATTGCCAGACGGAGATCATTGCCAGCGTCGTCAGCGCATATTCTTCCTTGCCGAGCCAGGGGGCAAACAGCGACTTCAGCCCCACAGCGTCCAGCATCGAGGGGGCAATGCCCCAGATCGGCGACAGGATCAGCTTCCAGGCGAAGCCGACGATCACAAAACTCAGGATTGTCGGAATGAAGATGGCCGAACGATAGAGTGCTGCAAACCGCAGGCGCGGGTGGCTGAGAAGCGCGGCCAGCGCGATCCCGATCGGGTTCTGCACCAGCATGTGGACCAGGAAGAACCAGAAGTTGTTGCCCAGGGCATTCCAGAATTGTTCCGACCAGATCGGATCAAAGAACAGGGTACGGAAATTTTCCAGCCCGACATACACGCGTTCCTGATCGACCTTGGAAAAAAGGGCGAGGCGCAACGTGTTGAACAAGGGGAAGATCATAACCGAGGTGTAGATCAGCACGGCAGGGGCCAGAAAAATGGCGATATGCCAGCGGATGCGGGGCTTATGCATGGGAACCTCCGGTCCAGATCCCGGACGCACGGAATGGCGCGTCCGGGAAGGGTAAGACAGCAGTCGTTTGTCGTTTCGGGGACTTACTGTTGCGGTTCGTACCAGCTGGCAAGACCGGACTGCAGTTCCTCAGCCAGGGCTTCCGGGGTTTCGGTGCCCTTGATCGCCGCGGCAGAAGCACCCCAGGTTTCGTTTTCGAGGTTCGGCGTGCCACGCGACAGGATCTGATAGGTGGAGCGGATGGTGCTCTCACACTCGCCACGCCAGCTTACGAATTCCTTGGCAAGCGGATCTTCCAGCTCGACCGGGGCGTTCGACAGCGGGAAGAAACCCGGCAGCGCGTTGCCAAAGATTTCGGCGAATTCCGGCGATGCGACCCAGCTCAGGAACGCCTTGGCCGCTTCGGGGTGCGCGGTGGAGGCATTCATGCCGATGCCGATATCGGTGTGATCCGAGATATAGCAGGTGTCACCCGCAGCCCGGACTGGCGGCTTGAACGCGCCCATTTCGAAATCGGCCTGCGCGTTGAAGCCGGAGATTTCCCAGCTGCCGGCCGGATAGATGGCGGCACGGCCCAGCGTGAAGAGGTTCTGGCTGTCGGGATAGGTCTGCGCCTCAAAGCCGTCGCCCAGGTAATCGGCCCATTTGGCGAGCGTCGCATAGGGGGCAACCCACTGTTCTTCGGTCAGTTTCTGCTCGCCGGCGATCAGTGCCTTGCGGCCTTCTTCGCCCTTCCAGTAGTTTGGACCGATGTTGTTGTAGCCCATCGTCGCGGCTTCCCACTGGTCGTTGGTGCCCATCGCCATCGGGATGTAGTTGCCGTCTTCCTTGATGGTTTCAAGCGCGGCAAAGAATTCGTCCTCGGTGGTGGGAACGTCCAGGCCCAGCTCTGCGAAGGCGTCTTTGTTGTAGATGAACCCGTGGATCACGGAGGCCATCGGCACGCAGAAGCTGGCGGACCCATCGTCGGTCTGCCATGCGGATTTCGCAACGTCAGAGAAGTTGCCCATCGCGGTCATGTCATCCAGTGCGGCCAGGTGGCCGGCCTCGTAAAGCGCGAGCGAGGCGTCGAACGGACGGCAGGTGATCAGATCGCCAGCAGAGCCCGCATCCAGTTTGGAGTTCAGAACCGCGTTGTATTCGGTCGGCGCGCTGGGGCTGAATTTGATCTTGATGCCGGGGTGCGTCGCTTCGAACGCCGGGATGATCTTGTCCTGCCACAGGGTCAGGTCATCGTTGCGCCAGCTTTCAACGGTCAGCGTGGCATCTTCGGCCAAAGCCGAGGTTGCGACCAGCGCCGTGCCGGTCAGGGCTGCCATCATAAAATTGCGTTTCATGGGGTCTTCCTCCTATTGGAAAATGATCGTGTTCTTCTTGTTGTTATTCTTCGAGTGACAGCAGCGCGGGACGCAGCTTGCCACCTGTGGTCCCCAGACGCGCGGTGGCGTCCGTGAGGTCGGTGGCGCCGGCTGCAATCAGCACGGCGCATTTCACGTTGCCGTCTGCGGCCAGGATGGCGCGGTCGGCGATCTCGTTCGACACCTTGGCGATGCGGGTGACGATCTGGCGCGCGCGGGCGCGCAGTTTGATATTGTCTGCCCTGAGGTTCACCATCATGCCGTCATGCACGTGCCCCAGCTCCATCGCCATCAGCGTGGACAGCATGTTCAGCGCGATTTTCTGCGCCGTTGCCGCCCCCATCCGGGTGGAGCCGGAGATGACCTCTGGCGGCGTCGCAAGCAGGACCGGATGGTCCGCCAGGGTCAAAAGCGCGACGTCTGGATTGTTGGTGATGCCGATCACTGTCGCGCCACGGGCCTTGGCCAGCCGGGCGCCTGCAACCGTGTAGGGGGTGGTCCCGCTGGCGGACACGCCGATCAGGACATCCTTCGCCGACAGATCTTGCAGTGCGGATTCGAGCTCGGCCGTTTCGTCCTCGGTCCCGCCGGGCATTTCGACGCCGGTGGGCATGCCGCCGGCGATATGGACCCGCAGCTGGGCGGCTGGGATCGAGAAGGTGCCGCCCAGTTCCAGCGCATCCGCGGCGGCCATCAATCCCGATGACCCGGCCGCCGTATAATGCAGCGTCCCGCCAGAGCGAATGGCATCGGCCATCGCCTGAGCGCCCGAGCAGATCGCGCCAAGCGTGCCTTGTGGGGACAGGGCGGCATCGTGCTGGGACTGTGCCAGAATCGCGGCCACCTCGGCCAGGGGGCGCGCATCCAGATCCTTGGCCTGTGCATGTAGTTGTTCCGTGGCTGCGGTCGGCACGTGATTCCCTCCAAGTTTAAAGCAACAATACCCATATGATACCTTTTGTCTACTATTCGATCCGGTATGTCTGGTTTTGGTCCTGGAAAATTTCGATTTCGTCGCGTTTGCCGACATTTACTGCAGGGTTGGTTTTGATTTCGTCTTCCAAAAGGCGGTTTGGTATCGTAATGGTATTTCCATGATGGATACATTGGAAACCTCTGTTCTGGCTCTCGATGGCGGCGGCACGCGGTGTCGGCTGGCGCTGTCGCGCGGGTCGGAAGTGATCATGGCAGAGACGGGACCAGCGAATATTTCGACCGACTTTGCCGGCGCGGTGGCGCAGGTTGTCGATGGTCTGGCGCGGCTTTCCTCCGCGACGGGCCAATCGGCCGAAACGCTGGCGAACTGTCCGATCTATATCGGAATTGCCGGGGTGACCGGTGCGGAGATCGCAGAGCGATTTGCCGCGGCGCTGCCCTTTCGCAAGGCACGGGTGACCGATGACCGTCCCACGGCCCTGCGCGGCGCGCTTGGTCCGCGCGACGGGGTGATCGCGCATTGTGGGACGGGGTCCTTTTTTGCGGCGCAGATCGACGGCAACACCCGATTCGCGGGCGGCTGGGGGGCGGTGCTTGGCGATCCGGCCTCGGCGCAGTGGGTTGGGCGGCGCGCGCTGGCCTGCACCCTGGAGGAGGTCGACGGCCTGCGGGCGGTCTCGGGCTTGGGCACGCAGATGCTGGAACGCTTTGGTGGCTCGGCGGGGATCGTGGCCTTTGCGGGTGCGGCAAAGCCGGTGGATTTCGGACGGCTCGCGCCGGTGGTGACGGATTTCGCCGCCGCTGACGATCCACTGGCGCAGGCCGTTCTGGCGCAAGCCGGGGAGGAGATAGCCGCCACGTTGCGCCGGATCGGCTGGCGCACCGCATTGCCGTTGTGTCTGACAGGTGGCATTGCGCCGGAATTCCACCCCTGGCTGCCGACTGAGATGCAAGAAGCCTGCGTAGCTCCGGTGGGCACGCCGCTTGATGGGGCGATTGCCCTGGCGCATGACTTTGCAAGAGAGGTCCGGCATGAGCATCACTGAGTTCCTGCAGCCCGACGGCTGGTTCGATCAGGGCGCAGGCCCGCGCTATGTTCAGTTGCGCCGCCGTCTTGAAGAGGCCATCAGCTCCGGCGTTCTGCCGCCCAACAGCTCACTCCCGCCTGAACGCGAGATCGCAGACATCACCGATCTGTCGCGGGTGACGGTGCGCAAGGCGATGCAGGAGCTGGTCCAGCAGGGCACAATCGAACAGCGTCAGGGGTCCGGGTCCTTTGTGCGGGAAAACCCCGCCCGGGTCGAACAGTCGCTGTCGCAATTGACCTCCTTTACCGAAGACATGCAGCGCCGCGGCCTGGACACCACGTCGAAGTGGCTGGAGCGCGGCATCTTTTTGCCCACCGACGAGGAAATCGGTGTGCTGCACCTGGAGCCGGATGCCTCTGTGGCCCGGATCTATCGCCTGCGCGAGGCAGGTGCACAGCCGATGGCGCTGGAACGCGCCGCGCTGCCGTTGACGATCCTTCCCAACCCGCTGGAGGTCACGACCTCGCTCTATGCAACGCTGGATCGCCTGGGGCATCGACCTGTCCGTGCGATCCAGAAGATTTCCGCGATCAACCTCGAACCGACCGAAGCCAGATTGCTGAATGTGGCCGAGGGCACGGCAGGGCTGCGCATCCAGCGTTTGTCCTATCTCGAAGATGGGCGCGTGGCCGAGCTGACCCGGTCCATCTACCGCGGTGACGCCTATGATTTTGTCGCGGAACTGCGGCTGTCCAATTGAAAGGTTTTGAACCATGAGCGCTCCTCAGACCCAGATGCGACGTGAAATCGACGAGATCCCCGAGGCGGTCGAGCGGCTGTTGACCCAAGGGGCGGAGGCTGTGTCCGCAACCGCCCGAGAGGTGCGTGATCTTGCGCCGAGTTACCTATTGTCGGTGGCCCGAGGGTCCTCCGATCATGCCTGCACCTATCTGAAATACGCCAGCGAGCTGTTGCTGGGTCTGCCCATGGCCTCTGTCGGGCCTTCGGTGAAATCCATCTACGGCGTCGATCTGTCCTGCAAGGGCGCGTTGAGTATTTCCGTGTCGCAGTCCGGTAAAAGCCCCGACATCGTCCAGCTGACCTCTGCCTTTGCTGCCAAGGGCGCCTATACGGTTGCGATCACCAATGATGCTGCCTCGCCGCTGGCCGCAGCCTCTGCCGCGATCCTGCCGATCCACGCCGGCCCGGAACTGAGCGTTGCCGCCACCAAGACCTTTGTCACCTCGCTGGTGACCGGGCTGTGGATGCTGGCGGAGGTCAAACAGGACGCCGCGCTTCTGGCTGCCATTCGCAAGCTGCCGGACCATCTGGCCAAGGCCAAGGACTGTGATTGGTCCGCCGCTGTCGAGGCGATTGACGGCAACTCGCTCTATACGCTTGGGCGCGGTCCCAGCTGGGCGGTGGCGAACGAGGCGGCCCTGAAGTTCAAGGAAACCTGCCAGATCCACGCCGAGAGCTATTCGGCGGCAGAGGTTCTGCACGGGCCTGTCTCTATTGTCGGGCAGGATTTTCCGGTGATCGCTTTTGCCGCCGGGGACGCGGCCGAAGCCAGCGTTGCGGAGATGGCCGAGGCGCTGGTCGCCAAGGGCGCGCAGGTCTTTGCCACCACTGAACGGGCCACCGGCGCCGAGGTGCTGCCGCATGTGCGCACCGATCACTGGATCACCGACCCGATTGCATCCATCGTGTCCTTTTACGGCATGGTCGAAGCGGTCGCGGCACGTCGTGGGGTCAACCCGGATGCGCCCCGGCACCTCAACAAAGTGACGGAAACCGTATGACCCAGTCGCTCTGCACCTATTCCGGCGGTCCCATCTTTGATGGGCACGGGCTACGGGACGGATACGCAGCCCAGTTCCGGGACGGGTGTCTCGTGGCCCTGGTGCCCGAGGCCGAGACCGGCGCGCGGGGCGAAGAGGTGGATCTGGGCGGCGATATTCTGTCGCCCGGCTATGTCGACCTGCAGGTCAATGGGGGCGGCGGCGTCATGCTCAACGATGCGCCGAGCCTTGAGGACATCCAGCGGATCACCGCGGCCCACCGCAGTCTGGGGGCGACGACGATCCTGCCGACCCTGATCACCGACACGGCGGAAAAGACCGCCGCGACCCTTGCGGCAGGGGTGGCTGCTGCTCAGGCCGGCGTGCGGGGCTTTGGGGGGCTGCATCTGGAGGGGCCGCATTTGTCGGTGGCGCGCAAGGGCGCCCATGACGCGGCTCTGATCCGCCCGATGGAGGTCTCCGATCTGGAACGGGTCTGTGCCGCCGCTCCGCAACTGCCGAAACTGAAGATGACCATCGCCCCGGAATCCGTCACTGTGGCGCAGGTGCGCCAGCTGGTGGCGGCGGGGGTGCTGGTTTCGCTGGGCCATACCGACGCGCCCTTTGAAACCTGTGTTGCCTATGTCGAGGCGGGCGCGCGCTGCGCGACCCATTTGTTCAATGCCATGAGCCAGCTTGGAAACCGGGCGCCGGGGCTGGTTGGGGCGGTGCTGGAACGGGGGGACCTGTCAGCGGGCATCATTGCGGATGGCATCCATGTGCACCCGGCGACCCTGCGCGCGGCCTGGGTCGCCAAACGGCGTGGCGCCGGGCAGATCTTTCTGGTCAGCGATGCAATGGCGGTGGCCGGGACCACGGACAGTGAGTTCGAGCTGGAAGGCCGCAAGATCACCCGCCGCGCGGGCCGCCTCTGTCTGGCGGATGGAACGCTGGCCGGGGCGGACCTGGATCTGACCACCGCGCTGGCGGTGTTGACCGGGCAATGTGGCGTCGCGCTCACCGAGGCGCTCGCCGCCGCGACCCGCATTCCTGCGGGTTTGATCGGGCGCAGCATCGACCTCGGCAGGCCGGGATATCCCCTGGCCGACATGATCCGTATCCGGTCTGATCTCAGTGCGGCAACGCCCCTGATCGCGTGACCGCGCGGCGCTGGGCAGACCCGCCGCACTGGGGGGGGGCTGAGCGTCGGCGCGCGCCCGGTCGGGCCATTTGTCAGCAAGAAATTTTTGGTCGCGTGCCACTCTCCGGCACGTGATCCTCTGGCGGTATGTGGACCTTTCCAAGGAGTGCGAGGATAGTCTGACCTATCGGTGACATCCGTGCGATTCCGCCGCCGTTTCCCTTGAAAACCGTGACGTCAGGTCAGCTGGCGCGACAAGTGGCAGAGGTGGAATATATTTTATCCAATCCGGTTGCGCGGTCTTGTCAAACCCGGAATGTTCGCCAAGACTGCGGCCACCAATCTGTCGGCTTGCGGGCTGATCAAATCTAAAACAGATCAAAAAAAGACAAGGGGAGGTCCTATGAAGACCACAACTGCACTGACACTCACGTCGATCCTTTTGGCCTCGGCGGCACCGCTGAGCGCCGAGACGCTGCGCTGGGCGCGCTCCGGCGATGCGCTGACGCTCGATCCGCATGCGCAGAACGAAGGGCCGACCCACACCATCCGCCACCAGATGTACGAACCGCTGATCATCCGCGATGTGACCGGTGCGTTTGAACCGGCGCTGGCAACCGAATGGGCCCCCAAAGAGGACAATCCGAACGTCTGGGTGTTCAAGCTCCGCGAAGGTGTGAAATTCCACGACGGCGCGGATTTCACCGCCGAAGACGTGGTGTTCTCTTTCGAGCGCGCCAAGCAGCCGAACTCCGACATGAAAGAGCTGATCGGCTCTATCACCGAAGTGCGCGCGGTTGATGACCTGACGGTTGAAATCGAAACCGACGGGCCGAACCCGATCCTGCCGTCGAACCTCACCAACCTGTTCATCATGGACAAGGGCTGGGCCGAGGCGAACAACACCGTGAACGTGCAGGATTTCGAAGGTGGCGAGATCACCTATGCGACGACCAACGCAAACGGCACCGGCCCCTATGTGCTGCAAAGCCGCGAACCCGACGTCAAGACGGTCATGACCCTGAACGAGTCCTACTGGGGCACCGGTCAGTTCCCGCTGGAAGTGACCGAGATCGTCTATACCCCGATCCAGAACGCCGCGACCCGCGTCGCCGCGATGCTGTCGGGGGAGATCGACTTTTTGCAGGACATGCCGGTTCAGGATCTGGAACGCGTGGATAGCGCCGAGGGCCTGATGGTGCGTCAGGCGCCGCAGAACCGCGTTATCTTCTTTGGCATGAACATGGGCGCGGACGATATCGAAGCGGACAACATCGACGGCAAGAACCCTCTGGCTGATGTGCGCGTGCGCAAGGCGATGTCGATGGCGATCAACCGCGATGCGATCCAGAAGGTCGTGATGCGCGGTCAATCCCAGCCCGCCGGCATGATCGCGCCGCCCTTCGTCAACGGTTGGACCGCTGAAATGGACGCAGAGTCCTCGACCGACATCGAAGGTGCCAAGGCCCTGATGGAAGAAGCAGGCTACGCCGATGGCTTCTCCCTGCGTCTGGATTGCCCGAACGATCGCTATGTCAACGACGAGGCGATCTGTCAGGCGGCTGTCGGCATGCTTGGTCAGATCGGCATCACGGTGAACCTCGACGCGAAACCCAAGGCGCAGCACTTCCCGCTGATCACCGACAGCAAGACTGACTTCTACATGCTTGGCTGGGGTGTTCCGACCTATGATTCCGAGTATGTCTTCAACTTCCTCGTTCACGGTCGTGAAAGCGATATCGGCACCTGGAACGGGACCGGCTACGACAACGATGAACTGGACGCGAAGATCAAATCGCTGGCGTCGAACACCGATCTGGAAGCCCGCAACCAGGACATCGCCGACATCTGGCGCGTGGTTCAGGACGAGCAGCTCTATATCCCGATCCACCACCAGGTTCTGAACTGGGGCATGTCCGAAAGCGTCGACATCGCAGTCGATCCCGAAGATCAGCCCAAGGTCAAATACTTCAAGATCAACTGATGAGCATGCAGCGCGCAGCAGGTGTGCGCTGCTGACAGACCTGAGGTCGCCGGGGCGCAGTCCGCACTCCGGCGACATATGCATTGACGGGAAAGGATCACGAATGCTCCGCTTGTTACGTTCTGCCGCCTGTGCCGCGGCTCTCGCTCCGGCGATCTTGGCTTCGACTGCGCAGGCAGAGGAGTTTTCCTGGGCGGTGACAACCGACCCCCAAACGCTCGACCCGCATGCGGTGAATACGGCGGCGGTGCTCGGGTTTCTGAACAACACCTACGAGGGCCTGGTCCGGCGGAACAAGGACATGCGCATCGAACCGGCGCTGGCGACCAGCTGGGAGCCCATCGGCGCGGGCGAGGGCTGGCGCTTTCACCTGCGCGAGGGCGTGACCTTTCAGGATGGCAGTGCCTTCACGGCCGAGGATGTGCTGTTTTCCTACCAGCGGGCCGCCAGCCCGGAGGCGGATACCGCAAGCTGGTTCTCGCCGGTGTCCGACGTGAAAATCGTCGATGAGTTTACCGTGGATTTCCTGACCACATCGCCCAATCCGATCTTTCCCGACAGTATCGCGAACTGGATGATCATGGACAGCGGCTGGGCCGAGGCCAACGCCGCCGAACGTCCCGACAAGGAAAGCGGCAACTATGCGACGCTGAATGCCAATGGCACCGGTGCCTTTCAGGTAACCAGCCGGGAGCCTGGCCTGCGGACCGTGCTTGAGCCTTTCGAGGGCTGGTGGGGCGAGGTTGAACACAACATCACCCGCGCCGAAATGACGCCGATCCAGAACCCGGCGACCGCGCTTGCGGCGCTTCTGTCCGGTGATGTGGACATGATCAACCCGGTTCCGATCCAGGACGTGGCGCGGCTGCAGGACAATCCGGACGTCACGGTGACGCAAGGGATCGAGGCACGGGTCATCATGCTTGGCTTCCCGCATCAGGCCGAGGCGCTGAAATTCTCGACCGATACGGACGAAAACCCCTTTGCGGATGCGCGCGTCCGGCAGGCGGTCGCCCATGCGATCAACGTCCCCGCGATCCTAAAGACGATCATGCGCGACAATGCCGAGCCGGTGAACCAGTTGGTCAGCGCGGCAATGCGCGGCTATTCGAATGCGCTGGGCGATGGTCCGGCCTATGATCCCGACGCGGCGCGGGCGCTGCTGGCCGAGGCTGGTTATCCGGATGGGTTCTCCTTCGGGTTCAAATGCCCCAACAACCGCTACCTCAACGACGAAGCGGTCTGCCAGGCGATCACCGCGATGCTGGCGCAGGCCGGCATGACCGCGAGCCTGGACGCGATGCCGGTGCAGAATTACTGGCCGGAACTGCGCGCGGGCAACTACGACATGTTCCTTCTGGGCTGGTCGCCGGGCACGTTTGACGCCGAACACCCGATCCGGTTCCTTGCGGCAACGCCGAACGAGGCGCAAAAGCTGGGATCGTGGAACTTTGGCGGCTTCTCCAACGCGCGCGTTGACGAACTGCTGCCGCAGATCCAGTCCGAAATCGACGAAGACGCCCGTCAGGCCATGCTCGACGAAGTGGCGCAGATCCTTCAGGACGAAATGGCCTATGTGCCGCTCTATGTGCAGCCCCTGATCTGGGGCACCCGCAGCAACGTCACCCTTACTCAGCGGCCGGATAACTTCTTTATCTTGCGTTGGGTCTCCGTTAACTAGCGCCACTCATTCAGGCAGACGGGGGCCGTTGCCCCCATCATCCACCCACAGGAGAGCACACCCATGCTCGCTTATATCATCCGGCGCATGGCACAGTCGGCGTTGGTTCTTCTCATCGTCGGGCTTGTTGCCTTTGCGATGTTCCACTTTGTCGGCGACCCGATCGACAACATGCTGGGGCAGGAACGCACCGCAGACGACATCGAGCGTCTGCGCAAGCAGCTTGGCCTCGACCGGCCCTTTGTCGTGCAGTATTTCAAGTTCCTCGAAAACGCCGTGCAGGGCAATTTCGGCATGAGCTACCGTCAGGGGCGGCCGGTGATCGACATTCTGCTCGAACGCGCGCCCGCAACGTTGGAACTGGCGGCGGTATCCGGCATTCTGGCGATTGTCTTTGGCATCGCGCTGGGCGTCTTTACCGCGATCAAGCGCAAGGGCTTTGCCGCCAATGCGATCATGTCGGTGTCGCTGATCGGGGTTTCCCTGCCGACCTTCCTGATCGGTATCCTGCTGATCTATCTCTTCTCGGTCGAGCTGGGTTGGTTGCCAAGCTTCGGGCGCGGCAATGTGGTTGACCTTGGCGGATGGAGCACAGGGTTCCTGACCACCAGCGGTCTCAAGGCGCTGATCCTGCCGTCGATTACGCTCGGGCTTTACCAGATGACGCTGATCATGCGGCTGGTGCGCTCCGAAATGCTGGAGGTGCTGCGCCAGGATTATATCCGGTTCGCGCGCGCGCGCGGGTTGCGCGACCGCAACGTGCATTTCCGCCACGCGTTGAAAAACACGATGGTGCCGGTCATTACGGTAATTGGCCTGCAACTCGGCTCCATCATCGCCTTTGCCATCATCACCGAAACGGTGTTCCAATGGCCGGGCGTGGGGCTGTTGTTCATCAACGCGATCCAGTTCGTCGACATCCCCGTGATGGCGGCCTACCTGATGCTGATTTCGGTGATGTTCGTCGGCATCAACCTGATCGTCGATATCCTCTATTTCTTCATTGATCCGCGTCTGCGCGTTGATCGCACCGGAGGTCACTGAATGTCCGAGACTCCCATTCCTGCGCAAAAATCGCGGCTGCGCGCGGCGCTTGAAAGCGATCTGTTCTACACCTTTACCCGGTCGCCGGTCGCGGTTGTGGCGGCGTTTGTGGTGTTGCTGATGCTGTTGGCATCGGTCTTTGCCCCATTGATCGCGCCCACCAATCCGTTTGATCCGGCGTCGCTGAACCTGATGAACGGTTTCACCGCCCCCATGGCGGCCAATGACTTCACTGGGGATGTGTTCCTCCTCGGGACGGACGATCAGGGACGCGATGTTTTCTCGACCATCCTTTACGGCATGCGGATCTCGCTGTTTGTCGGGGTTTCGGCTGTGCTCTTTGCCATGGTGCTCGGGATCACGCTGGGGCTGCTGTCGGGCTATCTTGGCGGCTGGGTCGAGACGATCATCATGCGCACGGCGGATGTGCAGCTGACCTTTCCGTCGATCCTGGTTGCAATGCTGATCTTCGGGATCGCCAAGGGCATTACCCCCGTGGAATACCGCGATCAGATGGCGATCTGGGTGTTGATCCTGGCCATCGGCCTGTCGGATTGGGTGCAATTTGCCCGTGTGGTGCGCGGCGCGACCCTTGTGGAAAAGAACAAGGAATATGTCGAGGCCGCCCGGCTGATCGGGCGCGGCTCCGGTGCGATCATGCTGCGCCACATCCTGCCCAACGTGCTGTCGCCGGTTCTGGTGATCGCCACCATCTCTCTCGCGCTGGCGATCATCGCCGAAGCAACGCTGAGCTTTCTTGGCGTCGGCGCGCCTCCCACCCAGCCCTCGCTCGGGACTCTGATCCGCATCGGACAGGGTTTCTTGTTCTCGGGCGAGTGGTGGATTCTTCTGTTCCCCGCGACCACGCTTCTGGCGCTGGCGCTCAGCGTCAACCTGCTGGGCGACTGGCTGCGTGACGCTCTAAATCCGAGGCTTCGCTAATGGCTGCGCCTGTTCTGTCCATCCGCAACCTGACGGTTGAAATTCCCACCCGCCACGGCATCCTGAAACCCGTCGATGGCGTCAGCTATGACATTGTCGGCGGCGAAATCCTCGGCATCGTTGGTGAAAGCGGCGCCGGCAAATCCATGGCCGGCAATGCGGTCATTGGCCTCCTCAGCCCGCCCGCGCATATCGCCAAAGGTGAAATCTGGCTCAATGGGGCGCGTGTCGATCAGCTGAAGGGTGAGGCCATGCGCCGCATCCGTGGCAAGGAAATCGGCATGGTGTTTCAGGACCCGCTGACCTCGCTCAATCCGCTGTTGCGGATCGGCGATCAATTGGTCGAAACCATGCTGACCCACCTGCCGATTTCGCATGCAGAGGCGGAAAAACGGGCCATCGCCGCGCTTGAAGAGGTCGGCATTCCGGGCGCGGCAAAGCGCGTCAACAGCTATCCGCACGAATTCTCTGGCGGCATGCGTCAGCGGGTTGTGATCGCGCTGGCGCTCTGTGCCGAGCCTTCCTTGATCATCGCGGATGAGCCAACTACCGCGCTGGATGTCTCGGTGCAGGCGCAGATCATGGCGTTGCTGAAACGGCTGTGCCGTGACCGGGGCACTGCGGTGATGCTGATTACCCACGACATGGGGGTGATTGCCGAAGCCGCTGATCGTGTTGCGGTGATGTATGCGGGCCGCCTGGCCGAGCTGGGCCCGGTGCGCGAAGTCATCACTGCGCCGCGCCATCCCTATACGCACGGGCTGATGGCCTCGACGCCGCTGGCCTCCAAGGGGCAGAAACGGCTGCATCAGATCCCCGGCGCCATGCCGCGTCTGGATGCAGTGCCGGATGGCTGTGCCTTCAATCCGCGCTGTCCTTATGTGCAGGACAAATGCCGTCACGCCCCTGGGCCAACCGCAGAAGGCAACGCCGCCGCCTGCTGGTTTCCCCTTGTTCAAGAGGAGCTGTCCTGATGGCCCTGGTGTCCGTAAAGAACCTCAGCCGGGTTTTCGATGTTTCCAAACCCTGGCTGAACCGCGTCCTGGAACGCGAACCAAAGGCCTTTTTGACCGCCGTATCTGAGGTGGATTTCGAGGTCGAACCGCAAACAACCTATGCGCTGGTGGGGGAGTCCGGTTCGGGGAAATCCACCATTGGGCGGATGCTGGTTGGGCTATTGAAACCTTCGGGCGGCAATGTCGACATCGACGGGGTCGATCTGGCCAACGAAACGGATGCTGCCAAGATCGACGCGATCCGCTCTGACATCCAGATGATCTTTCAGGATCCCTATGCCTCGCTCAATCCACGGTGGCGGGTGCGCGATATCATCGCTGAACCGGTGGCTGCCCGCGGCGGCAAGACCGACGGGTTGGCGGAAAAGCTGCTGGAACAGGTCGGGCTTTCGGTCAAGGACGCCGGCAAATTCCCGCATGAATTCTCTGGCGGTCAGCGCCAGCGGATCTGTATCGCGCGGGCGCTGGCCTCCGAACCGCGCCTGATCGTCTGTGACGAGCCGACCTCGGCGCTGGATGTCTCCGTTCAGTCGCAGGTGCTGAACCTGATGAGCGATCTGAAAGACAACTTTGGCCTGACCTACGTGCTGATCACCCATGACCTGACGGTGGTGCAGCATATGGCGGATCGCATCGGGGTGCTTTACCTTGGCCGCCTCGTCGAAGAGGGGGCGCCGGAGGATCTGTTCGACGCGCCCAAACATCCCTACACGCAGATGTTGCTGGACGCCGCGCCGCGCATGGACGGGTTCGGACGCGAGGCGACCCCGCCGGAGGGCGAAATCCCCGACCCGATCAACCCGCCGTCCGGCTGCGCCTTCCACCCGCGCTGCCCCTTGGCGGCAGAGGTCTGTCACAAGGAGCGCCCGGTCATGCGCCGCCTGGGCAACACCCGCGTTGCCTGCCACATGGCAGAGGAATAACCAACGCAAAAGGGGCCAGAACCATGACAGACCTCAAACTTGGATTGATCGGCGGTGCGGGCATGCTTGGCACCGCCCTCCTGAGGGCGATCCTGACATCCCGGATCTTGCCGGATCACCAGATCTGGGTATCCAGCCGCAGCGGGCAGCTACAGGGCTTTGAGGCGCAGACTGGCCTGACGGTCACCGCGGACAACGCGGAACTGGTTGCGGCCTGTGACGTGGTGCTGCTCTGCGTGCCGCCGGCCGCGCTGGCGGACATCAAGGTGGCGCTTGCGGACAAGCTGGTGATTTCGGTGATGGCTGGGGTGACCGTTGCCCGGATCACCCAAACGACCGGCGCCGAACACATTATCCGCGCCATGAGCAGCCCGGCTGCCGCTGATGCGCGGGCCTACTCTCCCTGGGTGGCGGCCGATGCCGTGACCGCAGCCGACCGGGATTTCGCCCAGGCCCTGTTCGAAGCCTGTGGCAAGGCTGATGAAATCACCTCCGAGGCTCAGCTGGATGTCTTCACCGCGATGACCGGCCCGGTGCCGGGGTTCGTCGCCTTCTTTGCCGAGACCATGGCGCAATACGCTCAGAGCCAAGGAATCGCACCGGAAATTGCGGACCGGGCGGTGCGACAGCTCTTTCTCGGGGCCGGGCAGGCAATGGCACAGAGCGATGCGCGCCCGGCCGAACATGTGCAGGGCATGATCGACTATGCCGGGACCACCGCCGCCGGGCTGGAGGTTCTGCGGGCCTCCGAGTTCGGGCGCGTGCTCGCGCAGGGGTTGGATGCCTCCGTGGCGCGGTGTCGTACCATCGGCTAGTCTGGGTTCGCTGGCGACCCGTCCCCTTCGTGGCGCACCATGAAGCCGGCGACCTCCGCCGACGTTGGCGGCAGGCCTGAGAACATTTCGACGTAATGCGGCACCCGCGCCAGCCGGGTGCGGGGGTCTTCTTTCACCTCAAGTGAAATATAGCCGATCTGGGTATAGATCACGGTGAGGCTGCGCACCTCCGCCTGCGCTGCGCTATACCCAAAGCGGATAAACATGTCGCGCACCGCCCTGATGCGGGCGTCGTCCGCCGCCTGCAGGCGCTTGGCCAAACCAGCATCGGTGCGCGCCCAGTTCCGGATCGCCAGATCAAGCCGCGTATCAAAAAGCGCCGGCAGCAGCCAACAGTCCATCAGGTTGAACAGCGCCTCGGTGACCGTGGCGGCCGGCGCGGCGCAACGGGCCTGGATCTGGCCAGTGTTGCGCGTCTCCCAGGTGGCGATCATGGCATCGTGCAGGGCGCTCAGGTTCTTGAAATACCAGTAAAATCCGGTGCGGGTCTGCCCAATCGACTTTGCCAGCGGCATGATCTTGACCGCCTCTATGCCGCCCGTCACCAACAGGTCGAGCGCAGCATCAAGCCAGAGATCACGAGAGCCGCGCATGCGGGATGGGGCAGGGTTGGGCATGCGGGTACCTTAAAATTATTGACAGGGGTGTCAAGTCGGAGTCAGGCTCACTTTACACCTGTGTCAATAACGTGATTCCAGAAGGCAGCGCCATGTCCAGCGACCCCCTGTTGCAACCCTTTCAGCTGAAACACCTCACGCTTCGCAACCGGATCATGACCACCAGTCATGAACCTGCCTACCCCGAGGACGGCATGCCCAAGGATCGCTATCGCGCCTATCACGCCGAACGCGCCAAGGCCGGTGTTGCCTTGGCGATGACCGCCGGGTCAGCAACGGTTTCAAAGGACAGCCCGCCCGTTTTCAACAATATCCTCGCCTACCGGGACGAGGTGGTGCCGTGGATCCGGAACCTGACCGATGGCTGCCACGAACATGGCTGCGCGGTGATGATCCAGCTGACCCATCTTGGCAAGCGGACCACCTGGAACAAGGGCGACTGGCTGCCGTCGGTGTCGTCGTCGAAACATCGCGAACCCGCCCACCGGGCCTTTCCCAAACTGGCCGAAGACTGGGACATCGAACGCATCATCACCCAGTTCGCCGATGCCGCCGAACGGATGCAGGCCGGTGGCATGGATGGGATCGAGCTGCAGGCCTATGGCCACCTGATTGATCAGTTCTGGTCACCGCTCAGCAACGATCTGACCGGGCCCTATGGGGCGGATACGCTTGAAAACCGGATGCGGTTTCCGCTCGATGTGCTGGCGGCGATCCGCAAACGGGTCGGCTCGGACTTTATCGTCGGCATGCGGTTTACCGCAGATGAAGTGCAAAAAGGGGGCATCACGCCAGAGGAAGGCCTGCAGATCACCCGCATCCTGAGCGAGAGCGGTCAGGTCGATTTTCTCAACGTCATTCGCGGTCGCATCCACACCGATCCGGCGATGACCGATGTGATCCCGGTGCAGGGGATGAAGGCCGCGCCGCACCTGGATTTTGCCGGCACGGTCAAGACAGCCACCGACCTGCCGGTGTTTCACGCAGCGCGCATTCCCGATGTGGCCACCGCGCGCCATGCGATCCAGGCGGGACTGCTGGATATGGTCGGCATGACACGCGCGCATATGGCCGACCCGCATGTGGTGCGCAAGATCATCGCGGGCCGTGAGGACGACATTCGCCCCTGCGTAGGCGCCACCTATTGTCTGGACCGGATTTATCAGGCGGGCGATGCGCTCTGCATTCACAACGCCGCGACCGGCCGCGAGCTGTCGATGCCGCATGACATCCCGCCCGCACACGCTCCGCGCAAGGTGGTGATTGTGGGTGCGGGCCCTGCGGGGCTTGAGGCGGCGCGGGTCGCTGCAGAGCGGGGCCATTCTGTCGTCGTGTTCGAAGCGCAGCCGGACCCCGGCGGTCAGGTGCGTCTGACAGCACAGTCTCCACGCCGCCGCGAGATGATCTCCATCATCGACTGGCGCATGGCGCAATGCGCTGCCCGCGATGTGCGGTTCCAGTTCAACACCTGGGCAGAAGAGGCCGATATTCTGGCGGAAAACCCGGATGTGGTCATCGTGGCGACCGGCGGCCTGCCGAATACGGAACTGTTTGAAACAGGGCAGGAGGCGCCGCATGTGGTCACCGCCTGGGATCTGATCGCGGGCGACGTGAAACCGGCGCAGCGTGTGCTGATCTATGACGAAAGCGGCGATCACCCGGCGCTTCAGGCGGCAGAGCTTGCGGCCGGGGCGGGCGCACAGGTGGAAATCATGACGCCCGACCGGACCTTTTCACCCGACATCATGGCGATGAACCTGGTGCCCTATATGCGGGCGCTGCAGGATAAGGACGTTACCTTTACGGTGACCCGCCGGCTGCTCGATGTGACCCGGCAGGGCAATGAACTGGTTGCCACGATTGGCACCGATTACAGTGATCACACTGCCGAGCAGCGCTATGATCAGATCGTCGTCAACTATGGCGTGCTGCCGAACGACGATCTTTACCACGCGCTGAAACCTCTCAGCAGCAACGCGGGCGAGCTGGATCACACCGCACTGATCGCCGGGGACCCGCAGAATGTGGTGCGCAATCCCGACGGTGGTTTTCAGCTGTTTCGCATCGGCGATGCAGTGTCGTCCCGCAACACCCATGCTGCGATTTATGATGCATTGCGCCTGGTCAAGGATCTCTGATCTGCGCCGCAGGCCCTTGGCAGACCCATCGCGGCCCGCCCTGGTGATGGTGCGCGATGAGGTCAGAGGGCACGGGCCATGGATGTCGTGTCGCGCCGGTCTTCCAGCCAGTCCTCGACCGCTGACTTTGGCATCGGTCGGGCAATGCCGTAGCCCTGGAATTTGTGGCACCCAAGCTGCAACAGCTTGTCCATCTCGGCCTCGGTCTCCACACCTTCGGCCAGGCATTCGATATCGAGGTTGCGGCAGAGGTCGATCAGGGTCCGCAGGATCATTTCCTGTTCCGCATCCTGATCGACCCCAGAGATAAAGTCGCGGTCGATCTTGACGCCATCAACCTTGAACCGTCGCAGGTTGGAAATCGACGCATGGCCGGTGCCAAAGTCGTCCAACTCGATCTTGTAGCCGCGTTTTTGCAGTTTCGCGATGGTATTGAGCGCCGGATCCACCCCGTCGCCAAACAGCACGCTTTCCAGTACCTCGATATTGAGATCCTCAGGCTGCAGCGCCGCCGCAAAGAGCGCGTCGTCGAGGAATTCCACCAGCCCGCCGTCGCGCAACTGCTTGGCCGAGAAATTGACGCTGACGTTGGGGGCGGGCAGGCCACGTTTGCGCCAGTCCTGCATCGCGGCAATGGCCTGTGTCACGATCGTGGCGGTCAGCCGGTCGCCCAGCCCATGTTCAAACGCCAGGGTGATGAACACACCGGGGTCCAGCATGCCGCGTTCGGGATGCTGCCAGCGCGCCAATGCCTCAAACCCCAGGATCTCTCCGGTTCGGCCGTCCACCTGGGGTTGGTAAAAGGCCATGATCTCGCCGTTGTCCAGCCCGGCACGCAGGTCTTTCAACAGCGCCATATTACCTTCGAACCGGGCGCGGGTGGCATCGTTGTAAAAGGAGGCGCGGCCGCGACCTTCGCTCTTGGCAACATAAAGTGCGATATCGGCGTTGGACAGGACGCGGGCCGGGTCCTTTTCAGTGTCTTCGACAAAGGCGATGCCGATGCTGGCGCCCACGTTGACAAACTCCCCCCAGAGCTCGATGGGTTGGGTGATGGCCTCGATGATCCGCAGGGCCAGCGCCTCGACCTGGGCGGCGTCCTTGGTGTCCTGCAGCACGATGACGAACTCATCCCCGCCGACGCGCGCGGTCATGTCGCCTTCGCGGATCTCGGCCAGCATCGCCCTGGCCGCGTGGCGCAGCACCTCGTCCCCTGCCGCATGGCCAAGCAGATCGTTGATCTGTTTGAACCTGTCGAGATCCACATGCAGAACCGCGGTGCGGTGTTTGGCCTTGTGATCAGCGTCGAGGCAGTCGCTCAGATGTTCCTGCAAGGCGCGCCGGTTGGGCAGGTTTGTCAGCTGATCGTGCAAGGCCAGATGCTCGATCCGGGATTTCGCGGTGCTCAGGTCCCGCAGCGTATGGCAAAAGGCAGACACACCACGCGCGATTTGCCCCACCTCGTCCTGGCGGCAGAGGTCCCGCACCGTGGTGTCGTAGTCGCCGGACCGGATGCGCTCCATCGCGGTGCCGAGTCGGGTGAGGGAGGCCGCGAGCTGGCTGCCAAAACCGAGAAAGGCGGATCCTGCCAGAAGGAAAATCGCAATCATCGACACAAAGACCACCGCAACCTGGCGAATATAGCCTCTGCGGGCGGTCTGGTTGGCCTGGGCCGCGCTCAGGCGGACCTGCTGTTCCAGCGCGACCAGGGAAAGTTCCAGTCTTTCGGCCAATTGATTGAGCCTGCTGTGGGACGGAACCTGGGAATCGGGGATCAGCCCCAGCGCGATCGACGCTTCGGTGTTCCAAACATTGAACTGTTGTTCGACCCGCGCGACCATCTCTTTCTGGCGCTGGGATCCCTCGGCGGCCCGCACCTCTGCCCAGACGTCTTCGAAGGCGGCGACAAATTTCTGTTGCTGCATTGCAATCGCGGAGGGGTGCGTCACGCTGTTGAATTCGAGGAACCGATGCAGCTGGACCTTGGACTCCTCAAGAATCCGCTGGGCGCGTTCGGTGGCCCGCAGGGTCCGCAATGTCTCCGAATCGGCATGTTCGATTTCATTCTGCGTCTGGACGGCGGCAAGGGAAATCCACGAGGCACCGACAACGCCAATCAGCATTAGAAATATAATGGGGCCAAGGATGCGGCGTTTGATCGACATGCTGTGTCCTCAGTCGACCGGCAGCGCTGGGGCCGAAACATGCGGCTCATAGGCGGTCAGGGTTTCAAGAAATTCAACGAGATCATACGCATCGCCGTCAGTCAGCGTCTCAAGCGCGTGCAGGTCGCTGGGCGCGCTCTGTGAGGAACTGCCGCCGCGCCGATAATGGTCGACGACGTTGCGCAGCGAAGTCAGGCTGCCGTCATGCATATAGGGCGGACGCAGGGCGATGTTGCGCAGGCCGGGCGTTTTGAACCGATACTCCATATCCGCATCCAGGAACCCCCGGCCAATGTCCCCGTTCAGAATGCCGACGCGATGAAACTCATGGTCGGTAAAGGCCCAGCCCATATGGCACGAACTGCATTGGGCAACGCCGGTGAAAATCGCGAATCCCCGCTTGGCAGAGGGTGAAATGGCGTCTTCGTCCCCTTCGATCCAATCGTCAAAGGGTGACCAGCCGGACCGAAGCGTCCGTTGATAGGTCGCCAGCGCGGCCAGGACGTTGTCTCCGGTCAGCCCCTCCTGCGGAAAAGCGATTTCGAAATAACGTCGATACCCCGACAGCGCATTCAGCCGCCCAAGCACCTGTTTCATGCTGGAATTCATTTCCTGCGGATGGGTGATCGGCCCCAGCGCCTGTTGCTCCAGCGTTGCCACCCGACCATCCCAAAAGAAATGTTCCGATTCCGCGAGGTTTTCAATTGTGGGCGTATGGCGGTCCAGCTCATGCCCCTGCGCGCCTATTGCCCGTTCGGCCGGCGTCTCCCAGCCAAAAGATGGATTATGACAGGTTGCACAGCTGAAATTCTGTGTTCCTGACAAGCGGGCATCAAAAAACAGCATTTTCCCCAATGCGGCTTTTTGCGGCGAATAGGGCGACTCGTCCGGGAAGGGGATGCGCGCGGGGCGGCTGAAAGATGTCCTGAGATCGACAGATGGCGCCGCTGCTCCCAACAGGAAGAAACAAAACAGGCCCAGCAATAAAGGTCTCAGTGATCGCACGTCCAGATTTCCCATTTCGATAGCTGAGCGGTGTCAGCAGTCAAAGATTGGCGTTCTGGCGTGAAAAAACAGTTTATTCCCCTTCCGGAAGTTGAGCTACTTCATTGAAAAATGGAGTAAATTTTGTAGGCAATTTGTGCCGGCTCTGCTTTTGGGCGCGTTTGTACCCACCGCAATGAGCGCGTCGCGACCTGTCCCGCATCCGGTTCGGACCTCTGCATCGCCCCTGGACCGCGCCGTGATTTGTGTCCCGACCGCGTCCATTTTTCTTTGGCGGCGGGAGCCTTGCAACTTCGCCGCAGTGTTTAATCAAACTGTTGGCGCGAGGGAGCGTTGCGGGTTTTGCCCTGATTCCAATAGCCGGTGCCGGCCGGTGTGGAATCCAATTTGACTCACATTTTAGATATATACGCTTACATTTTAGCTCTTCATTAGCATCCTCACGGCAAGAGTTGGCGTGCATCTTATTGAGTTGGTTGTGGCGGCTGAAGTGCTCCACACGTTCAGAAAGACGAGAGAGAAACCCCATAACGGGGCAAGGAAATACACCGGGGCCAAAGTGCTCCTTGCTCAAAGGAACTCATGCTATGTCCAGCATTTTGACAAACAACGGTGCTATGGTCGCCCTGCAGACTCTACAGTCTGTGAACCAGAACCTCACCGATACACAGAACGCGATTTCAACCGGCAAGGAAATCGAAACAGCCAAGGATAACGCGGCTGTCTGGGCGATTTCTAAGACCATGGAATCCGACATTGCCAGCTTCGAAGCAATCGAAGAAGGCCTGGCAATGGGCGACGCCACCGTCGCCGTTGCTTCTGCAGGTGCCGAACAGATCGTTGAAAAACTTGTTGAAATCAAGGAATTGATTGTTTCGGCCCAGGCCGAAAACGTTGACCATGACAAGATCCAGACCGACATTGACTCCAAGGTTGATCAGATCGAATCCATTATCTCTGCTGCGCAATTCAACGGCGCGAACCTTTTGACGACCACCATTGATGGCACATCGACCGAAATGGGCATTCTTGCCTCGCTTGATCGTGTTGGGGCCGGCGGTACCGTCACGTCGACTGACATCACCATTTCCGCGCAGGGCTTTGACTCCAGTCTTGACCTTGCTTCGGACCTGACCAGCATCTCGGATACGGATACTGCAGCGTCCGCACTGGAAGAAATCGAGGCCTTCCTGCAGACGGCCATCTCGGGTGCCGCAGCACTTGGTGCCGCCTCGGCGCGGATCGACGACCAGGCCATGTTTGTCGCCAATCTGGTGGACTCCATGACCCTGGGTGTTTCGACGATGACCGACACCAATATGGAAGAATCCTCCGCTCGATTGAGCGCGCTTCAAACGCAACAGGAACTGGCGGTGCAATCGCTGGGGATCGCAAACGAAGCGCCGCAGCGACTGCTGCAGCTGTTCAACTAAACATCGACGCAATGACAGGGATGTCAAAGGGGCGCCATTGGCGCCCCTTTTTGCACTGCGCGGTGCGCCTGTTTTTGTCTCTCCGCGGCTGCCGCATGGCCTGACCTGAGGTACGTGCGCAAAATCCCCATAGTCGCCGCCAGGGTGCGATTCCCATAATATGCCTGTTTTTTAGGCAAATTCGAGGGGTTCCCGGGACATGGACAGCCTGTCTGCATAGAAAATGACCCCTTTTGTCGGTGATGGCTTTGTGAAAGCCGCGCGATGATGCAGGCTTTTTTTATGAATACACCGCCATTCTTCGACGAGATGCTGAGCGACCCGGGGTCGGTACGCGATCCCTACAAGGTCTATTACGAGTGGTTCAGCCAGGATGACATCAAACGACTGCGTCGCAAGTCGCGGGAGGCCGAAGCTTTCTTTCGGCGCATCGGGATCACATTCAATGTCTACGGGCAGGAGGAGGCCGACGAACGGCTGATTCCCTTCGACATTGTGCCCCGCATCATTTCCGGCAAGGAATGGAACAAGCTTGAACGTGGCATCGAACAACGGGTGCGGGCGATCAATGCGTTCTTGCATGACATTTACCACCGGCAGGAAATTCTGCGGGCCGGGCGAATACCCTACGAACTGATTTCCGGCAACGAAGCCTTTACCCCGGAAATGATCGGCGTCGATCCGGCGGGCGGGGTCTATACCCATATTGCCGGCGTCGATCTTGTCCGCACCGGCGAAGACGATTTTTACGTGCTCGAGGACAATGTGCGCACGCCCTCGGGGGTCTCCTATATGCTGGAGAACCGCGAAACCATGTTGCAGATGTTCCCGGAATTGTTCGCGCAAATGAAGGTGCGCCCGGTGTCGTCCTATCCGCAGCTTTTGCGGCGATCCCTTGCCGCCAGCGTGCCACGGGGCAGTCGCAACAGCAGCCCCGTTGTGGCGGTGCTGACGCCGGGGATCCACAATTCGGCCTATTTCGAACACGCTTTCCTGGCGGATCAGATGGGGGCCGAGCTGGTCGAAAGCCACGATCTGCGGATCGAAGATGGCTATGTCGCGATGCGCACGACGCAGGGCTATCAGCCGATTGATGTTTTGTACCGGCGGGTCGATGATGACTATCTTGATCCATTGACCTTCAACCCCACCAGCCTTTTGGGCGTGCCGGGGATCATGGATGTTTACCGGGCCGGTAATATTACCATCGCCAATGCGCCCGGTTCCGGTATTGCGGATGATAAGGCGCTTTATTCCTATATGCCGGATATCATCGAATTCTACACCGGTGAGCGGGCGATCCTGAAGAACGTGCCGACCTGGCGGTGTTCGGAACCGGACTCCCTGGGCTACGTCCTCGACAATCTCGCGGATCTGGTGGTCAAGGAAGTCCATGGCTCCGGCGGCTACGGCATGTTGGTCGGTCCCGCTGCGAGCAAGAAGGAACTGGCGGCCTTTGAGGCAAAACTGCGGGCCAAGCCGGCCAACTATATTGCCCAGCCGACGCTGGCCCTGTCGACGGTTCCGATCCTTGCCAAGTCTGGCCTGGCCCCGCGCCATGTGGACCTGCGCCCGTTTGTTCTGGTGTCGCCGAACCGGATCGACATCACGCCGGGCGGGTTGACGCGCGTGGCGTTGAAAAAGGGGTCGCTGGTGGTGAACTCCTCGCAGGGTGGCGGCACCAAAGACACCTGGGTTCTGGGGGACTGATACTGTGCTTGGAAGAACTGCAGGCGGCCTTTTCTGGATGTTCCGCTACCTTGAGCGGGCCGAAAACACGGCCCGGCTGCTTGAGGCGGGCTGGCATATCGCGCTGACCCATTCGGATGGCAGCACCAACGAATGGGAATCCATCGTGCGGACCGCCGGCCAGACGGTGGCTTTTGAAGCGAAACACGAGGAATACTCCCCCCAGTCGGTCATCAACTTCCTGTTGCGGGACCTGGAAAACCCCTCCAGCGTCATGGCCTCGGTCGAGCTGGCGCGGTCAAACGCCCGCGAGGTGCGCACGGCTCTGTCGGGCGAGGTCTGGGAAGCCACCAATGAATGCTGGATGGCGCTGAAAAAAGCGCTGGCCCGGCCGGTGAGCGAACGCAATCTGCACGAGACCCTGGCCCTGATCCGCAATCGGGCTTCGGTCGTGCGTGGCGCGCTGCATGGGACGATGCTGCGCAACGATATTTTCTCCTTTGCGCGGCTCGGTACCTTTATCGAACGGTCCGACAGCACGGCGCGCATCCTTGATGTGAAATACTATGTGCTGCTGCCCTCTGCCGCCTTTGTCGGCAGCAGCATGGACAACGTCCAGTGGGAGGTCATCCTGCGCTCGGTTTCGGCGGAACGGTCGTTTTCCTGGCTGCATGGCGGCGCGGCCTCGCCGCAAAAGATCGCGGAATTCCTGATCCTTGACGAACGCATGCCCCGGTCGCTGGCGTTTTGTTCCATGAAGGTGGCGCAATACCTGCGGCATCTGGAAAACGACTATCAGGTCAGGCACGAAAGTCAGGTGATCGCAAAATGTATCGCTGAAAGGGTGCAAGACACGGCAATTGACACTATCTTTCAACAAGGGTTGCACGAGTTCCTTGGGGATTTCCTCCTGGAAACGGTTCGTCTCGCCAACCAGATAGAGAAGGATTTCCGGTTCAATGGCTGATGTCACGCGGCTCTCCATTCGGCACGTCACCACATATAGTTACGAACAACCGGTGCATTATGCCCTGCAGAAACTGCGGCTGACACCGCTGTCCGGGCCGGGGCAAAACGTGGTGGAATGGCGCTCGACCGTGACCGGCGGCAGCAAGCAACTTGTCTATAACGATCCGCTGATGAACCACACCGAACTGGTGAAGGTCGACAGTAACGCCACCCAAGTCGAAATCGTGAGCGAAGGCATCGTCGAAGTCGAAAACCGCAACGGCGTTGTCGGCCAACATACTGGTTTTGCACCGCTTTGGCTGTATGAAGCGGCGACGCCCCTGACGGCTGCGGGCAACCAGGTGCGCCATCTGGCGGCGCGGGTTCGCCAAGAGACCGAAGAGATGGACGAAATCCCCCGGATGCATCATCTCGCGGCGGAAATCAGCGATACCGTGCAATACGAGATCGGCCAGACCGATCCCGACACCACCGCCGAAGTCGCTTTGGCGGCCGGCCATGGGGTCTGTCAGGATCACGCGCATATCATGATCGCCGCCGCCCGGCATCTGGGCTATCCGGCGCGCTATATCAGCGGGTATCTGTTGATGGACGGGCAAATCAGCCAGGATGCCAGCCACGCCTGGTGCGAGATCCACCTGGATACCCTGGGCTGGGTTGGCTTTGACGTGTCGAACCGGATTTGCCCCGATGGACGCTATGTCCGGGTCGCCGTCGGACGGGATTATGGCGATGCGGCGCCAATTGTCGGTATTCGGCAAGGCCACGGTGACGAAGCGCTAACAGTTTCCTTGCAGGTTCAGCAGTAGGCTGATTGAAGGCTCTGGTAAAGGAGATGCGTTCATGACCTATTGTGTGGGCCTCATGCTGAAAAAGGGGCTCGTTTTTATGTCCGACACCAGGACCAATTCCGGTGTCGACAATATCTCGACGTTCCAGAAAATGTTCACCTGGGAGGTCCCGGGGGAACGGTCCATCACGCTGATGACCGCCGGCAATCTGGCGACGACCCAATCCGTTATCAGCCTGCTCGAAGAACGCAGCAAGCAACCGAGCGAGCGCAATCCGGGTATCTTGCAAATGCCGTCGATGTTTCAGGTGGCAACGCTGGTCGGTAACCTTCTGAAAGAAGTGATTTCGACCCATGCCGAAGCGGGGCAGCGGGCCGATTCCGCCTTCAATGCGACGATCGTGCTGGGCGGGCAGATCGGCGATGGCGCGCCTTGCATGTTCCTGATCTATCCGGAGGGGAACTTTATCGAGGCCAGCTTTGACACGCCCTATTTCCAGATTGGCGAAACCAAATATGGCCGTCCCATTCTGGTGCGCGCCTATGATCCGGAGATGAGTTTTGAGGACGCGGTAAAGCTGCTGTTGGTGTCCTTTGACTCGACCATCAAGGCCAATCTCTCGGTCAGCCTGCCGCTGGATGTGCATATCTACAAGGCGGGCAGCCTGAAAAACGGCAGGATTTTCCGCATCGCGACCGATGATCCCTATTATGAAAGCGTCTCGACCGGCTGGGGGATCGCCCTGCGCGAAGCTTTTGGTCAGTTGCCGGACTTTGTTCTGCCCGAAACCTGAGGTCGGGCAGAACAATTTGGCATGCGGCCGGCGCGTTTAGCCGAGCGGTTTGTAGGCGGTGACGTCGATCTCGATCTTGGCGTCGACCATCAGTTGTGACCGTACGGTCGACCGTGCCGGGGCGCCATTTGGGAAATAGGTCGCATAGACCCGGTTGAAGGTCCAGAAATCGCGCGGATCGTCCAGCCAGACATTGACCTTGGCCAAATCTTCCAGTGTGCAGTCCGCCTTGGCCAGCACGGCGATCACGTTTTCCATGGTGCGTTTGGTCTGGGCCTCGATGCCGCCGGGTTCAATTTCGCCGCGGTCGTTCATCGCAACCTGGCCCGAGATAAAGACAAAATCACCAGCGCGCGTGGCCGGGGAAAAGGGCAGGTTCTGTCCGCCGGCGCCGGTCCGTTCCGCGCCGATCCGTTCAATAGTCATGGGTAGTCTCCTGGTTTGGTGTGGGTCATCCGCCGCGCCGCCTGTTGCGGCCGACGG
Organism: Tritonibacter horizontis; assembly: GCF_001518015.1. Classification (GTDB taxonomy): domain Bacteria; phylum Pseudomonadota; class Alphaproteobacteria; order Rhodobacterales; family Rhodobacteraceae; genus Epibacterium; species Epibacterium horizontis. Next base: position 31,882 of record NZ_LPUY01000095.1, read on the forward strand.
CAGGGGGGAGGGGTGAAAAGGGGGCGCGCCGTGTGGCGCGCGCCTCTACCAGACCTGGCCGCGGGCCGAGACCGGTTCGCGCCCAAGAATGTGATTTCCGCGCATCAACACAACATGTTCCAACATATTGGAAACGACGCAGGCATGGTTTGGTACGATGCGCAGTTGGTCCCCGACCTTGAGGCCAGTGGGACCGGCGCAGGTGATCCGCCCGTGTTCCTCGCTCAGCTGGTCAATGCAGAGGTCCGGTCGGTCGCACACATGGCCATACCCCGCCAGACCAAGCAGATCCGAGGTCAGAACCTTTGATCCGGCATCAATCACAGCGCGGTTCTCTGTCGGGGTCGAGACAACGGTGGCCAGCACGGTCAGGGCGCAGTCGGCCCAGTTGCAGGTGCCACGGGACACAAGCGAGCGGTCGTTGTAGATATAGGTGCCGATGCGATATTCGGTCGCCAGGGGCATGTCATGGGCCTGCCACATATCCGGCGACCCACCTGAGGAAATGACCGGCACCGCCAGGCCCTCAGCCTCGATCAACTGTTTGGCCCGACCCAGCCAATCGGCCACATGGGCCGCGCCGCCGGTGGGCGGATAGGTCATCAACCCAGCGAAGCGAAGGCCAGGCAAGGCGTTGATATCGCGCGCCAAATGAGCGGCCTCTTCGGGGGTGGCGACGCCGCAGCGATGTGCGCCGGTGTCGCATTCCACCAGCACGGGCAGCGGCGATTGTGCATCCGCAAAGCCCGCGCTTAGCCCTTGGGCCACCACCATGCTGTCGGCCACGACCGACAGTTTGACTTGCTGAGCCAGGCTGCGCAGACGCGCGACCTTCTCGGCGCCAAGGATGTTATAGGTGATCAGGATGTCCCGCATATCACCGCCCGCGACCATGGCTTCGGCCTCGGTGATCTTTTGGCAGGTGATGCCGATGGCGCCCTGTTGCAGCTGATATTGCGCCAGCCGGGGCAGTTTGTGGGTCTTGATATGGGGCCGCAGCGCCAGTCCGTGACGGTCGCAATAGCTCTGAAAATCGCGCACGTTGGCTTCGGCAATGTCGAGATCGACCAATACGGCGGGCGTGTCGATGGCAAGGGCTGGCATCAGGCGGGTTCCTCGGCATGGGGGGACTCGACGCGCGGCCAAAGGGCGCGGGTGAGCCGGGTGTAGGGGGTGCGCGTCGGGTCGTTCGGGTAGGGACCGTCGACCGAGGCATAGAGGATTTCACCCGCAACTGGCGCAAAGGCTCCGTGAAAATGGTTGGTCGATTTCACAACCAGGATCCGTTTCTGACGGATGTCGATGCCGAGGTTGGTGAACAGGTCGGGCGAAAAAGTCTGGCTGCGATTGGTGTTCAGCACAATATCCAGATCGCCGATGCGGATCACGGCGCAATCGCCCAGCGGCACCACGGAGGCCCCGAAACTCTGCACCGCCTGCCGTTGCAGACGCTGGACCGTAACCCGCGCGTCCAAAGGCGCGCCGGCATGGGCCGAGGTCTTGCCGCCAAAGCGCAGGTCCAGCGTCGCCCCTTCGCCGGCGGCAAAGCACAGCCGCACCGCCATCGGGTCCCAGATGGTGCCAAAGGCGACGCCGCTCAGCTGCTGGGCCAGAACTTCGCGCAGCAGGATGGTCGAATCTCCAGCCGCGCCGCCGCCGGGATTGTCCCAGACATCGGCCACCACCACGGGGGTCTTCTGGCTGGTATCGGCGCGGCGCAGGGCCTCGGCCGGGGGCAGGAAATCGGGCTTGGTGCGGCCGCGAAAACTGAACAGTTCCATCCCCAGATCGCGGGCCAGCGCCTGGCCGCGAGGCGCGTCGCCATCGGTGACGACAATGATCTTGGCACCAAGGTCGGGGCTGTCGCCGGCCATGAACCCGTGGATGACAGAACCGGAGAGGATCTCGCCACGGGCCTCCAAGCCCATGATTTTGTCCACAAATCCGCGCATGGGCTGGATGCTGGTCGGCAACACGTCCATCATCCGCACATCAAAGACGGAGATCTGCGGCGCGATCTCGCCGCGCACCGCGCGCAGGGTCAGATCGACGCAGGCCTCGCCCGTCTCGACAAAATCGGTATGGGGGAATTCCTTGAACACGGTGATGATGTCAGCGTTTTCGACCCGCTGTGCGCTCAGGTGGCTGTGGGGATCAAAACTGACACCGATTTTTGCCGCTGGACCGGCCAGCCGGCGGGCGGCGGCGATCAGCTCCCCCTCGCAATCGACGCAGCCCTCCGCGATCATCGCACCATGCAGGCCCAGCACAACCGCATCGACGGGCAGCGCCGCGCGCAACTGGTCCAGCACCTCGTCCCGCAACCGCGCCCATGTGGCCGCGCTGACCAGCCCGCCCGGCTCTGCCCATGTGGCGGTGCCCTCGATCAGCGTGATGTCCGGGTTCGCGCGGGCGCGCCGACGCAGCGCGGGAAACACCGCCGAACAGAGCGTCGGGGTCTCCGGGTGCTCTCCCGGAGGGGCGTAGAAGCTCTCGGCAAAATCCGAGAAATCGCTGCGTAGCGGAGAAAACGTATTGGTTTCAGTGGCAACAGAAGCGCAGAAAACGCGCATGGGGCATATCCTTGAGTGTTTGCTATCGGGGCGCGACACAGGCCGCGCCCCGATCCGGTCGGTATCAGTCGATGTAGGTTGACGCGTTTGCGGTCTCGACTTCGGCCTTGAAGAGGGTCAGCAGCTCGCCCGCTTTTTCGTCAAGGTTTTCGCCGACATGGGCCTCGAACGCGGGCTGTGTGGCAGCGGCCATCGCGGCGCGTTGCTCATCCGACAGGGCGGTCACTTCGATCTTGTCCATCAGGCCAGCCAGTCCGCGATCCGAGGCTTCGATGATGCGGGACAGGCCACGGCTGGCCGTGACGCAGCTTTCGGCGGCGGTGTGCAGTGTCGCCTGTTCCGCCTCTGTCAGATCGTCGTAAAACGCCTTGTTGACCATGAAGGTATAGGGCGAGAACAGGTGATTGGTCAGCGTCATGTGTTTCTGCACCTCGGCGAAATTCGCGAATGAGATGATCGGCACCGGGTTCATCTGTCCGTCGATCACGCCGGTCTGCAGGCCGGAGTAAACCTCGCCCCAGCTGAGCGGATAGGCCTCTGCGCCAAGCGCCTGCACGATTTTCTGGTGGCTGGGCAGGGTCATGGTGCGGATGCGGATGCCGTCAAAATCCTCAAGGTTGGCGATCTGGCGTTGGGAGTTGGTGACCGCAAAGAAGCCGCCGGTATCCGGGAAGCCGAGCACAACCACATCGCCCAGTTCGGCCTCGATGTCTGCGGCCAGGGTGGCACCGAATTCACCGTCAAAAACCGAATAGGTGGAGGCATTGTTGGCGAAGGCAAACGGCAGGTTTAGCACGTCGATGCGCGGGTAATAGCTGGCCAGCGCGCCGGTCGAGGTCAGCGTCGCCTGGATGACGCCATCGCGCACCTGCTGGACATGTTCGGCGGCGGTGCCGAGCTGGTTGGAGCCGAAAACCTCGACCGTGACGCTGCCGTTGGTGTCGGCGGTGACGATGTTCTGGAAGACGGCGGTGCAGGCATGGGCCGGGTTCTCGAATGGATCGGTCTTGTTGTCATGGCCAAAGCGGATGGTGCCACCGGCCATGGCAGAGCTTGCGACCAGAGCGGCGAGCGCGCCGACCGATGCGGACTTGAGTGCTGTTTTCATTGTGTTTTCCTCACTGTTGGTTTTGGTTGGTTTGATGGGCCCCTAGGGGGCAAATCCGAGCGCACGCGGCAGCATCAGGGCCGCGTCCTCCCAGAATGCGAAGACAAAAAGGATGATGATTTCGGCGACCAGAAAGGGCGCGAGTTTGACCGAGATCCGCTCGATCTTTTCGCCGGTGACCGAAGACAGAACAAAGAGGCAGGCTCCCACTGGCGGTGTCATCAACGAGATGTTCAGGGCCAGCACAAAGATGATCCCGGCGTGGATCGGTTCCAGTCCGATCTGTTCCGTAAGCGGCACCAGGACCGGGCCAAGGATGATCAGGATCGCGGTGATATCCATCACCATGCCCACCACCAGCAGGATGCAGATGATGATGGCAATGACCGCATAGGGGTTTTCCGACAGGCCCAGAACGCTGCCGGCAATCGCCTGTGGGATGCGCTCAAAGCTCATCCACCAGCCCAGAATGCTGGCAAAGGCGATGATGACAAAGATCACGCCGGTGATGCGCGCAGTGCGCACCAGCATCGCATACAGGTCGCGAAAGGTCAGCGAGCGGTAGACAAACACGCCAATGAACAGCGCATAGGCCACGGCGATGGAGGCCGCCTCGGTCGGGGTGACGATGCCGCCGAGGATGCCGCCGAGAATGATCACGGGCATCAAAAGCGCGGTGATCGAGGACAGGAATGTCTGCCAGATCTCGCCCAGGGTGGCGCCGCGCTCGGCCTTGGGCAGGTTCTCGCGCTTGCCGCCGATGGCAATCACGCCCATGCAGACGATGCAGATCACCAGTCCGGGCAGCAATCCGGCGGCGAACAGCCCACCGATGGAGACCCCCATCAGCGACCCATAGACCACCATCAGCCCCGAGGGCGGGATGGTCGGCCCGATGATCGACCCGGCCGCGGTGACAGCGCAGGCATAGTCGCGCTTGTAGCCCTGTTTCACCATCGCGGGCACCAAGGTGCGGCCAAAGGCGGCGGCGTCGGCAGTCGCGGATCCGGTAAGCCCGGCAAAAAACACTGAGGCCAGCATATTGGTATGGGCCAGCCCGCCGCGAAAACGCCCCACCAGCACCTCGGCCAGCTTCACCAGTCGCCCGGTGATGCCAGTGCTGTTCATGATCTCGCCGGCCAGAATGAAAAACGGCATCGCCAGAAAGGGAAACACGTTGAGACCGTTGAAGATCTTGCTTGGTCCGATGGCGAGAAACGTGACGCCGCCGCCCATGCTGAAAATCCCGATCACCCCGGCCAACCCGATGGCGAACCCGATGGGCATGCCCACCGCAAGGAGCAGAACAAAACTGAAACCGACAATCATGCGCCTGATCCTTCGTTGGGGGTGACGGTGTCGAGCTGCCGGCCCATGTCGCGGATCATCACCAGCACCACTTGCACGCAGGCCAGCAGAGCGGCCGCCGGGATCGCGCTGTAGAAGGGCTGCAGGGTGGCGCCGAGAATCATCGCCTGACGTTTGGCGCCGCTTTCGGCAAAGCCGATGCCAAACCACAAGACGTAGAAAAACAGCGCAAAGGTTATCACGTCGATCAGCACCAACAGGCCCCGGCGTCCGCCCTGCGGCAGCGACATCAGCAGGACCGTCAGGCCGATATGTTCGCGTCGGGCAATGCCGCAAGACACCGCAAGCATCGCCGCCCAGATCATCAGATAGCGGGCCAACACCTCGGGCCAGGGCAGTTGCCAGTGGAAAAAGTACCGGTCCACGACCCCGATCCAGACATCCAGCACCAGCGCAACCATCAGCGCAGCGAGGACAACCTCTGTCCCCCGGTTGATCTGCCGACTGAGCCGGTCGGAAAATTCGGCAAGCATGATGTGATCCCTGTTTTGTAACTTAGGTATATTTTCACGACCAAACAGGACATTGGTCAAGATAAATTTGTTACTAAGGTACAAATAATGGGAAATGCTACAGAAAATGGCTCCGCATTTGATCTCTGGATGTATCTTAGGTACAGAATCGGACGGCCGAGCGGCAGGAGAGACAGATGACCAATGCGGAGTTTGAGGCAGGCAAGGGGGCGGTCGATCTGATCTCGAACCTCAAACATCTGAGTGGCAGCCTCGCCGCGCGGGAGCAGAAGGTTGCGGATTACGTGTCTGCCCATCTGGAAGACGTCACCAGCATGACAATCGCCGAACTGGCCGGCGCCTGTGGCGTCAGTACGCCCACCGTGGTCCGGTTTTGCCGCACCATGGGCTGCGATGGGTTCCGGGCGTTCAAGCTGCGGCTGGCGCAGAACCTTGCGGTCAGCCTGCAATACCTCGCCCCCAGCCATCGCGACACGCCGGGCGATGGCACCAGCGCGGTGGATCAGGTGCTTGGCGCGCTTTATGCGACGGTCAATGTGATGCGGGAACAGCTCGACCCGACGCGGATGGAAGCGGCGGTGACCGCGCTGTCGCAGGCCGGTCAGATCGTTGTGGCCGGGGTTGGCGGTGGCTCCACCATGGTGGCGCAAGAGGCGGCCAATCGGATGTTTCGCCTTGGTATTCCCGCCGTTGCCGTGTCGGACAGCTATCTGTTGCAGATGCGGGCGGCGACGCTGGCACCCGGTGATGTGCTGCTGATGATATCCGCCAGCGGCGAGGCAGCGGAGATCGCGAATGCAGCGGGCATTGCCGGGGGGTATGGGGCGACGACCATCGCGATCACCCGGCCAGACAGCCGATTGGCGCAGGAGGCCGCCATCGTGATCGAGGCCAACCTGCCAGAAGATCCCGACATCCTGAAACCCACCGCCTCGCGCTATGCCCATCTGGTGATTGTCGATGCGCTGGCGATGTCGGTTGCCCAGACCCGCAGCGCCGTCACGACAGAGAACCTGCGGCGCATCCGGGCCTCCTTGACGGCCTATCATGGCCGCACGGGACCGCAACCGCTGGGGGATTGACGGCGCGGCCGCCTGTCAGCCGCGCTGGGCAATCAGGTTGCGAAAGGCCTCTAGCCGGAGCTCCAGCGCATCAAACCGCGCCCGAAGCTCGGCATCCGCCGTGTCACGCGCCGCCAGCGCCAGCACAAAACTGACGGTCTTGAGCACATCGCGCCAGCGTGGATTGTCGGGCAGCGTCTCGATCAGCAGGTATTTGTCCAGGGTCCGGGTCTGCAGCGAGGTCTTGTCGAGGTTCACCCGCCAGATGCCGCTGGTCTCGGCAAAGTCGATCTTGCCCTTGCCGGTGGCCGCGGTCCAGATCTCCAGCGAGTCGGACATCAGATCGACGATGGTGTCACGATAGCTGTCGCCCGGCGTCTGCTGCAACTCCTCCGCCGGATCGTCCGAAATCAGCGAGGGCAGCGAGGTATCCACCAGATCGCGCAGCGAATGCACGAAGTCTTCGCGCGGGGCAGCCGCCTGACTGAACAGGACGGCGCGGCCGCCGCCCGCCTCTGGCAGCATCGCGAACAGGCTGACCTGCAACAGCCGCGCGTTCAGGGTGATCTCGATATGGATCGGTTCGTCCTCCACGTCGATCTCGGCCAGGGCCGCCAGCGCCGCCTCGGGCATCACCGCGTCAAGGCGGCTTCGGTTGGCGGTGACACGCTGGTCGAGCAGTTGCTGCGCCGCCTCGTTCACATAGGTGACCACGCCCCGCGCGTTGACGCAGATCAGCCCATCCTCCAGCGTATCGAGCAATTGCGCCATGCGCCGCTGGGACAGGCGCAGGGCATCCTCGATCTGGATGCGGCGTTCGATCTCGTCCTTCAGGGCGCGGTTTTCCTCGGCCCGGCTGCGGGCGCGGCTGGCCTCCAGCAGGGTGCGGATCCGGCTGAGCAATTCGTCCCGCACGAAGGGTTTGACGACATAGTCGTTGGCGCCGGCTTCGAACCCGGCGAGCAGGTCGCTGGTGCGGCCCCGGGCGGTCAGCAGGATGATCGGCAGTTCGTGCAACCCGTGCCGCCGCCGCAGGTTGCGCGCAACGTCCAGCCCGCTGAGGCCACCCATCATCACATCCAGCACGATAAGGTCGGGACGCCGCTCCGCGACACTGCGCAACGCTTCGGCGCCATTTGCGGCGGTGGTGACGCGGTAGCCCTGCGGCTGCAATACGTTCTGCAGCACTTGCAGATTGATCGGTTCGTCATCCACGGCAAGGATCACCGGCGCGCCGTCGGGGTCGGTCCCGGACCGGCCGTCGGCAGCGGGGCCGGGGGCCGGCGTTGCGTCTGATGCCTCTTCGATCAGGGGGGCTGCGGTCCAGTCCTCACCGCCGAGGGCGGGCAGGTCGGATTGCGGCAGCAACACCTGAAACTCCGCGCCCGCGCCGGCTGGGGACAGAACGTCGATGGTGCCGGACATCAGGGCCGCCAGATGGCGCGCGATGGTCAAGCCAAGGCCGGTGCCGCCGGGTTGTCCGGCCCCGTCCGGGGTCAGTTGTTCCAGCGGGTGAAAGATCCGTTCCATGTTGTCGGCGGCGATCCCGGGGCCATGATCGCGGATCGAAACTGCGATGCGCCCGTCCGCGCGGGGCGCTGCAGAGATGTCGACCGCGCTGCCACCGCCGTATTTGACGGCGTTCGATAGCAGGTTGAACAGGATCTGTTCAAACCGGACCGGGTCGGCGGTCACGGCCGGCAGGTCGTCCGGGATCGCCAGTCGCACCTTGGCCGGGTCAATGCGGAAGGTCGGTTGCAGCAGGTGCAACACATTGCGCACCGCATGGGACACATCGACCGGTTGCAGATCCAGCCGCATCCGACCCTCCCGGATGCGGTAGATGTCCAGCAGGTCATCCACCAGCCGCGACAACCGCCGCGCGGAAAAGGTGATCAGCCGCAGCTGGCTGGTCTGGGCGGGCAGCATGTCCCCCATCGCGCCGCCTTCGAGGGTTTCGAGGATCCCGATGATGCCGTTCAGCGGCGTCCGCAACTCGTGCGAGGTATTGGCCAGAAACCGGTCCTTCATCCGGTCCGCCTCTTCCAGCTTGGCATTTTTCTCGCCGATCTGGCGCAGGTTCTCCTGCAATTCGGCGTTCTTGTCGCGGATCAGGTCAAGCTGATCCCGCAGCGCTCGCCGCATCTGGTTCACCGCCCGCGACAGGCGCGCGTATTCGACCGGCCGGTCGTATTCCGGCAGCGCGTCGTTCAGGCTGCCGGTGGCCACGGCGCTGGCGGCCTCGGACAGGCGCCGGACCGGGCGGGTCAGCGCGTTGGCGAACAGAAACGACAGAAGCGCCAGCCCGGTGACCGCCACCGCCCCGATCAGCAGTAACGCGTTGCGCAGCCGGTGGCTGGTTTCAAAGGCTGCGGTCTGGCTGGCCTCGGCAATGATGGTCCAGGTCGGAAAGGGCGCATCAAGCACCCGCCAGGCCGACAGGGACGCAAGGCCCGCCAGGCCGGCCGACAGCACGCTGACCCCCTCGTGGCTGGTCATCGCCGGGGGCAGCGCAACCGCCGTGCCCGGCACCGGCGCGCCGCTGGAGGCAATGACGATGCCGCCGGAGGAGATCACCGAGAGCGCGGTTTCGCTCTCTGTCATCAGGCTTTGCAGGCTGTTGGGCGGCACCCGCAGGATCATGGCACCCTTGTGGCGGCCATGCAGCCGCACCGGCACCGCCAGATAGGCCGACAGCGCACCGGTGACCGCATCGCGGGCATAGTCCTGAAACACCGGCTCGAACCCCGTCTGGGTGGTCGCCCGGTGATAGGCCTGGCCCAGACCGGTCACCGCCGGGTCGAGGATCTGGCCGAGATAGGCATCCTTGTGCACCGAATAGACCACTTGCCCGTGACGGTCGGCGAGGTAGAGATTGTCAAATTCCGCCTCGTCCAGAAATTCCAGGAACCCGGCGTGGAACCGGCGATGGGTGTTGGAATACTCCAACGCTTCGCGCAAGAGACGGTCCTCGCTGCCAATTCCTGCCGGGGGCAGGGGGGTGGTGTCGACACCAAAGATGTCGCGCAGCCGCGCGCCGGCCTCTTCGGGCGTGGCGTCGATCTGGCGTAGCGCGTGGCTGAAACCGTAGAATTCGCCGACCGAGTAGCGCACGTTGGAAGATTGCGCGAGGTTCTCTGCCTGCCGACGCGCATAGGTCATATACTGGGTGATCTCGCTGGCCTTGGCATCGCGCACAAAAGCCACCTTTTGAAACGTCTCGGTGGTGACGGTCTGGTTCACCAGCCGGTAAAACACCAATCCCCCCAGGGTCAGCGGCAGCACCGATGCCAGCAGAAAGGTCAGCAAGAGGCGAGAGCGAATTCCCTGTAGCAGCACGGTGGCTCCGGTTTTTCTGGTTTTGTCTGGGCACGATCCTGCGGCCTGCTTGCGGGTGAAGCAAGGGCAGTTGGTCATTCTCGGGCTGTGGGGCGTATTCGGGAAAACACAGTAAGCGATTGAAAATGTTTATGTATCTCCACCGGTGAACCCGCCGCGCGCCCTGTTTTGACGAAATTTCCGATTTTTCGGGTACCATTCGGGGGGCTGCGCGGACTTCATTGGGGGGCATCCAAGGCGCTCGGGAGGAGACTGGGCCCACCACAGGATCCAGGCCGCCACCGGGCGGAAATTGACGGATGACATCAGGCGGGGCAAACCCGCTGCCACAGGGAGATTACCAAATGAAATTGACTGTAACTGCCGGATTGCTGGCCTCGGCTTCGGCCGCGCTCTGGGCGACGACGGCACAGGCCGAAGAAACCGTATTGAGCGCGCTGCCGGAGCAGGTCACCGCCTGGGTCGAGAACTTCAACCCGTTCAACCAGACCACTACCGCGCCTTCGGTGCTGCATTTCATGTATGAACCGCTGATCATCTTCAACGCGCTGGATGGCGGCAAGCCGGTGTACCGTCTGGCTACCGGGCATGACTACTCCGAGGATCTCAGCAGCATCACCGTGACCCTGCGCGAGGGTGTCGAATGGTCCGATGGCGAGGCTTTTGACGCCGATGACGTCGTCACCTCCTTCGAACTGGCGCTGGGCAATCCGGCGCTCGACAGTGTCGGCATGGCGCAGATGTTGTCGGGGGTCGAGAAAATCGACGCGCAAACCGTGCGCTTCAACCTCTCTACCCCGTCGAGCCAGGCAATGTATCAGATCGTGCGGGTGCCGATCGTGCCGGATCACATCTGGAGCAAGATCGACGATCCGGTCACCTTCACCAACCCCGACCCTGTCGGTTCCGGTCCGCTGACGGAAATTCGCCGGTTCACGCCGCAGGAATACATCCAGTGCCGCAACGACAACTATTGGGACGCTGAGAGCCTGCACGTCGATTGCATGCGCTTCCCGCAGATTGCCAACAACGATCAGGCCCTTGCCGCGGCCTCCAACGGCGAGCTGGACTGGATGGGATCGTTCCTGCCGGACATCGAAAACACTTATGTTGCCAAGGACCCGGAACATCACAGCTACTGGCTGCCCGGCGGCTCTCTTGTGGCGTTCTACATGAACTTCGAAGCCCCGGAAGAGGGTGACCGCGCCGCCTTTAACAACGTCGATTTCCGCCGTGCGGTGTCGATGGCGTTTGACCGCGAGGCGATGGTGGAAATCGCCGGCTATGGCTATCCCACCATCAACCAGTATCCGTCGGGCCTGGGCCGCGCGTTCCATTCCTGGAACAACCCCGAGGTTGACGAGAAATTCGGCGCCTTCACCCAATATGACCTGGACGGCGCGCGGGCCCTGTTGGCAGAGGCCGGGTTCAAGGACATCGACGGCGACGGTTTTGTCGAAACCCCGGAGGGTGCGCAGATCGACCTGGAGGTGATCGTCCCCAACGGCTGGACCGATTGGGTCAACAGCTGCCAGATCGCGGTCGAGGGGCTGAACGCGGTTGGCATCAGGGCCAATGTCTCCACCCCGGAATCCGCCGTCTGGACGGAAAAGCTGATCAACGGCGATTATGACATGGCGATCAACTCCGTCCGCGTCGGGGCGACGCCGTTCAACCAGTATCTCGACTCTCTGCACGAATCGAACCAGGCCAAATCGCGCTTTGCCGCGTCGCGCTACTATAACGCCGAACTCAGCGGCCTGCTGGATGCATTTACCCAGACCAGCGACACGGAAAAGCAGATGGCGATCATGTCTGACGTGCAGGAAATCGTCGGGGCGGACATGCCGCTGGTGACGGTTTTCAACAACCCGCGCTGGTATCAGTACAACACCAAACGGTTCACCGGGTTCTTCAACGCGGACAACCCGGTCGCCAACCCGGTGGTGCATAAGACCAACCCGGCGCGGCTGCTGCACCTCCTGGCGCTGCGCCCGGTGGAATAACCTCCCGCAAAGCGAAGGGGCCGCCCCAATCGGGGCGGTCCCGCCTTGGCGCCCCTTTTCCTCGACAGATGGTCTGACCCGATGCGTTTTCTTCTGAAGCGGCTGAGTTTTTATGCCGTTGCCTTTCTCGTGGCTGCGACGTTCAACTTCATGATTCCGCGGCTGTTGCCCGGCAACCCGGCGGACATCATGCTGGCCAATTCCGGCGGCATGATCGCGCCCGAAGCCCGCGATGCGCTGATGGCGACCTTCGGGTTCATCGACGCGCCGCTGCATGAACAGTATTTCGCCTATCTCGGTTCGATCTTCACCTGGGATTTTGGCCTGTCGATCAAATTCTACCCGATGCCAGTCGCCGATGTGCTGACGCAGGCCCTGCCGTGGACGCTGTTCCTGACCGGCGCGGCGCTGTTGATCGCTTTCTCGACAGGCACGCTCCTGGGTATTCTGGCCGCCTGGCGGCGCGGGCAGCTGACGGATGTGATCGCCTCGCCCACCGCGCTGGCGCTGCAATCGGTACCGGCCGTGGTGGTGGCCCTGTGTGGTCTCTATTTTCTGTCGGTGCGCAACCGGGTGTTTCCGACCTCTTATGCCTATGACCCGAAACTGGACCCGGCCTTCAGCTGGGAATTCGCCGCCTCTGTTGCCTACCACGGTTTTCTGCCGGTGGTGACGCTGAGCGTGGTGCTGGTGGGCGGCTATCTGATCACCATGCGCAACAACATGATCGGCCAGCTGGGCGAGGACTACCTTGCCATGGCCGAAGCCAAGGGGCTGAGTGATGCCCGCGTGCGCTATGCCTATGCGGCGCGCAATGCGCTGTTGCCGTCGGTGACCGCGCTGGCGCTCAGCTTCGGGGCGCTGTTCGGTGGCTCGCTGATCACCGAGGTGGTGTTCAATTATCCCGGCGTCGGCAACCTGTTGTACCTTGGCATCGTCGGGCGCGATTTCCCACTGATCCAGGGTCAGCTTCTTATCATGACACTCGCCATGCTGCTCGCGAACCTCGCGGTGGATCTGGCCTATGTCTTTCTTGATCCCAGACTGAAGAGGGCCTGATGCCAGATCTCCTCCGTACCTTTTTGCGCAACCGCAAGGCCGCCATCGGACTGGCCATCGTGCTGGCCTATGTGGTCGTCGCGCTGGTGGCGCCGCTGATTGCGCCCTTTGACCCCATCGCCCGCGTGGGCCGACCGCACCAGGCACCCTCGGCTGAACATTGGCTGGGCACCACCCGCATGGGGCGGGACGTGTTCAGCCAGCTGATCTGGGGCACCCGCACCTCCCTGATGGTGGGGATTGTGGCCGGGTTGATCGTGACCGCGATCGGCACCGCCATCGGCATCACGGCGGCCTATTTCGGCGGTCTGGTGGATAATGTGCTGAACTTTTTCACCAATGTCGTGCTGGTGCTGCCGCAACTGCCGCTGTTGCTGGTGCTCGCCGCCTTTCTGGGGCAGGTGGGGCCCTGGGCGATTGCGCTGATCATTGGCCTGACCTCCTGGGCCTGGGGGGCGCGCGTCACCCGTGCGCAGGCGATGTCGCTGAAGACCCGCGACTTTATTCAGGCCTCCGCGATGATCGGCGAGCCGACCTGGCGGATGATCCTGGTGGAGATGCTGCCGAACCTTTTGTCGATCATCGGCTTCAACTTTATCGGTTCCGTCATCTTTACCATCATCACCGAGGCGACGCTGGAATTCCTCGGTCTGGGCAGCCCCTTGGCGCTGTCCTGGGGCACCATGCTTTATAACGCGCAGACCGCCTCGGCGATCATGGTCGGCGCCTGGTGGGAGGTGCTGGCCCCCTGCGCCGCCATCGTGCTGATCGGCGTGGGCCTGTCGCTGATGAACTTCGGTGTGGACGAGATCGCCAACCCGCGCATGCGCACGCTGGGCAACGTCGCCAAGGCGTTGCGGATTGAGAAGCGCCTGTTGCGCCAGCGCATGCAGGAGGCAAACCAATGAGCGATCTGCTGACCGTCGAAGGGCTGCGGGTGGACTATCTGACCGCAGGCGCGCCCTTTACCGCCGTGCGCGACATCTCGTTCCAGATCCAGCCGAATGAAATCCTCGGCCTTGCGGGGGAATCCGGTTGCGGCAAGAGCACCGTGGCCTATGCGCTGATGCGTCTGCACAAACCGCCTGCATTGGTGCGTCGGGGCCAGATCCTGTTCGAGGGTCGTGATGTGCTGTCGTTCACCGACACGCAACTGCGCGCCTGGCGTTGGTCCGAGGTCTCCATGGTGTTTCAAAGCGCGATGAACTCGCTCAACCCGGTGATGACCATCTTTCGCCAGTTTCACGACATGCTGCGTGCGCATGGGCCCATTACCCGCGCCGACGCGATGGACCGCACGGCCGAGATGCTGGAGATGGTCGGCATCCCCGCCGACCGGATGCAGGCCCATCCGCATCAATTGTCGGGGGGGATGCGGCAGCGGGTGGCGCTGGCCCTGGCGCTGACTTTGCTGCCCAAGTTGATCATCATGGACGAGCCGACGACCGCGCTTGATGTGGTGGTGCAGCGCGAGATCCTGCAAGAGGTCCTGCGCCTGCGCGAAAAGTTGGGGTTTTCGGTACTGTTCATCACCCATGACATCGCGCTGATGGCACAGATTTCCGACCGGATCGGCATCATGCGTGCGGGCGAGATTGTGGAAATCGGCACCGCGTCGCAGATCGTGACCGCGCCCGTGCATGACTACACCCGCAGCCTGTGGGACGCGATGCCGATCCTGGCCAATGCTGCCGAGAAAGGGCCTGCCCATGCTGTCTGATCCCCCGATCCTGTCGCTGGACCGTCTGACCAAGACCTTTACCCTGCGTCCGATCTTTGGTCGCGCCACCCAGGTGGAGGCCCTGCGCGCCGTCTCGCTCGACCTGTTGCCGGGCCGGGCACTGGCGCTGGTGGGCGAAAGCGGCTCTGGCAAGAGCACCGTGGGCCGGATGATCGTCGGCCACCATGCGCCGACCTCGGGGCGGATCCTGTTCGAGGGTCGGGACATCGCGGAGCTGACCCGACGCGGCGATCAGATGCGCTATCGTCAGGCGGTGCAGATGGTGTTTCAGGACCCGTTTTCGGCCCTGAACCCGGCGCATACGATCCGTCATCATTTGCAGCGCGCCCTGTCGTTGCATCAGCCGGAGGCCGATCCGGAGACCGCCCTGCGCGAGATCCTTGACGATGTGGATCTGGACCCGGTCTCGACCCCGTCGAAGTTCCCGCATGAACTGTCGGGTGGGCAGCGCCAGCGGGTGAATTTTGCCCGGGCGCTGGCGGTCAGGGCACGGCTGATCGTCGCGGATGAACCGACCTCGATGCTGGATGTGTCGATCCGCAAGTCGATCCTCGCGCTGATGCAGCGGCTCAAGACCGAGCACGGCCTGTCGATCCTTTATATCACCCATGATATTGCCACGGCAGAGTATCTGGCCGAGGACACGGCGGTGATGTTCCGGGGGCAGGTGGTCGAAAAGGGCCCGACCGCGCAGGTGGTCGGCGCACCGCAGCATGGCTACACCCGGTTGTTGCGTGCCGCCGTGCCGGATCCGTCGATCCGGCTGACGGGCAGCGATGCCGGCTTTGCCCAGGATGCCCGACAGGTGCGCGCCGCCAGCGCGGCTGCGGTTCGCGGCATGACCGAAGTGTCCACCGGGCATTTCATCGCGGATCATGCTGCTGGCGACCATGCCACTGCCGAAACGGAGCGGGCCGATGCCTGACATGCTGGTCCCGCTCTATCGCTTGCCGTCGCAGGGGGCGCTGCCGGAGGGGGTCACCCTGCGGCCCGCCCTGCCGTTCGAGGCGCATGAGGTGCTGGCGTTTGTCGCGGCGCATTTTGGCCAGAAGTGGGTCGATGAATGCACCGTGGCGCTGGCGGCGCGCCCCGCCCGCCTCCTGATTGCGACCGAGGGCACGCATCTGCTGGGCTTTGCCTGCTATGACGTGACCTTTCGCGGGTTTTTCGGCCCCACCGGTGTCGCCCCGGAGGCGCGCGGCAAGGGGCTGGGCAAGGCGCTGCTGCTGGCGGCCCTTCACCGGTTGCGCGACGATGGCTTCGCCTATGGGATCATCGGTGGCGCCGGGCCGGTGGCGTTTTACCAGGAGACCTGCGGCGCTACCCCCATTCCAGACAGTGATCCGGGCGCCTACAGCGGCGCGCTGGTCTGACATACATTCACAACAGGATTTATTGAGATGCAGTTTCACCTCGACAGTCTTTGGCACGCCGAAGAAGACGCGATGGAGTTCGCCCTGACCAATTGCGGGCCCAGCCCGGTGGCCAATCCGCGCCTGGTCTATGCCACGCTGACGCGCTGCTTGCGGCCGTCGCGCTGCACCGGTGCGACCTTGCTGCGGCGGCAGGCGAATTTTCACGAATATGCCAGCGCCGACGGTTTTGTGCTGCAGCCGGGCGAGACCTGGCGGTTCACGGAATACAGTCTGACCCGGCCGGCGCTGCATTCCAACGAAGGGCCGAAATCGGCGGGCGTGCGGCTGGAAGACGGCACCCTCGTCCCTGCTTTTGCCAGCGATCTGCAGGCCGCCACGGCCGTGGGGCGGGCGGCGCCGGCAGGGCGCGCCGATCTGACCTGCGGTGTCCTGCCCGAACCCCGACGGGTCGCGGTCACGGACTGGCAGGCAAAGGCACCGGTGCATCTGGCGCTGCAGGGTCGGGATCTGGCGGTGCTGCAAACCGTGTCGCGTGTGGCGGCACTGACCCGTCGGCTGCATCCCCTTGCGCCGGTGCCCTTCGTGCTGACGGCAAAGGCGGATGTGTCGCCGCTGGTGGTGGTGGCCGATCCGGCGCTGGGCGAGGACGCCTATCGCATCGTCTGGCACGACGGCGAGGCCAGATTGCACCATGGGACGGGGCAGGGACTGTTTTACGGGCTGGTCACGCTGGCGCAGCTGATGACCCATGCCCATGACGCCCCCGGCCGATACGGCGTGCCGCTGACCGGTGTGGTCGAAGACGCCCCGCGCCACGGCTGGCGGGGGGCGCATTTGGATGTGTCACGCCAGTTTTATCCGTTGGACCAGGTGCTGCGCTACGTCGATATCCTCGCCTGGCACAAGATGAACCGGTTCCATTGGCACCTGACCGATGACGAAGGCTGGCGGCTGGAAATCAAGGCCTATCCGCAGCTGACCGAGGTTGCGGCCCATACCGGGATGGCGCTGCCGGTGCTGCCGCAGCTTGGCCCTGACATCACCGGGCAGAGCGGGTTTTATACCCAGGCCGAGGCGCGGCAAGTGGTCAAACATGCCGCCGGTCTCGGTGTCGAGGTGATGCCGGAGATCGACGTGCCGGGCCATTGCGCCTGCGTCCTTGGGGCCCTGCCGGAGCTGGTCGATGCGGAGGAGCCGGAAAGCTACTGGTCGGTGCAGGGATTTGGCAACAACGCGCTGAACCCGGCGATCGAGGGGTCTTATACTTTTGCCGAGACGGTGCTGGCCGAGGTCTGCGAGATCTTTCCGTTTGAGATCATCCATGTCGGCGGCGACGAGGTGGCCGAAGGCGCCTGGATGCAATCGCCCAAGGCGCAGGCGATGATGCGGGAAACGGGACTGAAGGACACCCACGAGATGCAGGCCTATTTCCTGCGTCACATTCAGGAGTTCCTGATCGGCCTCGGGCGCAGGCTCGGCGGCTGGGAAGAGGTCGCCCACGGCGGTGGCCTGAACCCGGCGCATTGCCTGCTGTTCGCCTGGACCACCATCGAGAAAACCGCAGAGCTGGCGGATGAGGGCTATGACGTGGTGAGCACGCCGGGGCAGGCCTATTACCTTGATATGGCCCTGTCGGACGATTGGTATGCACCGGGGGCGAGCTGGGCCGGGTTTACGCCGCTGGACAAGACCTATGGCTTTGAGGCGGACAATGGCGCGGCGGCGCTGGCGGGGCGGCTGAAGGGGGTTCAGGCCTGCGTCTGGAGCGAGCATCTGACCACGATGGCGCGCAAGAACCACATGATCTTTCCGCGGCTCAGCGCCATTGCCGAAGCAGGCTGGAGCGCGGCAGAGCGCAAGGATTTCGACCGGTTCAAGGCGCTGGCACCGCTGATGCCGGACCTGTGACTTGTAACCCGTGACACATACCCTGGCGCCGGGCGCTGTCCGCCGGAGCGGGCGACGCCCGGTGCCACAGGCCGATCATTGCAGGACCGCGCTGCTCCATTCCTTGAGAAACGCGGCCTTTTTCAACGCGTCCAGATAGACCAGCAACCCAGGCCCCATGCGAATGCGTCGCAGGGCCTGGGCTTCTTGCGTCCAGGCGTTTTCCTCGGCGACAGAGACTGCACCTGGGGCGGCCTCCCATCCCCGTGAAATCAGGTGGTCGATGAAGGACCCGGCAAGCGTCGGAGCCTTGCTGGTTTTGGGAATGAAGGCGGTGCGCAACATGATGATCGTGTAGTCCTGCGGCAGGATGACGATCACATCCTTCGGATTGCCCTTGGCGCGGGCATAGCTGCCGAGCACGTTATAGGCGACGGTCAGATCCCCTGAGGAGACATCGTCGATCATCTGGCTGGAACAGCAATAGAGCCGGACGCCGAATGACCCCATGACCTCGCTCAGGCGCCAGTAGGTTTCCGAGGTGCGCGCGTCCTGGGTGGCAAACAGATACCCGAGGCCGGAGGTGCGCAGATCGTAGGTGCCGACCTTGCCCTCGAACCGGTCGGGATGGTCGCGCATCAGGGCGATCAGCTCCTGTCGGCTTTGCGGGACGGGCAGGCCCACCAGCGCCCGGCGGGACAGGACGATGGCAGCGGGTTCCTGCGTGAAGGCAAAGAGGTGGTTGCGCCAGCGCGCCCATTCCGGCATCCGCTGGGTGATCTCGGAACTATAGCCAAGCGAGTATCCATCATTCACCAGTTTGGTTTGCAGATCGGTGGCGCTGGAAATGGCCAGATCGACCTCCAGCCCTTCGTCGCCCATGGCGGTCATCAGCTCGGCGGAACTGGCGACGGTATACTCCACCCGCACGTCCGGGCGGTCGGCCAGAAATTCGCGAATGGTGGGTTCAAAGAACACAGCGTCGCCATTGGAAATCACCCGCAGCACCTGCCGGGCGTTGCCCGGACCGACGCTGATATGGTCCTCGATCTCAAAGGTCTGCCCCGGCAAAGGGGCCAGACCGCCCAGGAGGATCAGGACAAGGGAAAAGACAAACTTGCGCATGCGCCACCTTCCTCGCTGTGGTTGGTCAGAAAGAGCTGGCCGCCATGGGCGCGGGCAACCTCATGAGCGATGGTCAGCCCCAGGCCGGAGCCGACCACGGTATCGGTATTGCCCCCGCGCACAAAGCGGCGCGTCAGCCGCCCCATGTCGGCTTTGGGAAAGCCGGCGCCTTCGTCCCGGACTGAAACTTCGGCGCTGGTCCCGACCCGCCGCAGGGCGACATGGACGCGGCTGTCGGGGGGCGAATATTTGATCGCATTGTCCATGAGATTCAACAGCGCGCTTTGCATCAGGATCGGGTCGCCCCGCACCTGCAGCGCCTCTTCCGGGATCGTCAGGTCCATGTCGATGTCGCGCAGATCCGCCATCGGCACCAGCCGCGCCACCGCATCCCGCGTCAGGCGGCCCAGTTCGACCTCCTCGGTTTCCAGATGGTCCGAGCGAAACGAGACCATGGCATGATCCAGCAACTGCCCCGCCGCGCGGCTGCTTTCGTCGATGGCGCGGATCATTTCGCGCACGGCCTGGCGGTTTTCCGGCTTGTCGACGCGGCGCAGGGTGATTTCGGCCTGGGTGCGGACCGTTGTCAGCGGGGTGCGCACCCGATGCGCGGCCTCGGCGATCAGATCCTCGGACCGCGACAGCGAGGTCTTCAGGCGGCTCATGAACCCGTTGAGCGCCCCGACGAGCGATTCCATTTCCGCCGGAACCGGGGCCGAGACCGGGCGCAGATCCGACAGGCCGCGGCGCGACACGGAGCCGGCGAGCTGGCGCAGCGGCTGGATCGCGGATTGCGCGGCAAAGATGCCAAACACCGCCGCGAGAGCAAAGAAACCAAGACCGAAGCCGGCGACGGTGCGCGAAATCCCGGCCAGTTGCCGCCGCAGCCCATAGCGGGTCTGGGCCACGGTGACCTCGATGAAATCCGGCTGGTTGCCGACCGACATCCGGCGGGTGGCGGTCACCAGCCGGATGCTTTCGCCGTCATAGGTGGCGGTGCGAAAGCGCGGCCCGGTGCTGGTGGCGGCTGCGGGTTTCGGCAGGTCGGGGTATCCGGTCAGAAAGGATCCGTTGCGGGTGATGGCATAAAACACCCGATCCTCGCTGATATTGCCCAGCATCGAAAAGGAGAAATAGGGGATGTCCACCGTCAGATCGCCATCGCGCACCGAGGCGGAATCCAGAATTGCGGTAACGGAGGCGGCGAGGATCTCGTCCTGGCTTTGACCGGCGAGGTCGCGGGCGTAGTTCTGCACCACAAAGAACATCAACCCGGCCAGCAGCGCCGCACCGGACAGCAATTGCACAATGAGCCGCCGCTGGATGGAGCCGCGCAGGAGAATCGGATGGCTCATGACTGGCTCAGCCGGTAGCCGAGCCCCCGGACGGTCACAATCTGGACCGCCGCGCCCTCCAGGTGTTTGCGCAAACGGCCAACATAGACCTCGATCGCGTTTTCCGAGGCATCGACATCGTAGGAAAACAGCCGGTCCACCAGTTTGGATTTTGAAAACACCTGATCCGGGGCGCAGATGAAGATTTCAAACAGCCGCAGTTCGCGGTTGCGCAGGTGGATTTCGCGCGCGCCGACGGTGAGGGTGCAAGCCAGGGGATCAAAGACCACATCACTATAGCGATGCACATTGCTGGCGCCGCCGCTGCGCCGCCGCAGCACCGCCCGGCATCGGGCCTCTAGTTCAGAGAAATCAAAGGGTTTGACGATATAATCGTCGGCACCAAGGTCCAGCACACCGACGCGATCAGAGACCTCTGACCGAGCGGTAAGGACGATCACCGGCGTGTCGCGCTGTGCCGCGCGATGGGATTGCAGAAAGTGGCGGCCATCGCCGTCGGGCAGCATGATGTCCAACAGAATGAGGTCGTATTCGGTGGTCGCGATGAAATCCTCGGCGGTGCCAAGGTCGCCTGCCCGGTCAACCACATGGCCATCCAGCGTCAGCCGATCCACCACGGCATTGGCGAGCTGATCGTTATCTTCGACAAGTAAATACCGCATTGGGGCGAAACTTCAGCTCCGTGTCAGGTTTGTGTCAGCTTGGGCCGGAATACCCCCAGTCATGAGCGCGCAACGGCGCGTTTGTCAAATGGGAGGAACATTATGACATCTTTTGCACTGGGCCGTCGCGCCCTGATGGCTGCGGCTGCGGCCGCACTGACCCTCGGCACGCCGGTTCTGGCGGACGATCATCAGGTTCTTGAAAAGGTCCACTTCCTGATCCCCGGCGGCGCCGGTGGCGGCTGGGACGGCACTGCACGCGGCACCGGCGAGGCGCTGAGCAAGGCCGGTCTGGTCGGCAGCGCCTCTTATGAAAACATGTCCGGCGGTGGCGGCGGCAAGGCGATTGGCTATCTGATCGAGAATGCCGACAGCCTTGAAGACACGCTGATGGTCAATTCGACCCCCATCGTGATCCGCTCGCTGACCGGGGTTTTCCCGCAGAGTTTCCGGGACCTGACATTGGTGGCCGGGACAATCGGCGACTATGCGGCGCTGGTGGTGTCCAAGGACAGCCCGATCAACACGATGGAAGAGTTCCTCGCGGCCTATCGCGAAGACCCCCGTGGCACCGCAGTTGGCGGTGGATCGGTGCCAGGCGGCATGGATCACCTGGTTGCCGCGATGGTGATGCAGTCGGCGGGCGAAGACCCGACAGCGCTGAAATACATCCCCTATGACGCGGGCGGCAAGGCCATGGCGGCGTTGCTCTCGGGCGAGATCAAGGCGCTCTCCACCGGGTTTTCCGAAGCCATCGCGCTGGCCGATGCGGGCGAAGTCAAGATCCTCGGCGTCACTGCGGACGAGCGCGTTCCGGCCTATGACACCGCCCCGACCATGGCGGAGCAGGGTCTGGACACGACCTTTGTCAACTGGCGCGGGTTCTTCGCGGCACCGGGCCTGAGCGAGGAAAAACTGACCGCCTATCAGGACGCGATTGCCAAGATGTACGACACCCCGGAATGGGAAGAGGTGCGTGCGCGCAACGGTTGGGTCAACATCCATAACTCTGGCGAGGATTTCCGCGCCTTTCTGGAAAAACAGGAAGAGGCCATCGGCAGCCTGATGAAGCAGCTTGGCTTCCTCTGAGGTCTGACGACCGTTTCCGAGCGGGTCCGGTGCCATAGATTGGGACCGGACCCCTCTTTCACTGTCCCCATTTCAAACAGGAGGCGATCATGGCACTTGACCGCTGGATCGCGCTGATCATCCTCGGGATCGCGCTGGCCTATGGCTATGCGGCGTATTTCACGATGGATCAGCTCTTGCCGCCGTTCATGCAGCGCAACCCAATCTGGCCGAGCACCTTTCCCAAGGTTCTGTCCGTTCTGGCAATTCTGACATCGCTGGTCATTGTTCTGGGACTGGAAAAGCCGAGCGGCGATTCCCGTGCACCCGATATCGATTACCGCCGTCTTGGCGATTACAAGATCGGTCAGGCGGGTGTGTTGCTCGGGCTGATGGTCGCCTACGCACTGTTGCTGCGACCGGCGGGGTTTTTGGTGTCCACCGCCGGGTTCCTGACCATCGGGGCGATGGTCCTGGGCGAGCGAAAGCTCTGGGTCCTGTTTCCTGTCGCTGCGCTTGCGACGGGTATTGTCTGGTATCTGGTCGAAGGGGTGCTGGGCATCTTCTTGCGGCCCCTGCCATTTTTCCTTGGATAAGCGGAGCCTACGATGCTTGACGGTTTGATGATCGGCCTGTCCACGGCCTTTTCGATTACGAATATCCTGATGGTGATTGGCGGCTGCCTGATCGGCACCTTCATCGGCATGCTGCCGGGGCTGGGGCCGATGTCGATCATCGCCATCATGATCCCGGTTGCCATCACGCTGGGCGATCCCTCTGCCGCGCTGATCCTGCTGGCCGGGGTCTATTACGGCGCGATCTTCGGCGGGTCGACCTCGTCGATCCTGCTGAATGCGCCGGGGGTGGCCGGGACGGTGGCCACCAGTTTCGACGGCTATCCGATGGCGCGTGCGGGCAAGGCCGGCAAGGCGCTGACCATTGCCGCGATCTCGTCCTTCATGGGGGGCACCATCGGGGCGGTGCTGTTGATGGTCTTT
This sequence comes from Tritonibacter horizontis, assembly GCF_001518015.1. Taxonomy (GTDB): domain Bacteria; phylum Pseudomonadota; class Alphaproteobacteria; order Rhodobacterales; family Rhodobacteraceae; genus Epibacterium; species Epibacterium horizontis. The sequence continues at coordinate 55,081 of NZ_LPUY01000095.1, forward strand.
GCGCCGATGCTGTCGAAGGTGGCGCTGCTGTTCCATTCGGCCGAATATTTCGCACTGATGGTGGTGGGCCTGTCGGCCATTGCCGCCTTTGCGGGGACCGGCAATGTGGCCAAGGCGCTGATGATGACCCTGCTGGGCCTGATGATGGCCACGGTGGGCGAGGGCGCGCTGTTCAACATGCCGCGGTTCACCATGGGGATGATGGATCTGCAATCTGGGTTCAGCTTCATCACTCTGGCGATGGCGATGTTTGCCCTGCCAGAAGCGATCTTTCTGGTAATGAACCCGGCCCGGTCGGCGCAGGCGGGCGAGGACGGCGGCAAGATCACCGGTCTTCGGATCACCCGCGCAGAGGCCCGCCAGATCGCGCCCGTGATCGGACGGCAGTCCATTCAGGGCTTTTTCATCGGGGTGCTGCCGGGCGCGGGGGCGACCATCGCCTCCTTCCTTGGATATGCGGTGGAGCGCAATATCGCCACGCAGGAGGAGCAAAAAGAGTTCGGCAAAGGCTCTATCAAGGGGCTGGCCGCGCCCGAGACGGCCAATAACGCCGCCTGCACCGGGTCGTTTGTGCCGCTGCTGACGTTGGGCATTCCGGGGTCCGGGACCACGGCGATCCTGCTGGGCGCGCTGATCGCGCTCAATGTGACGCCGGGGCCGCGTCTGATGGTCGACAATCCGGATATCTTCTGGGCGGTGATCATTTCGATGTATATCGGCAACCTGGTGCTGCTGGTGCTGAACCTGCCGCTGATCCCCTATATCGCCAAGGTTCTGACGATCCCGCGCACCTATCTGATCCCGTTCATCCTGTTCTTTACCCTGATGGGGTCCTACATCGGCCAGAACAACGCCACCGAGCTGCTGATCCTTGTGGGTTTCGGTGTTTGCGCCACGGTGCTGCGGTTTGCCGACTACCCGCTGGCGCCCTTGCTGATCGGGTTCATTCTGGGGCGCATGCTGGAGGACAACTTCTCCCGTTCGATGCAGATCTATGATGGCGCGGCCTTCATTCTGGATCGTCCGATGACCCTGGGGCTGCTTTTGCTGGCGCTTTTGCTGGTCATCGTGCCAAGCTATCGTGCCCGCCGCGCCCGGGCGCGGGCCGCCGGTGTGGCCGACGGCGATTGAGCGATTGCGTGGGCAGGCGGCGCTTTGCCCACGCAACACAACAGGAACAACCGGGCGTGCGGCCACACAGAGCCAGACGCGCCAAACAGCAGATGGGTTCATGACGGCACGTGAAGGTCTAGGTCTGGTCGCAGCATTTGCAGTGGCGTTGCTGGGAACGGTGATATTTGACGCGATCGGATTTCCATCGGCGCCCTTGACCGGTTCTGCGGCGGCGGTGTCGCTGGCGGCGGTGGCCGGGGTGCCAGTGCATGTCCCGGTCTGGCTGCGGACCACTGCATTTGTGCTGCTGGGCATCAATATCGGCAGCAGCGTCACCTATGAGATGCTGCAAACGGCGCTGACCTGGCCCGTCACCATCGCGATCCTGTCGCTGTCACTGTTTGTATCGCTGAAGGTCTCGGCGAGTGGGTTGCGGCGCTGGATGGGTTTCAGCGGCCGGGATGCGGTGCTGGCGGCGGCACCGGGGCATCTGAGCTATGTCCTCGCCCTGTCGCTCAGCGCGCGCGGGGAGACGGCGCGCGTCGCGGTGGTGCAGAGCATTCGCGTGTTGTTTCTGACCCTCTGTGTGCCGGTGCTGGTGGCCAAGGTCTTTGGCGCGAGCGGCCTCGTGCTGTTGGCCGAGGCACCGCTGCCGCTGTGGCAGCTCTTTGTCCTGATCGGCGTGACGCTGGCCGTGGGCCTGGTGTTCACTCGGCTGAAGGTTCCGGCGGCCTATCTGCTGGCGGGGATCCTGTGCAGCGGCACCGGGCATGTTTTCGACCTGACACCGGGGCCGCCACCTGAATCCGCGACGTTTGTGGCGTTTCTGGTGATGGGCATCCTGATCGGATCACGGTTCGTGGGCCAAAGCCTGGCTGGGCTGCGGCTTGACCTGCTGGCCGGGCTCTGGGTCACGGGCACCAATGTGGTGATCACCCTGCTGGCCATCATACTGAGCATGAGCCTTCTGGGGCTGCCCCCGGCCTTGCTGATCGTGGCCTTTGCCCCCGGCGGTGTGGAGGCGATGGCGGCGATTGCGGTGACGCTCGGACTTGATCCGGCCTTTGTCGCGGCCCATCACGTCATGCGCTTGCTGATCCTGACGCTGCTGATCCCGCTGCTATTGCGCCGCAGCGGTGGCGCCTGACCGCCGCCCCCGGCAGTCCTGACCATGAAAAACGCCCCGATGCAGCATGGCACCGGGGCGGATGTCGGACCTCAGTTCGGATGGGGCGGCAGACCGGAAGGGTCGCTCAGAGCCCGGCCTGGGCCTCTTGGGATTCCTGTTCAATATCCGAGCCGAGGTTCGACACGTCGCGGCCGAAGCCCTCGGTGGTTTCACAGGCGGTCAGCCCAAAAAGGCCAACAAGAACGGTGAGTGCAAGACAGAACAGACGCATTGAGGTCTCCTTTATTTCAGTTTTTCAGCAACATGGATGGCAAAGGCATCGACCATCGCGGTGTAGAAAACCTCGCTTCCGACATGCAGATCGGTCACGTCGGTGCCTTCGGGGTAGTAGACATTGGCCTGCTGGGCGGTGACGGTCAGCGTATAGCGTTGGTCATCCTTGCTGCCGGGCAGATCAACGGAAACATCGCCTTCGAGCACGGAATCGGCGATGCCCATCTGGGCTTCGAAGCCGGACGCCAGTGCAACGGTGTCGATCTCCACGTCGATCTCGGCGGCGCCTTCGGTGTCGTCATCGGCAAGCTGGTTCACCAATTCGGCCGCCAACGCGGTTTCGAGATCGCTTTCCAATGTGCTCCAGACGGCGACGGCCTGGCTGTTCTGCAGGGCGCTTACGTCGGCCTTGACCTCAATGTCCTGAACCAATGTTGCCGCGCCTGCCGCGGTGGCCAGAGACGCGACGAGCGCGGTGGTACGGATCAAATGTGTCATTCTTCGGCTCCTTGTTGTTCTTACCGAAATCCATTTGGGATCTGGCAGGACAACGCAGCGCTGTGCGAAATGTTCCCGAAAATAGCAAGATCGGCAAAAAACGGGTGCCCCAATCGTCGCCGCAACCGCCGGCCCTTTGTGGGGGCCGGTAGGGGGCTGGCGGGCATCGGCGGATCGCGTCCCGGCGCGGGGGCGAAAGGGAACAATCCAAGCTGACATACGTTCTGCTAGCACCCTGTTCCCTTCCAAGAAATCGGACCCCATGAAACATTCATCCCATCCTGTTGAGGACGTTCTGGATCAGACCGAGCAGTTGCTCGCGGAAAACAAGGACTATCTTCGTGTCTCTGACCTGACGGACGAATTGGGCGTCAAATCAATTGCGGCGGTGCTGGTCGTGCCGGCCCTGGCCGTGGTGTCGCCGCTGAGTGGGGTGCCGCTGTTTTCCTCTGCCTGCGGGATCATGATCGCGCTGGTTTCAGGCCAGATGCTGATGGGGCGCGACCACCTTTGGCTGCCCGGATTTCTGTCTCGCCGCGCCGTATCGGCCGAGCTTACCCATCGGGCGACCCGCGGATTGCGTCGTTTGGCCTGCTGGATGGACCGGAGGTTCAAGAAACGGCTTCGCGCCTTGCTGACGCCGCCGTTTCTGCGGGTCATCCAGGCGGTGTGCATGCTGTGCGGTCTGATGATGCCCTTTCTGGAGCTGCTGCCGTTCACCTCCTCGATCCTCGGCGGGATTGTCAGCCTGCTGGCGGTTTCCATGTTGACCGGCGACGGGTTGATCGCGCTGGTGACGGTGGTCTGTCTGACGCTGGGCGTCGGCGGACTGGCGGTCCAGTTCCTGTAAGCTTCCATCGCAAATGAAGGCCGCCCCCACATCGGGGCGCGGGGCTGTGTCGATCCTGATACGGGGCACAGTCGGCGCGTCCCAGCGCGAGATTTGTGGCGCGCAAAAAGGCCGACCCCCGAAGGGACCGGCCTGATTTTTCGGTGCTTGGGGTCGGCTGGATCAGAGGTCTTTATACTCTGGCAGCGCTTCCATCTGCGATTTGGTCATCATCGTATAGACGCGGAGGCTGCCGTCGTGATCCTCGATGGTCAGATCGCCCAGACCCAGTTTGACGGGTTTGGCGCCAAGACCAAGGAAGCCGCCCACATCAACGATGACTGCATCCACGTCGCCTTTGCCATCCATCACGATGTCGGACACTTTGCCGATCATCTCGTCATTGGCGTCAAACGCATTGGCGCCGGTCAGTTCATCAGCGGTGAGTTTCCCCGCGGCCAAGTCGGCAGAGGCGGAGTGCTCCGGTGTCAGAACGCCGGCAATCTTGTCGACGGCCTGATCGGTCGCGGCTTCCAGCTCTGTTGCCAGGGAGGTTTCAGTGTCCGTCTCTGCGGCGATGTCTGTCTTGACCTCTGTGTTGACCTCTGCCTCGACATTGCTGGACATCTCGTAGGCAGGCGCGGTCTCAAGCGCTGCTTCCGGTGCGTTCAGGACGAGGAAGTAGCCATCTGCGCCGGCTTCGGCATTGCCATCCTTGATGAATTTCAACGCGTCCATATCGACCGCAATCTGGTTCTCGCCAATTCCGAGGAACCCGCCGATATCGACAAGCACGGCTTCGGCGGTGCCGTCGCGGCTGAGGATGACGTCGTTCACTTCCCCAATGTCGCTCCAGCCATCCTGAACGCCATCCATGACGTCTTTGAGGCTGTCGCTCTCGGTCTGGTAGATGCGTTTGCCGACGAAAGTCGAGGCGCGGAACTCTGCTGGGCCTGCTTCGCTGCGGAACATGCTGCCGGTATCTGCGGCGAGCACGGGCAGCCCCATGGCGATGGCAACAGACGTCGAAATCAAAAGCTTTTTCATGACGTTAACTCCTCTTCATGTGCGCTCAAGTGCATGCTCAAGCTTCGGGGAGACAACGCGTTCAGCGACGACAAGTTCCAAACTCAGAGAATTATTTCCAACTTTGGGTCGACCCGTAGACCCCGCCTGACGCCGCCGGGGGAGGCAGCGTCAGGAGGTGCCAACAATGTCGGTCAGGGGCTGATCTTCTGGTTCGAAGGCCACCACATCGAAGGTCAGGCTCAGGCGATAGCTCTCCTCGTCCTGGTCTATGGTGGGAGAGGTTTCCAGCTGTCTGCTGAAGCCGCGGATCAGCTGGCTGCCAAGCCCCGTGCCCTCATCCTCGGGTTCATGACTGTCTGAGGTGGAGTTGGCGATTGTGAAGCGGACTTGCTCATTCTCAAGCGTCTCGAGCGAGACGGTGACCCAGCGTTTTCCGGCCGTATCCGTGCCCAGATACTTGAGCGCATTTGTCACCGCTTCGACCGCCAGCAGCGCCAGCGGCACCGCCTGATCGGGGTAGAGAACAACAGGATCCAACGACATCTTGATGACGGGAACCGGCGCGGTGGTTGGCGCCAGGTCAATCATCGGCCGGATGACGTCTCGCAGCAGGTCGTTGGCCTGCACCCGGCCGAGATCAGACGCCTGGTAGAGCGTCTGATGGACCGTGGCCATGCTGGTGACCCGCCGATTGACGGTTTTCAGCGCCGCTGCGGTAACCCCATTGCGCGTGCGGCGGATCTGCATGCTGATGATAGAGGAAATGAGTTGCAGGTTGTTTTTGACCCGATGGTGCAATTCTTTCAGCAACACATCCTTGTCGTGCATGGCGTCAAACAGGGTTGCCTCGTCCCGGAGCAGCTTTTCCGACATATGCAGGAACTGATCTTCGATCACCTGCAGTTCAGACGGCATGAAGCGGCTGGCGGTGGGCGACGGCAGCGTTCGCGATTGTGCAAACTGGCGCATCTGCAGGCTGATCAGGCGCAGGAAACGCACCACCTGTCGATCCAGTGCAACATAGATCAGCACCAGGCTGACCAGCCACATCAGGATCGGGAACAGGGCCGGCGTGAGCAGCAGCTGGCTGATAGCCCCGGTCCCGGCCGGGGCGTGCTTGCCCTCGGGGTCCCAGCTGCCAATCACGTAAAATCCGTTGGACAGCACCGGAACGATAGAGAAAAGCCGCTGTTGACCCGCGGCATTCTTGGTCTCGATGCGACGTGGGTTGAGCTGGGTCAGCTCCTTGACGCTCAATTTGGCGGGCAGGCGCTCCAGCGCGGTGTTGCGGTCGCCGGAGGCACTGAGAATATCGCCTTCTGCACTGATCGTCACCAGGTCGATGGGGCGGTCGCCAAGCTTGACCTGAAAGTTCTGGTCGATCTTGTCGTGCGGGACATGGATGATCTGGTTGCCGATGAAGGTTTCGTTGCGATCAAAAACCGGTTCGGACACCACGAGAACCGCCGTGCCCGAAACGGGACCGTAGGAGTTGACCCGGACTTCACGTTTTGGCCGACGCATCCATTCGGGGAAATCCGGGTTCACCGAATAGTCGATCACCAGATCCGCCGAGGCGCAATCCATGACGCCATCAATAGGCAGGAAGCCCGCAAAGCTGTAGGCCTCTGAAACGGAATCCACAAATCGCGACATCAGCGATCGGCAGCTGGCAAGGTCGTCGGTCAGTTCCGGGACGGTCAGCGCCAGGGTTTCAGCGGCGGCAAAGGCCGATTTGATGATCTCGCGCTCTTCCTGTGCGAATTCTGCCGTCAGGGCCTGCAGGCTGAGGTTGTTCGACGCCAAAAGCTCGTTCTGCAAGCGAACGGTCTGTCCGACTGCAATAAGGCCAAGCGGGATCAGCGCCCCCGAGAGCAGCAGGGCAAGCCGCACCGACAGGTTGCGTGTCCAGCTGATCGGGCGTTCGGCTTCGCTGTCCAATGGGTCCAGCTCTGAGCTATCTTCTGACATGCGCCCCCGCATAATGGCCAGCGACGGAAAGTCCATTCGGTTCACGCAGCCGTTCCACCACTCGCAGCGACGACAGCGTGGGTTGCAGCATCGGTCAGTTCCATCGTTTCATGCACGTTTAGCTGCATTTTGATTGCCAGAGCTTCGCGACCGCGATTGAGGCGGCTTTTAATGGTGCCGATCTTGACGCCACAGACTTCGGCCGCTTCTTCGTAGGAGTACTGCAGAACCCCGATCAAGGTCAGGACTTCGCGCTGTTCGGCGGGCAGCTGTTCAAGCGCCGCCCGGAACTCTGCCAGTTGCAGATGTCCGTCGTGGTCGGGCTTGACCGAAATACTGTCCGTGATGGCACCGGTGGAATCCCCGACCTCGCGCGCGGCTTTGCGGCGGCTCGAATAAAAGGTGTTGCGCAGGATCGTGAAGAGCCAGGCGCGCATGTTGGTGCCTTCCTGGAACTTGTCCAGATTGGTCCAGGCCTTCAGGATCGTATCCTGCACCAGATCGTCGGCGGCCGCATCGTTTCGTGTCAGGCTCATGGCGAAGGCGCGCAGCACCTTCATGTGGCTGACCAGTTCAGCCTTGGCATCTTGCCTGTTCATTCTTCGACCTCCCCATCGTCGGTCGGGGTGTCGGGTCCGCTGGCCTCCTGCGTGGCGACGTGAATTTTGTCGAGACGGTCTAGAAGATCCATCAACTGCGGCGGCAAATCCGCATTCGCGTCCTCTTCGAAAACCTTTTTCAGATTTTCGTCGATCAGACTGTCCCATGGCTGTGATTTTGGCATTTGTGCCATTCGTTTCTCCTGCAACACCTTGTACTGTCCACCTCAGTTAAATTTTGCATATCATGGAACAAACGCAACTGCTGAGCGTTTGTTCCGATAAATGTTGGTGACAGGAGAAAAACATTGTCGACTACAACAACCGGACATGCCCTTACTCTGTCGGACCTAATCACACCTCATTTGCCCTACCTGCGTCGCTATGCGCGGGCGCTGACAGGGGCGCAGCAATCCGGGGATACCTATGCGGCCTCCACCCTAGAGGCGATTCTTGCGGATCCCAGCTGCTTTGAGGCGCAGACCCTTGGTGGGAAAGTGGCTCTTTTCAAGGTGTTCCATACGCTGTGGGGCAGTTCCGGCCAGCCGGTCCCCGAGGTCGAAGAAGGCCCGCGGTCCCGGGCGCTGCAGCATCTGGCTGCCTTGACCCCCAATACCCGCGAGGCGCTTTTGCTGCATACCGTCGAAAGCCTCTCTTTCGGCGAAATCGCCGAGGTGATGCGGATCGAACCCGAAGAAGCCGGGCAGCTGTTCCAGCTGGCGCGGGACGAGATGCAGCAATCGGTGACCGGCAAGATCATGATCATCGAGGATGAGGCGATCATCGCCATGGATCTTGAAGGCATCTGCACCATGATGGGCCACGAGGTGACCGGCATCGCCCGCACCCGGACCAGCGCAGTTGCCCTGGGAAACAAGATCAAACCGGATCTGATTCTGGCCGACATCCAGCTGGCGGACAACTCCAGCGGCATCGACGCGGTGGCCGATTTGCTGGAAACCATGGGCGACGTGCCTGTCATCTTTATCACCGCCTTTCCCGAACGCTTGCTGACCGGCGAGCGTCATGAACCGGCGTTCATGATCGCCAAGCCCTATGTGCCGGATCAGGTGATTTCGGCAATCAGCCAGGCGATGTTCTTTGCGTCGACGGATACGCTGACCAGCTGATCTGTGACTATCGCAGGCGTCGGGCCTTCTGTCTTGGTGACAAGACCGGGGGCCCGATGTCGTTGGTCTGAGGCAACGGGTCGGCAGCGACGTGACAGGTGCCGCGCCTGTGCTGTTGCCGCATGGCATATCGCCGGCGTCCTGCCGATTTCGGCGTTGAAAAAGAAAAAGCCCTGCACACTTTGGACGTCTGCAGGGCTTTTAAATGAATGCGTGCAATCCTACGAGGCAGATAAGGACCGCAGCATCCAAGCCGCTTTTTCGTGGAAGGCCGCGCGCTCGGTGGCCAGATCGCCGGTCACCATATCCTTGCGCTTTTCAGCCAGTTCGATCAGGGCGTGCAGGCGATGGGCGAGCCGCATATGGTCGCGCTCCAGGTCCTGGCACATTTCCCCGGCGCTGGGCATCTGTCCGAGATCGTCAACAATGCTGTCGGACAGAACACCGCCGATTTTGGCCGGCGTGAGATGGCCCAGGGCGCGGATGCGTTCCGCAAGATCGTCGGCGGCGGTGAACATGTTCTTGTACTGCTCTTCCGTCAGGTTGTGCAGTGAGAAGAACAAGGGCCCTTCGACGTTCCAGTGATAGATATGGGTCTTGAGCGTCAGGCGATAGGTGTCGGCCAAAACGTCGCTCAGACCTTCGGCAATGGGAGACGTGTCCCGAACGCCGGTTTTCACAGGAGCGATTTGCGGTTTTACGTCGAGTGCGGTGGTCATTGTGTCTCCTTGTCGGTTTGAGGGTGTCGGTCGTCTTCAGGCCGCGGTCAGCGGCGGACGGCGCGGAACACCAGAGCGGCGATGAACATCACCAGGAAGATGAAAAACAGGATTTGCGCGATCCCGGCCGAGGCGCTGGCGATGCCACCAAACCCGAAGACGGCGGCGATCAGGGCGATCACCAGGAATGTAAGTGCCCAACTCAGCATGGCTTGTCTCCTTACCGTGTCATAGTGCCTGCCCGCTGCAGGCTTCGATAAGGGAACTGTGGAGGCGGTGTTTTGTTCCACTCGGGCTGCGGGTTTTATCGCGCTGACGGGCGGGGCGCGCGCCCTGCACCCGGTTGCGCCCTGCCGCACGTTGGCGCCAAGGCCCGCAGAGACGCCGGCGCGCGGGGCGTTTACCGTACGAACTGAAGTTCGATGTTGAAGGGGAATTGCCCGCCCGGCAGTTGGTCCGGGGCGGCGGGAAACCGGCTGACACCGGTCACCGCCTGAAGTGCTGCCTGGTCGATGCGCACCTCGCCGGAGGAGCGGACCACCGAGGCGCGCAACAGCTGGCCGGTCCGGCTGAGCGTCAGGCCGATCACAACCGCCCAGTCGCCACGGACCCCGGAGGGGTGGCGTTGGCGCCGCAGGATGCGCGACCGCACCTTGGCGCCCCAAACGGCTTGCAGTTTGGCTTGCTGTCCTTTGGACACGGTCGCGGTGCGGGCCGTTGACGAGGTACCCGCCTGGGTGCTGCCACCGGACCCCGCCGCGCGTTGTTCGGCCCGACCCGCAGTTGTGACCTTGGCTTTTGCAGCGGCCTCCGGCACATTTTCTGGTTCTGGTTCTGGTTCTGGTTCTGGTTCTGGCTCTGGCTCTGGCGGGGGTGGCGCGGTGCTGGTGTCGATCTGCGGTGCGGCGGTGTCCTGCGGCGGTGTCATCGACAGGCGGACCTCGGCGCGGGGCGCAGGTGGGGTATCGACGGTCGGCAGCTCGGGCGAGCGCGTTTCGGGCGGTTCCGGCGTGTCGAGGGTCTTTTGTAGCAGGGGCGGGGTTTCAGGTGGACGCTCCCAGCGCGCCACCATCTGGCGCACCGTGGGGGCGGCCCCGGCGATGGACACCACGTATTCGCCGCCCATGCCGCCGGCATCGCTGCCGTCTTGGGGAAAGCGGGCAAAAAGGGCGATGTGTACCAGCAGCGCAAATGCCGTGAACAGCCCCGCTTCGATCCAACGTTTCATTTCGGGCTCACCACCAGTTCAACGCGGGAAAATCCGGCGGCGGCCAGATCGCGCAGCAGCCCGGCTGCCGTTGTGGCCTCCAGCGCGCTATCAGCCCGCAGCTGCAAGACGGCCTCCGTGGCCGAGGTCTGGGCAAGATGGGCCAGGGCGGCCTCGCCCTCCTGCCCGTCAAAGGACAGGCGGCCTGTCTTGTCCACATAAAGCGTTGTTTCGGCGTCGAGTGGCGCGTCGAGATCCGCCGTCGGCGGGGTCACCTCAAACGGGTCTGGCTGTGCCAGGCGCGAGGTCATGAGGAAGAAGATCAACAACAAGAAGACGACGTTGATCATCGGCACGATTGATTCCGCACGCGGGCGTCGGGGGGGCTCGGTCAGGTCCATCGCGGCTCACTCCACCAGGACGACCGAAGTGAAGCCTTCGGATCGCAACATTTCGGTCAGCGTGACGATCCGTTGCAGATCCGCGCCCTCTTTGCCGCGTAGAATGAGCACATCGGATTTGGTCTCGACCAGCGGCAGCAACGCCGCGGTGAGGCCGGTTTCCGCGACGGGGCGACCGTTCAGAAACAGCTGCGTGGGAGCCACATCAATCAGGCGGGGCGGCCCGCTGTAATCGCCGCCCCCCGCAGCCAGCGGCAGCGACAGCGCGGCATCGACGCCAAACCGCGAGGCCAGCATGAAAAAAACCAAAAGCAGGAACACCACATCGATCATCGGCGTCAGGCTGGGCTTGCGTCGGGGACGCTGTGGCGGGTCCAGAAGCAAAGCGGGTTACTCCGCCGCCAGACGGAGCGCACGGGGGGTGTCGCTGACAAACAGGCGTGTGGCGCTGTCTTCGACGTCACGGCGGATGCGGTCCACCACCGCTTCGAACCAGGTCAGGGCGGCCGAGGCTGGAATGGCGACGGCCATGCCCGCTGCGGTGGTCAGGAGCGCCTCCCAGATACCGCCCGCCAGCATCGACGGATCCGCTTTGGATCCGGCAGTTTGCAGCGCCTGAAAGGCTGCGATCATGCCCAGCACGGTGCCAAGCAGACCCAGCAGCGGTGCAATCGTCGATATCAGTTCCAGCGCGCCAAGCCCGCTGCGCGCCGATGCCAGTTCCCGTTTTGCAATCCGCGCGGTTTCCTCGCGCGCATGGGCGTCTGGCAGGTTGCGCAGGGCGGTGAGGGCAGCATTGACCACTTTGGAGCGCACGCCCCGCCGGCCTGCGACAATGGCGATGGCGCGCTCGGCATCCCCGGCCTCGTAGGCGGCGACCGCCTTGCGGGCCTTGCCCCGGGACCAGGCCCCGATCAGCGCCAGACGCCAGATTTTCCACAGGATCAGAGTCAGCGTAATCACCGAAAGGGCAGCAATCGCCCAGATGGACGGCCCGCCGTTGCGCAGGAATTCTTCGGCGGCGTCATAGGCGCCTTGTGCGATGTCCTCGATGGTTTCCGGTGCGGTGGCGGGTGGCGTATTCGCACTCTCTGTGGTCTGTTGCGCATCGGCGAGTTCCTGCGGCAGCGCCGGGCGCGTCGGCGCCGTCTCAGCGGACTCTGGCGCGGTTGGCGCTGCCAAGGGCACGTCTGACGGCGTCTGCGGTGCCGTTGGCACCGGCAATTCTGTCGCAACGCTGGGCACCGGGCTTTGGCCGAGGGTCGGTTCGGTGGCTTGCGCGCCGGCCAGAACGGGCAACAGGACAAAGAATGTCAGGGCGATGGGCGTCTTCATGGCAGGCTCCGTGTAGCGGCACTTGGCTCGGTCTCTGCCCGCGAGGGGGCAGGATCCGCAGTTCGGTTGGCTACACGAGGGCTCCGGTGACGGAGATCCATCGCGATTGGCTAAGGGTGGGCGCGATTGCACCCGTCGAGTCTGGCGGATATTTTAACATAGCTTTTTTGTCAAGTTAAGACTCTAGCCCGCCCGCCGCTGGTCGGGTCCAATAGGCCGCCACATAATGCTTCTTGCTGTCCACGCCTGCGGCCTTGAGATGGGCGCGCAGCGTCTGGGCCGCGGCCTTTTCTGCGGCAAGCCAGATCATCTGATCGAGGTCAGGGCCGGGGGTGTCGTCAAGGTCCGTGATCGCCAACGCGCCGAGGTTCTGGTCAGGGTCCGCCGTGCGATGCGTGACCGAGAAGCCGGGATGCTCTGGCAGCGGGTAGCCGGTTGAGGACGGATGCGTGTGTTCAAGCACGACCTGGCCGCGCGCCTGTGCGGGCAGGTCGGCCAGAATGCGCGCAACGGCAGGAAATCCGGTTTCATCGGCATAGATCCGTATGGCCGTGGTCTGGGGAATGCCGCCGCCGCCGGGCCCGGTCAGGCCGATCTGGCTGCCAGGTTGCGCCCGCCGCGCCCATTCTGTTGTGCGGCCTCCGTCATGTTCAAAGATGTCAAAGACCAACCGCCCGGTTGCCGCGTCCATGTCGCGCACCGTATAGACCGGGCGGTGCAGCAGCGCCTCGCCTTTCGGCCAGACGGTCAGGCCGGTGTCGGACAAATAGGGCCATTGCGGCGTGCTCAGGTCTGCATCCGGCATGGCCAGCCGGAAATGGATCGCATCGGGGGTGAATTGGGACAGGTCCTCGGCATCGGCGACCACCCGCAGGAAGCCGCCGGCGATCTGGGTGACCTCGCGGATCGTGATGAACTGAAAGTTCGGCGGCCGACGCCCGGCCTGCTCTTGCGCGTCCGACCACGCCATCGCAGCCCCGACCTCTGGCGCCAGCTCGGCGATGGTATCGCTCAGGCTTTCCTTGAGAACATAGAGCCAGTCAGCCCGGCTGGATCCGACCTGCACATGGGCAACGCCGTCGCGTAGCAGAAAACTATAGTTGCCATAGTCGGTCGCGATCTGGGTTTCCTGATCCGTATTGGTGACGACAGGCAGGTCAAACTGCGCCGCGCGAGCGAGGATCTCGGCCTGGACCGTGGCAAAGGGTAGCCCCGGGAGCGGGGTTTGCGCCTCGAATGTGAACTGGTCTTGCAAGGACATGAGCGGGCCTTCTCAGCTTGGGATGACGTGCGGAGTGCCGTGATTGGGGTCGGCGATGATCGTGCAGGGCAGGTTGAACACCTCGCCCATCATGGTTTCGGTGATGACGGAGCTGGGGGGGCCTTCGCTGTGGACCGTGCCGCCGCGCAGCGCGATCACATGGTCGCAGTAGCGGGCGGCGAGATTGATATCGTGCAGCACCATGGCGACGGTGCGCCCGGTGTCGCGATTGAGACGGCGCACCAGGTCCAGCAGCTCGATCTGATGCGGCAGGTCGAGATAGGTCGTCGGCTCGTCCAGCAGCACCAACTGGGTTTCCTGGGCCAGAGCCATGGCGATCCAGGCCCGTTGGCGCTGGCCGCCGGACAGGGTGTGAAGGCTGCGATCTTCGAGTCCCTCCAACCCCGTCGCTGCGATGGCCGTTGCGACGGCTGTTGCGTCTTTGGCCGAATATTGCCGCCATGCCGATTGATGCGGTGTGCGCCCGCGCAGGACCAGATCCCGGACACTCAGCCCTTCGGGGGCGAGCGGCGACTGCGGCAGGATCGCCAGCCTGCGCGCCACCGATTTGCTGTTTTGTGCGGCGATGGCTTTGCCGTCCAGGATCACTTGGCCCGCGCTGGCCTGCTGCAACCGCGCCAGACTGCGCAGAAGGGTGGATTTGCCGCAGGCATTCGGCCCGACAATGGCAGTGACGGCGCCGTCCGGCACCGAAACCGAAAGCTGGTCCAGTACCTGTGTGTCGGCAAAATTGACGCTGAGTTCCTGCGCGCTGAGGCGGGTGTGGGGTGGCATGGGTCAGAGCGCTCCCTTGCGAAATTGGGTGAACAGCAGCCACATCAGGACCGGGGCGCCGATCACGGCGGTGAAAACCCCGGCGGGCAATTGCACGAGCGGGACAAAACGCGCCGCCGTGTCCGCGCCAAGGGTGACCAGCGCACCGACCAGTGCAGCCGCAAAGAGCGCCGGCGCGGCAGTGCCCAGCACCCGGCGGGCAATCGGGCCCGCCACAAAGGCCACAAAGGGCAGCGGCCCGGCGACGCTGACAGCCAATGCCGCCAGCAGGACCCCGGTACAGGTGATCCCCAACCGCAGCAGCGGCAACGGCAATCCAAACCCCAGCGCCATATCGTCCGGCAGGGTCAGCCGGTTGAGCGGGAATTGCAGCCAGGCGACGACAGGGATCAGGGCCAGCAGGCCGCCCCAGATCAGCGCCGCATCCGACAGTTGACGCGCCTTGAGCGAACCGGTCAGCCATTGCGCCATATCGGCGGCGCGCTGTTCATCCGTCATGCTCAGCAGCAGATCGCTGGTCGCGCCGAGGGTGAGGCTGGCGCCGATGCCGACCAGGATCAAACGATAAGGGTCGAGCCCGCCGCCAGGGCGCCGGTCCCAGGCCAATGCGATGACAAGCGCTGCTGATACAAGTCCGCCCAGCAAGGCCCAGGGCAGCACCATGCGCGCCGAGCCGAACAGCAGGATCGCCAGCACCGCGCCACAGCTTGCCCCCGCGTTGAACCCGATCACATCTGGCGAGGCCATCGGGTTGCGCAGCATCGACTGGAACAGCGCGCCGGACAGGCCCAGGGCGGCCCCGGCACCGATGGCAACCAGAATGCGCGGTAGCCGATGATCCAGCAAGATCATGCCTTCGATCGCGCCGGCCTTGGTGGTCAGGGCCGCCCATAACTCGGAGACGCCGACCGGGTAGCTGCCCAGGGTCAGCGCCAGAAGCGCCATGGCGGCGATCAGCAGGCACAGGCCAGATCCGCAGGCCAGATTGCGGCGCGAGGCCTGAAAGGACAACGAACCCATCCGAATGGTGAACATCATAGTCGTCGCACGCCTCCGCTGCGGACAAGCCAGATCAGAACCGGCCCCCCGAGGATTGCGGACATGACGCCCGCTTGCATTGTGGTCTGGGCAAAGGCGGTCCGGGCGACGACATCGGCAAGACCGAGGAGCATCGCGCCATAAAGCGCGCTAAAGAGCGCCAGCCAGCGGATGTCCTGCGGTGCGGTGGCGCGGGCAAGATGCGGCACGATCAGCCCGATAAAGGCGATGGGACCCGCCATTGCGACAGTGGCGGCACAGAGGATCACAATGGCGCAGCCGGTCACCAGTTGCATCAGCCCGACGCGGATCCCAAGACCCAGCGCGGCCTCTTCGCCCAGTTGCAGCGCATTGAGCGAGAAACCCGCGATACATGCGAGGATCACGCCAACCAGGATAAAGGGGAGCAGGGCTGCCACCATATCCTGGGTGACATTGTCAAACCCACCCAGCACCCAGACGCGGTAGACTTCCAGCGAGGCGCGACTGGCCAGCAGAAGCCCCCGGATCAGGGCAAAGAAAAGCGCGCTGACTGCGGCTCCGGCCAGGATCAGCCGACCCGTGCGCGAGGGGGTGTTGCCGCCGAGAAAAAACACCAGAACCGCCGCCAGCGTGGCGCCGAGGAGCGCGGCCCAGAAGAATTGCGCCGGATCGGTGATCCGCAGCAGAACAGTGCACAAAACAACGCCAAGGGCGGCGCCGGCGTTGACCCCCAGCAGCCCCGGATCGGCAAGCGGGTTGCGCGTCAGCGCCTGCATCAAGGCTCCGGCGATGCCAAGACAGCCACCGCACAACATCGCCGCAGCCAGACGCGGCAAACGGATCTGTTGGATGATGACATGGCCCGCCACGTCGCGGTCATAGGCAACAAAGGCTTGCCACAGCTCGCCCCATGTCACCGGTCGGTGCCCCACCCGCAGCGCAACGACGGCCATGGCGAACAGCCCCAGCAGGCCGATTGCGAAGCAGATCATGGTGTTCAACCTGCGGGCCCGCCGGTCGGACAGCCGATAAGGCCGGGGGCGGGACTGGGGGCGTGTGTCAGCCGTCATCGGATCCCCCTTGGTGCAGGATGCCGGCCGCGCGCGATGAGGAGACCTCGGTGTCGGGATCGCCGTCCATGGCCTGTTCCAAAAGCGGCACCAGCGTGTCCAGTGCATAGTTGATGCTCAGCGGGCTGGAATGCGACAGCGCGGAGGAGAGCATCATATCGGAGTAGATCTCCCGTCCCTCGGAATAGGCCCGCATGAAACGGCGCAGGGGCAGGCGGTTGAGGCGCTGGACCGCCGCGCTGCTGTCGAGCCAGATCAGCGCATCGGCATCAATCGCCTCCAGCGCTTCATCCGAGACCTTGAAATAGGACTGGTTGAGCCCGCTGTAGCTGCGGATCGCCTCCGGCATGACAAAACCGAGGTCGAGCAGGAACTTGCCCCGAATATCCCGGTCGGTATAGGCGCCAGTGGTGCCCGCCCAGACCATGACCGCCGTTGCCCCTTGCCAGCTTGGATGGGCGGCGCGCAGGGCGGCGAGACGCTGTTCGCTGTCGGCGATGATGTTTTGGGCGTGGTCTGCCCGACCGGTCGCCTGGCCGAGCCGCAGCAGCATATCCTGCCAGGACATGCCATAATCCCCGGCTCCGGGCGCGGGGGGCAGCGTCGGCGCGATCTGCGACAGCAAGGTATATTCACGTTCGGTCATGCCGGACCACTGGCCGACAATCAGGTCGGGTTCCATGGCGGCGATGGCTTCGATGTCGATCTCGCCCTGCATGACGATGGGCGTGGCATCTCCGAGCGCCTCTTGCGCCCAGGGCCAGACACCATAGGGAAACGACCCGTACCATTTGCGCAGCGCATAGGGCACCACGCCAAGCGACAACAGAAAATCATGTCCGATAAAACTGAGTGAGACGACCCGCTCCGGCTCTGCATTGATGGTTGTGGACCCGAAGAGATGTTCCATCTCGACCGGAAAAGCCTGCGCCACGCTTTTGTGAGGCAGGATCAGGGGCAGACAGAGGCCGAGCAGGATCAGAACGTGGCGCATCGGGGGCTTTCTGGTCGCAAGCAAGCAAAACCCTGCCCCGGACCGCTGGGGTCCGGGGCAGGGTGTTTTGTCAGAATTTCGACGTGAGGGTCAGGGCGACATTGCGGCCTTCGCCGATGTAGCAGGCCCCGGATTGACAGGTGCCGGCGTAATATTCATCCAGCAGGTTCTGCACGTTCAGGGCGACCTGCCAATTGTCGCGCGAATAGGTCACCGCCGCGTCATAGAGCGTGTAGGACGGGGTTTGCAGCGTGTCGCTGCCGTCCCAGCTTGCCCCTGTGTAGCGAACGCCGCCGCCGAATTTCCACCCCTGCAGGGCGCCGCCGGCCGGTTCGTAGTTGATCCAGAGAGAGGCGGCATTTTCGGGCGCCTGGGCGATCTGTGCGCCGCTGGAATTTTCGGTGTCCAGATAGGTATAGGCGGCGTCAAAGCTGAGATCGCCAACCCGGTGGAAGACCTCCAGCTCCAGACCCTTGGATTTGGCCTCGCCGGTCTGGATCGAGAACCCGGGGTTCGCCGGGTCGGAGACGGTCATGTTGGATTTGGTCAGATCGAACAGCGCCGCCGCAAAGAGCGTGTTGGTGCCGGTCGGTTGATACTTCAGCCCGATTTCGTATTGCGTGCCCTTGGTCGGTTCAAACGGCTTGCCATTGACATCGGCGCCGACCACGTCCTGACGGAAGCTTTCCGCGTAGCTGATGTAGGGCGCCATGCCATTGTCAAAGCGATACATGATGGCGGCGTTGCCGGTCCAGGCGCTGTCCTCGGCGGCGATGGTGGTCGCGCCAAAACTGCCGGTGCTGGCGCCGGTCTCAATGTCGCCATAGCGCAGGCCAAAGTCGACAAACAGCCGGTCAGCCACCGTGGCGCGGTTCTGAAGGTAGACCCCCCATTCGGTGATCGAGGTGCCATCGCTGTCGGTGACGGTGATTTCGTTATATCCGGTATAGGTCGGATTGAACGGGTCGATGGGGCCGATCTGCGCGCCATAGCCGGTGTCGCTGTCGTAATAGCCGCGGGCATAGTTGGCGCCGATGATGCTGCGCATCTCAATGCCGCCCAGAGCATAGTTTGCCGTCGCATAGGCGTCGATGGCCTGAGATTTCATCTCGTTCTCGGCCCGGTAGAAGGTCCGGTTGATGGTGCCATCCGCATTGTAGCGGCCATTGTCAAAGTTGTCGAAGGCCCACCAGGCGTGCTGGTATACGGCTTCGCCTTCCTGCAGGCGCGCACTGGCGTTGACGCTCCAAACCTCGTTGAACCGATGGCTGATCATCGCCGTCAGGCTACGTTGTTCGCTGTTGAATTTGTCAAAGCCGGGTTCCCCGACAAACAGGCTGTCGTCGAAATGGGTCCCATTGCCAAACCCGGTTGCCGGTTCCAGCGTGCCGTAAAGCGACGCAAACTGGATCAGCGGGCTGCCGTCGTTCTTTTGAAAATTGGCCAGCAGGGTCAGTTCGGTGTCTGCGGTTGGCCGCCAGGTGATGGAGGGGGCAAAGGCAAAGGCATCGTCCTGAGAGAAGTCGACAGGCGTTTCCGCGCCCCGCAGCAGCCCCACCAGCCGGTAGCGCAGCGTGCCCGCCTCGTTCAGGTCGCCGCTGACATCTGCCGCGATCTGTGCGCGTTGGTTGGAGCCGACCGACAGCTGCCAGAGGTTGTCGCTGTCCTGTGCTGCGGTCTTTGATGTGGTGTTGACGACCCCACCGACAGAGCCACTGCCATAAATCCCGGAGGTCGGGCCTTTCAGCACCTGGACGCTGTTGAGCAAAAAGGGTTCAGGTTTCGTGTCGTTGTAATAGCCGTAGCGGGCCGTCAGACCGTCATGCAGGGTCGAGGGGGCAAACCCCCGCACCAGCGACCAGTCAGACCGGTTGTCCAGGCCCCACTGGCCGGCGACGATCCCGGCAGCGTATTGCAGCGCCTGTTCGACATTGGTCGCACCGCGCTCGGCGATTTGCTGGGCCGTGACGATGTGCACCGCGCGCGGCGTTTCGAGAATGCTATCGCCGGTCTTGGCCAGCGTGCCCGTGTCCAGCGCCTGGCTCTGGCCAAAGAAGCCCTGCGTTTCGTCGTACGTCACAACAATTGGTTGGAGTTCGATCACCTGTGCGGAGGCTGGCATTGCCGCCATCAAAGCACAAAGAGATACAGCCGTGGCCCGGAGTCCCATTTTACATTCTCGCTTGCAGTCGTCGTTTTTGATTACTGCCTGGCGGTCTTGCTCGGTCAGGCAGCCGCTATAAAGTCTTTGCAAAAGAGTCAAGTATATATTCAGGCTTCCTCTGCGGCATCCGCGGTTGGGGGCAAAGAGGCCGTGGTCGGTCGAATTGCGATGTGGTCAGGCGGTCGTGTCCCCACCGGTCTTGGCTTTTGGGGTTGACAGTTTTGAGGGGCAGAGGCCTAAATATCCAACATTTTTTGAAATCAGGCATGAAATGCTCTTCGCACGTCGCACCGAGACAGATGAACCCGTGGTTGCCATGCTGGCCTCTGCCATTCGGCGCGACATTTCCTTTGGTGCGCTGCGTCCCGATGAAAAGCTGAAGATCGACGGGCTGCGGCAGCGCTATGGCGGCTCCAGCCATTCGATGCGGGAAACGTTGCGGATGCTGGTGTCCGAGGGCATGGTCGAGGCGATCAATCAGCGCGGGTTTCGGGTGACCTCCGCGACCGAAGACGATCTCGCCGATATCTTGTTGATGCGGCTTGAGGTCGAAAAACTGGGGCTCGCCCGGGCCATGGCCCATGGTGGCGTGGCGTGGGAGGCTGCGGTGATCGCAGCCCACCATCAGATGATGCGTGCCGAGACCGCCCTGCAAAACGCGCCTGACGATGCGTCGGTACTGACCTGGGACGAAGCCTGTCGCGGCTATACGCTGACCTTGGTGTCGGCCTGTGGCTCGCCCCGGCTGATCGAGATGACGGGGCGGTTTTACAATCAGTCCCGCCGGTTTCGCCTGGCCCGTCTGCGTGAAGGGCGGATTGACCTGCACAGCCGACAATTGCGTCATGAGGCCTTGAAAGCGGCGGTTCTGGAGCGAAACACACAGGATGCACTGTTGCATCTGGAGGAGGACATCCGCGCCGACCTGCGCGGCTGAACGACAACATCAAGACCACTGGGAGGAGACCATGGTGACTTTCAACAGAAGACAGACGCTTGCGCTTATGGGGGCGGCTGCCGCATCCGGCCTTGCCGCCCCGGCGATTGCCTCGGGCAAGAAACCTGTGGTGGGCGCATTGAGCCTGACCAGCCATTCCGGCAGCTTCATCGCGTTGGAGCGCGGCTATTTCAAAGAGGCGGGCCTTGATGTCGAGCTGAAGTTCTTTCAGGCGGCGCAGCCGATGGCGGTCGCCATTGCCTCTGGCGATGTGGATTTTGGCGTCACGGCCATCTCTGGCGGGTTGCTGAGCCTCGCACAAAAAGGCGCGGTGAAGGTGATTGGCGGCGCGCTGTCCGAAGAGCCGGGCATCGACGGTCAGAAAATCCTCGCCTCTGATGCGGCGTTTCAGGCCGGGCTGACCTCGCCCGCGGCACTGGATGGAAAACGCTTCGGGATGACCACGGCGGGGTCGTCCTTTCACTACATGGGGGCAAAGATAGCCGGAGCCGCAGGCGGGACGCCAGAGTTCATCCCACTGCAAAAAGTAGGCGCTGTCATTGGCGCGCTGAAGTCGGGCCAGATTGACGCCTGGTCGATCGTGCCTCATATCGCCAAACCGCTTGCCGGGTCTGGCGCGGTGCATATCATCGGCGATGTCGCGGATTATCTGCCCAACTATCAGGTGACCACCGTCTTTACCTCGGCAACGAATGCCAATGACGAACGCGGCCTGACCGAGAGTTTCCTCAAAGGGTTCGGCATGGGCGTTGCGGATTACAATGCCACCATGGTCGACAAGGAAAACGGCGAGGCGGCAATGGCCGAAATGGTCGATCTGATCCACAAGTATGTCTATGCGGATCGGCCGCGCGACAAGGCCGCGCCATCGATCATCAACGGCTCCATGCGGATCAACAAGGACGCGGCGATCAATGTCGCCTCGGTCGCGGATCAGCTGGCCTGGATGCAGGCCGAAGGGCTGGTGGATGCTGACATCACGCTCGAGACCTTTCTCGACACCAGCTATGTTGACACCATCGGCGCCTGACCTGCACAGGGTCGGGAACGGACCGGGGGCGGCGGTGGCGCCGCTCCCATTACAGGACTGAAATTCATGGATATTCGACTGGACGGGATCAGCCATTCCTATGGCGAGACCGAGGTGTTGCGAGACATTTCGCTGGATGTGAAATCCGGGCAGATGGTCTGCCTTGTCGGCCCGTCGGGCTGTGGCAAATCGACCTTGCTTCGGTTTCTGGGCGGGCTGGAGCGCCCCACGGCAGGGCGCGTGCTGCAACTGGGGGCCCCGCCCGAAGGCTGCCTCAACCCGCTGACCTATGTGTTTCAGGACTTTGCCCTGCTGCCCTGGCGCAGTGTGCGCGGCAATATCTCACTGGTGCTGGAAGATCACGGTATCCGGGGCGCGCGTGCAGAGGCGATCATTGCCGATGTTCTGGCCCGCACCAAACTTACCGATTTTGCACAGGCCCTGCCGAAACAGCTGTCCGGCGGGATGAAACAGCGGGTCGCGATTGCGCGGGCCCTGGCGGTCAAACCGGCCGTGATGCTGATGGACGAGCCGCTCTCTGCGCTGGACAGCCAAACGCGGGAATTGCTGATGGATGATCTGGTGGCGCTTTGGGATCGCCAGCCGTTCACGGCCGTCTATGTCACCCATAACCTGGCCGAAGCGGTGCGGCTTGGCCATCGGATCGTGGTTCTCTCACGCCGTCCCGGACAGGTTTGCGAGGTCGTCGAAATCGCTAAGCCGCTCGCGGAACGGGGATATGCCGACCCGGAGCTGGAAAAAGTCCAGAAACACCTCTGGACCCTGATGCGCGACGAGGCCCGCGCGGCGGATGAGGAGCTTTTGAATGTCTGATACCTCACTTTCCCGCCAGCCCATCGAAGTGCGGTTTCGCGGCGGCGGTTTCGCCCCTCGCGCGCATCGCTGGGTCGGGTTGGCTGTTTTTGTCGTGTTGATCGGGTTTGTCGAATGGGCCACGCGCAGCGGGTTCATCACCTCCTTGACCCTGCCCAAACCCTCGGACGTTCTGGCGACCCTGGTCGAGCTGTGGCAATCGGGTCTGTTCCTGAAACATATGGTGCCCTCTCTCAGTCGGCTTGCTGTCGGGGCTGTGTGCGGTGCGAGTGTCGGGATCTGCGTGGGGGTGCTGATCGGGTTGTTTTCCTATGTCCGCGCCGGGCTGGTGCCGTTGACGGCGGCGCTGTTTCCGATCCCGAAGATCGCGCTTTTGCCGCTGTTCGTGATCTGGTTCGGCATTGACGAGGGTTCGAAATACGCGCTGATCGCCTTTGGTACCTTCACGCCCACGGTGGTCGCCACCTATGGCGCGGTGGACAATGTGGACCGGTCGCTGATCCGCATGGGCCAGAGTTTCGGACTGTCGTGGTTTTCCATCGTGCGCAAGATTGTCCTGCCGGGGGCCATGCCCGGCATCCTCTCCGGTTTGCGGATCAGCCTCGCCATTGCCATCATCCTGTTGGTGGCGGCCGAGATGCTGGGCGCGCAATATGGCATCGGTGCCTATATTCTGGAAGCCGGCTCGCTCTATGATCTCGAACGGTTGTTTGCCGGTGTGGTGATCCTGTCGCTGCTGGGGGTTCTGACTTCGGGGGCGATTGGCATCATCGAACGGCGGGTGCTGGACTGGCGCAGTTGATCGGCGCTGGTCTGGGCGAGGTCACGCGTTCCAGAGCACCCTGCCGAATCCGGCGAGGTCATAGCCGCCCATCGCCGCGGCCCGTTGGACAAAGGCATCGGTCCGGCAAAACTGGATAAAGGTCTGAAACCCTGGCTGGAACCAGGCCTTTCGATCCACCAGAAGCGCAAATTCTTCCTGGATCAACGGAGTGAACCGCAGGCCGTAGCTCAGCGCGACCGCTTCCAGGCCAAAGGTGACATCGGCCTCGCCGCGTCGGACGCTTTCGACGGCGTCATCCTCGGATCTGGCCACATCCGTCAAGGTCACCGTGTTCAGGTCCAGCTTGGCCTGTGCCGCCAGATCCCGGAACAACCGGTCGGTCCCGGATTCAGGTTGCCGGGGGGCCAGCCGCAGCCCGCTGATGTCCCTGAGGGTCTCCAATGGCGCGCCGGTGTCGCGGTGCACAAGCCCGCGCTGGCGATTGGCAAACTGGATCAGAACGGCGTTTTGTTCCTTGGCCAGTCGCTGGGCGGCGGCCATGTTCCAGGTGCCCGAGAGACTGTCGCGCAGATGCAGCCCGGTGGCGATCCCCTCGCCCCGGACAAACCGGTCCAGCCCGTCCAGCGACCCGTCAAAATAGCTCGCCAGCCCTGATCGAGACTGCCGGATCGCCCAGTCGAGCAATGGGTCGTGACTGCCAAGCAGCACCTGCGGGCGGACAGCGGTCGCCGTCGCGCGTCCGCCTGATTTGGCCCGGTCGAGCCAGTCGCGAATTTCCCCGGCTGGAAACAGCAGTTTGCCCGTGGCACGCGAACAGGGGACCTCGCCCGTGGCAGCGAGGTCGTAGATCTTGCGTTCCTTCAATCGCAAAAGCGCGGCGAGTTCGTGAACGGTCAGGTACTCGTGGTCTGGAAAATCGAGGTCCGTCATGTCGCAGTCTGTTGGGGGCGGCGCAGGAGGGGCACCGCCCCGACTGTATCAGG
Organism: Tritonibacter horizontis; assembly: GCF_001518015.1. Classification (GTDB taxonomy): domain Bacteria; phylum Pseudomonadota; class Alphaproteobacteria; order Rhodobacterales; family Rhodobacteraceae; genus Epibacterium; species Epibacterium horizontis. The sequence goes on from NZ_LPUY01000095.1 coordinate 79,207, forward strand.
ACTTCGGTGCGTTGGGAAAGAACAGTTGCTGCCCGTCGATCCGATAGCTGGCGATTGCCTCCTGCCCTGCCGGTGATGTCAGCCAATCGGCAAAGATCCTGGCCGCGTCGATATTGGCCGAGGGGCATTTTGCGGAGTTCACGGGAATGACGCCGTATTGATTGAACAGGGCGTCGTCGCCTTCAACCTGGATCACGTAGTCCTGCTTGTTGCCGAAACTGATCCAGGTCGCGCGGTCGGTCATGACATAGGCGCCCATGCCGATGCCCGCGTTCAAAGTGGCGCCCATGCCAGAGCCGGTTTCGCGGTACCAGTCCCCCGAGGCCGACGTGGGATCAATGCCTGCCTCGGCCCAAAGCGCCAGTTCTTTCTTGTGGGTGCCGGAGTCGTCCCCGCGGGAGGCAAAGCCCCCGCCGGTCGCGGCGATTTTGGACAGGGCGGCCTGAACATCCGCCATCCCGCCAATGTCCGCCGGGTCTGTCGCGGGGCCGACGATGACAAAATCATTGTACATTAGATCGGTGCGCAGGGTGCCATAGCCGGCATCGACAAAGGCCTCCTCGGCGGTTTTGGCGTGGACCAGCAGCACGTCGCCATCGCAGTTCTGCGCGTTCTTGATCGCCTGTCCGGTGCCGACCGCAACCACGTTCACCTGGATGCCGGTGGTGTCGTGAAACAACGGCAGAAGGTGATCGTAGAGTCCGGAATTCGCGGTCGACGTGGTTGATTGGACAAGGATCGTCTGATCCGCCGCCAGTGCGCCGGTGGCAAAGGTCAATGCGATGGCGGATGCACCGAATATGGATTGCAGGTTCATCAAAGGGGCCTTTCTCAATATCAGTTAGAATACCAATTTTCCCGACAGGTAATCTCGGGCGACCTGGCTTTGCGGGCGCGGGAAGAACTCCCGCGCGGGGCCATGTTCAACAACGCGGCCACCGTGCAGGAACACCACATCATCCGCCATACGCTGCGCCTGCCCGATGTCATGGGTGACACTGATCACCCGCGTCCCCTGGCTGCAGGCGTTGCGCACAATGGCTTCGATGGATTGCACCGAGGCAGGGTCGAGGCTGGCTGTCGCTTCATCCAGAAGCAGGACATCCGGGGCGCAGGCCAGGGCGCGGGCCAGGGCCAGGCGCTGTGCCTCGCCACCGGACAAACGACGCGCTGGCAGGCGCGCCTTATGAGCCAGGCCGACATGCTGCAGCAACGCGTCGCACAGGTCGCGCGGCCGTCCACGGGCGCGCAGAACAAAGTCGATATTCGCGGCAACCGAGCGGCGGAGCAAAACCGGTTTCTGAAATACCAGCGCCTGACGCATCCTTGCATCGTCCATCGACAAGCCGCCCCAGTCGATCCGCCCCGACGTCGGGGCGATCAGCCCGTGCAGCAGCTTCAGCAGCAGACTTTTGCCCGCCCCGTTCGGCCCCATGATCACGGTGCAGCCATGCGGGGAGAGATCAAGGTCGAGATCTTTCAGGATCGGTGTCCCCTGATCAAATCTCAGACCAAGCCCGCGCAGGCGCAGCGGCAGAAGGTGGTCGGCCTGATCGGTGGGGATTGCGTTTGGCCTGAAGGAAACGGTGTCGAAACTAGACATAGGCCTGCCTCCGCGCGCTCATGCGCAGGGTTTGCACCGCTGCATTGACGCCAAGCGCTATCACCAGCAGCAGCAATCCCAGCGCCAGCGCCAGCGCGAGGTTCCCCTTCGAGGTTTCAAGCGCAATCGCCGTGGTCATCACCCGCGTCAGGTGGTCGATATTGCCGCCAACAATAATGACCGCCCCGACCTCTGCCACAGCGCGCCCAAATCCGGCCAGTCCAACGGTCAACAGCGAATATCGCCCGTCCCACAGCAGGGCCAGAACGGTCTGCCTGCGGCTAAGGCACAGGGAGCGAAACTGTTCGGCATATTCAGCATGGAGGTCCTCCAGCACCTGCCGGGACAAGGCTGCAATGATCGGCGCAATCAGGATGGTCTGCGCGATGATCATCGCGGTGGGCGTGTAAAGCAGGCCAAGAAAGCCAAGCGGTCCCGACCGCGACAGGTAAAGGTAGACCAGCAGGCCGACGACAACCGGCGGCAGTCCCATCAGGGCGTTCATCACCACAAGCAAAGCCCCACGCCCCGGAAACCGCGCCACTGCAACCAGAGCCCCCACCGGCAATCCCAGAAGCCCCGCCAGAAGGGTCGCACTGAGGCTGACGTGGAGGGAGAGCAGGACGATCTCGAAAAGATCCGCATCCCCGGTGGCAACCAGATGCAGCGCGACTGAAAAGGCCTCTCCGATACTCTGCAAGATTTCCGGCCCTCACGAATCTTCCCTAGGTCAGTTTTGGGCGAGTCTGAGAGGTCTCACAAGCCTGTCGGCGGTGTTCTGCTGTCAAAACCCGACGATCTGGACAAATTGGACTGCAATTGACTGCATAATTTCCCGCAAAGGGACAGGCTGACCGAGCAGCGTTTCCGAGGATCGTCTCAGCTCTTTTGAGGTTTGACCGACATCAGGGGGAATGAACCGCAGAGCACTGTGTAAAAACAACAAAGGCGCCCGAAGGCGCCTTGTTTTATTGGTCGGAGCGAGAGGATTCGAACCTCCGGCCCCTGCCTCCCGAAGGCGTGCCTCTATCATGAACTCCATAAAAACAACGTGCTTGAAGCCTTGTGTCGGTCGCTGAGTGCCGCTGAAAGTATCTCAATCGTTGCGGTTTCGTTGCGGCGCAACACGGTCTTGCTTCTTTTGGGAAAAATCGGGTGCACTCAATATACTAGAAGAACGCGATATGCGTGCACGAAATTGAGCCTAGGTGTTCAGTCCCAGCGTCTGATGGATTGGATTGATGATGAATCGATCTGGCTCTGAAGTCCAGATTTTGCAGATGTATTCGTAGGGTGTGAGGCCGTTCAGGGTCTTTAGCCTGCGTGCGAAGTTGTATGCGTCCATGAAGTCGGCAAGGTCCGTTCGTCCGCCGCGCTACGGTTGCGCTGCAGCTTTCAGAGACTGGTTTCGACAATTGCTCAACCTTCGTTCGCAGTTGCCAGCTGTGCCAGTCCTCGTTGCAATGCCACGAAGCAATCAGGGTCAAAAGCCTTGCCAACATCTTCAGCCATGATGTTTAGCGCCTCTTCTATTGGCATTGCAGCACGGTAGGGCCTTTCAGCGGTCAGAGCGTCGAATACATCTGCGACGGTCAGTATGCGGGCTTCGAGGCACAGGTCTTCTGCTCCCAACCCGGCAGGATATCCCTTGCCATCCATTCGTTCATGGTGTGCCCCGGCGACAGGTGCAATGTCTCTGAAGGCCGAGACCCTTTCCAAAATTTTCTGACTGTATTCCGGATGCTTCCTGATTGCGGCCCATTCGGCCTCATCCGGGCGCCCGGGCTTGTCCAGAATTTGATTGCTCACCGCCAATTTTCCAAGATCGTGTAGGAGCGCTGCCCGTCGGAGCCAGCGACGATGATCAGCCCGAAGTCCAAGCTCCTCTGCAATCATATCGGTATAGAGCGTCACCCTATTGGAATGGTCGGCTGTAAAAGGGGATTTCGCGTCGACGACGTCAGAAAAGGCGGATGCGATTTCGTCAAGGTATTCGTCGTCCACAGTTTCGGTCGTTTCGCTCGGGTCAAGCGCGAAGACATGCTCCTCCAGGCATGGATCTTTCAGGCGGGTCCAAAAGTCGGGAGCCGCACTCGCCGTCTCAAGGGCGGCGACAAGGGTTGGATCAAACCAGCCGCCCGAGCGCCCCAAGATTTCGGCTAGTGCCGCGTCTGGACCCTGAGCTGAATGAAAGATGTCCACGACCTGTGACATCAGGGCGATGTTCGAAATGCTGGGCACATCATGGCCCCTCCTGCCCTCGGGCTTGCCTCCGCCATCCCAATGCTCGTCGAGCGACCTTATTCCCTCTTGGACTTGCTTGGAGAAGCGCATCTTCGCAGCTATTTCCGCGCCACGATTGCAGCGGGTCTCAATCAACTCGCGACTGATTTCTCCGCCGTTGCGCAATATATTGACGGTTGCCCGCAACCGCTCACTCAGCCCGACGCCGAGGCCGGTATTGTTAAAGACAAAGCGCAACGCCGCCGAAAGGCTTCCGTCGATCATCTTGAAATCGCGTTTGAAAGCTATGTCATCGGCAATATAGAGATCGCAGATCCGCGCAGCGTTGCTGCTGCATCCAAGGTCTTTCAACAAGAGGGTAAAATAAAGATCTTCGTATTCTTTTCCGGTCATGCCCAAGGCGTGCCCGATGCGCGTCCCGATCCAACAACAGCGGATGCAATGTCCGGGTGGCTGCCCTTCTGTCATGTCAAGTGCGTAGCTCATTGCGCCCAGCAAAGATCCAAGCCGAAGCGCTTGCGCAGATGGAGGCGAACGGACTGCGTTGTAGAGGCTTTTCACGTTCGGGAAAGAGAGAGCGGGGGGCACAAGCATGAACAAGAGATAGGGGCACGAAATGAACACCACTCTAACGCCCGCGCGCATAGTGAGATTTTCTTGATCCCTTGAGCTAATCCCCGATCGCCGGACAAGAGCTGATGTAAACGGGCACATCCAGACCGGCGTTGTTGTTTCAATTCAGTGCCAGTCGTGGCCTAAGCTCGCACGAACAGCGTCCGGCGGTGGTAAAGCCGGAGGTGCGCCACTTTTACAGCGGTCGTTGGGTTGCTGTCACTACGATCTCTCGGCTCCAATAGGTCTGATAGGCCTCGCCGGGATCCGCGCATATTGGGGGGCAGGTCAGCCGTTCAGCGATAGATCATCGTCGGCAACCACATTGACAGGGCCGGCACGAAGGTGAGCAGGAGCAATACGAACAATAGCGGCGCGAGGAACGGCAGGGTGGCCATCACGCATCGCTCGAAGGGCACGCCTGAGACCTTTGACAGAACGTAGAGCACCATCCCGACGGGGGGGGTCAGGAGGCCAATCATCAGGTTGAGGATCAGAATGATGCCGAAATGAACCGGGTCAATCCCCATCTGCACTGCGACCGGCAGGAGCACAGGCGTCAGGATGGTGATCGCGGCGATGGTTTCCATGAAACACCCGACGACCAACACGATCAACATGATGACGAGGATGATCATCGTCGGGCTGTCAGTCATCGTCAGCAACACCCCAGCGAATTTCTGGGCCACTTGGTTGGCGGTCAAGATCCAGCCAAAAATGGCCGAGGCCGCGACGATCACCATGATTGATGCGGTTGTCTCTACTGTTTCCATCGACACATTCAGGATGCGGCGTGGCGTCAGCGTCCGGTAAACGAAAAGGCCCAGTATCATGGCATAGGCCACGGCGGCGATTGCGGCCTCGGTGGGTGTGAATGCCCCGGTCAGGATCCCGCCGACGATGATAATTGGCGTGAAAAGCGGCAGCAAAGCATCGACCAACGTGCGCAAGAACACGCTGCCCCGAAATCGGTCATCGCGCGGGTAGTTCCGTATCCGCGAGTAAACCGCCACCATGATCATCAGCGACATCGCCATGATCAGCCCTGGAACAAGACCGGCGGCGAACAGCTGGCCAATGGAGGCGTTCGCGATCACACCATAGACAACCAGTGGCAACGATGGCGGGATGATGGGACCGATGGTCGATGACGCTGCGGTGATCCCGACTGAAAAATCGGAATCGTAGCCCGCCTCGCGCATTGCCTTTATCTCGATATTGCCAAGACCGCCTGCATCCGCGACCGCGGCCCCTGACATGCCGGCAAAGATAACGCTGGCGCCGACATTGACGTGACCGAGCCCCCCATACATCCAGCCGACAGTGGCTCGAGCAAAGGCGAAAATCTTAGTGGTGATACCTGATGAATTCATCAGATGTCCGGCAAGGATGAAAAATGGCACCGCGATCAGCGGGAAGGAATTGATCCCGTTGACCATGTTATGCAGCACTACAACATCGGGCATCCCGCTGGTCGCAATGAAAAACAGCGATGCGGTGCCAAGCGCCACGGCAACCGGCGCGCCGATAATCAGGAGCAGAAACAAGATCACGAACATAAGGGCGAGTGTCATATGTGGGGGCTTTCGTCAGTTCTTGATGTCGGAAAGGGCGTGATCCTCGAGGTCGGCGATCACCTGCTCGGGAGGGGTGCGGATCTTGCGGATCAGCCAAATCGCCGAATACAGCGCCATGCCGACAAGGCCGATCACGACGCACCAGTAAACAAGGCTTTTTGGAATTTCGGCAGAGGCCATTTTGGTTTTGGTTTTTTGGGCTAATTCAATTCCAACCCATGCCATATAGCCCCAAAAAAAGCAGGTGAGGGCCTCCATTGAGACCGTCAGCCACTTACCAACGCGCGGGGGCAAGTAGCGATAGAAAAAATCCAGGAAAATATGTGTGCCCTTGCGCGACACGCTGACCGCGCCAAAAAACGCCACGAGGATCAACACGTAGCGGGCGATTTCCTCGGTCCAGGCGAGGCTGTCGTTGAGCACATAGCGGGTGAAGAATTGCAGAAAGACGATCACCGCCAGACCCCAGAGGGTCAGCAAACCGGGCAAATCTACAAGCTTGAAGTCCAGGGGTTCAGGCACGGTTTCATTGGTGACAAAGGGGTCGGCCGCATCGCGACCGCCCCCCTCGCCGTTTGGATGTTGGGTTGAGCTCATGGAGGTCCATACGCCTCACAGTGCCTGAAGCCGCTCGAAGTGCTCCATCTCGTAGGGCACCTGATCCGGGTCGGTCAGCATTGGTTTGACTGCGTCCTGAAAGGGCTGCTTGTCGATCTCGTTGACATTGATGCCTTCGTCACGGAACCACTGCACGAGGCTCTGCTCGGAGTCGTAGATGCCCTGCGAAGCCTTGGCGGCGGCTTCCTTGAGCACTGTTTCCACGATCTCGGCATCGTCGCCAAGACGGCCGATAGCGCTGTCAGACGCAATGATGAGCAGCGAGTTCAGGATATGACCCGTCAGGTTGATGTTGGACTGGACCTCGTAGAACTTCTTGAATTGTATCGTCGGCAGGGGATTTTCCTGCGCGTCGACCACGCCTTGTTGCAGAGCCAGATAGACCTCGGAAAAGGCCATCGGGGTCGGGTTCGCACCAACCGCGTTGGGGAACATCAGCATTACAGGGCTATTGGGCACCCGGATCTTTAGACCTTCCATGTCAGACGGTTTTTCGATCGGAAAATTCGAGGTTACATGACGCTGACCGTAGTAGACCAGCCCCATCACGGTATGGCCGGTGGCATCCTTGTAGCCATCGGACAACTCAGCAAAAAGATCGCTTTCGCGATAGGCCTTCCAGTGGTCGTAACCTCGCATGATGAACGGGTAGTCGGAAATCGCGATCGGGCCATAGTAGCGTTCGACGAAGCTCGGACCGGTATAGATGATATCCACCGCGCCGATGCCGAGACCTTCGTTGATCTCCACTTCCTTACCAAGCGATGACGCAGGAAAAACCTGGATGTCGATCCGGCCTTCGGTGCGCTTGCGGGCTTCTTCCGCGGCCCAGAGGGCGACTTGGTGGTAGTCAGAGCCTTCTTCGTAGACATGTGCCCATTTGAGCGCTTGCTGGGCCAGCGCGGCGCTGTTTGCGCCCACGACCATGGCAGCGGCCAAGGCAAGGCCGGTAAGTTTCTTGATAAACATGTTTTCCTCCCGTTGGGACGCCGAGTGCTGGCGTCTTAAACCGGCTCTCCTCCGAGCCAGCCGCAAATAACTTGTATACTTCGTATACCAAGCATACAAGAATTTGATCCACCTGTCGCAAAAAGGCGTATCCGTGCAGTTGGATTGCCTTGGTTTCAGAGCGGGAGCTTTGTAGAAGAACCTTCAGGTTTTTACAGAGGTTAGCGCTAGGGGGGCAGGTCGTTGCCGACGAAAAAATCTTCGCAGCAGATCGAGGGACGTTCCCGCCGTGCGCCCAGTCAACCGCCGCATGGTCCCGCGCGATTCGGTCATTCCGTCCACACCACGGCGGCGGACATCATCCATGAGAATCTCCATACGGCCATTGCCACTATGGTCTTGCGCCCAGGCACCGCGATCTCTGAGACGCACCTTGCTGCCGAACACGGGGTGAGTCGGACGCCGGTGCGGGAAGCGCTGCTGCGACTGGCGAAGGAGCGGCTAGTTGAGATCGTGCCCAAGTCGGGCACTTTCGTAGGGCGAATTCCCGTCTCGGCCCTGATCGAAGCGCTTGTGGCGCGTCGCGCTCTTGAATCTGTGGTGGCTAGACGCGCCGCCGAAGTCGCGACGCAAAGCGCAGTGCTCGAGCTGCGCGCCCTTGTCGAACGTCAGCGTGAAATTGTGACACCCGAGGACCTGCCACGCTTTCACCAGGTGGACGAAGATTTTCACGCCATGTTGGCAAAGATGGCGGGGTATAATGGGATTTGGGAGCTGGTCCGTCAGATCAAGCTACAAGTGGACCGCTACCGGCACCTGACGTTGCCCCAGGAAGGGCGTGTCGGGATGGTGATCAAGGAACATGCTGCCGTGGTCGACGCGATTGAGCGCGGCGATACAGTTGCCGCCGCCGAGGCGATGGAAACCCACCTCGACAAGCTGCAACTTGACATCAAAGTGTTTCGAGAACTTTGGCCCGACTACTTTGTTCACGACTACCCGCTAGACGGCTGACCGGCGCAGAGATCGCACCGATCGAGCAGAGCGTCGTGTCAAACCTGCGGCTCAGCCGGGCGCTGGTGGCCGCACTTGCAGGAGCGGGCCTGGCGATGTGCGGGGCGATCCTCCAGGCGCTTCTCCGCAACTCGCTGGCCGAACCCTTTGTCCTCGGCGTCTCGGCGGGCGCGTCGACCGGCGCGGTCTGCGTGATAGTTCTCGGCGTCGGCGCAGGCAGCCTCTCGCTGTCGCTGGGGAGCCTTTGCTGGCGCCTTCGCCGCATCTAGGTTTTGCGCTTCCCAAGAGAAAGACGAGCGTAAAGAGCGTTCCCATGCACCCTCCTCAAATCCCCATCGCACCATCGCTATAACTGAATAGACGCAGTTGCGTATTGCAGATCAAAGAGGAATGCATGGCTAAAAGACCCTTCTGAGAGACCCGATTGGCGCACTACATAGATCGTCGTGTGCTTGAGCTGAAACCCCGGAAATCACAGGCTGAAATTGCGGCGGACGCAGGGTTCACAAACCCGAACGTGGTCAGCATGATTAAATCCGGCGCCAGCAAGCTGCCGTTGGACCGGGTCCCTTCAATGGCAAAAGCACTGGAGTGTGATCCTGCCTATTTGCTTCGGTTAGCAATGGAACAGACAGTCGGTGACACCGCAGCTCAAGCGATCCTCGATATCTTGGGAACGCCTGTTTCCGAAAACGAGACAGGTTGGCTTGTTGCGATCAGAGATGCGTCCGGCAACACCGACCCAAGGCTAACCAGCAGAGGTCAAGCTGCCATCAAGGGGATATTCGGAAAATGACCCAGGAAAGCGAGTTGACAGTAAATGAACGAGCATGGTTGCGGTTTTTGCGAGATGTGAGCAGATCTCAAGATCCGCATCCCACCCTGAATTGTGTTCAACTTCTTCGGCGGCTGATCAAAAAGCGGCAACTGCACATACCCACTGTTGCGAACGCACCGGGAAAAGGAATGGATGGATGATGCACCGTCGCCGAGTCCCGAGATGTTTACATCGATGTTTACATTGCATTGACCAATGTTTACCTCAAACTCCCCCATGTAAACATTCGCTCCATGAAAATGGCCCAAACAGACCCGATTTGACCTCGGAATGTTTACCCAATGTTTACCTAAAGTTGACAAATTCGGCCTGGTTTTCGATTTTTCTCAAGGTTGCATCAGGAAAAGCTGTTCACCAGGAAAGCATACTAGATGACACTCATGTTGTGTCGATCTTCCAGAACGAAGACCTGTCCCTTTGTTTTACTGAGGGTTTCTCAGTTCCGTTTTCGATGAGCGGTTGCCGCAAGAAAACGTTTGAAGCGTCGACGGGAGCATTCAAATGGAAACATCGACTTGGTCGTAAGGTTGCTGGAGTAAATCCAAGCTATCCTCCTGAACAGTGGTCACGAGCTGTTTCGGGATGATTATTAGAAAATTCGACAGAGAAACTGCGGCAGAATATCTGTCCCTCGAATACCCAGCCTGTCCAGAAGAATTCAAATCAGAGCTGATCCACCGGATCGCCGATCGGGATTGGAAGGATGCGAACCTACCAAAAGCCACAGGAATTGTGGTGTCAAATTACATCCGGCATCATTTGACGGTCTATGAACCACTACTTAAGCGCTACAGTCTCACTAGACGCGAGGCAAGGTTATGGGTGTCGGACCGCGTGAATGAAATTACTGCACAATGGAGGAAGGGCGCTCCGGTTCGCATCAAGAAGAAAAAACGGAGACGTAGCCGAAAACCGAAGTCCTAGGAAAATGCGGTGACCGCTATCCTCGACGCAGGAAAGCAAATCCGGACAGGATATGGTGAAGGATTTCAGGCAGAGGCAGAAGCTGCGCTGAAACGCGCCTTCGGATAAAAGTCTACGGAGATCTCAAGCAGATGCAGCTCCACCGGTCCGACGATGGCGTAGCTGCGATGGATGATATCCAGTGCAGTAGTAACCCGTTTGGGAGTGGGGTCTTGCATAAGAATGGCAAAATGCTGCCCGTGTAACTGCCCCGCAGATGTCGGAGGGAAGGGCGCCCCCCAGTGTTCCCACGCTCTCCTGTTGCTGAGATCCTGAACGTAGGGTGCGGCGCCCAGTTCCACCTTCAGCTTTCGGCTCAAGTTTTTACCTGACGTGGGCGAGTTGGTGCGGAATAGAAAAACCATCCGGTCGACGAGGGCTTCAACACGGTAGCGGGCACGCCGATGCCTAATTTGCGGAACGTCAGAATTGAAACGTTGCGGATATCATTGCGGAAGAGCGGTGAAAACAACAAAGGCGCCCGAAGGCGCCTTGTTTTATTGGTCGGAGCGAGAGGATTCGAACCTCCGGCCCCTGCCTCCCGAAGACAGTGCTCTACCAGGCTGAGCTACGCTCCGACCGTGGCGCGTGAATTACCGCTGTGGCCGGTTTTTGGCAAGCCCTATTCGGATTGATTTTCCGCAGAATTCCGTTTCAGGAAGAAGGACACATTCATGCCGCTGCTTGTGACAGCCCGGCTGCGGGTCTGCAGGACCGGCGTGTTGTGAGACCGGCCGCCGCGCGCTTCGCGCAGGACGATATAGACCCCGCTCGCAATGATGATCCCGGCACCGACCAGGGTCAGGAGGTCCACATCCTCGCCAAACAGCAGAATGCCAAAGATGGTCGCCCAGATGATCTGGGAATATTGCATCGGCGCGACGATGGCGGCCTCGCCGATGGAATAGGCATTCACCAGCAAGAGGGTGGCGCAGAAACCGCAGACGGCGATGACCGCCAGGCCGCCCATTTCAGTCGGCGCCAGCGGGACGTAGACGAAGGGCAGCGCCATCCCCATGACCACCACGGTCGTCAGCATCGGAAACAGCATCAATACGACCCGGCGCTCGACATTGCTCAGCTTGCGTAGGATCACCGATTGGAAAGCGTTGCCAAAGGCGGCGAGCAGGGCGGCGGCATGGCCAAGGCCCAATTCCGTTTCCCCTGGCCGGAGCACGATCATCACGCCGATGAAGCCAACAAGCACAGCCGCCATCCGGGGTAGGCCAACCTTTTCCCCCAGGACCGGAATGGAAAGCAGCGTGATCAGCAGCGGGGTTGCAAACAGCAGCGCATAGGTCTGGGCCAGTGGCAGCACCGAAAACGCGTAAAAGGCACAGGCGGGGATCACCGACATCGACAGCGACCGCATGGCGGTCCAGACCGGATGCTTCGGCCGCAGGGTGCCGGGTGTCGCATCGCGCACCATCAACATCGTTAACAAGGGGAAGGACAAAAGGCTGGAAAAGAAGACAATCTGAAAGGCGGAGACTTCGGCGCTGACAAATTTCACCACAACGTCATGGGATGAAAAAATCGCATAGGCGATGAGGGCAAAAATGGCAGCTTTGATATTCATTTTGTCACCAGAATGGCTATTGGGAAACATGGCATCGGCAGGGTCCCTATAGCGCTAACTCCGCCAGGGGGGCGCTTGCAAGGGTGGAATGCAACCTTGGGGCAAGGTTTTTGGCGGCGTGAAACACAAAAGGCCGGGGATCACCCCGGCCTCGTCTTGTCGTGATGGCTCAATCAGATCAGAGGCTTGCGTCCAGCGCCGCCACGATCACATCGCCCATTTCCGAGGTGGAGATCGGCGTCGCCCCTTCTTCGCCCAGCAGGTCGGCGGTGCGGGCACCGTTGGCCAGCGCGGTTTCGACGGCGGCTTCAACGCGATCCGCTTCGCTGCCAAGGTCAAAGCTGTAGCGCAGCGCCATGGCGAAGGACAGGATACAGGCGATGGGGTTCGCCTTGCCCTGACCGGCGATATCCGGTGCGGAGCCGTGAACGGGTTCATACAGCGCCTTGGGGCGGCCATTGGCCATCGGGGCCCCAAGCGAGGCCGAGGGCAACATGCCAAGGCTGCCGGTCAGCATCGCCGCGGCATCGGACAGGAGGTCGCCGAACAGGTTGTCGGTGACGATGACATCGAACTGCTTGGGCCAGCGGCACAGCTGCATCGCACCGGCGTCCGCATACATGTGCGACAGCGCCACCTCGGGGTAGTCCTTGGCGACTTCGGTGACGACTTCACGCCACAGAATGCCAGACTCCATCACGTTGGCTTTTTCCATCGAACAGAGTTTTTTGCCGCGACGCATGGCCAATTCAAACGCGGACCGGGCCACGCGGTCGATCTCGCTTTCGGTGTAGCGCTGGGTATTGATGCCGACGCGCTCGTTGCCTTCTTCGAAGATGCCACGGGGTTCGCCGAAATAGATACCGGAGGTCAGTTCGCGCACGATCATGATATCCAGACCCGCGACAACGTCCTTTTTCAGCGAGGAGAAATCTGCCAGCGCGTCAAAACACTGTGCCGGGCGCAGGTTGGAGAACAGGTCCATTTCCTTGCGCAGGCGCAAGAGGCCGCGCTCTGGTTTCACGGAGAAATCCAGCTCGTCATATTTCGGGCCACCAACCGCGCCAAGCAGAACGGCATCAACCTCCTGCGCGCGGGCCATGGTGTCATCATGCAGCGGTGTCCCATGGGCGTCATAGGCGGCGCCACCGACCAGGTCCTCGCTCACATCGAACTGAATGTCGCGCTTGGCGCCGAACCAGGAAATGACCTTTTTGACTTCTGTCATGACCTCGGGGCCGATACCGTCACCGGGCAAAATCAGAATCGATGGATTGGACATGCAATTACTCCTTTGGCGTGTTGCCAATGGGCCTAGCGGGCTGTTGTCGCCGGGTCAATAATGGCGGGTCATAATCCTGCGCCAGAGGGCGGTTCAGCGTTGGATATCGATCCAAACCAACCCATGCCGGCTGCCCGCACTGCGCAGGATGCCGGAGCCCACAACCGTGAGCTCGGAGGAGGGCAGGATATAGTCCACCCGCATCGGGCCGGTGCTGTCCCAAACCACGGTGTGAGAGGCGCCGGTTTCGTCTTGGGGAATAGGGGCCGAAAGGCGCGGGTCGTTCAGCAATTGCAAAAGCGCATCCTTGTGCCCCTCGCCGCGAAGCGGGTCATTGTTGGCATCGCCAAGCAGGACAAATGGGGGCTGAGGCACGGGGCCATAGGTCTCACCCAGTGCCCCATCCAGGAAATGCTGCCAGAGCAGGATTTCATCCGCGTTGCGGCGTCCGTTGCGGTCTTCTGGTCCATCAAACACCGGCGGTGCGGCGTGAAAGGTCATCACCCACAGGCGGCTGCCCGTTGCAATCTGGATCGGTACGGCCCAATGGCTGACAGAGGACAGGCGCAGCACTTGCGCAATATCCGCATTGGGGTAGGGCTGGCCGTCTTGTGTCCGGGGCATCCGGTGATGCGGCAGCGTGTGCCACCGGATGTCGGTCAGGTCGATGGCATCTGCTGCGACGATTGGGTGTCGGGACAGCAGCGCAAGGCCGCTTTGGCCGGTAAAACGTCCCCAGCCCCAGGCATCCTCCGGCTCGCCCAGCCGGTCATCGCCATCCAGGTCCAAACCCGAGGCAACGCCTGCATTCGGTCGCCGCGTGAAGCTGTAGGGATAGGGCATCCCGGCCTCTGCCAGGCGCTGTTGCAAGGCTTCCAGCGTCTGGCTGTCGTGATCCCAGTCAATGCTTTGCAGGGCGAGGATGTCCGCATCCGCCGTAACGATGGTCGCGAGCACTTCGGTGATCTGAGGATCGGTATCCCGCAGCAGGTCCCGCAGCAGCAGGCCCGGCCCCTTACGGCTGAGTTCGGTATTGAAGGTCGCCAGACGCACGGTTTGCGCAGGCAAGACAGCGCCGGAGACAAGCCAGAACAGCAAGGCCGCACTGGCTGCTGCGGCCCGTCTCATACCGTCTGCAGGTCCTTGTCGTGGTCGAAGGAGCGGCGTTTCTGTTCGATCAGATCAGCAACCCGCAGGCGGGCCATGCCGCGCGTGATCATGCTGGCAGGCACCATTGCCCAGCCGGTCACGCACCAGATCAGCAGCTGTGGATTGCCCAGCAACGCCGGATCAAACAGGCTGGCTGACATCTGGATAAGCGCCGGAACCAGGAACGGCATCAGGACGCCGGCAATGATGTGCAGTTTGGCATCACGCTGCAGCCGCGTCACCACATCGCCGCCGGTGGTGGGGTCAAACAGTGGCAGGTTGACCCAGACATTAAAAGCGCCGTTGGACAGCGGCCAGTTGCGCAGCCGGATCACGCAGGCGAAATAGGCGACAGAGATCAACGAGATAAGATAGGCAAGGCCAGCCGCGGCCCGCACCAGTTCCACCGTGTATTGCGGCACATCGGTCGGCATCATCAGCCGGGTCAGCTGCACGGGCGAATAGGCAAAATCCAGCTTTTCGCCTAGGCTCAAGGCCATTTTGTGCACCAATGCGGTCAGGCCGGTGGGCTGAAAGGGATGGCTGGCAAGCAGGCTCAGCAGGACCATGCAGAGCGCAATAAAGAAAAACCGGCTGCGGTTGAGGGGCGGGGCGTTGCGGAATTCAAGAAAGCTGGGAAAGTGCGAGTAATACTCGGCAAAGACCAGCCCGCCGGCCAGCAGGGCCATAAGTGTCACGATTTCCGGAGATTGCGTCGCCGCAACCGGCAACAGCAACGAGGGCAACGCGATCAGCAATGCCACCAATAGCCCGCGAATGGCCGCGCTCGTCATGCGTGCAAGCACTTGTGTGTTCCTTCACCCAGGGGTCTTCCGGTTTTTTTGTGGAATGACCCGGTATGAAGCACCCTGACTCATGCCAGACTGCTCTGCCTCATTTTTGCCCCAATCCTGCACGCCGTCGCGGCTTTTCTCAAGCGCAACGGGGTGGAAATGTCTCAAATTTGAAACACCGCTGCGGATGTGATGCCCGGCTGCATCAATGTTCAATCAGGAAATCATCGACTTACCGGCGTGTCGTTGCGCGATCCTTGTACAACAGGGGCGGGCTGCGGCTTGTCTTTAGAAGTTAAAAATTATGGCAAATTTGTGCCTTTTGGTGTGTTTCAGCCACCGCGGAACCCGCCCGCAAGGGCCCGCATGTAAGATGGGCCGCCCAAACCGGAGCGGCCCATCTGTGATAGTTGCCTGTCGCCGACAGCGGTCAGCGGCCCTCAGGTCTCAGACCCAGGGGCGGGCCTGAGCGGCATTGGCTTCGAAAGCCTGGATTGCATCGCCCTTTTCCAGTGTCAGCCCGATATCGTCGAGACCGTTCAGCAGGCAATGCTTGCGGAAGGGATCGACGTCGAACTTGATCACTTCGCCATCAGAGGTGGTGATTTCCTGCGCTTCCAGATCCACGGTCATCCGGGCGTTTTCGCCTTTTTCGGAGTCCGCCATCAGCAGGTCCACCTGCTCCTGTGGCAGCACGATGGGCAGCATGCCGTTCTTGAAGCAGTTGTTGAAGAAAATATCGGCAAAGGAGGTGGAGACCACGACCTTGATACCGAAATCTTCCAGCGCCCAGGGCGCATGCTCGCGCGAGGAGCCGCAGCCGAAGTTGTCACCGGCCACCAGGATCGAGGTTTCGCGGTAGGCAGGCTTGTTGAGAATGAAGTCGGGATTCTCGTTGCCATCGCGATCAAACCGCATCTCGTCAAAAGCGTGCACGCCAAGGCCGGAGCGTTTGATGGTTTTCAGGAACTGCTTGGGAATGATCATATCGGTGTCGATATTGACCAGCGGCATCGGCGCCGCAATCCCGGTGAAGGTTTCGAATTTTTTCATGACGCTGGCTCCTTACTGCAGCTCGCGGATATCGGTCAGCTTGCCGGTGACAGCAGCAGCGGCGGCCATGGCTGGCGACACAAGGTGCGTGCGCCCCTTGAAGCCCTGGCGGCCTTCGAAATTGCGGTTGGAGGTCGAGGCACAGCGCTCGCCTTCGCTCAGCTGGTCGGGGTTCATTGCCAGACACATGGAACAGCCCGCCAGACGCCATTCAAACCCAGCCTCGGTAAAGATCTCGGCAAGGCCTTCTTCTTCAGCCTGGGCGCGGACCAGACCGGAGCCAGGCACCACCATGGCCCGCATGCCGTCCTTGACCTTCTTGCCCTTGAGCACTTCGGCCGCGGCGCGGAGATCTTCGATGCGACCATTGGTGCAGGACCCGATAAAGACGGTGTCGATCTCGATGTCGGTCAGCTTCATGCCGGGGGTCAGCCCCATGTAGTCCAACGCGCGTTTCGCCGCCTCGACCTTGCCACCGGTGAAATCCTCGGGGGCGGGGACCGTTGCGGTGATCGGCAGTGCATCCTCGGGCGAGGTGCCCCAGGTGACGGTCGGAGCGATGTCCTCGCCCCGGATGGTCAGCACCTTGTCGAAATGCGCATCGTCATCGGAGTAGAGGGTCTTCCACCAGGCCAGCGCGGCTTCCCACTGGGCGCCCTTGGGGGCGTGGGGACGGCCGTTGACATAGGCATAGGTGGTTTCGTCCGGGGCGATCAGACCGGCGCGGGCGCCGCCTTCGATCGCCATGTTGCAGATGGTCATACGGCCTTCCATCGACAGATCGCGGATCGCTTCACCGCAATATTCGATGACATAGCCAGTGCCGCCGCCGGTGCCGGTCTCGCCGATGATGGTCAGAACGATGTCCTTGGCGGTGACGCCCGGTGACAATTTACCGGTGATCTCGACCTTCATGTTCTTGGATTTCTTCTGGATCAACGTCTGGGTCGCCAGGACGTGCTCCACCTCGGAGGTGCCGATGCCATGCGCCAGGGCGCCAAAAGCACCATGGGTCGCGGTATGGCTGTCGCCACAGACCACGGTCATGCCGGGCAGGGTCCAGCCCTGTTCGGGGCCGACGATATGCACGATCCCCTGACGCACGTCGTTCACCGGGTAATAGTGTACGCCGAATTCACGCGCGTTGGTGTCCAGTGCGGCCACCTGGATGCGGCTGTCCTCGGGCATCTGGTCGGGGTTGTCACGCCCCGGGGTGGTCGGCACGTTGTGATCCGGCACCGCGATGGTCTTGTCCGGCGCATGCACCTTGCGGCCGGCCAGACGCAGACCTTCAAAGGCCTGAGGGCTGGTGACCTCGTGCACGAGGTGGCGGTCGATATAAAGCAGGCAGGTGCCGTCTTCCGCTTCATGCGCAACATGCGCATCCCAGATCTTGTCATAGAGTGTTTTGGGGGACATGGGTCCTCTCCCGTATGTTCGATATTTGAGCTGGCGTAACTGGTCTGGCTGCGGGGCTTATAGCCGCGCAAGAACCGTGCGGGCAGCACCAAAGAACCGCTCACGCAGTCGCGCGCGGTCCTGAAGGGCAATCGTCTGAGCCAATACGTGAGTCATGTCCGCTGGCATATAGCCGCGCCCGCCGACAATCAAGATTCGTTCTGTGGCAGCGCGCCTGTCCTGGTGGCACCGGGTTTTCCTTGCATCCTCCTGAACGGACAGGACATGCTGGCCGTTCAGGAGGACGACAATGGAGCAGGATGTTCTGCCAGACTTCGTGATTGGCACGGCGCAATCGCTACTGCGGATCGCCGAGCGCTACTGGGATCTGGTGATGACGCCGGGGTGGCGGCAGTATCAGGTCGTGATCGTGCTGGGGCTGATCCTCGCCGCGATCTCTATGCGGGCGGCCACGCAGGCCCGCTGGGAGACCTGGGCGCGCAGCCGGGAGGGCTGGCCCAAATGGCGGCTGCGCCTATTGGTGCAGGTGTTGCGGCGGCTGACCCTCATCTATTTCACGCTGTTGTCCTGGGCGGTCTACGCGGTGATGCGGGAGGTGACCTGGCCCTCGCGCAGCTACTTGATCGGGGCCGCCGCCAAGCTTGCTGCTGCCTGGCTGGCCATTGCGCTGGTGTCGCGCTTTATCGCCAACCCCAGCCTGCGCAAGTTCGCCACCTGGCTGATGTGGGGCTATGCCACCCTGGCGGTCTTCAACCTGGTGGACGATGCGGCGGCGATCCTTGATTCCGTGGCCTTTGACATTGGCAATCTGCATCTGTCTCTGCTGGTGGTGTTCAAGGCGGTCGTGCTGGCCACGGCGATGCTGACCATTGCCCGGGCCGGGGCTGGTCTGGCCGAGCGGGGGTTGCGTCGCAACGAAGACCTGTCGCCGTCAATGCAAGTGCTTGCGGGCAAAGCCGTGCAGGTCCTGCTGTACGGGATTGCGTTCACCGTGGTGATCCGGTCCATCGGCTTTGACCTGACCGGGCTGGCAGTGCTGTCCGGCGCGGTCGGTGTCGGCATCGGGTTTGGTCTGCAAAAGGTGGTCTCCAACCTGGTGTCGGGGATCATCATCCTGATGGATCGCTCGATCAAACCCGGCGATGTGATCTCGTTGGGCGAAACCTTCGGCTGGATCAACGCGTTGGGCGCACGCTACGTGTCCGTGGTGACCCGCGACGGCAAGGAATACCTGATCCCGAACGAGGATCTGATCACCTCGCAGGTGGTGAACTGGTCCCATTCCAACCGCTTCGTGCGGCTGGATATCAACTTTGGCACCAGCTACGACGACGATCCCCACAAGGTTCGCAAGGTGGCCATTGCGGCGGCAATGACGGTCAGCCGGGTGCTGGAACAGGACGGAATGCGTCCGGTCTGCCATGTCGTCGGCTTTGGCGACAGCAGCGTCGACTACATCCTGCGGTTCTGGATCAGCGATCCGACCGGCGGGCTGACAAATATCCGGGGCAACGTGTTTCTGGCGCTTTGGGATGCGTTTAAGGCCGAGGGTATTTCGATCCCCTTCCCGCAACGTGAAGTCAGACTGATGAACGACCCGATTGCGGTGCAGGTGGCCGCCGAAGACCCAACGCAGGCGCAGGGCGGCTCTGCGCCGAAGCTCGATTGAAAAAACCCTCAAGGCTTGCTACATTTGACAGGACCCCAGCGCCGGGGGACCGGCGGCGCGCAGCAAGGAGGACAATGTCCTGGCACCCCAACTTCAGGCGGCACCTGCCGCCCTCTCCGGAGCAGCCGTGATGGCCGCCTCCACACAGCCGTTCAACAGTGAAGATCTGTTGAAGCGCATTCTAACCTCTCTCGACGAAGACAAGGCCGAAGATGTCATGCAGATCGACCTGCGCGGCAAGACGTCGATTGGTGACTATATGGTCGTGGCCACTGGTCGGTCCACTCGTCAGGTCGCCGCCATGTCCGAGAAACTGACCGAGAAGCTGAAGCATGATTTCGGTGTTATCTGCAAGGTTGAGGGCAAGGACACCGGTGACTGGGTTCTGATCGATACAGGGGATGTCATCGTTCATCTCTTCCGCCCGGAAGTGCGCGAGTTTTACCAGATCGAAAAGATGTGGCTGCCGGCCGGCGCTGTCGCCAGCTGATACCCTTTGTGCGGGGCTTTGCGGGTCGGGCTATGCCTGACCCAATGACCGCGCCCAATGGCCGATGCAATCCCTCCAGTCTCCCGCCTCTGTGCGCTTGCACGATACCGGGTCGGGGATGGGCGGGGATAAGCGTGTGAAAGAGAACCGCAGCGGCATCGTGGCTCTCGGCCATCCGTGCCGGTCAACGCCAAATTCCCAGAGGACGCCTTCATGCGTGTGCATATCTGCGCGGTCGGACGCCTGCGTTCGGGACCTGAAAAATCACTGATCGACGACTATCTCCAGCGGTTCGACCGGACCGGCCGTGCCTTGGGCCTTGGGCCGGCGCGGCTTGTTGAGGTTGAGGATAAGAAAAATGCCGGCATGGCCGCCGAAGCGGACCTGTTGCGCAAATCTCTGCCCAAAGGCGCGGTGATCTGTACGCTTGATGAACGCGGCAAGCTCCTGTCCTCGCCCGCCTGGGCTAAGCGTTTGGCGGATTGGCGCGATACTGGGCGTCAGGATCTGGCTCTGATCATCGGTGGTGCCGATGGCATTGATCCGTCGCTGCGGGCCGAGGCGGATTTCTCGTTGTCCTTTGGCAAGATGGTCTGGCCGCATATGCTGGTCCGGGTGATGCTGTCTGAACAGATCTACCGCGCCGCGACCATTCTGGCCGGCAGCCCCTATCACAGAACCTGACCTGGATGAGACCCGCCGCTGACGCTGATGCTGGCGCTCAGGCTTGTGGGCCCGGTGCGGCGGGGACCGGCGTATTGGCGTCCGATTGCATCAGAATACGCCGCGACCGGGACACGAACTCCCGGCGATACAGTACCCCCAAGGTGATCACCGTGGCGAGGATCAGCGCTTCGGGGCCGACCAGCCAGGCAAGTCCAGCCAGTGCGAAATAGGTCGATCGCAGCCCCCGGTTGAAACTGCGCGCGGCGGTGATATTGATTTCTGCCGCTTGACGCGCACGCGGGTAGGCGCGCGGATGCTCGGGGTCATTGGGGACCGCGGCCATCAAGACAGAGCAATAGCCAAACAGCCGGTGCGACCAGACAAACCCGAGGAACGCGTTGGTCAGAAAGGCCAGCACCACCAGGATCTTGATCTCCCAGACGAATTCAGGCGAGGTCTCAAGCGCAAGATCCTGTGCCACGCCAGCCAATTGGTCCGTGTCGCCCACCAGGGCAAGCCCGGCCCCAAGGGCAACCATTGTCGCCGACGCGAAAAACGCCGTCGCCTGGCGGAGCGAGGAAATCACCTGCGAATCAAAAATCCTCGGATTGCGACAGACCATCTCCTGCATCCAGTCCCGCCGGAAATTCGCCATCAGGTACGAGACCGAAGGGCGCGTTTCGCGCGGGTTCTCGATGCGCCAGCCAATCCAGAGCCAGCCGAGAATAAAACAGGCCAGGGCAATGAAATCCCACATGGAAAACTGATTGAGGCGCTCGATCCAGATCATGCCGGAACCCTAGCTCAGTCAGTTGTGCCTTGCCAGAGCAGATAAATTGGTAATATTACTTTACCAAAGAGGAGAGCCCGCATGGAGATGCCACCCCCCAATGCCGCCATCCTGGCCCAAAAGGCAGAGCTGCTGCGCCAGCTCGGCCGGGTCTTGCCTGCGGATGCCATCATTTCTGATCTGGCGGAAACCCGCGCCTACGAATGCGACGCGCTGACGGCCTACCGGTGTCCGCCGATGCTGGCCGTGTTGCCACGGACCACGCAGGAGGTGTCCGCGGTGCTGCGGATCTGTCATGCCATGGGGGTGCCGGTGGTGCCGCGCGGGGCGGGCACCTCGCTGGCTGGCGGGGCCTTGCCGACTGCGGATTGCGTGATCCTCGGCGTGGCACGGATGAACGAGGTGCTGGATACCGACTATGACAACCGGGTCATCCGGGTGCAGACCGGGCGCACGAACCTGTCGGTTTCGGGGGCGGTCGAGGAAGACGGGTTCTTTTATGCGCCCGATCCCTCGTCGCAACTGGCCTGTGCGATTGCCGGCAATATCGCGATGAACTCCGGCGGCGCCCATTGCCTGAAGTATGGTGTGACCACCAACAACCTGCTTGGTGTGACGATGGTGATGATGGATGGCAGCGTGATCGAGATCGGTGGCGCGCATCTTGATGCGGCGGGCCTGGATCTTCTGGGGGTCATCTGCGGCAGCGAGGGTCAGCTTGGGGTGGTGACCGAAGCCACATTGCGCATCCTGCACAAACCCGAAGGCGCGCGCCCGGTGATGATTGCCTTTGACAGCAACGAGGTCGCGGGGGCCTGCGTCTCTGACATCATCAAGGCCGGGGTTCTGCCGGTGGCGATCGAATTCATGGACCGCCCCTGCATCGAAGCCTGCGAAGCCTTTGCCAAGGCGGGATACCCGATGTGCGAGGCCTTGCTGATCGTCGAGGTCGAAGGGTCTGAGGCCGAGATTGCCCACCAGTTGCACCTGATTGCAGAGATCGCCCGGCGGCATGATCCGGTGGAGCTGCGAGAGGCGGCAGACGCCGAAGAAGCGGCACGGATCTGGCTGGGAAGGAAATCGGCATTTGGCGCCATGGGGCAGATCAACGACTACATGTGCCTCGATGGGACGATCCCGGTCACGGAGCTGCCGCTTGTGCTGCGCAGGATTGGCGAAATGAGCGAGGCGTTTGGCCTCAAGGTGGCAAACGTGTTCCACGCCGGCGACGGCAATATGCATCCGTTGATCCTGTTCGATGCCAACAAGCCCGGCGATCTGGAACGGTGCGAGGCCTTTGGCGCCGAGATCCTGAAGCTTTGTGTCGAGGTCGGCGGCTGCCTGACCGGAGAGCACGGCGTCGGCATCGAAAAGCGTGACCTGATGCTGCATCAATATGGCGCGGCGGATATCGAGGCACAGCTGCGGGTCAAGGACGTGTTCGACCCGACATGGCTGCTGAACCCGGCCAAGGTGTTCCCGCTGTCGACCACCGAAAGCCGCCGAACCGCAGGTATCGCGGCCGCCTAGGCACGCCCTTGGGGCGTTGCCCCCTGGCCTGTGATGGCCACTCCCCCAGGACATTTGGAAGACGCTGAACATGACACATCCGCAGAGCGAGGCCGAACTGGCCGATTTCATTGCTGGCGCCAAGGGGCCGCTGCAGATCCAGGGGGGCAACACCCGTGGTGTCGTCCTGGACGGGGACGTCGTGTCCACGCGCGGGTTGAGCGGGGTGACGCTTTATGAACCCGGTGCGCTGACATTGGTGGTCCAGGCCGGCACGCCGGTGGCGGAGGTGGAGGCCCTGCTGGCATCGGAAAACCAGCAACTGGCGTTCGAGCCGATGGATCACCGCCTGCTGATGCACACGCAAGGCGAGCCGACGATGGGCGGGGTCTTTGCCGCCAATATCTCTGGCCCCCGGCGCATTCAGGCCGGCGCGGCGCGGGATTTTCTGCTGGGCGTGCGGTTCGTCGATGGGCAGGGGCAGGTGTTGCGCAATGGCGGGCGGGTGATGAAGAACGTCACCGGCTATGATCTGGTCAAGCTGATGGCCGGGGCGCATGGCACATTGGGGGTGCTGTCCGAAGTCTCGCTGAAGGTCCTGCCAACGCCGGAAACAACTGCGACCGTCACGGTGCGCGACCTGGATCTTGCAAAAGGAATCGCGGCGCTTTCTGCCGCATTGGGGTCCCCGTTTGATGTGACCGGCGCCAGCTACGATCCGCAGGTGCGGACGGCTTACGTGCGGCTGCAGGGGTTCGAGGCTTCGGTACGGTATCGCGCCGAGGCGCTGACAAAAATACTGGGACAGTTGGGCAGCGTCGAGGTCCTGACCGACTGTGCGGATCTGTGGCGCGGCATCCGCGATGTCGCATCTCTGGCGGGGCAGCCAGGGGATGTCTGGCGCATTTCGGTAAAACCGACGGACGCGGTGGCCCTGATCCCGGCGCTGGGCGCGACACAGGTGCTGTGTGATTGGGGTGGTGGATTGATCTGGGCGCTGATGCCTGCCGGACGTGACCTGCGCGCGTCGATGACGGTGCCCGGCCATGCCACCCTGGTCCGTGCGGCCGAGGGCACGGTTTTGCCGCGTCACCACCCGGAACCGGCACCGCTGGCCAGGCTGGCGGCCGGGCTCCGGGCGCAGTTCGATCCACGCGGCATTCTCAATCCTGGGCTGATGGGGTAATCACATGCAAACCACCTTTACCGACAACCAGCTCCGCGACCCGGGCACCCAACGTGCCAATGAAATCCTGCGCAGCTGCGTGCATTGCGGGTTTTGTACCGCGACATGTCCCACCTATCAGGTGCTTGGCGACGAATTGGACAGCCCGCGCGGGCGCATCTACCTGATCAAGGATATGCTGGAAAACGAGCGTGTGCCGGATGAGAAAACCGTCAAGCATATTGATCGCTGCCTGTCTTGCCTGGCCTGCATGACCACCTGCCCGTCGGGGGTGCACTACATGCATCTGGTCGATCACGCCCGCGCCTATATCGACAAGCATTACAAACGCCCGCTTTCGGATCGGGCCTTGCGCTGGCTGCTGGCGCGGGTTCTGCCCTATCCGACCCGGTTTCGGCTGGCCTTGCTGGGGGCCAAGCTGGCCCGGCCCTTCAAGGGGCTGCTGCCTGACGCCCGCCTGCGGGCGATGCTGGAGATGGCGCCCAAGGTGATCCCTCCGGTCAGCCGCAACGACGATCCGCAGAGCTTTGCCGCCTCCGGCACGCCGCTCAAACGGGTGGCGCTGATGACAGGCTGCGCGCAAAAGGCGCTGAACACCGATATCAACGATGCCACCATCCGCCTGTTGCGCCGTTTCGGCTGCGAGGTGGTGGTGGCCGAGGGCGCGGGCTGCTGCGGCGCCCTGACCCACCACATGGGGCGCGAGGGCGAAAGCCATGCCGCTGCCGCCCGGAACATCCGCGCCTGGATGGCCGAGAAAACCGGCAAGGGGTTGGACGCGATCGTCATCAACACCTCTGGGTGTGGCACCACGGTCAAGGACTACGGCCATATGTTCCGCAATGACCCCCTGGCGGCGGATGCGGCGGTTGTCTCTGGCCTGGCGATGGATATTTCGGAGCTGCTGATGCAACTCGACCTGCCGACAGGGGCGGAGAAGGGCGTGACCGTCGCCTATCACGCGGCCTGCTCCCTGCAACATGGCCAGCAGATCAAGACCCATCCCAAGACCCTGCTCAAACAGGCAGGTTTCACGGTGGTGGAGCCGGCCGACAGCCACCTGTGTTGTGGTTCGGCCGGGACCTACAACCTGCTGCAACCGGACATCTCCGCACAATTGAAGGCGCGCAAGGTTCGGACCTTGGAGGCCAGGTCGCCGGATATCATCGCGGCAGGCAACATCGGTTGCATGATGCAGATCGGCTCGGCAACCAAGGTGCCGATTGTGCATACAGTCGAGCTGCTGGATTGGGCGACGGGCGGGCCAAAGCCGCCAGCGCTCAGCCAGAATCCGGCGGACTCTGCGGTTCCGAACTTGCGCTAGGCCTGCACAGGCGGCATCACCTTGGGGGCGCGAGTCGCACTTGCGCGCCCAAATTTCGCCCCGCGCTTTTGCAAACATGCGACTCGGGGAACGTGGAGCAAAGCGGTGGTGCCAGTGTTGCGATTTATTTTATCTTTGGCATTGGTTGCGCTGGCACAGCTCGTGCAGGCGGCAGAGCTGGATGACAGCCGCCTCAAGAGCCTGGAAACCACAGAGGCCGGGCGCGACTGGGAAGCGGTCGGGCGGCTTGACCGCCAGGGCGAAGGGTTCTGCACCGGCGCGCTGATCGCGCCCGATCTTGTGCTGACGGCGGCGCATTGTCTGTTTGACCGGACGACGCTGCAGCAGATCGACCCCACGACAATCGAATTTCTGGCCGGGTTTCGCAATGGCCGGGCCTCTGCCTATCGCGCTGTGAAACGCGCGGTCGTGCACCCGCTCTATATCTATGACGGCACATTGTCGGCCGTCCGGGTGCGCAATGACATCGCCTTGTTGCAGTTGCAGCGCCCGATCCGGAACACCACCGTCACCCCCTTCGAGACCGACGCCCGCCCGCGGCGCGGTGCCCGCGTGGGGGTTGTGTCCTATGCGCATGACCGGTCCGAAGCGCCCTCCCTGCAGGAAGTCTGCGCGGTGATGGCGCGACAGGATGGCGTTCTGGTGATGTCCTGTGACGTGGATTTCGGGGCGTCCGGCGCGCCTGTATTCTCTTTCGAGGGTGACCGCCCGCGCATCGTGTCGGTCGTGTCGGCAAAGGCGCGTGTGGAGGGCAAGGCGGTTTCGCTCGGGGCGGCGCTCGCCGAAGAGCTGACCTTGCTGGAGGCGGAACTGACGGGAACCCACGTCGGCAGCCGTCTCCCGGCAGGGGTCAGCCGGGTCCAGGTGGGCGAACCCCGCCGCGATGATATGGGAGCAAAATTTATCAGCCGCTCACGCTGATCCTCTTGAAACTGTCGATGATGTTCATATTTCATTGGCTGACCGAGGTGCCAAGAACGGGCCTTGAGTCGCCAACGCCCGTCCCGAAGAGGGAGGGCATGATCGTAGTAATCGCTCAAAGATGAGGATGAACCATGCGTACGTTTGATTTTACACCGCTGCACCGTGCAACTGTTGGTTTCGACCAGATTGCAGACCTGATGGACCGCGTCATGAGCGCCGACATCCAGCAACCCAGCTATCCTCCTTACAACATCGAAAAAACCGCCGATGACGCCTATCGCATCTCGATCGCGGTGGCCGGTTTTTCCGAAGACGAACTTCATGTTGAGGTGAAGGAACACGCGCTGATCGTGTCCGCCCGCAAATCCGACGACGTGGAAGAGCGCGCCTATCTGCATCGCGGCATTGCCACCCGCGCGTTCGAACGCCGCTTTACGCTGGCTGACCACGTGCGCGTGGAGGGGGCCAGCCATGCCGACGGCATGCTCCATATCGACCTGGTCCGCGAGGTGCCGGAAGCACTGAAACCGCGCCGGATCGAGATCGCCTCCTCCGCCGGGCGCAAGCCGAAAGAAATTTCGGCCCCGACGGTGAACTGATCCCGCCGCATCCGCGTTTTCGCTGATGATCTGTCGCCCCCGGCTGGCGTGCCGGGGGCGTCTTGCTTGCGATCTAGCGCAGGCTTTTCTTGCGATTTAACGCAGGCCTTACCACTCGGTAGGTTGCGCGCAGGCCCGTACTCTGTCCTACTGCGGGGATGAACCCCTCATCGCCTACACATGGCACGACGCGATCCCAGTTGATCGTCAGCGCGCGCAAATTGTTCGCCGCGCATGGCTTTGCCGGGGCGTCGATTGCAGCAATCGCACGGGAGCTTGGCCTCACCAAACAGGCGTTGCTGCATCATTTCGGCAGCAAGGAGGCGCTATATGCGCTGGCGGTCGAACAGACCGCTGATGAGGTTCTGCACCTGCTCTTTGACGCGATGGAGGATGATCGGCCGCCCGAAGACCAGCTGGAGGCGTTCTTCGCCCGGTACCTCGCGCAGATGCAGTTTGATGCCGATCCGGCCCGGCTGCTCGGGCGCGAGCTGATCGACGCTGTCACCACGGGGGGCGAGGCCACGCGACCACAGGATGGCGGCGCGTTTGTGACCCTGCTGGAAAGCCTCGTGGCCACGGTTCAAGCGACCGAAAGATGGCAGGGGGCCGGGGTTCAGGGGGCGCTTGCGGTCACGACGCAGCTTCTGGGGGCTGCCGCCTTGATCTACACCGGCTCCGCCACGCTGACGGGTGTCTTTGGCCCCGCCGCCACTCAGGGCGCGCGGGACCAGTCTGTTCAGATTTACGCGGCGCTGGTGTCAGGCGCTCTGCGGCACTGAGTGGGGCCGCTTGCGGGCTTCGCGGTTCAGCAACCAGGCGCTTGCGAACAGGATCAGCGCGGTTCCAAGCCACATGTTGCCATCCGGCACAAAGCCAAAGACCACGACACCGAGGCCGACGTTGAACACCAGTTTCAGATGGTCAAAGGGCTGTAAGAACGCCGCATCCGCCAGGGTATAGGCCCGCACCAGCGCATGTTGCGCCAGGGCTGTCAGCAATCCGGCGGCGATCACCAGCCACAGGGTGCTCAGCGGCAGGGCAAAGCCGGCACCAAAGGCCAGGGCGGCATTGGCGGGGCTGAGCAGCAGCAACAGATAGATGGTCACCGTTTCGGTGCTGTCACGGTCTGTCAGACGTTTGGTGACAACAGAACTCGCGGCCCAGAACGCGGCGGCCGCGACGGGCAGCAGGGCCGTTAGCTGGAACCGATCCGACCAGGGCGCAAGGATGATCAAACCGCCCAGGATGCCCAGGATCACGGCCCCCCAGCGATGCGCCGAAACCTGCTCGCGCAGCACCAGACCCGCGCCGAGGGTCACAAAGAAAGGCGACAGCAGGATCAGCGCAATCGCTTGCCAGATCGGCACATAAGACAGCCCGAGCGTCCAGAGCTGCACCCCCGCGACCGCCAGCCCGACGCGGATCACATGCGCCATCACTTGTCGGGTCGTCAGCACCGCCGACCGGTTTCGCCAGATCCATGGGATATAAAACAGCAACGCGATCAGGTATTGCCAGAAGGTCACCGTGGGGGCCGCTGCGCCATGCCGCATGGTCATCGCCTGAAGCGTGGTGTTGACCAATGCAAAACAGGCTCCGGCGATGACCATCAGGCCAGCCGCGCGAAGCGGAGTGGGGAGGGATTGAGTCATCTGCGTTTCGTCCTTTCCTGTGCACGCATGTGACCCAAGGCAGACGAACAGACCCAAAAACACCCTTCGACGGGGGGGGCGATACGGGTCTCTCCATTCTCTTCCATCCGGACTTTGACCGTCGGTCCCGGAATTTCGCCGGGTCTGCTGACACCTCTGCATCGGGGCAAAGGCCGCTCGTGGACTGTAACCACCGGTAGGGAATTCCACCCTGCCCTGAGAATAGCGCCCCGCCCAGAGGCGGAACAGCGCGAGGTTAGGCAAGAGCGGCGCCGAAGGAAAGGTTGAAAAGGCGCCGCCTCCCTGAGGGAAACGCAGCCTATCCTCCTTGCAAGAAACCTATCCCCCCTTGCAAAAAAGGGCCCCTGTCGCGGGGCCCTTTTCAAATTACCGATCGTACGGCGCTGTTTAGTCGATCTTGAAGGACCAGAACATGGTTTCACCAGAGCTGTCGTCGACACCGTCATTGTCGGTGGACACCCAGGCGGTGCCATCGGCCAGGATCGCCAGCCCTTCGATCTTGTCGAGGACATAGCCCCCGGTGGATGTCAGGTCCGGCAGCAGGTCGCGGACTTCTTCCTTTTTGACGACCGGCAGCGTGCCGCCCAATTCGCCAGGCACCATGTCAGAGAGGGCAACGCGGTAGATTTTCTTGGTGACCGCGCGGTGATCGTGCTGGTTGTCCCGCTCGATGATGTAAACATGGTCGCCATGGGCCACGATCTCGGACAGGCCGACCCAGCCGGTGGCCGGCTCTGCCTTGGGATAGTGAACCGCGCCCCATTCCTCTGTCTCGATGTTGTAAGAGACGAGTTTGACATGGTTTTTCGGGTCGTCTTTCCATTCCCGCTGGACCGCCATCCACAGGGTGTCGCCGACTTTGGTGATGCCTTCAAAGCCGAAACGCTTCTCGACAGTCATCAGGGCCGGCGGGATCACGATCTCGCCCGCGTTGGTCTTGATCAGACCGTCCTTGCTGACATGGTAGATCGCATGCGGGATGGCGCGTTCCATCCGCCCCTCAGAGGCAACATAGAACCCGCCTTCGCCGTCCAGGGTGATCCCTTCAAGGTCGAGCTTCTGGGCCGCGTCGCCATTGGCACGATGGATGCGGATCACATCCACGATGCGCGCGGGCATCTGCGAGGGATCGATCTTGAAAATCGACGGCTGGAACCCGTAAAAGCTGTCGTTCACCGCATAGATCATGCCATCGGCATCGGCCACCATGCCAGAGATGGCCCCCCAGCCTGTCAGCTCTTCCATGCCCTCGGAGGTCAGATGAGGATAGACGGCCGGGGCGTCCTGCTGTTCGAACAGCATGACATGGGCGCGGCCACCGCCGTCTTCGATCAGGTCAGATTCGTTGGCAGACACCAGCAAACCGCGTTCCGGAATGGTCACGTAGCCTTCGGGACCGGTGCCGGAGGGCAGCAGTTGTTTCAACACCGGGTTGGCCGGATCGGTCACGTCATAGACGCCAACAATCGAAGCGCGCTCGGCCCCGACAAAGACATAGGGCGTGCCGTCAAATTCGGCAAAGGTCACGCTTTCGGGTTCCACGCCCTTGGCATCGGAGCGTTTGTCCGGGTAGTGGCCGATCTGGATGATCGCATGTTCGAACTCCACGCCAGAGTCGTACACCACGGTGCCGTCCTTGTTGAAGATGGTCCAGCCGCGCGAACCGCCATTGTAGTCGCCTTCGTTGGCGGTGGCGAAATGGGTATCGTCGATCCAGGTCACCGCGTCGGGTTCGCGCAGCCGACCCGTCTGGCGCTCGGTGAAAATCAGCGCGCCGCGTTCGTCTGTGGCGTCGATCCCGTCAAGATCAACAGATCCGGCGGAGAAATGATTGATCACATCGCCGTCTCTGGACACAACAACCATGTGGTTGTTTTCCTGCATGGTGATGACGGTTTCGCCCAGACCGTTGATGGAGACATATTCCGGTTCGGGGTCAGACCCGGCGATTTCCGCCAGACCGGTCAGATCCACCATTTTCATCGAGCCACAGTCCAAACCGCCTTCGGGGGTGTTGACCATCACCAGATTGCCAGCTGGCAACTGTGGGATCACACCATCGTTCAGGTCTTCGTCCCGCTCGTTCTCGATCGCAATGGAGAGGAACGCGCCGTCCTTGGACTTGGCAAGTGAATCGGGCTGACCGCCCAGATCACAGGCGCCGATTTCTTCGCCGGTCGTGGTGTCAAAAGCCATCAGCTGACCGGAGGGCTGGGTGTAGCTTTGCGAGGTATTGACGCCAACATAGGCAATCGTGCCGATCACCGCGACCGATGTCGGTTCGCCCGGCAGGGCAATATTGCCTTTCGGGGCTGGATTGGCCGCATCGGAAATGTCGATCATCCCAAGCGCGCCAAGCGGGCTGTCGGTGTAGACCAGCGTCATGCCGTCGGCGGTTACATCAATGATCTCGGGCGAGGACTCGCGGCTGGTGTCTTCGCCGCTGGCCATATTCTTGACCACGGGAAAAGACGCAATGCGGTTGAAGGATTTCTCTGCCTGCGCAAGACCAGCGGTCAGCGCGAGGGCAGATGTCAGGCACACAAGGCGAAGGGACATCGGCAGCTCCAGAAGGTGAATTTCCAATGCCCCGGCCTTGACGCCGTGCCGTAAAACATTTGTGACGAATTTTTGTAGATTTAAAGATGACTCCGTAAGGGGGTCTTTAGTTCGGGCCTCTAGACTGACGGTGCGCTTGGTGAACGGGCGATGTTCTTGGAGGGATGTCACAATGGACGTGGCTGTTTTGCACCAGATAGATGCACGACTTGTCGAGGGCAGCTTTGGCACGGTATTTGCGCGCAAGGCGGAACTGACGGATGTCTTCTACAAGCATCTGTTCGAGGAAATGCCGGCCGCGCGGGACATGTTCACCCATGATTTCTCGCGACAGAAAGAAATGTTCGCGCGGGTACTGGCGACTGGGGTCCGCAGCCACCGCGGCGACGCGACGCTTGCCCCCTTGATCGAGAACCTGCTGCTCCAGCATCGGCATCTGGGCTTGACGTCAGAGCATATGTATATGGCCCAGCGGGCCTTGCTGATGGCGTTTCGTGTCGTGCTGACCGGTCATCTGACCGCGGCCGAGCTGTCGGCCTGGAACGCGGCGCTGCGGCGCCTGTGTCAAAGCATGGCGGCGGGGCTCAATGGCCCCACCACCTGATTTTTGGCCCGTCGGCCCGTCGGTCAGACCGACATGCAGAGGTATTTCATTTCCAGATAGTCTTCGATGCCGTGATGGCTGCCTTCGCGTCCCAAACCGGACTGTTTGACACCGCCAAAAGGCGCCAGTTCGGTCGAGATGATGCCGGTATTGATGCCGACAATCCCGTATTCCAACGCTTCGGCCACTTTGTAGACCCGGCTCAGATCCTTGGCGTAGAAATAGGAGGCAAGGCCGAAAATGGTGTCATTTGCCATTTCGATGACCTCCTCTTCGGTCTCGAACTTGAAGAGCGGCGCGAGGGGGCCGAATGTCTCTTCCTGGGCGAAGGCCATGTTCGGGGTCGCGCCTGTAACGATGGTGGGTTGAAAGAAGGTGCCGCCCAGATCGGAGGCGGTGCCACCGAGAATGACATCTGCGCCCTTATCCTTGGCATCGGCGATATGGGCCTCAACCTTTTCGACGGCGGCCCAGCTGATCAGGGGGCCGAACTGGACGCCCTCTTCCAGGCCGTCGCCGACTTTCATTTTGGCAACTGCGTCCTTCAGCTTCGCGGCAAAGGCATCGTAGACGCCGGCCTGCACGTAGATCCGGTTGGCGCAGACGCAGGTCTGTCCGTTATTGCGGAATTTGCACATGATCGCGCCTTCGACAGCGGCGTCCAGATCGGCATCGTCAAACACGATGAACGGGGCATTGCCGCCCAGCTCCATCGAGCATTTCATCACCTGATCTGCGGCTTGCCGCAGCAGGATGCGGCCCACATTGGTCGAACCGGTAAAGGTCAGTTTGCGCACCATGGGATTTTCGCAGAATTCCTTGCCGATGCCGGATGCGTCCGAGGCGGGTATCACGCTGAAGACGCCGGCGGGCAGGCCGGCCCGGTCCGCCAGCACCGCCAGAGCGGTGGCAGAGAGCGGCGTTTCCGTGGCGGGGCGGGCAACAAAGGCACAGCCTGCCGCCAAAGCCGGACCCGCCTTTCGGGTGATCATGGCATTGGGGAAATTCCACGGGGTGATCGAGGCGGCGACGCCGATGGGCTGCTTCAGCACCGTGATGCGTTTGTCGCGCTGGTGGCCGGGAATGGTCTCGCCATAGATCCGCTTGGCTTCTTCCGCAAAAAACTCGATGAAAGACGCGCCATAGGCGATCTCGCCACGGGCTTCGGCCAGCGGCTTGCCCATTTCGGCGGTCAGGATGATCGCCAGATCCTCCTGGTTTTCCATCATCAGGTCAAACCACTTGCGCAGGACGGCCGCGCGTTCCTTGCCGGTCCATTTGGCCCAGTCTTTTTGCGCGGTATTGGCAGCAGCAATCGCTGTGCGCGCCTGCATACGGCTGACATCCGCCACATGGGCGATGACATCGCCGCGTGCTGGGTTGGTCACCTCAAACGTGCCCTCGCCATCCACAAATGCGCCATCGACATAGGCGCGGGCTTCCAGAAGGCTCGGGTCCTTCAGAAGCGCTTTCAGGTCCGTTGTTGCATCGAGCATGGTATCCTCCGCAAAATTCGAGTCTCGCAAATCCAAATCAGTTAGGCCTAATGTTGTCCAGTGACACCTATAAGTCCAGAACACTTAATATGTTAAGGGAGCAGCATGGAACTCGACGATGCCTACGCAAACGGAGCCTATATCGAAGGCGCGGCCCATTACCCTGAACGCTGGGCGGCCTCTGCCGAAGATTTCCGGAACGCCCTGCGCGACCGGGCCCGTCTGGACCTGCCCTATGGGGAGGGCGCGCGGTGCACATTCGATCTGTTCCTGCCGGAGGCCGCGCCGAAGGGCGTGTTTATCTTTGTCCACGGCGGCTATTGGATGAAGTTCGACAAATCTACCTGGTCGCATCTGGCGGTGGGCGCTCTGGCGCAGGGCTGGGCGGTGGCGATGCCATCCTATGATCTGTGCCCGCAGGTCCGAATCGCGGATATCACCCGCCAGATTGCGCAGGCGGTGACCGTGATCGCCGAGCAGACCGAGGGTCCGATTGCGCTGGCGGGCCATTCCGCCGGCGGCCATCTGGTGGCGCGGATGGTGGACAAGGCGGTGTTGCCGGCGACGGTCGCTGCGCGCATCCGGACGGTTGTGCCGATCTCGCCGCTGTCGGATCTGCGGCCGTTGCTGCAGACGTCAATGAACGACGCCTTCAAGATGGATATCGCGGCAGCCACCGCAGAGAGCCCGGTGGAAACAACGGACAGATATGACGCAAAGGTCACCGTCTGGGTGGGCGGCGCCGAACGCCCGGCCTTTCTGGATCAGGCGATCTGGCTGGTCGAGGCCTGGGACGCGGATCACGTCATCGCGCTGGACAAGCACCATTTCAACGTGATCGAGCCGCTGGCCGATCCGGACAGCGATCTGGTCGCCGTCATAACGGGCTGAGGCGCAGGAAATCGTGTGCGTGCGCGAATGGGATCTTGCCACGGATCGACCTCTCGCGCACGATAGCGGGCAGAGCGGGGCGATGGCGTCGCCGTCCTGACCTGTTGCCAGACAGGTGGGCGCTCTGCCTGTCCCATATCTGTCCTGAACGCCGGGAACTTCTTTGACAAAGGAGGGTCCAGCATGACCGCTCGTCCTGAATTCTATCGCTTTCACAATGGTGAAAAAGCGCCGCTGCCGTTTGCCATCAGCGAGTACGAGGCCCGTATCGCGCAGTTGCGCCGCGCCATGGCGGCGCTTGGCGTCGAGGCTGCTGTCTTCACCTCGATGCATAATATCTCGTATTATTCGGGCTTTACCTATTGTGCCTTCGGACGCCCCTACGGTCTGGTTGTGACCACCGACCAGGCGGTGACGATCAGCGCCGGCATCGACGCGGGACAGCCCTGGCGGCGCTCCTTTTGCGACAATATCACCTATACGGACTGGCAGCGGGATAATTTCTGGCGCGCAATCCAGTCGCTGACCGGCACCGGCGCGGTGATCGGATTCGAGAGCGACCACCTGACGCTGTTGCAGCAGGGCAAGCTGGACCTGGCGCTTGCACCGTCCCGCATGGTGGACCTCTACGAGACGACCATGCTGCAACGCATGCACAAATCCCCGGTCGAGCTGGCGTTGATCCGGCAGGGGGCCGCAGTGGCGGACGTCGGCGGGTATGCGATCCGCGAGGCGATCAAGCCGGGCCAGCGTGAGATCGACATTGCCATGGCCGGGCGCGACGCGATGGAGCTGGAAATCGCCCGCCGGTTTCCCGATGCCGAGTACCGGGACAGCTGGGTCTGGTTCCAGTCGGGGCTCAACACCGATGGGGCGCATAATCCGGTCACGGCGCGGCAGGTGCAGCGCGGCGATATTCTGTCGCTCAATACCTTTCCGATGATCTCTGGCTACTACACGGCGCTGGAGCGCACATTGTTTGTCCAGGACGTCGATCCCGCCAGCCTGCGGATCTGGGAGGCCAATGTGGCGGCCCATGAATTTGGGATCTCATTGCTGAAACCGGGCGCGCGCTGCGCGGAGATCACCAATGAGATCAATGCGTTTCTCGACGCGCGCGACCTGCTGCAATACCGGACCTTTGGCTATGGCCATTCCTTTGGCGTGCTGTCGCATTATTATGGCCGCGAGGCGGGGCTGGAGCTGCGCGAGGACATCGACACGGTGCTGGAACCTGGCATGGTCATTTCGATGGAGCCGATGCTGACGTTGCCACAGGGGCAAGCCGGCGCCGGGGGCTACCGCGAGCACGATATCGTGATCATCACCGAAGACGGCGGTGAGAATATCACCGGATATCCCTATGGGCCGGAGTTCAATATCGTCGGTTGAGCGATCAGGCCCACCTGCGGGGTTGACCGGCTGACGGAGACGCTGCATCCAACGGGGGATCGGCGCGCAAAGGGCGGGTGACGGACAGGGCTGTGACGCCGCAATTCGTTTGCCCGCCACGGATCGTTTGAAATGGCGCGCAGGGCCGACCACACTGCGCAGGACGAGTCGGATCGTGAAAGGGGCAAAATGGCCTATGTGAAGTGGATTTTCATTCTGGTCTTTGGGCTATGTGTTGGCGGATTCCTGCACTACACCTTGCCGCAACATGATGTGGTGCGCATTGTCGATACCTTTGGCGAGCGGCGCGACCTGGGGGATTGGACCCGGATTTTCTGGTCCAGTCCCGACACGCAAAGCGCGACGCTGGAAAACCGCGACGTGCAGTTCATCCAGGCGGTGCGGCCCAATGGCAAGGTGATTGTCTACCGCAACGAGGATACCGGTTGGGGATGGCCCCCCTATTTCAAGTTCGACACCGCCAACCTCTTTACCGAGGCGAATGATGCCATTTCGGACAAGCAAAACCCCGAATGGGTGCGTGTCCGCCACTATGGCTGGCGCAGCGAGTTCCTGTCGGCCTTTCCCAATGCGGTCTCTCTGACACCCGCCACCGGGCCGGACGACAAGCCGGTGAACTGGATCAGCATTGCCATCCTGACCGTTCTCGCGGCGCTGTTCTGGGCGGTTTTTGTGCGACTGCGCCGGTTCAAGCGAAACCGGATTGATCCGCTGATCGAGGACGTCGAAGACGGATTTTTTGCTGCGGGAGACGCGCTGGAGGATCGCACACGGGGGCTGCGGGGCTGGTTCCGGCGCAAGCCGCGCTGAGTTAAGCGCTCCGGCCGCAACCGCGAACCACGGTCAATCGGCAAAAAGATGCGGCGCCCGCACGATGTCCAGGGCAGTCTCATGGGACAGGTCAAGGAAATTGGAGATCGCCCGGGCGTTTTCCTCTTCCGATGCGCGTTCCTGCACGGCCCAGTGATGTGAAAACCCGGCGCCGCGAATTTGGTCCACTTCATTGGCGATGTCATTGCGAATGGTCGGCAGAAGTTGTTCCAAGGTCGCCTGGGGCGCGCGTTCGCCAGCCAGTCCGACGCGGCGGGCATGGCCAATCAGGTAGCTGTCGGAGAAGTCACAGTCGATCCGCAGCAGGCGTGTATGCGATCTGTCAGAAAAGAAATCATGCATCAGATCCAGCGCTGCCGGATCCATGCAGACGACCAGACGGTCAGTTTCGTAGTAATCAAACAACATGCGCATCAGGGCACGGCGGTGGCGGGTGCGCTTTTCCAGGGTGCGCTGAATGCCGCCAAGGTCGGGCAGGGGGGTGTTTTCCTCGTCAAACAGATACTCGATGGTCGGAATATCGGTCTGCGCACCAATGGCCGCCAGAAGCCGTTTGGCCACGTGCCATTTCTTGCTCGCAACGATCAACAGCTCCCGCTCGCGGCCCAGGCTGCTCTCGGTTTCCCAGAACCGGGGCGCGAACCGCTGTCCGGTGCGGCCACGTTCTGACAGGAACTGAAACAGGTTCCGCCCCTCGTTGGAGATCTGAAAC
Source organism: Tritonibacter horizontis (assembly GCF_001518015.1). GTDB lineage: Bacteria > Pseudomonadota > Alphaproteobacteria > Rhodobacterales > Rhodobacteraceae > Epibacterium > Epibacterium horizontis. The sequence continues at coordinate 116,260 of NZ_LPUY01000095.1, forward strand.
GTCACATCATGCGCCGCATAGAGTCGGCCGAGCCGGGTCTTGAGCGACTTTGCATCCGGGCTGATCTTGCGGGCAAAGAGGAAATCCTGACTGAGCAACAAGTCATAGTGATCATTGTGAAAAACCACTGGCATGCCGTAGTCGCTGAACATCAGGAAGGTCAATGTCCGGCATTCGATCTCTTCTTCCCGGATCAGGTGACGGACCAGGGTCTGGAAGAATGTCTCGTCCGGGATCCAGGTGCTGGCAAAAAACCGCATCACATCCCGCCGCTTGCGGGTCATGTCGAGGATCGCTTCGACGGTGCGTCTGCGCAGGCACCACCACTGGCTGCCGATCTGCACCTGAAGGTCGGCCGGGATCTTGCGCGTCAGGCCCAGGCGTTTCTGGGCGCCATAGGCCGCGTAAAACCTGCGTTTCTGGGTGCGTTCGTTGAAAAAATGGCGGTAGATCAGCCGGTCTTCCTTCATCCCGGTCTTGATCCAGTTGCTGTCGAAGAAATCGAAACTCTCGATGAAATCCTTGTCCTGTTGATCCAGGAAACTGCGGGCGTAGTCGGCGGTTTTGATCGCCATGCAGTCTCCGGACAGCATGTAGAAATGGGTGGCGCGTGGAAAATCCTCCACTGCGGCCTGCAGTGTGTTGAGGGTCGCGCGCACCAGCGACCATTCCCCCCAGCCGCATTTCACCCGGCGTTTTGCAAAGGTCACGTTTGGGTTGTCGGTCAGGGCGGTGCGGATCTTGCGAAAGGCCGAGGCGCTGGCGCGACCATCGAAATGGATCGCCATGCAGTCGCCGGTGGCGGTCAGGCGCTCGGCCTGTTCGATGACGGCTTCGGGATCCTTGTGGCAGAGCAGAATATAGGCGATTTTTGCCATGTCCGAGACGCAATCCCCTGTTTTTCCGGATTGTTTCATTGATAATGAGGAAGTGGGGCCGAATAAACCAGATTGTTTTGCATTCCGGGAAACTCGGGGCAATGTGGCAAAATCAGACGAGCAGAGGGAAGCAACCATGGGATTTCCAGGCACCTGGATGACAGAGAGCGAAAGCGTCGTGTATCGGGTGGTGCCGAAATGCGCCTGCTCTACCATCGGGCAGATCATGTATTTTTCTGACCATGGCACGTTCTTTGATGGCGACATTCATGACTCGACGGAAAAACTGCACAAATGGGGGCAGGAGGAGAGCCGAGCGCGGATCGAAGAGAACGTGCGGGCGCATAAATCCTATGCCTTCACCTGCGTGCGCAACCCCTACACCCGCGTGCTGAGTTCGTTCTTCGACAAGATCTGCGGCATCCAGCGCAACGGACGGCGTTACCGGGGCAATCTGGTGCCCAAGCTGATGTATGAATATGGCATCGAAGTGGGCGGCGAGGACGGCAAACAGGAGTTTGACCAGATCAAGAGTTTCCGCCGGTTTTTGCTGTTTGCCCGTGACAGTATCCGCTGGCGGCGCCCGATGGAGCCGGACATTCACTGGTCAGCCACTTCGGGCCATGTGTCGACCTTCATCGTCAACGGCGGCCGCTATGACAAGGTGATCTGGACCGAGAAATTCAACGAGGGCATGCAGGAGGTGCTCGACGCGATCCAGACGCCGCATCAGGTTGATCTGGGCGCGATACCGCGTTTCAACGAGAGCGAAGGCCATGGGCCGAAACGGGCGCATCCGGTGGCGGAGTATTTCGACGACCTGTCGATGCATCTGGTCTATGAGATCTACAAACGCGATTTCGATCTGTTCAAATACGATTTTGAAAACCCGGGCAACAAGCTGCCCCTGGCAGAGATCGACCTCGACGAGGTCCATGCCAAGCTGGGCGATTGAGGCGTGTGGACCGGCGAAAGAGCGGGGCAGGCTCCCGCCCGTCTTGCGATCATGTGACATGATCTGATCCCGTTGGGCCGGGCGCCGGGCGTGGCCCGGCGCGGTCTTGCGGCACGGTTGTGGATTTCAGGCCGGCCGGGTGGATGTGGCAGCAAAGCCATGGGGGCCGTGGGGCCCGTTCAGGGGGATCTGAGCCGGTGTTTCTTGGGGGGGGGGCGCCAAGGGTGAATCGCGCGGGCCGCCCGTGACCCGGTCCGCCGCTGTCTGGTTCAGGCGCGCAGGCAGGTCGGTCAGGCAGAAAGTTGGGACACGCAGAAAGGTCAGACACGCAGGCGCTATGGACAAGCGAAAGCCCCCTGTCCGAGGGGGCTTTCGTCGTCGTCAAAGGGGAGGGCGCGGCAGGATGCCGCCTCAGTCTTCCTCGGGGACCATGCGCACGGCGCCCTTGGCTGCGGATGTGGCCAGCATCGCATAGGCTTTCAACGCGGTGGATACCTTGCGCTTGCGCTTGGCGACAGGTTTCCAGCCCTTTTCGTCCATTGCCGCGCGGCGCGCTGCCAGGGTCGCCTCGTCCACCGCGAGATGGATCGATCGGTTGGGAATGTCGATCTCGATGGTGTCGCCCTGTTCCACCAGACCAATGGTGCCGCCCTCTGCCGCTTCGGGCGAGACGTGGCCGATGGACAGGCCGGAGGTGCCGCCGGAGAAACGCCCATCGGTCAGCAGGGCGCAGTCTTTGCCGAGGCCTTTGGATTTCAGATAGGAGGTCGGGTAGAGCATTTCCTGCATCCCCGGACCGCCCCGTGGCCCCTCGTACCGGATCACCACCACATCGCCGGCGCTGACCTTGCCGGTCAGGATGTCGTTGACGGCCTGGTCCTGGCTTTCGCAAACATAGGCGGTGCCGGTGAATTTGAGGATCGAGGCATCGACGCCGGCGGTTTTGACGATACAGCCCTCCAGCGCGATATTGCCGAACAGGACCGCAAGGCCGCCATCCTGGCTGAAGGCATGTTCCTTGGAGCGAATGACGCCGCCTGCGCGGTCGGTATCCAGCTCCTTGTAGCGGTTTTCGGTCGAAAAGGCCTGCGTGGTGCGCACGCCGCCGGGCGCGGCCTTGAACAGCTCTTCGGCCTCGGGATTGTTGGCGACGGCAATGTCCCATTTGGCGATGGCGGCGCCCAGGGTCGGCATGTGGACGGTGGGCACTTCGGTGTGCAGCAGACCGGCGCGGGACAGTTCGCCCAGGATGGAGAAGATCCCCCCGGCCCGGTGCACGTCCTCCATATGGACGTTTTCAGTGTTGGGCGCGACCTTGCACAGACAAGGCACCTTGCGGCTCAGCCGGTCGATGTCCTGCATGGTGAAGTCGATCTTGCCCTCATGGGCGATGGCGAGGAGGTGCAGCACCGTATTGGTCGAGCCGCCCATGGCGATGTCGAGGCTCATGGCGTTTTCGAAGGCCTCGAACGTGGCAATCTCGCGCGGCAGCAGGCCACGTTCGTTCTGCTCGTAATGGCGTTTGGTGATCTCGACGATCTTGCGCCCGGCCTCCAGGAACAGATGTTTGCGGTCAGCATGGGTGGCCAGGGTCGAACCGTTGCCCGGCAGCGCCAGACCCAGCGCCTCGGCCAGGCAGTTCATCGAGTTGGCGGTGAACATGCCGGAACACGACCCGCAGGTGGGGCAGGCGTTTTCCTCGATGTGCTGCACCTGTTCGTCGGTCATCGTTTCCGAGGCCGCCGCGACCATGGCGTCCACCAGGTCGATCTTTTTCATGTCGAGATCGGCAATGTCGATCTTGCCCGCTTCCATCGGCCCACCGGAGACGAAGATCACCGGGATATTGAGGCGCATGGCGGCCATCATCATGCCGGGCGTGATCTTGTCACAGTTGGAGATGCAGACCATGGCATCGGCGCAATGGGCGTTGACCATATATTCGACGCTGTCCGCGATCACCTCGCGCGAGGGCAGGGAATACAGCATCCCGTCATGGCCCATGGCGATGCCGTCATCCACGGCGATGGTGTTGAATTCCTTGGCAACGCCGCCTGCGGCCTCGACCTCGCGGGCAACCATCTGACCCAGATCCTTCAGGTGCACATGGCCGGGCACGAACTGGGTAAAGGAGTTGACGATGGCGACAATGGGTTTGCCAAAATCGCTGTCGGTCATGCCGGTGGCGCGCCAAAGGCCGCGCGCACCCGCCATGTTGCGCCCGTGGGTGGAGGTTCTGGATCGGTACATCGGCATAGTGTCGTTCCCTTTTCGCCCGTTTGGACATGGCTTGCGCAACAATGGCAATATGTCCGGGCCACTTACGGTTCGTTTTGTTCGGTATGGGCCGAATCTGGCGCAGGTGCAACCGGGGTTTGCGGATCCAAAGAGGCTTGGCGCCCGGGTCAGGTGGGCCGACGGGTCAACAGGGCGTCGACCCCATAGCCGATGATCAAGGCCCAAAACGGCGCGCCGATGCCAAAAAAGCTGATGCCGGACAGCGCGATCATGAAGGTGATCAGCGCGGCCTCGCGTCCCTTCGGGGACTGAAGCGCGCCGGCAAGGCTGTTGCCGATGGTGCCCAGCAACGCAAGCCCGGCAATCGCCGCCACCAGCGCCGGCGGGGCGATCAGAAAGAGACCAATCACCGCCGCGCCGCCAAGGCCGACGAGGCTGTAGAACACTCCGGCCATGACTGATGCGAGGTAGCGGGAGCGCGGGTCGTCATCCGCTTCTGGCCCGGCGGAAATGGCGGCGGTGATCGCGGCGAGGTTGAAGGCAAAGCCACCAAAGGGCGCGAGCAGCAGGCTCGCCAGGCCCGTCACTGTCATTGCAAGGGACACCGGCGGCCGATACCCCGCGCCGCGCAGCGTCATCACGCCGGGAATGTTCTGCGAGCTCATGGTCACCACATAGAGCGGCACACCCAGGCCAAGCAGAACGGTCCAGTTGAACGCGGGGGTGACAAAAAACGGTTGGGTGATCGACAGATCCAGCGTCGCAGTTGTGTTGAACTGGCCGGTGAGGGCGGCGATCGCGATGCCGGTGATCAACGCCAGCGGCACGGCGTAACGCGGCAGAAGCAGACGCCCGGCAAGGAAACTGGCCCCCATGCCGGCCACCAGGACCGTATCGGTGCCCAGGGCCTCAAAGGCTGCGAGCCCAAAGGCAAAGAGGACGCCCGCCAGCAAGGCACTGGCCAAATGGTGCGGGATCAGGTTTGCCAGCCGTTCAAACCAGCCGCTCAGGCCGGTCAGCGTCACAAGCGCCCCGCTGAGCAGAAAGGCCCCGATTGCTTCTGGCAGAGAGACCCCCTCGATGCCGGTCGCCAGCAGCGCCGCGCCGGGAGTGGACCAGGCCGTCAGCACCGGCATCCGGGTCGCAAGGGACAGGATCAGCGTCGTGACCCCCATGCCGAGCCCGAGCGCCAGCATCCAGCTCGCCGCCTGCGCCTGCGTCGCCTCCAGCGCGGCAATGGCCTGAAAGATGACTGCGACAGAGCTGGTGTAGCCAACGACGACCACGATGAGCCCGGCGATCAGATGGGAGGCTTTGAGCCGATGCGACATGAGCTGGCCTTTCCTGGCGGCGCATTCTAGGGTGAGGTCGTGCGCTTTAACGTACGCGACAGTGGCGTTGTGCGCTTTAGCGCACGGTGGCAGTTGAGCGTTATAACGCACAAATTGCAAGGACCATTCTGTCGATTTGCCCGGCGCGCAAGACGGAATAGAAAACGGGGACAGGGCAGGTGTCAGGGAGGGCCAGGTCACATGCGTGAAGATCTGATCGGAGCAAACCTGCGCCAGTTGCGCCAGTCCTCCGGGTTGAGCCTGAGCGCGGCAGCAGAGCTGACCGGGGTCAGCAAGGCCATGCTGGGCCAGATCGAACGGGGCGAATCCAGCCCCACCATTGCGACGCTCTGGAAGATCACGCGCGGATTTCACCTGCCCCTGACCGCCCTGATCGAAAGCGCCAGCTGCGAGAAGGGCCCCTGTGGCAGCCTGGCCTTTCCCGACAGTCTTTCGGTCACGCCGGTGTTTCCCTTTGATCCCGGTTTTCGCAGCGAGACCTTCATGGTCAAACTGCAACCGAACCAGAGCCACGCAAGCCTTGCTCATGATCAGGGCGTCACCGAAGAGGTGCTGGTGCAGCAGGGCGCGCTGGAGCTGCGGGTCGGCACGGACTGGCAGCGCGTTTCGCGGGGCGCGGGGGTTCGCTTTCGGGCAGACCAGCCACATGAATACCGGGCCGGCCCTGACGGGGCGGCGTTTTTCAACACCATGCACTATCCACCGCCGTTGATCGCGCCGGTGGACGGTGCGGCCACAGATCCGGCCGAGACATAGAAAGCCCGTTCATGACCGATACATTGCGCGGCAGCCTGTTGATGGTGCTTGCGATGGGCGCATTTGCGCTTGAAGACGTGATTATCAAATCGGTCGCGGCGGCGATGCCGACCGGGCAGGTGCTGATCCTGTTCGGGCTCGGTGGCATGGCCGTCTTTGCCGGGGTGGCGCGTGCGCAGGGATCCGCGCTGTGGCACCCGGGGTTCTGCACGCGCCCGCTGATCTGGCGTGCCGTGGCAGAGGTTTCAGGGCGCCTGTTTTTCACGCTGGCCATCGTATTGGCACCGTTGTCGCTGGCCTCTGCCATCCTGCAGGCAACGCCACTGGTGGTGACCGCAGGGGCCGTGGTTTTCTTTGGCGAGCGGGTGGGCTGGCGTCGGTGGCTGGCGATTGTGGCGGGGTTTGCCGGTGTGATGATGATTCTGCGACCGGGCATGAGCGGCTTTGAGGCGACCTCTCTTCTGGCGGTGGCGGGGATGCTGGGCTTTGCCGGGCGGGACCTGGCAACCCGCGCCGCGCCCCGCACCATGAGCAATGCGCAACTCGGGCTCTTTGGCTTTGCCATGCTGGCGATCGCCGGGGGCATTGCGCTGGCCTGGACCGGGGGGGCGGTCTGGCCGACGGGGCCGCAGACCCTCGCGCTTTGCGCCACGGTGACCATAGGCGTGCTGGCCTATATGGCGCTCACCGGTGCCATGCGGCTGGGCGAACTCTCGGTGGTGGCGCCGTTTCGCTACACGCGGCTGGTCTTTGCCATGGTGCTCGGGGTTGTGGTCTTTCAGGAACAGCCGGACCTGATGACACTCCTCGGGTCGGCGGTGGTGGTGGGCAGTGGCGTTTTTACCCTGCTGCGCAGCAAAACGCCCCGTTAAACGCCCCCAGGTCAGCCGACGGGTGCAAAATCCGCGGGCTTTCCACGCCAGCTGATCTTGCACCCGCCTGCGGGCCGAACTACATCTGCGCCCTATGGCCCAAGCAAAGACAGACCCAAACTACAAAGTGATTGCCGAAAACCGCCGCGCGCGGTTTGACTACGCTATCGAGCGGGATCTGGAATGCGGTGTCATTCTGGAAGGCTCCGAGGTGAAATCGCTTCGCGCCGGGGGCACCAACATTGCGGAATCCTATGCCACGGTCGACAATGGCGAACTGTGGTTGGTGAATTCCTACATTGCCCCCTATGAGCAGGCCAAGATGTTCAAGCATGAGGAACGCCGCCGCCGCAAGCTGCTGGTCTCTCGCAAGGAATTGGCCGACCTGTGGAACGCGACCCAGCGTAAGGGGATGACCCTGGTGCCGCTGGTGCTGTACTTCAACCATGTGGGCCGGGCGAAAATCAAGATCGGCATCGCCAAGGGCAAGAAGAACCACGACAAGCGCGAGACCCAGGCCAAACGGGACTGGTCGCGGCAGAAGCAACGCCTGCTCAAGGACCACAGCTGAGCATCGCGCAAGGAAAAGGCCCCAACCGGGGCCTTAATCGTGTCAGGTCACATGAGTTCGAAGCGCGCAGCGCCTGGCTGCATCAGCTGAGTTGCTTCAGATCTGCGATCATCTTGTCGATATCGCCGCCGTGGCGGTCGATCATCGCGCCGATTTCGGTCCGTTCCGTCAACAGAAGGTTCACCCCTTCGATGAACATATTGAAAAACAGATCCCGGCCCGACCGGTCCGACACATGGAAGGTCACCTCGAAGGGGGACTGCCCGCGCAGATAGGCCACGCAGGACACCTCGTACCATTTCTTGACCTTCTTAACGCCGGTCACCTCGAGCCGGCCACCGACGAACTCGCGGAAACGGCTGCCATATTTGCGGGCAATATAGCCCTGAAAGGCATCGGAGAACGCACGCTTCTGGGCGTCGCTGGCCCGGCGCGCATCCACGCCCATGGCATAGGCCGCGATATAGGAGGTGTCGCTGAACCGTTCGAAAATGCGTTCGAATTCGGCATACATTGCGCCTTCGCCCTTGCCAGAGCCGATCACGCGGTTGATGTCCGCGACCAACCGGTTGATCAGGTCAGAGGCGGAGTTTTCGTCCAGGGCCCAGCTGGGACCGGCAACAACAGAGCCGCCAAAGGCGCCCAGCGTTGCGAGAAACATACGACGATACATGATTTAAAAACCTCCGGTGTCCAGTTCGAACGGGTCGATCTCTGCGCTTGCGTCCTGTTGGCCAAGCTCGAACCGCCGGTTCTGCAGGTAGATCTGGCGGCCCTGAGCATAGCTGTCGGCGCTGTCGTAGAGAATCGAATCGATTGTTTCAGAATATGTGCCGCGATTGCCGAGCTGATCCACGACCTTGGCGGGCAGCTCGATGTCTTCGATCGGGTTGCTTTCAAGCTGGCTCAGCGGGTTGGTAAAAAAGTCGACAAATATGCCGACCGCATCGCGTGTGGTCGACGGGCCAAAGCCGGGCAGCTCGACATAGGCGCCTTCACCCGCGCCCCAGACATGCAGGGTCTCACCAAAATCGGTGCGGGCCTCGGCCATTTTGAAGTCGCTGGCGGGGTCGCCCAGACCGCCGATGCCGAACACCGTATTCACGGCGAACCGCCCCAGGGCCTGGCCGGCGCCCTTGATGTTGCCCTGCAGCAGGTAGTTCACCGCATCGCTGGGTTTTGACAGGTTTTCCGCGAAATTGCCAAATGCCGTCACCATATCCGGTGGCACGACAGCCACATAGCCCTTGGAGGCCGGGCGGAAGGCGTAGCGATCCAGCCCCTTGTTGAATTGATGGACCGAGCGGTTCGTCCCTTCATAGGGGTCGAAAATCTCCCCCGTGGCCTGTGCGGCCGGGTCCTGCGTCGCACAGGCAGAGGTCAGAAGCGCCGTTCCCAGGACCAGGGCGACGAGGGGTTTTTTTAACAATGCAATCATGCTTACCAATTTCCAGTTCGGGCGGCGCGTCGGCAAATTATGCTCTAGGTGTCACTTAGCAACCTCTCATCGTGATCCCAGTGCTCTCCCCGGCAATCCCATATCCTGTGGCAGATTTGAAACAGGTGCGGTCATGGTTTGAAAAGGAGTTTGAGACCTTATAAAGGTGTGCACAGCAGGATCTACTAGGTCGTTATGAAAAAAACTTTTTCAAATGCCGGTCGCGATGAACTTTTGGCCGTGCGACAACGCAGTCGCGCTCTCTATTGGGGGGTGGCGCTTTTTAGTGCGTTTGTAAATTTGCTGATGCTGACTGGGCCGCTCTATATGATGCAGGTCTACGATCGGGTGCTTGGCAGCCGGTCCGAGGCGACGCTCGTGGCCCTGTCGCTGCTGGTGCTGTTTCTCTATGGCATGATGGGGCTGCTGGATGCGGTGCGCGGGCGCATCATGCGTCGGGTGGCTGCAAGGTTCCAGGCGGATCTCGATCAGCGGGTCTTTGATGCGATGATCCGGCGGTCGGCGGTGTCGACGGACCCGGAGGCACAAACCGGCTTGAGCGATCTGGAAAGCATCCAGCGTCTGATCGGCTCTCCCGTGACCATGGCGGCCTTCGACCTGCCCTGGACACCGGTCTTCCTGTTCGGGATTGCGCTGTTCCATCCCTGGCTGGGGATGCTCGCGGTGGTGGGCGGGGCGATCTTGATTGCGATTGCGATCCTCAACCAGATGCTCAGCGTGGAACCGGGCAAGGCCGCGATGAAAAGCAGCCATCGTGCCACCCTGCAATCCGAAGAAATCCGCAACGAGGCCGAAATGATTCAGGCCATGGGCATGCGCGATTCAGCGTTTCGCCGTTGGCAGCGGTCCCGCAGTCAGGCGCTGGCTGACAATGTCGCGGCGGCGGATGTCACCGGCTCGTTTGGCACATTGACCAAAACCCTGCGCTTGTTCCTGCAATCGGCGATGCTGGGGCTTGGGGCCTATCTGACCCTGCAGGGTCTGGTCAGCCCCGGTGCAATGATTGCCGGGTCGATTTTGATGGGCCGGGCACTGGCCCCGATCGAATTGGGCCTTGGGCAATGGCCTGCGGTCCAGCGTGCCCGCAAGGGCTGGCAGAACCTTGAGGAACTGCTTGCAAAAACACCGCCCGAACCCAACCGCACCGCCCTTCCCAAACCGCGCGCGATCCTCGATGTCCAGGCTCTGGCGGCCACGGCGCCCGGGGAAAGCCGCCCGTTGCTGCGCAATGTCAGCTTCCGGGTGGAACCGGGCGAAGCGATTGGTGTGATCGGGCCGTCGGGGTCGGGCAAATCGACCCTTGCGCGGGTATTGACCGGTGCCTGGCGGGCGGCGGCTGGCACTGTCCGGCTCGATGGGGCGGCGCTGTCGCAATATGATCCCGCCGTGCTGGGCAATCACATCGGCTATCTGCCACAGCGAGTGCAGCTGTTCGACGGGACCATCGCCCAGAATATCGCCCGATTGGCCTCTGAACCGGATGCGGATCAGGTGGTCGAGGCGGCAAAGAAGGCCGCCGCGCATGACATGATCGTCCAGCTGCCAGATGGCTATGACACCGCCGTTCGATCCGGCGGCGGGCGCCTCTCTGGCGGCCAGATGCAGCGGATCGGCCTAGCCCGTGCGCTTTATGGCGATCCGGTGATTGTGATTCTGGACGAGCCGAACTCCAATCTGGACAACGACGGTTCGGTGGCGCTGAACGCTGCGATCAAGCGATTGAAGGCCGAGGATAAATCGGTCCTGATCATGGCGCATCGCCCTGCGGCCATTCAGGAATGCGACAAGATCCTGGTGATCGATCAGGGCACTATGGCTGCCTTCGGACCCAAGGATGAGGTGATGCGAAAAATGGTATCGAACCATCGCGATATTCGCCAGGGGACCTCTGGCGCCGCAGCGCAATCGGCGGCGCAACCGGCTGTTCAAGCCGGCAGACAGAAAATTACCGGTAAAATCGGCGGTGGGAGCAAACTGTGAGTGCCATGCCTAAACCCGCCGCGCCACAATCCGCCTGGTCCGTGCGCGGTGCGCTGATCGTCGGCGCCATTGGTATTCTTGTCCTGCTCGGCGGCTTTGGCGGCTGGGCGGTTCTGTCGTCCATTTCCGGTGCCGTTGTTGCCTCTGGTCAGATCGAGGTGGATCGCAACCGGCAGGTGGTGCAGCACATTGATGGCGGTGTCGTCGCCGAAATCATGGTGGACGAGGGTGATCTGGTCGAGGTGGGCCAGACCCTGCTCCGCCTGGACGAGGCGGATCTGCGCTCTCAGCTGGTGATTATCGAAGGGCAGTTGTTTGAAATGATGGCGCGGCGCGGTCGGCTGGAAGCGGAACGTGACGAGGCGGAGCATATCGAAATTGACAGCCAACTGGTCGAGATCGCGGCAATGCGGCCAGAGGTCAAAGATCTGGTGCAGGGGCAGGAACGCCTGTTTCAGGCCCGTCGTGCCTCGGATGAACGCGAAGCGGAACAACTCGAAAAACGCGCCGCCCAGATCGAAGATCAGATCACCGGGGTGCTGGCGCAGCAGGATGCAACCCGCGAACAGCTGGACCTGATCCGCGAAGAGCTGGGCAATCAGCAATCGCTCTTTGATCGCGGGTTGGCGCAGGCCTCTGTCATCCTGAACCTGCGTCGCAATATGGCCAACCTGCAAGGCGGCCTTGGCGAATTGATCGCCAGCGAGGCACAGGCCCGCGGGCGCATCACCGAGCTGGAAATCGAAAGCCTGAAACTGGGCACGCAGCGCCGCGAAGAGGCGATCACCCGCCTGCGGGATCTGCGCTATCAGGAGCTGGAACTGGTTGAAAAACGGCGGTCTCTGCTGGATCGTCTCAGCCGTCTTGAAATCACCGCGCCGGTGTCCGGTGTTGTCTACGGCATGTCGGTGCGCACGCCACGGTCGGTGATCCGCCCGGCCGATCCCGTGCTCTATCTGGTGCCGCAGGACCGTCCGTTGGTCATCGCGGCACGGGTGGCGCCCACGGACATCGACCAGATCCATGTCGGCCAGCCGGTGTCGGTTCGCTTGCCTGCGCTGGATCAGCGCCAGACGCCGGAACTCTTTGGAACAGTTATGCTTTTCTCGGCGGATGCGTTCCAGGACGAGGCCACCGGGCAGTCCTACTACCGGGCGGAGATCGAACTCGACCCAGGCGAAATGGATCGGCTGCCCGAGGGCACCGTGCTGATCCCCGGCATGCCGGTGGAGAGCTTTATCCGCACCGCGGACCGGTCGCCCCTGGCCTATCTGGTGAAGCCGCTCTCGGATTATTTCGTCAAGGCCTTCCGCGAGAATTGACCCTCCGTGGCCTTTGCGGAGCCTTGTCAAATTGCCCCTTTCCGCGCGCAGCCTTCCCCTGTAGCGTCCGGCCAACGACTGTACGACAGTCTGCATGATGCACGGATACTGACACAGGAGCCCGACAATGAGCGTTGACGCCAAACTGCAATCCCTCGGCCTGACCCTGCCCGAAGCCCCCGCTCCGGCCGCCAATTACGTGCCCTACGTGGTCGTTGGCGACATGGTCTATGTGTCGGGCCAGATTTCGGCGGATGAAAACGGGCTGATCACCGGCACGCTGGGTGCCGATCTGGATGTCGAGGCGGGCCAGTATGCCGCACGCCGCTGCGCACTGTCGCTGCTGGCGCAGGTCAAGGCCGCCTGCGGTGGCGATCTGGGGCGGCTCAAACGGGTGGTGAAACTGGGCGCTTTTGTCAATTCGACCGCTGACTTTACCCAGCAACCGCAGGTGGTTAACGGCGCCTCCGATGTGCTGGTCGATATTCTCGGCGATGCGGGGCGTCATGCACGCGCCGCTGTCAGCGCGCCGTCCCTGCCGATGGGCGTCGCGGTCGAGATCGACGGCGTCTTTCAGATCGACGGCTGAAGGGTCATGGCGCGCCCGGACCTGCCACAGGCCTTTGTCACCACGCCGATTTCCCATCGGGCCCTGCATGGGCAAAAGGCCAACTGCCCCGAAAACAGCCGTGCGGCGATCCGTGCGGCGATGGATGCGGGCTATGGCATCGAGATCGACTTGCAGCTTGCCGCCGACGGGCGGGCGATGGTGTTTCATGATGACGTGCTTGACCGTCTGACCGCGCAAACCGGTCCGGTCCGAAATCGCAGCGCCGCAGAGCTGGGGGCGATTGCCTTGCGGAACGGCGACGGCGAAGGCATTCCCACCTTTGCCGAAGTGCTGGAAACTGTCGCCGGCCGCGTTCCGCTGCTGGTGGAAATCAAGGATCAGGACGGTGCCATGGGCGCCGATGTCGGGGCGCTGGAACGCGCGGCCATCGCTGATCTGGCCGGCTATGACGGGCCGGTGGCGCTGATGTCCTTCAACCCGCACAGCGTGGCCGAACTTGCCCGCCTTGCACCGGATCTGCCGCGTGGCCTCACCACCAGCGCCTATGACCCGGCGGTCTGGACCGCACTCGATGCCCCCCTGTGCGACAGGTTGCGCGAGATCGCGGATTTTGATCGGGTGGGGGCGAGTTTCATCAGCCACGAGGCTGGTGATGTTGCGCGCCCGCGCGTCCAGGCCCTGCGCCAGGCCGGGGTGCCGATCCTCAGCTGGACCATAAGATCGCCCGCGCAGGAGGCAGAGGTGCGCCGCCACGCGGACAACATCACCTTCGAGGGCTACCTTTCACCTCTTCCGGGTTGATCGAGGGCCGCGCGTTCCCAAATAAGGAAGGAGCGCAGAGAGGCAGTATGGATCAGGCACAGATAGAAATTCAGGTGCTGGGCACGCTGTCGCAGATCGAGGCTGCGGCCTGGGATGCCTGCGCCTGTCCCGAGGCCGCCGGGGGCGGGCGTCCGAACGATCCCTTTACCACCCATCGGTTTCTTCACGCGCTGGAGGAAAGCGGCTCGGTCGGGAGGGGCACGGGCTGGCAACCACAATACCTGACCTGCTATCTTGACGGACAGCTGATCGCCTGCGCTCCCCTCTATGCCAAGGGGCACAGCCAGGGGGAGTATATCTTCGACCACAACTGGGCCCATGCCTACGAACAGGCGGGCGGGCGCTACTATCCAAAGCTCCAACTGGCCGTGCCGTTCACCCCGGCCAGCGGGCGGCGGTTTCTGGTGCGCCCCGGCTATGAGGAGATTGGCATTTCGGCGCTGGTTCAAGGCGCGGTGCAGTTCGCCGCTGACAACCAACTGTCGTCGCTGCATGTGACGTTTTGCACCGAGAACGAGGCCGAAATCGGCGCGCAGCTGGGGCTGATGCCACGTATCACCCAGCAGTTTCACTGGTTGAACGACGGCTATGATACCTTCGACGCCTTCCTCGCAGCGCTGTCTTCGCGCAAGCGAAAAAACCTGCGCAAGGAGCGGCGTCAGGCGCAGGCCTTTGGCGGGCGGATCGAGACCTATACCGGCGCCGATTTGCGGCCTGAACATTGGGACGCCTTCTGGCAGTTCTATCAGGACACAGGCAGCCGCAAATGGGGCACGCCCTATCTGACCCGCGCCTTTTTTGACATCGTGCACGACACGATGGCCGATGACATGGCGCTGGTGCTCGCCGAACGGGAAGGGGTTCCGGTGGCGGGGGCCTTGAATTTTATCGGCGCTTCGGCGCTGTTCGGCCGCTACTGGGGCTGCGTTGAACACCATCCCTGCCTGCATTTCGAACTGTGCTATTATCAGGCCATTGATCTGGCCATCGAAATGGGGCTGGCGCGGGTGGAGGCTGGCGCACAGGGCGAACACAAGCTGGCGCGGGGGTATTTACCTGCGGAAACCCACAGCCTGCATTGGATTGGCGATCCCGGCTTTCGCAGGGCCATTGCCCAATATCTGCGGGCTGAGCGGGCCGCCGTGGATGAGGAGATCGACATTCTCACCAGCTATGGCCCGTTCAGGAAATCACAAGTGGAGGAACAGGAATGACCGAAAAACTCTCGGAGGAAACGCGGGGACCCTTGTTGAAACCGCTGTTTGCAACGGGCTGGGAAATGGACGGCGCCCGGGACGCATTGCGCAAGACGTTCCAGTTCAGCGATTTTGTGGACGCCTTTGCGTTTATGACCAAATCCGCGATCTGGGCGGAGAAATGGAACCACCATCCGGAATGGAGCAACACCTACAATCGGGTCACAGTGGTGCTGACGACCCATGACGTGGGGGGGATCAGTGCGCTGGATGCCAAGCTGGCGCGCAAGATGGATGGCCTGGTCTGAGGGATTGCGCTGCGCGTTGCGCATCGCCGGGGGCG
>NZ_LPUY01000096.1 GCF_001518015.1 Tritonibacter horizontis
AAAAAGGTGAAAACTTCAGCCTTGGAGGTGAAATCGCAAGTGTCCAGATAATCGACCAAAGCAAGGAGATCACCGCCGATTTTCGGCACCGGGCCCTGCGGCACCATGCCGAGGGCATATTCATGGCCGAGACGATCTTCGGCCAGACCCTCACGCTCTCGACCGGGCGCATCATCCCGACCCGATGGGTTGGCGAACAACATGTGAAAGAGGATCTCGGCTTCATCCCGAGCTTTGCCGATTGGGTGAAGGCCATCCGGCCCGAACCCTGGATGGGCCGGTCCGAGCGGATCGAGGCGCAGGTCGATCCGCATCACGCCTCGCCCGTGGTCGAGGTCAGCTGACATGACTGATCCCGCATACTTGCGCCTCGGTCTGCCGCCGACGGCGTCGCCCCAGACAGTTCTGCGCGCGGCGGTCCGGGCGCTGCACCCCGACACGCGCGCCGTTTGCGGCCTCCGGACCGCGCGCAAGCGTTTCTACCGGCAGATGCTCTGCGCGCATGCCGCACGACAGGCAGCGGGCGACAGTCTCACCGGCTGATCGTCCCCAACCACCCCTTCATTCGAACACAACGCCCGGCCGCCCGGCCGCCCGGCCGGGTTTTCCCCATTCAGGAGGTCCCCATGGCGGATTACTTCACCCATTTCTCATGCCTGATCGACGTCGGCAGCCCCGAAAAGGCCGCCCGCGCACTCGAGCTGTTTCATGACCTGCGCGCTGCGGATCAGCACGCAGACGAGCCTGAGGTCTCGGGCTTCACTCTTGCGTGCCAGGACGCGCCCGAGGGCAGCACCCTCTGGATCCATGAGGACGAGCACGGCGATGTCGAGGCGGTCATCCGCTTCGTGCTGCGCCTTGCGGAAGAGCTCGATCTCACCGGCCTCTGGGGGTTCCAATATTCCCTGACCTGCTCCCGGCCGCGCCTCGACGCTTTCGGCGGTGGCGCGCATGTCATCGATCTTGGTGCCCGCAAGTCCATCGGCGCGACCAGCACGCAAGAATGGCTGGCCGCCGCGCTGAACGGGGAGGACGTCGATGCCTGAGGTCATCTGCACCACCGTCTACCAGTTCCCCGAGCTTTCAGATGCAGCCAAGGAAAAGGCGCGCAGCTGGTATCGCGAGCTTGGGCCTCACGACGATTGGTGGGACACGGTCTACGAAGATTTCGAACGTATCTGCGATATTCTCGGCGTCCGGCTCAAAACCACGCCTGTGCGGCTGATGGGCGGCGAGACGCGGGCCAAACCCTGCATCTGGTTTTCAGGTTTCTGGAGCCAGGGTGACGGAGCGTCGTTCGAAGGGTACTTTGGTCACGCGAAGGGCGTCGCTGCGCGCATCCGGGACTACGCCCCGACCGACGCGACGCTACATGGCATCGCCGACCGGCTGCAGGCCATCCAGCGGCGTAACTTCTACCAGCTCGCTGCCGAGGTCAGCCACCGCGGTCGCTACTACCACGAATACACGATGTCGGTGGACGTCACCCGCGACAGCCCGACATGGCAGCCGCCCACCGAGGACGCAGAAGAGACCGTGACCGAGGCGCTGCGCGACCTTGCCCGCTGGCTCTACCGTCAGCTTCAGAGCGAATACGACCACCTTACCTCGGACGAGTCCGTTGAGGACGGCATCATTGCCAATGAATACACCTTCACCGCAGGGGGGCGGCGGTTCGGATGACACATGGGAGGGCTCAACCCATCTCTTGCAGAATATCCAGAATGTATGTATATTCTGCACAAATGGAGACCCCGATCATGCATGATCTTCCCGAGTTCAAGGCGGCCGACCTGACGCGGCACACAAGTGACCTGTTCGATGCGGCTATCCGGTCGCCGATCGCGATCACGAAGCACCGCAAGCCGAAATTCGTGCTGATGAGCATGGATCAGTATCAGCAACTCACCCGAGGGGCCACGCAGCAGGCTCACATGCTCGAAGAGATGCCCGAGGATCTCAAGACGCTGATGATAGAAGGGCTCGAGCGGGACTTGACGCAGGCGGATGACTAAGCCTGCGGCTGGAGAGGTTTTCCGCTATCCGTTCCTGTGGAAACGCGAGCAGATGGCGGGCGAGACCGAGGGCCGCAAGACACGGCCTGTCTGTATCGCCGTCACTGTCGCCAAGTCCGATAGCGAGACCGTGGTGTTCATCCTGCCGATCACGACGCAACCGCCCTTGCCCTCGCGCAAGTGCATCGAGGTGCCACAGATCGAGTCGCAGCGTGTGGGGTTGGAGACCCATGTCCGCAAATGGGTCATGCTGGACGAGATCAACACCGATATTCTGGAGCGGTCCTATGTCTGGGAGGACCGCACGCCCATCGGCACGTTCAGTTCCGTCTTCACATCCAAAATCCAGTCCAGCCTGATCGCGCTTGCCAGGTCGGGCGGGGCATCGATTGTTGATCGGCTGAAGTAGTCTCAATCACCGCAGGGGCTACCCAGCTTCATTTGTTCCCGTCGATCCACTTCGACATCAGCCCCTTGTCGCGGAAACATTCGTCCGGCACGGCGCGGCGCTTGATCCGGGCGAGGCGTTCGGCGAAGGCGACCTGCTTCGATGTTGGGCGGCTGTCCTGCGCACCCGGGTTCATCTTGGCTTGTGCGTCGATCCAGGCGCTCAAGGAGCGCCGATCTTGCTGAACCTTCCACGGCAGAAGCGTCTGGTTGCGCAGGGCCAGAGCGCGCGCATAGGCGATCTGCTTTGGCGTCGCGGGCAGGGCGTTAGCGGTGCTTTCCATCGGGGATCTCCCTTCTTAGCTTGGTTTCAAAATAGAACATAACAGGAACAAAAGCAAGCCGCCTGTGGAAATCATGGGGTTTGAGAGGAAGAGGAGGGCCGGGGGAGGTCAGGCCTGAGGGTGCTCGAAAGAGGGTGTCCGGGCCTGATCCTGTTCCTCATTCCGGAGTTTCCCGATGACCCATCTCGCCCCCTTTGCGACCGAGCGCGCCCTTGCGCCTGTCGCCCCTATCCCGTCCCTCGATACGGCCGCTGCGATCTTGAGCGTGGCCGAAGCGCTGCAGACTGATCTGGCGCAGGGTTTCCAGATCGATGCGCTGCGCCTGCGCGTTGAGATGGAGCGCGTCTTTGGCGGCTCTGATGCGACCGGCGCCTGGGACTGGAAGCTGGCCTATGAAGCGGGCGAGGCAGCGCTGGTCCTGTTCCTGCGGAAGTTCGGCCGTGCGCTCCTGGCCCGGGCGGGCTCGCCCGCGGCGCTGCTGCCGATCCTCGTCAAGGTGGCGGGCCTTTTGCCGACCCATACGCGGCGGTCCGAGGAGATGGAGCGGTTCCAGCAGTTCTCGACGCCGCTGCCCATGGGGCTGGCGGCACTGGCTGCAGCACAGATCACCGCGCGCGATCTGGTGCTGGAGCCATCGGCTGGGACGGGCCTTCTGGCGGTCCTCGCAGAAATCGCGGGCGGCAGCCTCGCGTTGAACGAGTTGGCCGACACCCGCGCCGATCTTCTCCGCCGCCTGTTTCCGGGGCGGCCTGTCACAGGCTTTGACGCGGCGCAGATCGACGATCATCTCGACGCGGGCGTCCGCCCGAGCGTCGTCGTGATGAACCCGCCATTCTCGGCGGTGGCCAATGTCGACGCTCGCACCACCGAGGCGACAGCCCGGCACCTGCGCTCGGCGCTTGCGCGTCTGGCCCCCGGCGGACGGTTGGTCGCCATCACCGGTGCGGGCTTCGCGCCCGATGCGCCCGCCTGGGTCGAGACCTTCGCTCGCCTGACCGAGACCGCGCATCTGGTCTTTACGGGTGCTGTGTCGGGTGCGGCCTTCGCCAAGCACGGCACCAGCTTCGAGACGCGGATTTCGGTCTTCGACAAATTCCGCGGTGGCGAGGCGGGCGGCATCACAGCCGATCTGGCGCGCCCGATATCGCCTGATGTCGCCAGCCTGCTGTCGCTGATCACTACCCATGTCCCCCCGCGCCTTGTGCTGGCGCAGGTCGTACCAGCAGGGCAGGGCCCCTCTTCCCCCTTCCCGGGAAATCCTACCCGCACCACGCGTACGGCCCTCAGCACATCCCGCGCAACAGATGCAACGAACCCCACCAACACCGCGCCGCAGATCGAGGCCTCAGACCTCGCCTATACCCTTCGGGATGTGACCGAGGACGGTACCAATGCGCGCTTGTCGGATGCAATTTATGAGACCTTCCGCCTGCAGGCCATCGACATTCCCGGCGCGGCACCGCACCCGACGAAGCTTGTGCAATCTGCGGCCATGGCCTCGGTCGCGCCCCCGAAACCCAGCTATCGCCCCAAGCTGCCAGCCGCTGTACTGTGTGATGGCCTCCTGTCCGACGCGCAGCTTGAGACCGTGATCTACGCGGGCGAGGCGCATGGCGCGTATCTCGCGGGGTCTTGGACTGTCGATGAAACCGGCGACATGGTCTCGGCCGCGCCCGACGATGCCGCGGACGCTGTCCGCTTCCGCCGTGGCTTCTTCCTTGGCGACGGCACCGGGGCGGGCAAGGGCCGCCAGTCGGCCGGGATTGTGCTCGACAATTGGTGCCAAGGCCGGCGCAAGGCGCTCTGGATATCGAAGAGCGACAAGCTTCTCGAGGACGCTCAGCGCGACTGGTCTGCCCTTGGCCAGGAGCGCTTGCTGGTGACGCCGCTGTCGCGCTTTGCGCAAGGCAAGGATATCCCGCTGACCGAGGGCATCCTGTTCACCACCTATGCAACGCTGCGCTCAGAGGAGCGCGGGGCCAGGAAATCCCGCGTCGACCAGATCGTCGACTGGCTGGGGGCGGATTTCGACGGGGTGATTCTGTTTGACGAAAGCCATGCCATGGCCAATGCCGCAGGATCGAAAGGCGATCGCGGCGATGTCACGGCCTCGCAGCAGGGCAGGGCGGGCCTGCGCCTGCAGCACAAGCTGCCCAATGCCCGCGTGGTCTATGTTTCGGCCACCGGCGCAACCTCGGTGCACAACCTCGCCTATGCGCAGCGCCTCGGGCTCTGGGGTGGCGAGGACTTTCCGTTTTCGACGCGGGCGGAATTTGTGCAAGCTATCGAAGCTGGCGGCGTTGCCGCGATGGAGGTGCTGGCCCGCGATCTGCGGTCGCTTGGCCTCTACACGGCGCGCTCGCTGTCCTATGACGGCGTCGAATACGAGATGCTGGAACATGCGCTGACACCGGAGCAGCGCGGGATCTATGATGCATATGCCGGGGCCTTCGCCATCATCCACAACAACCTTGCGGCGGCCATGGAGGCCGCCAACATCACGGGCGACAGTGGCACGCTGAACCGGCAGGCCAAATCCGCCGCGCGCTCGGCTTTCGAGTCTGCCAAGCAGCGCTTCTTCGGCCATCTGCTCACCTCGATGAAAACCCCAACCCTGATCGCTGCCATCGACGCCGATCTCGCCGCGGGCCACGCGGCCGTAATCCAGATCGTCTCGACAGGTGAGGCGCTGATGGAGCGGCGCCTGTCAGACATCCCTACGGATGAGTGGAACGATGTGCGGGTGGATATCACGCCAAGAGAGGCTTGCCTGGACTACCTCGCCCATTCCTTCCCGGTGCAGCTCTATGAGCCCTTCACCGATAGCGAAGGCAACCTCTCCTCGCGCCCGGTCACGCGCGATGGCCAGCCAGTGGAATGTCGTGAAGCGGCGCGCAGGCGCGATGCGCTGATCGAGCATCTGGCCTCGCTGCCGCCGGTGCCCGGCGCGCTGGACCAGATCGTCCAGCGCTTCGGCACTGATCTGGTGGCCGAGGTCACGGGCCGCTCGCGCCGCATCGTGAGAAAAGGCGATGGTCCTGCCGCGCACCTCGTCGTCGAAAGCCGGGCGGGCTCTGCCAACCTCGCGGAAACCGCTGCCTTCATGGATGACCAGAAGCGCATCCTGATCTTCTCGGACGCGGGCGGCACGGGGCGCAGCTATCACGCCGATCTCGGGGCGAAGAACCAGCGCCTGCGGGTCCACTACCTCCTGGAACCGGGCTGGAAGGCCGATGCGGCCATTCAGGGACTGGGCCGCACCAACCGCACCAACCAGGCGCAACCACCGCTGTTCCGGCCCGTTGCTACCGATGTGAAAGCAGAGAAACGCTTCCTCAGCACCATCGCGCGTCGCCTCGACACGCTCGGGGCGATCACGCGCGGCCAGCGTCAAACCGGCGGGCAGGGGCTGTTCCGGCCCGAGGACAATCTGGAGTCTCCCTATGCCCGCGATGCCTTGCGCCAGCTTTACCGCCGCATCTATCGCGGCGATGTCGCGGGGTGCTCACTTGGCGCTTTCGAGGATGCCACAGGTCTCAGCCTGACCGATGACAATGGGCTGAAGGATGATCTGCCCCCGATCACGACCTTCCTCAATCGCCTGCTGGCGCTGACGATCGACATGCAGGCCGTGCTGTTCTCGGTCTTCGAGGAACTCCTCGACCAGCGAATCGAGGGCGCTATCGCTGCCGGGGTCTACGACCTCGGGCTCGAGACGCTGCGCGCCGAGAGCTTTCAGGTGACGGATGCGCGTGTGATCTACACCCATCCCGGCTCCGGCGCAGAAACCCAGCTCCTGACCATCGCGCAAAAGCAGCGCAACACGCCGACCGCGCTCGCTGATGCGCTCGACTGGCTGGACGATCCGAAGGCGCGTTTGCTAGTTAACAGCCGCTCAAACAGGGCTGCCGTGCAGGTGCCCGCGACCAGCCTGATGCTAGACGACGGCACCATCGAACCGCGGCTGAGGCTGATCCGGCCAACGGAGGCCAGCACGGTTCCGGCCCGGATGATGGAGGACACCCATTGGCTCGAAGCCGACCGCGCAGTCTTCGCCGCCGCCTGGACCGCGGAACTGGCCGAGGTGCCGGAATTCTCGGAAACCACGCTGCATATCGTGGCGGGGCTGCTGCTGCCGATCTGGAAGCAGCTCCCCCAGGATGAAACCCGCGTCTACCGGCTGCAGACCGATGACGGTCAGCGCATCATCGGTCGCCGCGTTTCGCCGTCGTGGGTCGCGACCACACTTGCCGCCGATGCGCCGAAGCTCACGGCGGCGCAGGTCCATGCCCTTGTTCTGGAGGGCAAGACCGTGGTGCGCTTGGCCGAAGGGATGGAGCTGCACCGCTCGCGCGTCATGGGCGTCAACCGGATCGAGCTGTCGGGCTTTTTGGGTGCCGCCAAGGACCGGCTGAAGGCAGATGGGTTCTTCTCGGAGATCATCGCCTGGAAGCTGCGGCTCTTCTGCCCAGCAGACTCCAGCGGCATCACAGTGCTTGATCGTCTGCTTGCACGTTGTCCCGTGACAGGACTACATGCGCGTGGAGGGTGCTGAGCCATGTATTCCGAGACTGAAGATGTGATCCGCGCTCTGGCGGAGAACGCAGAGAGCGTGTGTCGCGCCTACCTTCCCGCCGGACGGCGGGAAGGGTCCTACTGGATCGTCGGCGATTTGCAGAACAACCCCGGCCGGTCGCTCTTCGTGCGGCTGACTGGACCCACATCAGGACCGGGAGCCCGTGGCAAATGGCAGGACGCGGCTGTCGGACTGCATGGCGATCTCCTCGACATCATCCGCGAGCGAACCGGGATCTCGCGCTTTCCCGATCTTCTGGCCGAGGCCCGAGCGCATCTTGGCCGTCCCCAGCCGGTCCTCCCGAATACGCCAGTGCCGAAGAAGGCCAAAGCCCCCGGTGGCACACGAGCCGCGGCGGCGCGATTGTTTGCGGCCTCGGTGCCGGTCGCAGGCACGCTTGCCGACACCTACCTCCGCGCCCGGGGCATCAGCCAAGGCGGCACGATGAGCGCGCTCCGCTTCCACCCAAACTGCTGGCATCGGGATGAAGGCCAGACCCGGAGCGTCCCTAGACCAGCGCTGATCGCGGCGGTCACCGATGGGGCAGGGGCCTTGCAGGGCGTGCATCGCACCTGGCTGGCGCCTGACGGACAGGGAAAGGCGGCCGTCGAGACGCAGCGACGGGCCATGGGTCACCTCCTCGGCAATGCCGTCAGGCTGACCCCGCATGACGACATCCTCGTCGTCGGGGAGGGCATCGAGACCATGCTGTCCCTCGTCGAAGCCGTGCCCGGCCTGCCCGTCTGGGCCGCGCTCTCGTCGGGACACCTCGGGGCCGTCCTGCTGCCGGAGGGGCTTCAGTGCCTCTACATCGCCATCGACCGCGATCCGGCGGGGCGCGCAGCGGCAGAGAGGTTGAGCGCCAGAGCCCTTGACGCCGGGATTGCCGTCCGGGTGCTGGAACCGCGGCTCGGAGATTTCAACGATGATCTCCGGGCGACCGGCAAAGAGGCGCTGCGCCAGCATCTGGCAGGGCAGATCGGGCTTGAGGATCGCCAACGCCTGTTGGGCTGAGCCACATCGCGCAGGGGGCGGTCAGGGGTTGAGGGGGTAGGCGTCCTGCAGTCCTGTCGCGGGTGTGGATCATCACCTTTGCCTCTTCCCGGGTAAATCTCATCCACCCGACACCCGAGCGGCCTTCAAGAGATGGGCAGGCGGCCGTCAAAGGGGACGCCTCATCAAGGGCGGCAGGCAAGCTATTTCCGCCGCGGGGGACGAGCCCCCGCTTTGCATCGCGAAACAAATAGCTTGCCTGCCGCCCTCCTCCACATGCGTTCCGGCCCCGAAAGGCGGGGTGAAGGGGCGTCCCCCATGACGGCTTTCGCAGCCCATGAAGGCCGCGCGGGTTGTCGCGCGGATGAGACAGGCCCGGAGGCAAGAAACTGATGACGATCCACACTCACGACGACGCGTATGAACCCGCCTACACCGCATCCCAGACCGCCCATGCGCTCGACGAGCTGCAGCTCTATGGCTACCGCCCCTTTGACGAGCCCGATCCGCGTCCGATGCCCGATGGGCAGCGCCTCGCCGTCGCCGTCGCCGACATCTTCGATGCCCTCGTCGCGACCCTGGAAGATACCCGCATGGAACCCGACCTCGAAGAGGTGCTCTGGGGCCAGGTCAACCTCTTCCACCGCGCCACGGCGAGGGTTGAGCGGTCGCTCGATGAGAACGAACAGGCGCAGCGCCGCCTGCAGCGCGAGCAGGACGGCTCCGAGGTGAAGGCGAACGAGCTTGAGCGCCTGACGGCCGAAGGCCTGACCCTGATCGAACGGCGCAACTGCATGGACATGATGCGCGATCACGCCGCCACCGAGTTCGTCCATCACACAGGTTCGACCTGGCGGCCTCGCACCGGCTCGATGGTGAACCGCCAGCACATGACAGCAGCGCTCATCGACAGCCGCGACTTCCTTGCCGCCAAGCGCCGCGCAGAAACCGAGGTGATGTTGCCCGCAGGCCCCAAGGTCGCCCTCACCGGCGGGACCGACTTCAACGATCACCGCCTGATCTGGGGCAAGCTCGATCAGGTCCGGACCAAGTATCCCGACATGGTCCTTCTGCACGGGGGAAGCCCGAAGGGCGCGGAGCTCATCGCCGCCAAATGGGCCGAGGCCCGGGGCGTGACGCAGGTGGCCTTCAAGCCCGATTGGACCAAGCATGCCAAAGCCGCTCCCTTCAAGCGCAACGACGCGATGCTGGATGTGCTCCCCGTGGGTGTTCTCGTCTTTCCGGGCACCGGCATCCAGGAGAACCTTGCTGACAAGGCCAAAAAGCTCGGCATCCCGGTCATGAAGTTCGAGAAGGGGGCATGAGCCCCCTTTTCCTCTCGCGGGGAAATCGAGGTGGCAGGGTATGCGTCCACTTGATATTATGGAAGAAAGCCTGCTGGATCACGATATGTCTCACTCTGTCGCTCAACTTGAGGTGTTCCCGACCGACCTGCAGATGCGGCGGATCGATCCAGCCTGCAACATGAGGCGGTTTTACCGCATGAGCATTCAACCCGATCTCTTTGGGGGCGCCAGCCTGGTGCGCGAATGGGGCCGCATTGGCGCGCGCGGGCAGATGATGATTGAGCAGCATCCAGATGAAGGGCGCGCCGTAACCGCGCTGATGAAACTTGCGGCGATAAAGAAGCGGCGGGGTTATGCATGATGCGCGGCCGCGGTTCGAAAAGCGGGCAGACACAGGAAAACGAGGGGGAGATGGCACTCGACATCGATAAGATTGATGATGCGGCTCTCGCGATCCTTAGCCTGACGCTGCATTACGGCGATCAGGTCTGGAAGGGAGTCGATTGGGCCATCACCAACCGGCTTTTCGAGAAAGGCCTGATTTTTGATCCCAAAAACAAGGCGAAATCGCTGAGCCTGACCCCAGAAGGGGTCGCGCATGCGCGGGAAATTCTCGCGCGGGAGTTCAGCAAGGCCGAGTGACGGGCGGCTTTGCGGGACCTTACAGTCGTTCGCTGCATCTGCGCGCAATTTGCTCGCATCTGCAGCATCAGCAACGCGCAGGGCGGATTCCGGTCATTGGCTGCGGTTTGCGTGGAGGTCTGGAATGCGGGACAAAGCCGCCGTTTCAACGAACAGCCTCAATCCCATCTTCTATCTATAGTATTGACTCCAATCATAGAGCTGTCCGAAAACACCGCAAAGTGCATCTCCCTTCGCAGTAAGCGAGTACCCGACACGTTGACGTGCATCGTTCTTTGGAGAACGCAATATCAACCCTTGCTCCTCGAATTCCTTCAACTGATCGGTCAGTACCTTCCGACTGATGCCGTCTATCGCTCGTGTGAGCTCTAGAAAATGAAGTTCACCTTCCGTTAGGCAGTGCAAAATTCTTGGCCCGTGTTTGCCACCTAACGTACGAAGTATTTCGGCGACGGGGCACGCACCGGTGATTGGATCTGCCCAAGACTTAATGAGAACATTTTTCTCTGTCACCTTGATCTCCCGTTACAAAAAAGTACCCAATTGTCGTGCTCGGCTGAGCGTTTAACAAACGCATTCAACACAGATTGGAGCTAGCACTTAGAATGTCAAGAACTGTCATAGAAACAATCCCCATACTGCCATTTGGCATGGTTAATTCATTCCTCATCGCCTTCGAGGGGAAAGCCATACTTATCGATACTGGCCTCCCTCAATCAGAGCCCAAAATTCTCAAGGCGTTGAAGAAACACTCTTTAGTCTGGTCGGATGTTAATGCCATCGTCCTGACGCATGCGCATATCGATCACGCTGGATCTGCAGTCGCGATTAAATCCCTAACATCCGCACCGATTATCGCACATGAAATGGAAATACCATATTGCCAAGGTGAACGGCCCACCTTGAACGCAACGGGGCTGTTTGGACGCCTCTTCTACAAAACAGGCGCGATTCTGGAACCCTTCCCCTATTTCCGGCCAGACGTTCCTATAGCGCAGCCCAAACTGAATCTTTCAGAATATGGTTTTCCGATGTGTACACTTCATTTCACTCCTGGACATACTCCTGGGTCGCTATCAGTACTGTTTGACGATGGACGGGTGATCGCTGGTGATCTGGCAGCTTCGGGAATACTTCTCGGTGGAATTGCCTTTCGCAAACGCCCCAAACGCCCTCCCTTTGAAGAAAGTGCCGCTCTGGTTGCTACGTCCCTTGAACAGCTTTTGGCACTAGGGGCGCGAAAATTCTATATTGGTCATGGTGGACCACTTGGAGCCAAAACGATCGACACTCATGTTCATGCGTTGAGAAAGATTAGCCCCTTACCGGGTTGATCGTCGATTTCTACCAACGTGAAACACCGGTCAAAATGGGCTCAAACCAGCCTCTCGCTGCAAGATGTGTCGACGGCGGCTGTGGGCCGAACACGATGCTGCACCTGCGAAATAGGCTTCCATGCTGCGATGTGCGTGACTGTAATGGTGAAGGTTTCGACATGGGCAAGCCCCGTAAGCGGGGCCGGGCTGCTGAGGCTCCGCCCTGAATTCCGACCTTGCTGTCTTCCTGTGCCAATACGTCTTGGTCTGTCTCATCCTGAGCCATCCCAAAACGTTTGCCACATGGTCGCCTTCACGATCCGCTTTCAGCCCTGACGGGTCTGCATCCCTCTTGCAAGGTGGACGCTGCCGCCGGGCGAAGCCGAGGGGCTCTAGTCTTCGCCACCTGGCATAAGACTCCGAAGGGCTATGCGTCTGGCTTCTGGTCGAACAGAATAACGTGCGCGCCTTCTTCACTGTCAGGGTTGCCTACCAGCACGAACGGCATATCCGACCCGTACTTCTCGTAGAGACAGCGGTATTTCATCTCGCCGCTGAGCGGATCGCGCACTTGGTCATAGCGAAAGCTGTGCTGAACGCCGTCTTCGATCCAGGCCTTGACGCCATCGGGGGTCACCAGTGCAAGCGGCGCGCCGTCCAGCAAGATTGTCTCGCCAACGTTGAAAATCTCTTTCATCTCATGGGTCTCCTATCGGTCTTCTTTGGTAGCGTTACAAACCGTCGTCGCCTTTGCAACGATCTCTGCCCCGCGTGTTCCCTCTCTCGGTGTCATTGGCCCGGATCACAATCGTGTCCTGCTCCGGTCGCTTGCGAACATTTTAGGGCTGGAGGCGGTCTATCCCGCGTCCTCATAGGGCTCGTACCTCAGGTTCGCGCCGTCCGCCTGATCAAAGTCATCGGACCATCTGGTACGGCGCATGCCGCAGCTCCATTGGAATACGACGCCGACCTCGACGTCTTCACCGTTTACCGTCGTCCAAATGACTTCGACGGGGTATCCCGCATACTTCTTCATGCTCTTCTCCTGACCTCCATTGGTCGGAGCCGCAGTAATCAGGTGGCAGGTATCTGCCTGTCCCTATATATGCTTGGCCAACACAAAACGGAGTTTAGTAACTTGCTTTACAGGCCTCTACATATTGCGCTCTTTCTGGGCGCGGCTTCATCGGCTGTCGCTGCCGAGTGGGAGATCGGCTTGTCGCGAGGTCTGGAGACCTATGCTGCGACTGCAAACGACGGGACCTTGCTCTTAGTTTGCGATCCTGACCGTGTCTACAACCCAAACGAGAGCCATGCGTACTTTTTGTCGCGTCACAGCGATGACAAAGCGCCACAACGCATTGTCTTTCTCGCGGCGACCGGAGAGCAGGCTGCCTTTTCAGTGCAGGACGGGATCGCAACGCAACGGGATGCTGATCCTGCCGAATGGGCACAGCTCATCGATATGATCGAGGCGGGCGGTCAGATTGCTGTCGTGACCGCACGCGATGCCTTTACGCTGGATCAGGACGCGCTGCCCGGGCTTCGATGCCGCTGATCTTTTGAGCGAGCTCTTCGATCTCGGAGTGCAGCAGCGCCTTACCGAAGGCGGATAACAGCAGCGTCACCCCATAGACGTTGAGCGGGTCATCAATGCTTGTCTGCAACGCCGCCATATGGGCGGCGTCGAGCCTGATCATCGATTTCATAAAGGGGGCACCAGTGCCTTTGGACTCGGACAGGCGTGGTCGTGCAGCGGAGGCAACCTCATGCCAGGTCGCGGTGTCGCGCAGGTTTTGCATGCGGGCGCGAACCACTTTGATCAAGGCACGCCGAATGTAATCCGGGTCAAGGCCAGATCGTTCTGCCAGCGCATCAATCTGTGCCTGATCCTCAGCCCCGATGCGCACGTAATAGGTTCGAGACTGCCCTTCGGTGCGAGTACTGCAAGCATCATCCGCCACCGGCTGAGTAGACACCCCCGAGTTGATGCGCGCCGTTTCAGCCGAGGCTGCCTTCTCCCCTTTCCGGGGTTCTTTCTTGTCCACTGAATTTACCGCTGGGCCTTCTGTCGCGACCGCTTCCGCCGTACTCTGATCGAACACGGCATATTTCGTGGCGCTCGTGGCGAACTGCCGCGACCGCGTCAGCCTGTCTTCGTTCGAGACAGCGGTCCCGGACCGGTTTGGAATCTTCCTAGCCATTGGCAGCATCCACCACGGCCTCGATGTCGCCAAGGATCTCACTGCATAAGGCGAGGGCGGAGGAAAGATGCCCCGCCTGCAACCGATGACGAAGATCTTGTTCATAAATGTCCCGCACATATCCCAGTGGCCCGGTCAGCGGCATGCGCTGGATCGCGGCGAGATGGGGCACCGGCGTTGGCAGAAGTGGCAGGGTTGAAATCACCTCGAAGACCTCAAGGTCCTGCCGGTGAACCCTGCTTCTTGCCGCATCACGCTCAAGGTCATCGCCTGCGGTCACGAAATCGATCGCGCGTTTGTCCGCGTTCATCAATACCGCCGAAAACAGCGGGGCGGGGTCATCCGGTCCGAGGGTCTCGATCATGCGCATAACCCATGTCAGGGTTTTCAGGGCCGCCACGAAATCCGATTGTACCGGCACGGCCGGCACCAGGATCATGTCGCAGGCCAGCGCCAGTGTTTCGGTGTCGGGGTGCTCGCCGGGGCGGGTGTCGATCAGAACCAGATCAACACCTTCAGCCTCAAAGCTGTCCAGCGCGTGGTAAAGGCCTTCAACGGTCTCGGGGGCATCGACCACGGTCAAGCCCGTGGGCCATGGAAGGCGTGGCAGATCACCGAAGTCGGCGCGCGCGCTTTTTGATTCCCATTCGAGGATTTGCTTGTCAGCATCCGCATCCATGACATGCACACGGCGGCCGCGTGCCAGCATGGCGGACGCAAGCATCTGTATGAGAGTTGTCTTTCCCGAACCGCCCTTCGCGGAGATGGCCGTCACAACAAGCATTCAATGTCTCCATAACGTATATTTTGCGCCGTTATGGCGATGCCTCGGGATGGCGTCCAGACCTTGCGCGATACAGACGTTCAACCTTTGGGTCAGACAGATGTGTATCTGCTGAGGCGATGTGCTGTTTTGGCGATCATCTGCGTACGCGTTCGGTCAATTGGTCAGCAGGTCACTCACGCCGACCGTGATTGCAGCGTCCATCCTTTTCGCCATCGCGTCGTTGTGGCAATTTCCCAATGCTGCCATCAGCCTTCGAGGTGTCGGGTCACCTGACCATCGACTATCCGTATCAGCGCCGAGGTAATACGCACGGTGCTGCGCAGGCGTTCCAATCCCACAAGGTCTTCTTCTCCTTCCGGGAAAACCCCTTTGAGCATTCAACGCCAATGAAGGGATATCGTGTCGGCTGCGCCGACGTCATTCCCGCGCCTGTTCAGGATCCGGGCTGGGGTCCCGGATCGCGGCGCGGGGGAGGCGGTGTCCCTTCGGTCTGTTCGTTGTCGCGTGGGGTTTACAGCAGGCATGGCCAAGGCCCTGCCTGCTGATCACCGAAGGTGCGACAACGGACCGAAGGGACGTTGACAGGAACGGTATTGTGTATGACAAAACTTGTACGGCGACTCATTAGAGTTTTCGTGTTTACAAAAACTATCTAATGATAAATCTTGCCGCCCATGTCGAAACGCCTCTCCACCATAGCCCGACAAGAGGTTCTCCGGCTCGCTGCTCAAGGGCTTGGCGATGGGGAGATCGCCGTGCGTGTTGGCTGCTCCCGACCCACTGTCGCCCGCATGCGGGCGCGCGGTGTGGTGACGGATCGAACCACAAAGGGCCGCGTGCTGCAGGTTCGGGTGTCCGCCCGTGAGGCCGAAGCATTCGAGGCGCTTGTGGCTGAGACGGGCATGACCACGTCGGGTTTGCTCCGGCACATGATCCGTCTCTCATCCGGCATTGTCGCGTTTCGCCGGGACGAGGTCACGGCGCTCAAGGCGTCGGCCAATCAGCTCAATGCCTTGGCGCGCAATCTTGTGCAGATGCTGAAGCTTGCCCATGCGGGCAAGCTGCGGTGGAACGCGCGCGACGCGGCAATGGTCGGTCGGCTTGCGGACCGGGCCGAAGAGGTTGCTCGGGCCGTGCAGGCTTTGCGCGCGGCCTCGCTGCGCGGGGCCTTCGTCCGGGTGTCCGATCTTCGGGACGTTGGGGAGGGGTAGCGCGATGGCTGAAACACGCACCCTCCAGCAGGCGTTATTGGGCGAGATACTGCCTCATGTGGGGCGGCGGTCTGCAGCCATGGCGGGCGAGGCGCGCGTATCGCCGGGCCGTCGGCGTGGCGCGTCCGGCGGGACGGTTGCGGTAATGTCCTGGAACGCGCTGCGGGTGCCGCAAAGCGTGGTGAAGCGGGTCGGCACGGGCGGGTGTCATTCGCCCAAAGAGTTACGTCGACAGATGAAATACATCCTGCGCGACGAGGCGCGGATCGCAGCCTGGTCGAACCAGATCGGCATCGATCGTGTCTTTGGCGAGCGCGGCATGGAAAATGTCATTACCGATTGGAGTGCTTCCTGGTGCGGGGCGCCGAAACGGGGTCATACCGATCACATCATCCTGTCTTTTCCCAAGGGAACCGAGGCGGAATTGGCGGAAGCCATCTCGCGCGAATGGGCGCAGGAGGTGTTTGGCGGGGATTACAGGGATCGATATCGGTATGTGGCGGCCCTCCATTGCAACACAGATCATGTGCATGCCCATGTTCTTGTCGACAAGGTCGGGATGGAGGACGGCAAGTTCCTCTCGATCAGTCGCCATTCCGAGATCAGCTATGACATGATGCGCGAGCTGCATGCGCAGATCGCGGGCGAGCACGGTCTGGTGCTGAACGCCTCTTCCCGTCTGTCGCGCGGCATCATGGAAAACGCCCCGCGGGACACTGATTTGCAGGCGGCCCGCAAGGAGGGACGGGAGCCAGTGGTTGCCCCGCTGGATCCTGAAAGCCGCGCTCTGCGAGAGGCCGAGATACGCAGACACGCCGCGGGGTATCGGCAGCTGGCGCAACTTGCGGGGATGGGCCTGGAGGCCGACACCCCTCCGGATGGATGGATGGGGCGCATCGCGAAGGGCGCAGAGCTTGCCGCCACCAACTTGATGAAAGGAATGCCGGTGAAAGAAGGGTTTGCCGAAGGGGTTGATATCCCCGCTGCCGGAGCGGATGTGATCGGTCGTCTGATCGCCGCCCGCGAGACATTGCAAGCGGAAGCCGACACCGCGTGGAGCGCTATTCAGGACATGGCGCCCGGTGCCGAAAAGGTCGAACTGGAACAGCTCTTTGCCGGGCAGGCCCGCGAAATGGGCAGGCTTCTGGGTCGCGACTTTCTTGCGGATCATTTTTCATCGGTGTCGCCCGAGCGCGATCCCTACAGTGTGCAGGGGATAGCGGGGCTGGCTGCACGGGCAGCAGAGGAGGGCAATCCGCTCGTCGCTGAGGCCGATGCTGCACTGGGTCGTTTCAGAGCTGAATTGGCGCGCGTTCTGGCACCGATGGAGTCACGGCTCGAGGAGGCGGGCAGCAGCGTCGAAGAAGTCGCTGCCCGTTTCACCGCACCCCATCGCAGCGAGGCGCAACTCGAAGCCTCACGCCCAGTGGACGCACAGGAGCGCTCGGACTGGCTTGGGCTCGAACGCGACCTGCAGGCGCGCGCGCGTGATGTTTTTGCGGGGCTGCACATGGATCGTGATCTTTTGGCGGATCTGGCGCGTCAGGACATTCTCGACGCGGGGCAGGGCAGTCGCCTTGCCGACATCGCCACGCTGGACAAGCTGATCTCCGACGTGCGGCAAGACCTGCGCGACGGGGATATGGATCAGCTGGCCGCTGGCCGGATCGATCCGCTCATGGACCGCATCGAAGACCCCGGTCTGCGACAAGCCGTGTTCTCGGAGCTAAAGGCCATCGCCGCAGTGGATGCGGGTGATGACATTACCGGGCGCGACAGCGAACCAGCCGCCACCTACCGGACCCGGATCGAGGCTTTCGAGCGCGCCGAGGAGCGGGGGCGCGACCGGGACGATACCAGTGGCGATTACGGCCTCTAGAGGATTCAAAACATGCTGCATGCAATGGAAAGCCGTTGGCGGTATCCGATCGCCATCCTGCTCGGTCTCGGTGTTGGCACCTGGATCGGTGCCGCGATCGCCACGCTCTATCTGATGGCGCGATTTGGCGAAGACCTGGGTGGGTTCGATATTTTCGAACTTTGGCTGCTCAATCTGTCTGATCCACGGATCAAGGCAAACCCTGCGGTGGAACATACTGCGTGGCTCATCACGGCACTTCCTGCCCTGCTTCTGGCGGCGACAGGAGCGACATCCGTTCATCGCGGGTCGCTCACCGATTATGATGATGCGCACTTCCAGTCGCGTCCCGAGCTCCGCCGCAACCGTATGTCTGCGTCTCTTTCCCAGAACGGCTTTCTGTTCGGCAAGCTCGGGTCACCTGCGTCCCGCGCGCCTTTCGTGTCTGCCACGCCAGATCGCTTCCCACACGCAATGATGATCGCGCCAACGGGCCGGGGCAAAGGGGTAGGCTTCGTTTTGCCGAACCTTTTGCACTTCCAGGGCAGTGCCGTGATCCTCGACGTCAAGGGCGAAAATTTCGAGAAGACATCCATCCACCGCCAAAAGGCGCTGAACAATCAGGTCTGGTACTTTTCGCCCTATGACTACGTTCAGCCCGAGGGCAAGAACGGGCCCGTCCTGACCCGCACGCACCGGTTCAATCCTCTCCAGCGCATTGCCGATCTGCCCAGCCCCGAGCAGCAATACACCGCCGTCAACACCATGGCGGACTTGTTCCTCATCGTCGAAAGCGTGAACGCGCAGAGCTTTTTCCAGGCCGGACGCAGCCTGTTCGTGGCGTCTTGCCTCTATGCCATCGAGACCGGAAAGCCGACGATCGGTGAGGCGCTGCGGATCATGACTGGCGGCGGCAACAAAAAGGAATTCTACAAACGGGCCGCGATGCAGACTGCAAACCCGGTGGTGGCAGAGATTTTCCTGAGCATGGCCGACGAAGTGGACAAGATTCTCGATTCCTATGTCAGTGTGATCCGCGGGGCTGGATTGGAACTCTGGCTCGATCCGGCGGTGGACCGGGCGACACAGGCAAGCGATTTCGACTTCGGGACGTTCCGACGAGAGCCACAGTCGCTCTATATTGTCGTGCAGCCGGAGCACCTGAAAACACTGGCCCCCCTGATCCGGCTCCTGTTCGCTGATGCCATCGCATGTCTGCAACGCGCGCATCCCGGACCGGACGAGCCACATCCCGTCATGTTTCTGATGGATGAATTCGACCAACTGGGCAAACAACCCCTGGTCTTGCAGAGCATCAAGACGATCCGCTCCTATGGCGGGCGGCTGTTTATCATCTCG
Organism: Tritonibacter horizontis; assembly: GCF_001518015.1. Classification (GTDB taxonomy): domain Bacteria; phylum Pseudomonadota; class Alphaproteobacteria; order Rhodobacterales; family Rhodobacteraceae; genus Epibacterium; species Epibacterium horizontis. The sequence goes on from NZ_LPUY01000096.1 coordinate 19,000, forward strand.
CAGTCGATCCCCGGTCTTGAGGGCATCTACGGCGAAACCGACCGCCGCGCTCTGCAGGCCGGCGCTGGTGTGCAGATCTACATGACCCCGCAGGATGATCGCACCGCAGACGTGCTGTCCGCAGCCCTCGGCAAACGCACGATCGTGGGCAAGACCAGATCACAGGCAACCGTGCGCAAGCTCTCGGAGAGCGCAAATATCAGCCGTCGCTCGGAAGAACGGGCGCTGGTATCCCCCGCTGAATTGCTGCGTTTCCCGCTCGACAAGGTCCTAGTCCTGCCTGAGGGGCAATATCCAATCAAGGCGGATCACATCCGCTACTATGCGGACCGGCATTTTGAGGAGATCGACAAAGCACGGCAGGGGCATTCCTTGCCCTATCCTCCTGCTGCAGCGCCAGTCTCGAACAGGCCGAAGAAAATCACCCTCGAGCATTCAGAACCTGCAGCACCCGCGGCGGTCTCCATGGGCGACAAGGAATTCGAGACTGCGGTGCAGACCTACACAGGCGCGCTACAGGGATACGCAGAAGCCGCGAGGGCAAAGCCAAAGAAAACACGTTTTGGTGGTCGGGCGCGCTCTTCGGACGCAAAGGCGAGGGGATGATCTGGAAATCGAATGTGGCTGTGCTGTTCTGCCATGCGCCAGCTATGAGACAGATACCAATCGCGCCTGTTTCGGGTCATAGACATAGCCCGAAATCGTCCCGTCCTTGATCCGTTCAACTGCATCCTTTATCGCGAATATTGGCACGAGAAACCACTCTCTCGGAATCACGGGCCTACCAAAGCGATCCATGATCTCGATCTCGAGCCGCGCGGGCTCGAAGATGCGATGGATCAGGTTCTCCAGTTTTGTCCGATTGATGTTGTAGAGTTCATAAGTCGCAACCACCTCGACGTTCGCCATCAGAAACGTAGGTTGCAGATGTGCGCCAGCGATCCGCTTTTCAACGCTCATATTGGTGACGCCGATCTTGTGTACGAGGTCGCGATTTTCGGCCACAAGTGGATGATCGGACTTGCTGCGAAGCACATAAATTGTCCCGCTCGCCTCGTCGCCATCGATTGTCTGATCGGAAAAAAGTGGCCCTGCCGATGGGTCGGTGATCCGCCGTCCGGCGTCGTCCTTGTTCAACGCGCGCTGAAGCGAGCGCATCAGCATGTTGCTCTCGGTCCCGTTGTCGAAAATCACCCGCAGACGCGCATCCGTGCGACCTTGCTCGTTGGTGATGGTCTCGCCCTTGTCGGCGACATAGGCCTTTTGACCGCTGACAATGAAGAAGCGTCCCTTCTCGATCTCGGCTTTCATCTCGAACGGGCGAGTTTCGCGCAAGCCGCTATCCAGTTCTTTCTGGACCTGCTCGAACAAGGGTTTGAACGTCGCGAAATCCTCGCATTTCTCGCGGTTTGCGACTTCGTCGGCGGCCTTTTTCTCGGCTGTTGACCGGACATGCTTCAATTCCGTGAGGGGTGATTTAGCAACTTCCACGCCCAGTTCGGCGAGGAGGGCATCGTCATCGAGGTCATCGGAGTCCGATGCTGAGGGCGCAGGGGTGTTTGCTAGGAGACCCTGCTCGTCGAGTGGGGCAAGGAGGTCGCGGCATTCCTGCAAGTCGCGGATCCGATCAAGACGCACGGCGTAGAGGCGTTCAAAGATATCACGATCCTCCCCGTGCTGGGGAGGCCGGCCATGCTCATCTGCAAATCGCAAGATTTCCTCAAAACCTGCGATGATGCGTTCTTCGCGTGGTGTGCGGCTGAGCTGCTTCTTGACCTCGACCTCGACGCCAAGCTCAGCAAGGAGGGCGTCGTCTTCGTCGGTGAAACCCTTAGCCATTGGTAGCCTCCTGCTTCATGCGCGCGAGATAGGCGACGCCTTCGGCCATTTTCTTCTCCCACGGATCAGGCGATGTGATGGAAGGCAGACGGCCCCGCTCCTGCTTGAACTTGACGGCGCGTTTCGCCAGATCTCGCGCCTCGTCCGGTGACAGTTGCACCTTTTTCGCAGAGATGACGGCCTGGACCTGCCGAAGGCTTTCCTCGCTCATCGTCTTTGCCAGAATCGAGTAGGCTTCGCCGAACGGGTTGATGCGATCAATCAGATCGATGTCGAGTTCGCGCACGTCCATTGCGAATTTGCGCACCCCGTCGATCAAGGCGGTATTGCCGGTTGTTTCTGTGTCATCGCGGTTCGACAGCGCGATCTCTTTCGCCTTCTGGGTCAGGTTCAGCGCAGCAACTGCGTGTTGGCGCACCGCTTCCTGATCCTCTGCATCTAGCTCTGGGAACCTGGCACCGACAATCTTGCCCATGCGGACCTGCGTCAGTTCCTCCGGCACCAGCTCCTCATCGAAGAGCCCGCGCTCGATCGTGGTCTTGTCCTGAACGAAAGCTGTGATGACTTCGTTGAGGTCCTCCTGGCAGATGCGTTTGGCTTCCTTGCTCTTGGGTTCGACCAGACCTTTGATTTCGATCTGGAACTGCCCGCTGGCCTCGCTGAAGCCAACGTTCTCTTTGTTGGGGTCATAGCCGCCCTCGCCGTAATCGAACCCTTCGACAGGGCCACTTTTCACGGTCTTGGGCGTGAAGTTGAAACGTGGGGCCAGCACCTGCTCCATCAGCAGGCTTGCAGCGATCGCCTTCAGTGTATCGTTGACTGCCTCGGTCACGGCTTCGGCCGCGGCGTCGGGCTCCGCGATAAGGTTGGTGAACCGCGCTCGGGTCTTGCCCTCGGCATCGCGGGTGGCGCGGCCGATGATCTGCACGATCTCCGTCAGGCTGGCGCGATAACCCACCGTCAGGGCGTGTTCGCACCAGATCCAATCGAACCCTTCTTTCGCCATACCCAGGGCGATGATGATGTCGACATGATCGCGGTTGTTCTTCTGCGTGGAGTCTTTCAGCGCGGCGGAAACCTTGTCACGCTTGGATGGCTCGTCGTCCACCAGATCGGCGATGCGTAAGAATCGCTCGTCGGGCGTCTTGACCAGCTGAAAGCCTGTGATGGGATCCGCTCCCTGCCAATCGCCCAGGGCGTCAATGATATGCTCGACCTCGCGATGCTTGTCCTTAGTGCTTTCGCGCGAGTTCACGTTCGGGATGTGAAGGATTGTCTTCTCGGTCGGATCCAAAACCTTGAGGATGTCGTCCGCATAGGACCCGGAATAGAAGAAATACCCGATGTCGAGCGTCTTGAGGTATTTGTAACCATTCAACTGCTGATAGTAGGTATAGGTGAAGGTATCGAACTTTGCCTCATCTTCGGGCGACAGAACGGCTTCGGCATCGCCGCGGAAATAGGACCCGGTCATCGCAACCAGATGCACCTTGTCGCGCGCGACCAGTGCGCCCAGATGCGTGCCCAGCTTGTTATCAGGGTTGGCAGAGACGTGGTGAAACTCGTCTACCGCGATGAGCCGATCATCAAACGCTTCAATCCCGAACTTGTCCACGGCGAACCGAAAGGTCGCGTGGGTGCAGACCAGAATCTTGTCGTCGCTCGCCAGAAACTTGCCGACAGCGCCGACCTTGCCGTCATCCCCGCCGGGAGCGTTGCATAGGTTCCATCGCGGTTGCACGGTCCAGTCTGCCCAGAAGCCGTACTTGCTCAGCGGCTCGTCGTTGAAGCTGGACCCGATGGACTTTTCCGGCACCACGACGATGGCCTGGCGCAGGCCCTGATTGTGCAGCTTGTCGAGCGCGATGAACATCAGCGCGCGGCTCTTGCCCGAGGCCGGGGGCGACTTGATCAGCAGGTATTGCTCGCCCCGCTTCTCATAGGCACCCTCTTGCATTTCGCGCATGCCAAGCTCGTTCGATTTGGTCGAGCTTCCATTGGCCGCGTAATTGACAGAGACGGAAGGAACCTGCTGTGTCATGATGTTTTCCTTCTGAGGGGCGCGGAATCATTCGCTTTGGGGCAGGCAATCAAAACCCGATCAAGTAGCGATACCGCACCCTGCCTATCGTAACAGTATGATTTATATGTATTTTCCAATTTACGCCCTCCAGCCCACATACGCACAATCAAAACCCGATCAAATGTTGTCCCTGTCACGCCCATGAGGGGACATATCCGGCCCGAGGGCGTTCAGCATCCGCAGGACGGATCAGATCAGCATCCAGCGTTGCGCGAATAACCCGCGATGCCTGCGCAGCGTTCTGGTCGTCGATACCAAGCCGCTCGCGAAGTGTCGCGTTCGTCATCTTCTGACCGCCTACGTATTTGAGCGCGGCATGTTGGTAACACGCTCGCACGGCTTCTTCCGGTGTCATGTCCGCAAATCGGCGTGGTGCAAACAGAACCACGCGCACGGCGTCTCCCTCCATGCGGAAATCCGGTGGGGGCAACTGGTGTAGCTCAACCGCCGAGATCACCTTGTCGATGCCGGTGCCTTGTTCTTCGCAAAGTTTCATCCGCCGCATCAACGACGCAAGGGCTTCATTTCGGGAACGCGGCGGCGAGTCCAAAAACCGGTCGGGGCTAACCAAGGGGGCGCCCGGGTTCGTGATCTCCATTCGATCACTGAACAACTCGATGAGTGGTCCTGCGCCGGTGATTGTCATGTCTTGGTGGATCAATGCGTTGGCGATCAATTCGCGGATCGCTATCGACGGGTAAAGTGGTCGCTCCTCGCGGAATGCTTTACCGATCAGTTCGTTGCGGGGCAGAAGGCCGTCGATGTAATCCACCAGCCCCTGAAATCCCGCTGCATAGCCGCGCTGGCCATCCTGGCGGTGACTCACGTCATCTGCACGTCCGGTGCCGGCATAGGCCACGAAACGGACGCCTTTGCGCTCTACAGAGGGGCCGAAATCGGCAAGTTTCTTGGCATACAGGATTGCACCTAGATTGGTGATGTTCCAACGATCGCTTACATCTTTCTGGATCAGGCGATCCGCCAATAGCCTGTCGAAGATCCCCTGCCTGTTATCCGGCAAGGGCTGGCCCGTAAGATCGAAGTAGTTGGCGTAATTCAGCCGCTCAAGAACATCGTCACCGGTCAGGAACTGGGCCGCGATCCCTGTCTCCCAAGCGTAGGGCTGCAACTTGGCCCAGAGGGCACGCAGGCGTTCCGGATGGTCGGAGAGGCGCGGCGTGGCGCTGCCGATGCGCAAATAGGCTGTGCGGTCAAATTCTACCGGGGCGGTTGCGGCGGCGGGGATGGTCAGCAGGATCAGGCGCCCCCCATCGTGATCGACTTCTTCGAAACGAAACTCGATGCTTGGCGACAGGTGGTTCGCAATCCACAGTTCGAGCGGCTGCCCCTTCTCCTTCTTCACTGTCGGCTCAAAAACCGTGCCGACAGCCGCATGATCACCGTCTCGCACCCCCCAAACCACATAGGCAAAGTGCTGATCGGCCAGACGTGCGGCATTGGACAAGGCCGAGATCAGCTTGCCGATCAACGGTCCGTCAGCATTGTTTTCCTTGAACTCGATCCAGGTGGTTTCCGCTGGTTTGGCGCGCAGATCGTCCACCAGCCTGCGGGTGCGTTCCGCGCTCATGACAGGGTCAAGCGTCATGGTGTGTTCACTTTCTGACCCATCACGATCGGGCAGCGTTTTTCGTAGGCGCATTCCTGTATGTCCCGACGACGCTGATCGTTCGGCTTGGCCGGGCTACCGTCGGTGGCATAAATAATCGAAATGGAGGGAAAACCTTTGATCATTGATCTTTCACTCGCTTATCAAAACGTCTTAAAAATATGCGGGCTGTGATCAGGATTATTTGAAACCGAAAAGCACAATCTTCTTCATCTGATAGACCCGGATGGCTGCCGTGGGGATGCAATCTTGCCCACAACCCCAATACGTATGCGGGTTTGCCTCTGTCGTTCTCCCACTCATTGTATTCGTGAAGTAGGAATGGTCCCGATTTTGTATCTGCAAGATATTGCCTCTTCGCATCATCACTAACCTTAGGATCACATCCAAAATACTCCGCAATTTTGTCCAGCAGTTCCTGATAGAAATCTCGGATCATCGCGTTTGCAGATGACCAATTCCCTTGCGAAAAATTCTGAGTTGCTTGCGCCAAGTGTCCCTTGGCCACATTAAACCCATGCCGATCAAGCAGAGCCTCAACTTCGCTTGTCGCTTCACGAAAGTCTGCCTCAGGCACATCCTCAGGTAGCATCCGCCTTAGGACGATTTTTTTGATCATCCTTGGAGCATCGTCGAAGATTGAAGTTCCGCCCATCGGATCCGGAACCCTTTCTTCCACAAGTTCGAAGCCATCCATTTTCAGACCAGCAACAAGACGCAACCAGACGTCAGGCTTGTTTTGTTTGTCTCGATCGGACGCGGTAGTTGCATGTTCAACCATCGCCCTACGCAGGTCGCAGTTCCCATTGACCGTCGGAACAGAACGCTGTCCCATACTGCTTTTGGCGAACCTAACCAAATCATTGGCCTTCGATGCTACCGATCCAGAGCCACAGAATTCCTCTACACCCCACCCTAAAATAAGAGATGAGAACGCGGCTTGCGTCGACATTTCAGCAATCATCTCGCCCGCTGCCATCAGCGTCATGCTATTGAAGTTGCTCATACGCTCACCTTCGTCGTCATCTTCGTATACATCTCGAACAGCTTTTCCAGCCGTTCGGTGTCGTTGCGGAAGCGGCGGCCGATATAGATGCGTTCCAGAACCTCGTCGTTGTGGTCATGCGCTGCGCGGAGGTTGGCGGGCATTTTCTCGGGGTCGTAGAGGTCGGCGATGGTGGCGGGGAAATGCGCCTCGCGGGCCAGAAGGATGCCTTCGGCCGCCGCTGTCAGGTCGGCGCGGTTCTTTTCGGTCAGTTTGGGGACGGGGAAGGTGTTCCAGCCGAGGGTGTTGGAATAGCGGATGCGCGTTTCAAGCTGGCCGCAGACCGTGGCGATCCAGACCATATGCAGGCGCGAGGCGATCAGCGCCATGTTCCAGAGCTGGGCGTCGTAGAGGGCGAAGGCATTGTCTGAAACGATGGATTGTTCAGAGAGCAATCCAACTGGCAAGTAAGGTCGGTTTTCTGAACTCACTTTGGGAACAACGATCGAGGAATTCTTACCACGACCCTGTATCTGTTTAAACCGATGTGCGCGACTTGCGTAAGCTCTGGTTGACTCCGCATCGCTAGCAAGACGCATTTGCCTCACACCCTCAAGACGTTGAGCTATTTCCGGTGATTGACTGGCTTCCGCAACTTGATCATCCTCGATCCAAATACAACGCCGAACAATTCCTTTCACAAACTCCTGAGACCCAACGAAATCAAAAATGAATTTTCGCGCGGCGGGTTCTCGCGATATCAAATCGTCAGCTTCTTGCCTCGACATCAATAAATGCCCGCCATCCTTGGGCATGTTTCCCAAGTCCATATAAGCGTTTCCCGAGATCGACTTTCTCAGAGGGCTTACCTCAATATTTCGCCCAGCAACCAAGTATGCATTAATATTGTCTGGCTCAGATAGTAAGACTCCGCCAGCGTCAGCTTCTGAATAAAGCTTTCTTGCCGAAGAAAGATGATTTGAAATAGCAACAATCGCTACGGTCACGCCTGCGTTGTGGCTCGCAAGGTTCGCCCATTTGAAACTGGTATGGGCAAAGGCAATCTCGTGCCCTGTCTTGAAGATCAGTGGCCAAAGGATTGATACTTGCAGACCCTGACAGATCGAGTTGGTGGACACGAAGGCCGACACGGTGGGCGTGTGCAGCCCGTAATCGGCGGCCTTCATGAACCAGCCCGCGACATAGTCGAGCGATTTCCAGCTTTTCGTGCGTCCCTCGAAAATGCGCCCAAGGTCTTCCTTCTGCTCCGCACTTTGCCACTTGGACCCCAAATACGGCGGGTTCCCGCAGATATAGGTCTCGCCGCCCTCGTTCTCGAAATCGATCTGCGCCTGATCCAGCGGCGACATGAACAGGTCATCGGCCCGAAACTTCACCCCCGTCCCCGTGGGCGGGCAGACCGACAGCCAGTCCAGCCGCAGGGCGTTGCCACAAGTGATCCAGTTCTGCGCGTCCAGCGGCAGGAACTCGGCCAGCGCTTCTTTCTGGCCGCGATAGGTCACGTCGCATTGGTATTCCGCGATGATCAGCGCCAGCCGCGCGATCTCGGCCGAGAAATCCCGCAACTCGATCCCGCGATAGTTGGTCAGGGGAATGTCAGTGCGCCGCTGCGGCTCGCCCCGGCGCTTGTTGATCTCATACTCGATGGCGCGCATTTCCTTGTAGGCGATGACAAGGAAGTTGCCCGACCCGCAGGCGGGATCGAAGACGCGGATCTTGGCCATGCGCGCGCGCAGATTGGAGAGCCTCCGCGCGTTGTCGCCCGCCGCCTCCAGTTCCGTCCGCAGGTCATCTAGGAAGAGCGGGTTCAGCACCTTCAGGATGTTCGGCACGGAGGTGTAGTGCATGCCGAGGACCGAGCGTTCCTCCTCATCCGCGACGGCCTGGATCATGGAGCCGAAGATGTCGGGGTTGATCTGGGTCCAGTCGAGGCTGCCGATATGGGACAGGTAGCGCTGCGCGATCTTGGAAAAGCGCGGGGCTTCGGTGGACCCCGAGAAGAGCCCACCGTTCACATAGGGAAAGGTGTCGGCCCAGCGGGGCAGCTTGGCCTCGGCCCGTTTGGGGATGGCGGTGTTCATCGCGCGGAAGATTTCGCCGATGACCTGATGCGTGTTCGACCCGTCGCGGTTAGCCATCTGGTCGATGGTGGCGGTGAACAGGTTGTCGCTGACGAAGATGTCGGTGTCTTCGGCGAAGAAGCAGAAGATCAGCCGCGCCATGAAGTGGTTCATGTCGTGGCGTTTTTCCGCGCTGCCCCAGTCGGGGTTGTCCTTGATCAGCTCGATATAGAGCCGGTTGAGGCGGCTGGTCGCCCGGATGTCAAAGGCGCTTTCGCGGATCTGCTTGACGGTGGAGATACCGGCGAGCGGCAGGAAGAAGCCGAAATGGTCGGGGAAATCGGTGTAGCGGCAGGCGATGGTCTCGCCAGTGGTGATATCTTCGGCTTCCAGATCAATGCCATCGGTAGCGAGGATGAACTTGGCCTTAGCGCGGGTGGTGGTTGGGCTGTCGCGCAAGGCGGTGAGCGTTGCCGCGATATCGCCCGGCGCACAGGTCGCAAGGTGGATGTTGTTGGTCTGCAGGACGCCGCCGAGGTCGGACTTGTTCGACGCGCCGGTGCGCAGCCGCTTGATGGTCGTGTCCTTGTTGCCGAAGGCCATGAGGAAGGCATATGGGAACTCGGCAGCATCAAAGGGCTGCTCGGCGAGTTCGGAAACAGCTTGTTCGATTTCAACGGCGTTCATGCGGCTGTCCAGGGGTTGATCAGGTCGATCTCGCAACCCTCGAAGTCAGGCGTATTGCGCGTGGCGACGGTTGCGCCGCAGGCGTGGGCAATGGAAGCGATCTGGCAATCGGCCTGAGCGATCGGTCGCCCGGCGGACCGTCGTGCCGCTGCTATGGTAGCGAAGGACTGCGCGGCGTTGCTGTCGAAGGGCAGAATGCGCCCGGCCAGGTCTTCGCGCAGGATGCGGTCCACGGCGTCAACCAGCGCGGCGCGGTGCTTGCCGTTCCCCATGATTGCGAGGCCAAAGCGCAGTTCCGCCTCCGATATCGAGGTCAGGTAAACGTTGAGCCCTTCCTGAGCCGACAACCAGTGTTCGACCTTGGGCTCCGGGGCCGGGCGCAAAAGCTCGGAGATGACATTCGTGTCGAGGATGATCATGCGTCAGGCCCGGTCGAACGCGGGTGGTTCACGCATGGCCTCACGCTGCGGAAGGTCCAGATCAACGCCGCCCAGAGGCGCGACCCGCGCACGTATCGCCGCGGCAAGATCGTGGGAGGGCTTCGCTTCGCCGACGACGTGGCGCAAGATCTCGCGCGCCTCCTCTTCCATTGAACGGCCATGTTCGGCTGCGCGGATGCGAAGGCGGCGCTTCACGTCATCGTCAAGGTTCCGGATGGTAATGCTTGCCATGATGTCCTCCTGAGAGGAGTGTAATCATCGCAATCAATGCGATCAAGCGCAAACGCGTTCATGTTGTGACAAGACGGGAGAGGTTACCGTCCGATAGTGCTCAATGCGCACCCTTCCAAACATCCCTCAGCTGGTCACTTCTGATTTTAAGATACCAGGCACCCACACCTGTTCGACCCCACGTCTTCCGTCTTTCCGACCAAGCTGCACCACGACATCGATGCTGGAGGCGGCATAGCGCCTTACCTCCTCAAAACTCATATTGATGCCCACCGACATGACCATGAGGGCAAGGCGGTCGAGCGCCTTCTGCGCGGTATCGGCGTGAATTGTGGTGAAAGAGCCGGAATGGCCGGTGTTGATCGCGTCGAGGAAGGTCTTGCACTCATCGCCGCGCAACTCGCCAAGAATGATCCGGTCAGGACGCATGCGCAAAGAGGTCTCCAACAATTTGGCCGCGGTGCGCTCACTTGAGGGGACACGGTCAGCCTTGAGCATCGCGCGATTGGGCTGCGGAGGAAAGAGCTCGAATGCGTCCTCGATGGTCACGATACGCTCCGTCTTGGTCACCAGCGCGAGAAGCGCCCGGGCAAAAGTCGTTTTGCCCGTGGACGTCCCGCCGCTGATCATGATGTTCAACCGCTCATCGATGCAGAGTTTCATGGCGGCTCGAATATCCCCCGCCTGCGTCAGTGCGATCACCCGTTCGGCTTTTGCCTGTCGTTCGGCATCCAAATCCACCAGTCCACCGTGCAGCAGACCGATGTCGCCCAAGGTGAGTTGGTCTTCACTATAGCGGCGCAAAGTGATCGAGGGCCCGCCATCCACGACGGGCGGATAGACGACCTGTGCCCGGATCGGCTTGCCATTCATCTCAATCTTGCCGGAGACGAGTGGCTTTTTCTCGCTGATCTGTCCGTGGGTCGCGCTGGCAATGGATGTTGCAAGGTCCCGAGCTTGGGAAGGGGAGTAGAACACGCCCTCGAGGCCGACCATATGCACAGCCCCCCGGGTTTCCACCCAGACCTTTCCGTCGGGATTAATTGCTATTTCGACCACGCAGGGATCGGAGAGCGGTGCAGCCAGAGGTTTTAGATAGGTCGAAAGAAAACTGGTCTTTTCTGCCGCCTGGTTCATCAATAGAACTCGAGATCACGATCGACGATCACACTGATCGCAGCACCTGGCTGGACCGAGATAACCGGAGGCAGGGTGGCATATTCGCCGATCACCGCATTGGTGGCCTGCGAAAAACTGCCCGCGACATCCTCGGCAATTTCTGATCCGGTCTCGGAGCTGGCCTCGGATGCGGCGATTGCCGGTCCTGCGCCGATGATCGAGAGCAATGCAGCTGTGCCAAAGCGCAGCCCAAAGCGGGAGTTCACGGAGCCCGTCACGCCCGAGCGGCCCTGATCGTCCGCGCCAAATGCGGCGAGCTGAACCGATTGCCCCTCGGGTGTGACGATGCGTGACCAGCCAACCAGAATGCGGGCCTGGCCCAAAGAGACATTCGAATTGTAGGTCCCGAAGAGGCGGGAGCCTTCGGGAATGAGAACGCGGGACTGATCGAAACTCCAGACCGGGTAGTTCACGATGGCGGTAATCTGTCCGGGCAATGTGGATTCGATGGCGGTTTCCAGTGACGCTTGAATGAGCGTGCCCTGCAGAACCGTATTGGAAGGATTGGCGATTACCTCCGCTGTCGCGACCTGAACGGGCTGGGCACCGTCCAACACGAAGGCGCGCGCCGCCGCATCTCCGACCGCAGGTTCCCTCTCAGGGTCAGATGCCGGACTGCCCGTCAGGCCGCCCGCATCAAAGATCACCCCTTCGGACCGGATTTGTGTGTTGCGCAGCGCCGCCGCCTCGGCACGCCGACGGTCCAGTTCAGCCTGTCGCGCGGCTTCCTCGGCGGCGAGCTGATCCCTCTCGGTTTGCGCGCGTAGAGCGTCACTCATACCGTCATCGATCTGCTGTTGCAGGGCGTCGTTCTGGCGCTGCAGTCCGAGCATTTGCTCCATCAACTGCTCCATCCGGCCATCGGCAACACGCGCGCGTGCGGCAACCTCATCAGCGATACGCTTTTGCGCTTCAAGATCGGCTTCTGCCAACCGGGTGTCCATCTCGCTTTGCATCTGGGCGATAAGCGCCGTGTTCTGTTCCTGGACCGAGCGCAGCGCTTCGGCCAGCTCGGCGGAATTGTCGGGGGCAGGGGCCTCGGCCAGTCTTGCCAACTGGGCTTGTAGGGCGACCACGTCGCTCGCAAGCTTGGCGTTCTGTTCCTCGAGAGCTTGGCGCTGCGCCGCGAGTTCATCCTCGATTGGTCCGGGATCGAACCTCGGCTCCGATCTTTGTTCGGTCGGTTCAGCGTCGGCTGTCATGCGGCCAAACCCGTCACCGTCGACCTGATCCTGAAAGTCGTCGGCTTTCGATGTTTCAACGGCAGAAGTGATGCCGCTGCCTTGCACAAGCGGGTAGGCAATGATGGCGGTCCCTGCCAGAAGCAACGCACCCAAACCAAGCCTGAGCCCGAGAGATGCGCGCCGCTTGGGTGCGAAGCTGTATTCCTTTTCCCCGGTTTTCTCGTCGCTCATGATCAGAACTCCCGTCCACGCAGGGCGGCCACGGCAGCAGCCTCGGTCGTGAACCCACCAGTTTCCCGGGTAATGCAGATATGATCGTCGCCCATTCGGATCGTGTAGGCGTCCCGCACGCCGGTGACCCGCACGACCGCACCTTGCGTCTGGCTGTTCTGGGTGATCTCGTAGCCTTGGGCGTTCAAGCCGAAGATCGAGGGCCGCACGCCGGGCCGGAATTCAAAGAAGGTCGAGCGCCCATCATTCCAGACCCGCACCGGGCGGATCGCACCGCTGCCCGCGAACTGATAGCCGGTATCTCGGCCTCCAGCCGCAAGCTGGCGCCCGGCGGGTCGCTCGTCGGGAAAGTTTACGACGACCCGGAAAGACTGTGTCCGCGAGCGTCCCTCTGTCAGATAGAAGGCGACAGCGCGGCGGTTGGTAAAGATCGTCAGGTTTGTCGCGGCCCGAGCCTCGACAGGCTTGATCGAGATCGTATTGCGGTTTGACAGAACCTCCACTTCATAGGACGCGGAGTCACCGATCAGGACTTGATTGATCCGTTCGCCGGGACCGAATTCGATTGACGTGTTTACCCGAAGGTGGGTGTCGATCCGGATCACATCCGTAGGGTTGAAGGTCACGTGGCGAACGCGGGCGTCCTGACCCATGGTGACCGGTGCGCGCTCGGCCAAGGCGGGCGTTCCGAGCAACCCGCCGACCGTTGCGATGGCAATTATGAAGGTTTTCATGAACTATTCTCGTGTCAGTGTTTCGGCATCGACCCGGTAAGCGGTCACCGAGAAGCCAAGGGGATTTTCCCAAACGCGTGTCAGGGAGCGTTCGCGGCGGGGGGCAAATTCAAACCCGACGGTGGCAATGAATGTTTGCGTGACGGGGGTTTGGTTGGGTCGGGTGAGGCGTTTGTCGAACCGGATCTGGGCCACTTCGTCCTGCAGGAAGGTGATCGCCCGCACGCGGACATCGACCTGCGCATTCGCGCCGTAGCTGCGCGGTGGATAATTCTCGGCCCCCGTAGTCCAGAGTTCTATCAGCGAGGCGCGGGCTGGCCCGCTGGAGCGCCGCTGGACACTTTCGAGCCGTTCCTGAATGCCGTTCCTGAAATAGCTTTCGCGGTCGCTGATATAGCTGACAAGCAGGGACTCCTTGATCGCTTCCTCATCGGTGATACCGGTTGGCTGAACCTGGTAGATGCGTTCTGCTGCACCCGACGTGCTGTCGACGAGGACGGTAAACACTTCGGTTTCGCGCAGGGGCAACATAACCGTAATGGTCAGGGCCAACAGCACGGATACGGCGCAGGAACAGCCCGCAACGATCCATGCGGCGCGCGCTGCCCGGCGCGGACCCATCACCAAATCGATATCGAAATCACTCATGACTATCCCTTCTTCATCTTTCCGGCGAGCTTGACCGCACCGCCCGCATAGCTCCCGGCACGGGCCGCGCTGGACGATCGGTCGGAGACGCCTTGTCCCTGAAGTCCTGCGTTGAAGCCCCGTCGTATGTCATCTCCGCCCCGGATCGCGGCACCGGTATTGCGCCATGCGTTCCCGGGCATCCGCGCGGCATTTGCACCGATCGAGGCGAGGCCGATGTTCGTGGCGGCAAGCCCTTGCGCGAAAGTTGGCACGAGCAACATCAGGCCGGCGCCGATCATCATCACCACGACGAACGAAATCGCGTCCCCGAGTGTTTCGACGCTGTCGAGGCTCCCCGGCGCGACGGCGTTGCCAGTGGCAATGGTAAATCCTGCCATGGCAGCCACGAACAGCGGCACAAAGGAAAAACCGATGGCGAGTTTGACCCAGGCCTCGAACAGCGGCGCGGATTGTTTGAACAAGGTGCAGGCCACGGCCACAGGTGCGATAGCGATCAATACCGCCAACATGATCTTGGCAGCCGACAGAACGATGATGGTGATCGTCGCCATGGCGGCGGCCACAAGAAACATGACCACGCTGGTCATGGCACCGGCCAGCCAGCCTCCATTCTGGCTGATCGCCTGTCCGACATTCAGGGCTTGGGAGTAGAGATCGTCGATTCCATCATAAAGGTTCCCAACTGTGCCGCCTGACAGTGAGTTCAGTATCCCCGCGCCGAGCTCCGCCGGGGCATTTGTCAAAGCGTCATAGGGGACAGAGAGGTTCGCGAAGGTCAGGAACACGTTCACCAACGCCAAACGCAGACCAAGGGCGACGATCGTTGCACGCGTAAGTTCAACGCTTTGGATCAGCAAATTAGCACCAACGAGGATCGTTACTAATACGGACGCTGCTCGCACCACGGGGCGCACAGCTGCAACGGTGTTGTCATAGGTATCAGCTGCGACACCTGCCACAGTCGCGTCGACCATGGTCAATACGTCCGCGATGATCGCCATTACGCGCCACAGCTTTCTTCGCGAAAGGTTGCATACCGTTGATCAATGATATTCCAATCAGCGTTTCGATACCGGCGCATGGTATTGAAATCCGCCGCTGTGAGCGCATGCGCAGGCTTGTCGACCCGTTCTGTTGTGAACGCATCGAGCGACCCGAGATCATAGATGCAGCCGCAGAAGCCATGCGACATTGCAAGCTCTCTCAGGTCGGTGCCGAAGCCCCATCGAACCGCTCCACGGAAAATCTCGTTGCCGAAAAACTCAGTGTCCGGATAGCTGAAGGTGCAGGTTTGCGGCTTCGGGAACATCAAGAGCCCTCTTGCCTGTACCTCGCGCATGAGATCGAGGAGGCGCTCTTCCTCCCCATTTTCGGTGGCAGTGACGACCTCCCCGAGCAACGTATCGTCGGGCAGGTCTTGCAAGTCTTCCGCCCAGGCACTGCCTGCTAGGGCGATGAAAACTGCAAGTGCTTTGAGTGATGTATTCAAGGGTCAGTCCTCGGCGCCGGAAAAATCAAAGAAGGAGCGTGTGCGGGCCTGCTCGGCCGCGAAATCAATGCCGTTTTGACCTTGCGCCAAGCCTTGGGCGGCATTCAGGCGCCACATCTGGCCCAGCATGTAATTCGTCTCTGCGGCCATACGCGTGTTGAGATCGATCGATTCCTTGAGCGTTTCCTGTTCGCCAATCGCTTCCACCAGCCCATCGATACGCTCGATGCTCTGGGCGGCTTCCTCGTAGGAAATTTGGGCTTGCCCGATAACCATGGCATTGGCAGCCGCCAGATCGGCTATGGCAGCGCCTTGCGGGTTCCCGGCGTCGTTCAGCTCGGTGAGTTTTTCCGAGGTGAACCCCGCACTGGCCATGGTCTCGCGCATGGCATCTGCGGCGCGGCGCTCACCCATGGTGACGTCGCCATCGAGCAGATCGTCCAGCAGGCTGTCAAAATCCCCGAGTGACAGGTTGTCCATGAAACCCGATAGATCGGTGATCTTCTGGGCGCGGGCACGCAGGTCCTCCACATCGTTGTAGAGGGCTGCGATTTCATTCAGGCCGGTAATTGAACCCAGGACGTCATCAAGAAGGCCCTGAATATCAGTGAGGCGTTCGATCTGGGTACGCAATTCCTCGATTTGCTGGAGCTGGTTTTCCGCATCGCGCAGCGCGGCCTGCAGCTGCTCGATATTCTGCGCGAGGTTCGATCCATCGATCACAGGCACACCCTGAGCGAAGGCAGGGGGCGGGTGTGCCGCCATGAGAGTGCCCGCGACAATAATTGCGGCAATGCGGGTGTCAGCCCTCATCGGAATACCTCCAGAAAGTGGATTGCTCTAAGTGATCGGCGGCCTCGGTCAAACCTTGTGCCGCTTCGACTTTCACGTGGGCCGCGCGCAGACGCAGCGTCAGCGCCATGAGCCGCGCCCGTTCAGCAAGCATATAGGTGGAGCGGTCCAGCGCCTCTTTTGCGTTACGGGGCGGATCTTCACGCAAAAGCGCCGCGATCCTCGTCATGGCCTGATCGATCTGGGTGCCCATGTAGGCGCCATAGCCGACCGAGGCATCCGCCCAGTTGCCCCAGGCGGCCGAGGCACCATCGAAGCCCGCCAGTGACCCCGTCATGTCGACGCCGGTGATGGTGCCAAGATAGTCGTTGTAATAGCCGTTGATGCGCCGGACGTAGGTCTGGGTTTCCTCGAAAGGAGGCACACCACCATATTCGAGAACACGGCCGGGGCCTGCATTATAGGCCGCCAGAGCGTGATCAATCCGACCGAAGCGGTTCAGTTGCGTGAGAATGTAGCGTGCGCCACCGTCCAGGTTTTCCCAAGGATCATACGGGTTCACACCGAGATCCGATGCTGTGCCCGGCATCAGCTGGCAAAAACCGCGCGCACCCACGTGGGAGACGGCTGCATTGTTGAAACGACTTTCCTGCTTGATCAGTGACTGAAACAGGATACGCCATGTCAGTGGCGTCAGACCGGCGGCCGCAACACCGGGATGACCCTCATAGCGCCGCGCCACCGTGATGATCATGCGCTCCACGTCGCTTGGCTCACCGAAGAGGCGATCGGCATCAGGATGATCTTCCTGGGCTGGGTAAGTCTCTGCAGCGCTCGCCCAGCCGGGCCCACCAGCCTCGAACCCACTCAGGTCGGTGACACCGGTGGTCTCCGCAAGGAAACGCTCATAGGCTTCAAGCTGCTCTTGATAGATATCCGCTTGTTCCTGGCGGGCGTCGCGCTTCTGGCCCTGCCGCAAGGCGTCGCGTGCGAGCTCTTCGACGCGAGACACAGCGCGGGCAAGGTTGGAGCCATCGATCACTGGCACGCCCTGCGCGGAGGCAAGCGAGCCAAGACCCAAGGCCAACGGAATCGCCATTCTAGAAGCTCTGGAAATCACAATGCGCATTCCGTGAAACAAGGTCGGGAGCAGGGGCCGAGAACGCCATAACGGGCCGCTCAAAACAGGGCGATCGCACGCCTGTTGATGCACCTTCGCAAGCGCTCAGGACCGTCATGGCGACCAACAGAAAAAATCGTGCTTTCACATCATGTCCTTCCAGAATTCTTCTTTCTTGCGCCAATCGGCAGGCGCCTTTTCCTCGCCGGTCTTGCCGCCACCAAGAACAGTAACCAGACCGCCCAAGCCTGCGAGATCGGTATTGACGAACACGCTGTCGGCGCCGGAACGGATCAATGCCAGCCGCAACCCGGCTGTCGGGCTGGAAAGAAAATCCGCCTCGCGCGCGTTCAGGCGCAGGATGCTGTAATCCTCCGGATTTGCCCGTGGATTGGGAAACAGGATCTGGGTTGCCACACTTTCCGCGATGATCTGGCCGACCGAACTTTGGTCCAGATGACCCGGTGTCTGGGTCAACATCATCACCACGCAGTTGCGCTTGCGCATGGTAACCAGCCAGTCATGGAGACGCTTGACGAAGATATCGTCAGCCAACATCTTCCACGCCTCGTCGATCACAATGATTGTTGGTCTGCGATCCTCGATCACGCGCTCGATACGGCGGAAGAGATAGGCGAGCAGGGCTGAGCGTTCTGCGTCCTGGTCCAGAAGTTCGGTCATGTCGAGACCAAGGACATCCTCGCCAATGGCTATCGCCTGGGCACTAGGCCTTGAGAAAAGCCAACCGTACCGGCCGACTTCTGTCCATTCCCGCACGCGGGACACCAGGTCGCCATCATCATCAGTGGAGGCCACGAGACTTGCCAAACCGTCGAAGGTTCTGAGGCCCGGCTCCGCAGCGGCAATCTGACGAACCGCCTCGTTCAGTGCTGCGGTCTGGACCGTCTCAAATGGACGGTGACGGGCCAGAATGTCGCCGAGCCAATCTGTCAGCCAGGCGGCCCCCCGCGCATCGGTCTCCGTGGTCATCGGGTTAAAGCCGGTGGGCTGGCCCACCTTGATTTCGCTGTAGCTGCCACCCAAAGCGCGGATCGCCATCTCCAACCCCTGATCCTTGTCGAAAACGATGACCCGCGCACCCACTCTGCGGGCCTGCGCCATGAGAAAAGCCGTGCCGAGTGTCTTGCCGGATCCGGTGCGGCCCAGAACAAGCGTGTGCCCGACGCTTGGCTCATCGGTCCGGCGCCCCGGTTCGTGAAAGTTGAACCGGTAGAGGCTGGAGGTCACGGTCGGGAAGGCCGTGATCGTCTTGCCCCATGGGCTGGCCTCGGGTCCGCGCCCCGGCCTTGTCTTGTGAAACGCTGCAAGTTCCGCGAAATTGTGCGACGAAACGATCCCGTCACGGATCCGGTAGGCCCAGTTTCCCGGCGCTTGCGCGAAATAGAGCGCCTTTGCGGCCCAGGATTCCCTTACCAGAACGGCACCGGTCTCTTGCCCCGCCCGCCAGATCTCGGAAGCTGCCTGTTCCAGTTCCTCGGCGCTGTCACAGAAAACCTGTACGGAGGCATGGTGTGTCCCAAAGGTCGACCGGCCGGATGCCACGGCGTCGGCGGCTTCGATCAATTGCTCTGTCAGGCTGACACCAGCATCCTCGGAGGCACCCCGCTGGCGAAAGGTGCGTTGAATGCGCTCAACCATCTCATTGGCGCGCCGCGGCGTGAAAGAGTTGGTGATCGTGATGTCATAGGGCAGTTCCAACGCGTCAAGCATGGTTGGCCAGGTGCGACTGGGATAGGATTTTATCCCGAAAATCGCGCCGTATCGTGCACTGTCGCCGCTTTCCAGCCGCATGGTTTTGCCTTGAAAGCTGACGTCGAAATTGCTCATCGTGTCAGCCAACAGTTGCCCGGGGGCCGCGATGATCTTGCCGTAGCTCTGTCCGTGTACCGCGGCCAACACTGCAAGCCAGTCCCCGCTCGAGACTGTCAGGCGCGCTGCGCCTGCGTCGGAATACATCGCCATGAGCAGCGTCATGGCCTCTTCCAGGGCAACAATTCGCGTATCGATGTCTTTCCGGAAATCGCGGCCTCCGCCTAGGGCACCCAGAACCTTCGAGAAGGCCTGCGGCATCGACGGACGCATCAATACTGTCAGCATCAAGGTGCGGGCTTTCAGGTCACGTGCGCGCAGGCTTCTCTGCCACGCCGCGTCTACCGCATCTGCAAAGGGCATACCGTCAGGCGCAGCAAGGTCCGCGACATCCGGGCGTGATACCTTGTTGATGTGGAAACCGAAACGCTCGCCCAACTGACTGACGATCCGGGCAAAGCCTTCACTGATCTCATCGATCCGGGTGTCATCGCTGGTGAAGCTGTCGATCCCGCCGAGCGTGACCGACGCCATCAGATCACCTTGGCGCGTCAGGATGACATTGTCTCGCACCGCAGCGATGTAGGGTAGGTGCCGCCCAAGACGCTCGGCTTTCAAGACCTTGTCCCCAAGTGCATCCCGAACAGCGTTGCTTGCAATCAACCCCCGAAACTCACGCGACATAGAGATCGCCTCCATCGCGGGATCGCACACTCGTTCGCGGTGTGCGCGACATCACCACGTTCAAAATCTGAAACAGATTTGGATTGCGGTCTGCGACCAGCCAAAGCGGTGGGTAGCCCGCGATGAACACCAGCAGGAACCGCATGTCGTCAACCAGAATGAAAGGGATCACGGATGCGAAGACCAGCGCCACAAAATATCCGATCGGGAGACCGAATATCCGTGGCGGCTTGGTAAGCCCCAGAAAGAGTGGTGTGTCGCGCATGGAGGTCTCTGCGGCCTGTCAGATCAAGGAGCCGCAAAGCCATCGATGATGGTCTCGGCCGAAAAGATCAGCACCACGCCGACAAACACGGCGACGAAGATCGGCCAGTTGAGACGCCCGAAAAACATCATGACACCGGATCCCACGAGAGCGAGCACACCGAGGCCACGACCGATCGGACCCGTCACCGCGTCGATGATGTTATCGATCATGTCAGACACCGGGCTAAGGTCTTGTGCGAGCGCCGGGGCTGCGGCCACTATCAGCAACGCGGCCAATGCCGCCCTGGTATAGTCGATGCGTTTCATGTCTGGTCTCCGATGGATTGGGCATAGACGGCCATGACCTTGCGGACATGGCCTTGGGTTTCGCGGTAGGGGGGAATCCCGCCATGGCGCGCCACGGCTTCGGGGCCGGCGTTGTAGGCCGCGAGCGCAAGCTGCGGCGTGCCGAAACGATCAAGTTGTGTCAGCAAGTAGCGGGCGGATCCATGCAGGTTTTGCTCAGGATCATGCGGATCGACGCCAAGCACGCGTGCAGTGTCCGGCATCAACTGCCCAAGCCCGATTGCGCCGACATGCGACCGCGCGCCTGGATCAAATGCGCTTTCAATAGCGATGTTGGCGCGAAAGAATGCGAGCCAGTCGCGAGAGGACATCCCGGCCCTGCGCAGGGCCGGGTGGTCCGCGTAGACCGACCCCACATCAAGGATCATAGTCTCGACTGCAGGGCGGCCCGATGGGACCCGAGGCGGAGAAAGGCGTGGTGAGTCAAGAGGGACGACCTCAGACCGTGCGACAATGTCGCCTTGCTCGGGTTGGGGTCTTGCAAAGTCGAGAACGCTACTGGTCAGTCGACCAACACGGTCTGGAGCATCGAGATCGATAACGGATTGTGCATAAGTGGAAGGGCCTGAAAGCCCCCAGAGAACGAGGCTAGCCGCTGGTAGGATACCTTGTCGTCTCAAACTCCCACGTGCCTCTCTCACCTTCTCGGAGAGGGCAGCTGAATACCTTTGCGTCGAGCTCCAGGCAGAAGCTCATGAGCCCTGCTGCGGTCTTGAAGACGCGTGGTTTAAGATCCCGGTTGGTCACATAGACCGACCGGTGCACACCGCCTTGACCGTCATTGGAGCAGACGAAAACCGTCCAGCCACCCCTATGCGTGTTGCCGCCCTTTTCCGGGGCTTCAACGCATTCCACCTCGATCCATGCCCCACCCTCGATCGCCTCTTGCATGTGCGATGTTAGGATCACGGGGTATTTTGTTCCTGCCATTTTGCCTCCGAAGGAAAGAAGTTCCTACGGAAGTAACCTGCTTTTGCACCGCTTCAAACAGTGCATGTCACAAGATATGCGGCGACGTATCTGAAAACTCTTTAGATGGTCAATAGATATCTTTTGATTGATTAAGATATTTTTTCAGTGATAGGTCCGACACACGATTCGCCCCCAGATTGTCGGGAGACCACCAGATGTCGCGGTTGCTGGCATGTAGCACATTCATCGCCCTAGCGATCCCAGCAAATGCCGAGACGCTGGCGATGGACTGCGTGTTGCCGTTGCGGCCGGAGCTGGCGGCCTCGCCTGCGCTCCTGAACGAGTACGGCGACGACATCAGAGCCGAGTTCAACACCTACTTCGATGAGGCACAAACCTATCTGAATTGCCTCGCCGCAGCATCAGCTTCCGCGCAGGCCGAAGTCCGTCTTGTGCTTGACGCTTACCAGGAGATGTTCCAATGAAACGACGCGCAAAATATGTCAGCAATTATGACACAATTAACATAAGTCTGATTATACGACAACGCTTTAGCGGCGGCGCTCTGTCATGAGGCGGCTTGTGTCAACTGCCGCGATCATCGCGATCGGGCTTACACCGCTTGCTGCCAAACCTGCCGCCGCACAAGGCTACCAGATCGATTGTGCGATCCTCCTGTGCCTCGCAGGCGGTTGGCCGCCTTCGGTCCCTTGTGCCCGGGCGCGCGCGGAGTTTATCCGCCGGATCACGCCCTGGCCAGTCGAACCACCGCTGCAGATCTGGCGTTGTCCAATGCGTGCTGAGTTCGAAGCGCCGAACCCGGTTGAGCGCCTCTACAGGTTGGCGGGGTTCAATCCGGGTCCAGCAGTCTCCCTGCCCCGAGAGCGAGAAACGCTCCAACTCGCCCAAGCTGTCGGGCGTGCCGCCGATATCGATGTGACGGACCCTGCTTTTAATTTCATCCGCTCCATAGATGTCTTTCAGGTTACGGCACGTCAGAGGGAGGGCCGTGACGATTGCAACAGATATGCTTCCGTGCGGCGTGGCACGTATGATCAGGACGGCCAATTTCGGTGGCAAAACAGCTCGATAAGTGCCCTTCCTCCAGCCTTCCGAGGGGCCGAGCGATACGGCCAGAACTGCCCCGATATCTGGGTCCGTGCTGTGTTCGTCGATTGGGAGGATTTTGAGGGCACCTATGGCTTCGAACAAGTCAACTACTGATCTCAAACAGTCACAGGCAAACGATAAAAAAGAAGAAACCCCCGCAAGGCGGCAACCAAGCGAGGGGCTCAAAGAACAACGGAATTGGCGTTCCGTCAGATCAAATCAAACTGTGATCTCGTTCTAGCAGTCCCGACAGTCAAGGCAATGAAAAAACGTGTCGCTCGCGGGGACACGGATGCCCTGTTGCAGCCTTGTTCCAATTCACAAGGACTAGACAGTGAACGTGATCCAAACCCATCTCACCCTGCCGGAAGGCTGGACCAAAGGTGCTGTTATGGCACTAATTTCAGAGGTTGCCCCGCATATAGGCCTGCGCCCGGCGCGCCTCGCAGTTCTGAACTACATCATCGGGCGGACCCGCGCATCCGACTGGACCTCTCCCCATCGTGAACCGGTGTTTTTTGGCACGCAAGATCTCGCAGCGGTCGAACTTGGCAAGACGTCGCGCCAGTTGCGAACGGATGAGGCCGCGCTGGCCAAGCTTGGGCTGATCGTGAAACGTGTCGCGGCGAATGGGGCCCGCTATGGTCGCGCTGGCCTAGGCTTGATACTGACTCCGCTGATCGCGCGACTGGAAGAGTTCATAGCCCTTCGCGATCGGCTCCGTGCGGAACGGAGGCATTTGCGCGCTTTGAAGGATCTTCGGTCCCTTCGTTTGCGTCACATGAAACGGTGCATCGCCGCCCTGCCCTCCTCGGCTATCAAAGATCCTGAGATCGTCAAGATTCTCGCCAGTTTCGATAAATGGCCACGCAGCGATGCTTTAAGCCGTCTCGGTCTGGAGCGGCTCAACGCCCATTTGAAGGCCAGTTCCGATCTGTGCAACAGCCTTGATGACTGGCTTGAAAAACATGGGCTTTCTTCCGACCAGCCAGTGGAAAACTTCCGGCCCTTTACACAAAACACCAGAGAAGAAACTCAAACTGTAGAGACGCCGCCCGCTGTGGATAACTCTGAAAGACACGCGGAAATCGCACAGAGTGAACCGCCATCATCAATTCCCTGCCCCGCGCCACCCGCTCTGACGCCAGAGAATCTATATCGCATTGCCGGCGACGGCTTACGCATGATGCTTGACGCGAGCCGAGATCAGAACCGACCTCTCAAAGAGCGCGACATCATCGAGGCTGCCTGGGCGTTGCTGCCGATGCTCGATATCCATGCTTCAGTTTGGCACGAGGGCCAGAGCACCTTGGGCGACCACGGGTTGGCTTTCTGCCTACTATTGGTTGATGCGCAGCGAGATCACCCGAGCTACCCTGTTCGCAATCCTGGCGGTTTGATGCGCGAACTGATCCGTCGAGCCAAGGCAGGAAGGCTGGACTTCGATGCAAGCGTTGCGGCTCTGCAAAAACGGCGCAATGGGGTGAGGTAGAGTTTCCAACCCGCAACTGAACTTGCCCAAAAACGCGCTGAAAATCTGGTAATGAAGTTTATGTTAAGGCAATCTCCAGATCCCTTCGTCCTGAACCACCCGGGATTCTGAAAGAAGCTTCTCCAGATCCGCCGCGGCATTTCGTTCGGCGGCCATTGCAATATGCGGGTCAGATTTTTTGTAAACAGAAGTGGCGATATTCTGGAGCGAGTCGGAGGTACTTGAGAGGTGCGCGAGAATCTCCGACTCACGACGCATCCGGTTGGCGAGCAACCGTTTGACGTACGGTCCCGGGTCCCGGAGTACAGGTCCGTGACCCGGCAGGCTGACCTTATCGTTGCGATCGATTAGCCGCTGAAGCTGGCTGCAGTAATCGCGCATGTTGCCGTCAGGGGGGCTGACTATAGAACTGTTCCAACTCATTACGTGGTAAGCGGGAAGGGAACCCCGTGGCTTAAGCTCGTGGCCGGTCTGGAGTAGGCTT
>NZ_LPUY01000097.1 GCF_001518015.1 Tritonibacter horizontis
GGGCGGCGCGACCTCTGTCTCGTCTGCCCATTTGCTGACCGGGGGCGCGGGGGTGGCCTCACTCTCGATCGGTTCATCGGCCTCCTCAGCCTCGAGCGGTTTGGAGAGATCCTGCACATGCTGCAGGCCCTTCTCCCGGATCAGCGCCTGAGCGTCCTTGATCGACAGGCCTTCCTCGTGCAGGAGATACTGAATGCCGCCCAGAAGGAGCATGTCCGTCGGGCGGTAGTATCGCCGTCCCCCCGCCCGTTTGACAGGCTTGACCTGATTGAACTTACTTTCCCAGAACCGCAGCACATGGGCTTGAATATCCAGCCATTCCGCGACTTCGCTGATGGTGCGAAAGGCGTCAGGGGACTTGGACATTTTAGCGACCTTTCAGAAAATTGCGGGATAGCCGACGGTCCCGCCGCCGGCGGTCTGGCTCGGTTCAGGAAAAGCTACCCGAAAAAGGTTTAGCTGCGGTTGCCGTCGGCAACGCGATCTTTCATCAGGTGCGACGGACGAAAGGTCAGCACGCGCCGCGGCTGAATGGGCACTTCTTCGCCGGTCTTGGGGTTGCGACCGACGCGGGCCGATTTTTCCCGCACGCTGAACGTGCCAAAAGAAGATATCTTGACCTGCTCGCCGCGCACAAGAGCATCGGACATATGCTGTAGCATGCTCTCTACCAATTGGGCGCTTTCGTTGCGGGACAAGCCCACTTCGCGAAACACGGCTTCGCTCAAATCCATTCTCGTAATTGTTTTTTCGGTCATCGCCAGTCCCCGTTGTTTTGAAAAACAATAGGGCGTCTGGAATTTCCCTGTCAATATCAATGAATTGGAAGCAGCGGTTTCGCCCGTGTTACCAACGCAAAACGACCGCGCCCCAAGCCAGCCCGCCGCCGATAGCCTCGGTCACCAGGAGATCGCCGGGTTTGATCTGCCCCCGTTCAACGCCGACAGACAGCGCCAGCGGAATGGAGGCCGCAGAGGTGTTGCCGTGATCCTGTACCGTCACGACCACCTTGTCCATGGGCAGCGCCATTTTCTTGGCAGTGCCCTGAATGATACGGATGTTGGCCTGATGCGGCACGATCCAGTCGACGTCTGTTGCCGCAATCCCGGCTTTGTCGAGCGCGGTATGGGCAGTCGCGGCCAGCTTCTCTACCGCGTGACGGAATACCTGGTTGCCCTGCATGCGCAGGTGCCCTGTGGTTTGCGTGGAGACCCCGCCATCGACGTATAGCAGGTCCTGGTAACGGCCGTCAGAGTTCAGATCAGTGGCCAGAATACCCCTATCGGCGCTGGTGCCTTCGCCCTCCTGGGCCTCCAGCAGCACGGCGCCGGCGCCATCCCCGAACAACACGCAGGTCGAACGATCCGTCCAGTCCATGATGCGGGAGAAGGTTTCTGCCCCGATGACCAGCACGCGGTCCGCCTGACCGGAGACGATCAGCGCATTGGCATTGGTCAGCGCATAGACAAAGCCGGCACAGACCGCCTGCACGTCAAACGCAAACCCGGAGGTCATGCCAAGCTGCGATTGCACCATGGTGGCGGCAGAGGGAAAGGTCAGATCGGGGGTCGACGTCGCCACGACAATGGCATCGACATCTGCGGCCGTGCGACCGGCGGATTTCAGCGCAGCCTTGGCGGCGTGGGTCGCCATATGGGAGGTGGTTTCGCCTTCAGCCGCAAAATGGCGACGTTCAATACCGGACCGGGAGCGAATCCATTCGTCCGACGTATCCAGCGTTGCCTCGAATTCCGCGTTTTCAACAATGCGTTCGGGAAGGTAGTGGCCTGCGCCAATTACCACTGCGCGTCGCGTCATTCGTGTGCCTGCCTTCTATTCCTTGGTCCCGGTTCCAGATTCGCCGGGCCGCCCTGTATCCGCGGAATCCGCGGACCTTGGGTCATCTTGGGCAAGCTCTACGGCGGATGCAACCCGAGCTGCAAGTTTTTCCGCAAAGCCCTGTTCCGCAAGAAGAAATGCTAGTTTGACGGCGGCGGAAACCCCGGTGGCATCGGCGCCGCCGTGGGATTTCACCACGGTTCCGTTCAGGCCCAGAAAAATACCGCCGTTCACGCGGCGCGGGTCGATCCGTTTGGACAGGCGCGCCAGGGAGGTATAGGCCAGCAAGGCCGCAAGCCGCGAGAGGACGGAATATTCAAAGGCTTCGCGCATCGCGGAGCGTAGCAGGCTGGCGGTGCCTTCGCCTGTCTTGATCGCAACGTTGCCGGTAAAGCCGTCAGTGACGATGACATCGGCGATATCGCCTGGAATATCACTGCCTTCGACGAAGCCGACAAATTCGTAATTGGCCCGTTCGGCGTTGCGCGCGATCAGGCTATAGGCCTCTTTCAACTCGGCGCGGCCCTTGTGCTCTTCGGTGCCGACATTCAGCAGGCCGACACGCGGGCAGGGCAGGTCCATCGAGTTGCGGGTGTAGGAGGTGCCCATCAGGGCATATTGCAGCAGATCCTCGGCATCGGCGCGCACATCGGCCCCAACGTCGAGCATCACGTTGAACCCCTGCGGGTTGCGCGAGGGCCACAGAATCGCAATTGCCGGGCGGTTGACCCCGGGCAGTTTGCGCAGGCGCAACATCGACAGCGCCATCAGGGCGCCGGTATTGCCGCAAGACACCGCGCCGGCGGCATCGCCATTGCGCACCGCTTCGAGGGCGGACCACATCGAGGTGCCCTTGCCGTTGCGCATGACCTGGCTTGGTTTGTCTTCCATCGTGACAACGTCACGCGAATCCCGAATCTCAACGCGGCCCCTCAGGATTTTCCTGCGCGCCACGAGAGGTTCAAGCTGTTCGATAGGGCCATGCAAAAGAAACCGGATGGCCGGATTCTTTTGGGCAGATTTGGCGATGCCCGCAACCACAACCGTGGGACCGGCATCGCCACCCATGGCGTCCACCGAAATCACGGTGCGGCGGGCATTTGCCTGCGATGGAGCGGTTTTACCCGTCAT
Organism: Tritonibacter horizontis; assembly: GCF_001518015.1. GTDB lineage: Bacteria > Pseudomonadota > Alphaproteobacteria > Rhodobacterales > Rhodobacteraceae > Epibacterium > Epibacterium horizontis. Next base: position 2,971 of record NZ_LPUY01000097.1, read on the forward strand.
GCGACTGCGTGCCTGCCTGGCATCCGTGATCCCGTTATGCTCAGGCCGCGTCTTCGTCCAGGTCGATTTCGTCGGCCTGTGCTACGATTTCCTTGTCCGCATAGTGGCCGCAGGAGGGGCACACGTGGTGGGGACGACGCAGTTCACCGCAGTTCGAGCATTCGTTCGGGTTTGCAGCAACCAGTGCATCGTGCGCGCGGCGGTTGTTGCGGCGCGATTTGGATACTTTGTTCTGTTGGACAGCCATGTCTCAACCTTTGTCTAACTGGGGCCATCCGGAGGTTTCCGTCAGGCGCGTTTCATATTTCCGTGTCAATCGGTCTGACGGGCGGTGTGACGTGCGTGTAGGCCGCAGCCGCCCTGATGTCCAACCAAAAATTCCGATGAGCGCGCGAAAATACTGTGAATTTCCGTCAGCGCAAGCGATTTCTTGGAAAGACGCCGGCGCACGCACCGTCCTGACCTTCCAATTTGCCGCTCTTTCAGGCTTTGACCATCGCGGTGGCGATAGCGGCTGCCCGTTTCAGGTGTCCTTATCACCGGGTTTGATGAGATCTGCAAGCCCTGCAAAGGGGCGTGTGTCCTCGTCAGTCATGGGCGCGGTCCCGGGTTCTGCATGGATATGCTGCCCCAGTTCGGCCCCGGCTTTGCGCGGGTACTGCGGCAGATGCAGCGCGACGCTTTCCACCATCACGGCATAGGGGTCGATCTCTTCGCCCAACGGATCAACGTGGTCCTCGTCGGGCATTTCGATCTCGGCCGCCTCAGGTGTTTCCACATTGGCGAGGAAAAGCCGCTCCACTTTGGTGTCCACGCGGGTGGTTACCGGCTCAAGCGAGACGACGCAGGGCTGCACCACCGTGAACCCGAGCGTGGCCTTCAGCGTCCAGTCCCGTTTCCCCCGTGCCGAGATCTCGCCGTCAAAGCGCAGTTTGCGCAGGCCGTCGACGCCCAGCTCCTGCGCGATCTCGGCCAGGACCTTGGTCTCGGGGACCAGGACAAAGCGCGTCGGGCGGTTCTGGGGCAGCTCGGCGACCCGAAGGGCACTGGAACTGGTATTGGAGGGGTCAGAATTCACGTGATCACTTTCATTTCTTGAACCACAGGCCCGGTTTAGGTAATCGGGACTTCAGTCTGAATCAAGCCGAAGGGCAGGGGAAGCGCATGTTTGCAAGACCAGAGACCGTAAAATCCGCGTTGCGGGTCGCGCTTCTTGTTGGAGTTATGGCTGTTGTTGCGGCCTGTACCGCGACATATCGCAAACACGGCTGGGTGCCGGGGCCGGATCTGCTGAGCGAAGTGGTGGTCGGGGTCGACACCCGCGACTCGGTTGCAGAAACAATTGGCGAGCCGACAATCGAATCTCTCGTGGATGACAGCGGCTATTACTATGTGACCTCGCGGGTCAAATTCTTCGGCGCCCGCGAAGCGAAGGTGGTGTCGCGCGACCTCGTGGCGATCACCTTTGACCGGGCAGGGGTTGTGGACAGCGTGCAACGCTACACGCTGGCAGACGGGCGGGTCGTGCCGCTGGAGCGTCGGGTGACCGATTCCAGCATCGAGGACAAGACATTCCTGCGCCAGCTGATTGGCAACCTTGGCAATTTCAACCCGGGCAGCTTCTTGCAGTAACCGGCTGTGGCGCGGGCGGGGCGGCCCTGTCCTGCGCCAATTTCCAGCGCCGAAACGACCATGTCAATTCGAAGCCCGGGGCGAAAAACGTCACCCGGGCTTCATACGTTTCATGCTAGCAACGTTCAGGGCCGATGTTCCGACCGCTTGGGGCACTGGCCGTGATGACAGCCGAGCGAGCACGACCAACCCATGACAGTCCAACCCCGGTCCAAGCCTACCGTTGCCCCTGACGCCGAGTCGGGCGGCGTTCTGCTGAGCAAGGGGCGCTATCGCGCAAGGCTCGGGGCTGGCGCGCGCGACATTGCGGCGGTTCAGGCGCTGCGGACCTTGTGTTTTCGCACCGAACAGATCGATCAGGACGTCTTTGACGCCACTTGCGCCCATGTCCTGGTCGAAGACACACGTAGCGATGCGCTTGTCTGCTGTTTTCGCATGCTGGTTCTTGACGGCGGGGCCGATGTCGAGCGCAGTTACTCGGCGCAGTTCTACGACCTCCGCGGTCTTTTGGACTTTGACGGGCGGATGGTTGAAATGGGCCGTTTCTGCATACATCCGTCCTGGGTGGACGGCGATATTCTGCGTGTGGCCTGGGGCGCGATGACCGCATTTGTGGACGCGCAGGATGTGCAGATGCTGTTTGGCTGTTCCTCGTTTGCCGGGACGGAGACCGAAGACTACCTCGACGCCTTTGCGATGTTGAAACACCGTCATCTGGCCCCGAAGCGCTGGCTGCCGCGGGTCAAGGCGCCCAACGTTTTCCGCTTTGCTGCCCGTCTGCGACGCAAACCAGATGCAAAAAAGGCGATGCTGCGGATGCCGCCCCTGTTGCGGACCTATCTGATGATGGGGGGCTGGGTCAGCGATCATGCGGTGGTCGATGTCCATATGAACACGCTGCATGTGTTCACAGGGCTGGAAATCGGGGCGATTCCGCCTGCCCGCAAACGCCTGCTGCGCGCGGTTGCGGGATAGGGGCGGCGGCGGCATTGCGTGCCGCCCGGGGTGCCCCCTTGCCCCGCTCATGCCCCCCCCCTGCCGCGCGGGGCCACCTGCGCCGCCCGGTGCCAGCCGCCGCCGATTTGGGGGCGAAAGATGTCTCCGACCTCACGGCCCGGCCGGGTAAATCGTCAACACATCGTCCAACGCCGCTTCTGCGATTGACGTGCCTCCCTCTGCGGTTTAGCTCCGCTCTCATGGCACGTATTCCTCTCCTTCAGATGACCGGTATCTCGCTGACCTTTGGTGGCGATCCGATCTTTTCCGATCTTGATCTTGTGGTGCAGCCCGGCGATCGGGTTGCGCTGGTGGGGCGAAATGGCTCCGGTAAATCGACCCTGATGAAAGTCATGGCCGGGCTGGTGGAGGCCGACGCCGGATCCATCGTGATCCCGCCGGGCAACTCGGTCGGCTATATGGAGCAGGATCCCAAAATGGAGGGGTTCGCCACCCTCGGTGACTTCGCCGCCTCCGCGCTGGAACCGGGTGAATTGTACAAGGTGGAACGCGCCGGCGAGGGTTTGAAATTTGATCCTGACCGGCCGGTAGAGACGGCATCGGGCGGCGAACGTCGCCGTGCGGCACTGGCCAAGCTGATGGCCGAAGCGCCGGAACTGATGTTGCTGGACGAGCCGACCAACCACCTGGATATCGAAGCGATTTCCTGGCTGGAGAGTGAACTGGCCGCAACCCGTGCTGCCTTTGTGCTGATCTCGCACGACCGGGCATTCCTGCGGGCGCTGACGCGGGCGACCCTTTGGGTGGATCGCGGCCAGGTGCGCCGTCAGGACAAGGGGTTCGAGGATTTCGAGGCCTGGCGGGACAAGGTCTGGGAAGACGAGGATATGGCCCGTCACAAGCTCAATCGTCTGATCAAATCCGAAAGCCGCTGGGCTGTTGAAGGCATCTCCGCCCGGCGAAAGCGCAATATGGGGCGGGTGCGGGCGCTGCACGAGCTGAAGGCGGATCGCGCCGCGCAAATCACCCGGCAGGGCACGGCGGCCATGGATCTGGAAAGCGGCTCCAAATCGGGCCGCAAGGTGATGGATGCCGAAGGGCTGACCAAGCGGTACGGGGATAAGACCATCGTCGATGGTTTCTCGCTTTCGGTGCAGCGCGGAGACCGGATCGCCTTTGTCGGGCCCAATGGCGTGGGCAAGACGACATTGCTGAAACTGATGCTGGGGCAGGAAACACCGGACGCGGGTCAGGTGAAGCTGGGTACCAAGCTTGAGATTGCCATCTTTGACCAGACCCGCGACCAGCTCGACGGTGATGCGAGCCTGTGGGAAAACCTGACCGCGGATCCTTTGATGGGCATTTCCGGCAAGGCCGATCAGGTGATGGTGCGAAGCCAGCCCAAACATGTGGTTGGCTACCTGAAGGAATTTCTGTTTGACGAACGTCAGGTGCGGGCGCCGGTGCGCTCGCTTTCTGGCGGCGAAAAAGCCCGCTTGCTGTTGGCGCGCCTGATGGCGCGGTCGTCGAATGTGCTGGTGCTTGACGAACCGACCAACGACCTCGACGTGGAGACGCTGGACCTGCTGCAAGAGCTGCTGGACAGCTATGACGGGACGGTGCTTCTCGTCAGTCACGACCGGGATTTTCTGGATCGGGTGGCGACGGCAACGGTGGCCATGGAAGGCGACGGGCGGGCGACCGTCTATGCCGGGGGCTGGAGCGATTACCTGGCGCAGCGCGGTCCACGCGACGGTGCCGCCAGACCGGACAAGCCGAAGGCGGCGAAAGCCAAGGCCAAGGCGGCCCAGCAGGCCCCCAAGGAGAACCTGAGCTTCAAAGAAAAGCATCGCCTTGATGTCCTGCCGGATGAGATCGACCGGCTGGAAAAGGAGATCGCAAAGCTCGAAGAGCTGATGGCGGATCCGCAGCTATTCAGCCGCGAACCGGTGAAGTTCAAGAAGGCGACCGAAGCGCTGGTTCAACGGCAGGAAAAACTGGCGCAGGCCGAGGAAGAATGGCTGCTGCTGGAAGACAAGGCGGCCGGCTGAGCAGGGATTTCGCTTTGGGCCATGGCCCAAAGCGACCGGCGTGGCGCGCGCCCGTTCCGGGCGCGCGCCACGCTATTGCAACCGTTCGCACTTTGTCGCGGAACGCCTGGCCTTGTGGCGGTGTCAACGCATGCGAAGGGCGCCATCGAGGCGGATCACCTCGCCGTTGAGATAGCCCATCTCGACGATGAAACCGGCCAGGCGGGCGTATTCCTCGGGTTGGCCGAGGCGCGCCGGGTTGGGGACATCCGCTGCGAGCTGCGCCTGGGCCTCTTCTGGCAGGCCTGCGAGCATGGGCGTCATGAAGATCCCCGGTGCAATCGCCATCACCCGGATCCCCAGCGACGCGAGGTCGCGCGCCATAGGCAGGGTCATGCCGACGATCCCACCCTTGGAAGCGGCATAGGCCGTTTGCCCCTTTTGACCATCAAAGGCGGCGATAGAGGCCGTGTTGATGATCACCCCCCGACCGCCTTCCGGGCTGGGCTCCTGCTTGGCCATTTCTGCGGCCGCCAGGCGCGCGACGTTGAAGCTGCCGACCAGATTGATATCGACGGTTTTTTGAAACAGACCAATGGGGTGCGGACCATCGCGCCCCACCGTTTTGACCGCATGGGCGATGCCGGCGCAGTTGACGCAAGCGGTGAGCCCGCCCATCCGTTCTGCCGCCAGCTGGATGGCGGCCGTGACGGAGGCCTCGCTGGTCACGTCGGTTTCGGCAAAATGGGCCCCGATGCTGTCGGCGATCTTCTGGCCGCGATCCATGTCGCGGTCGAGGATGGTGACCTCGGCGCCGTTGGTGCGGAAATGTCGGGCTGTGGCCTCTCCCAAGCCCGATGCGCCGCCGGTGACCACCGCGCGTGTTGTGGCGAGTTTCATGTCTCGCGCTCCTCCCATGAAATGAACATGTGTTCAGATAATCATGGGCGCGCGCGCCTGTCCAGTCGCGGTTGGCGAAACCGCGCCAAGCCTGCGTGGGCAATGTAAGGCAAGTTGGCAGGCCGATCGGGCCCGCGGAGGATCAGGCCTGTCCCATCAGTTTCAGGTCGAGACGGGCCAGAGGTGCCAGTCGGCGCCCGAGGGGAGGCCAGAACAGCCAGGTGCCGCCCAGCCGTTCGACCGACGCACCAGTGCCGAGTTTGAACCTTGCAAGACCGGCCGCATCCTCGGTGTTGAGAACCCCAAGATCCAATTGCCGAATACCCCTGCTGGAGAGCCAGTCCATCGCGGACCAGAGCAACAGGTTGTGGGCCGACAGCGCCTTGCCACGGTCAGTGCTGTGGGCAATGTGATAGGTCGCCCCGTCGCCATGGGTGAGCACGAGAATGCCGGCCACGCGCTCTTGCCCCTCATGCGCCTCAAATAGTTTGGCGCAGCCAGGATTGGCCTGTGCATAGGCCAGGGTCAGGGCCGCCGGCCAACTGCGGTAGCGGCGTTGGCGTTGCTGGCTGGCATCGGCGCGCAAGAGCCAGTGATCAGGTTTGATCGGCATGGTTTGCCGGGTCACGCGCAGGGGCTGCGATTCCGCATGCGACAGCCGGTTGCGCCACTTCTGCTCCAGCCCGGCGCGACGGATGTCGCGGTCTGGATCGAGCGTCAGACGTCCAACGCTGGCGGGAGTCATCAGCGGCAGCGCTCCCAGACGGGCCAGATCCGGCACCGGGCGTTCTGGTGACAGGATGATCGGTGTGCGTTCCAACCCCTCCTCTTGCAGAATTTCAAGCGTGCGCCCGGGTTTGCCAAGATCTGCGCGGTTGAGCATGGCGAGCGGAACGCCCCAGACCTTGCGCCGGAGAACGACAGTGTTTTGCAGCCGGTCGATGACAAACGGGTCGTGCCCGGCCAGACGCAGCGCCGCGGTGAATTCTGCGGTTTGAGGAAGCGCGCGGATCTGCGCGGCACGAGACTGGGAGCGGGGCATGGCATCTGCGGAGCTGAGATCAAACATGCCGCCATTAACGGCTTGGAAACCTAATTGCAGGTTAATGAAATCATGAAAAAGAGAATAAAAGTTTTTGGAAAAGAGGCGCCCGCCGCGCGAATGACCAAGACTGCGGCGATACTTCTGGCCTCGGTCCTGTCAGTGCCGGTTTTTGTGGTCCTGACCGCAGTGGACGTGTTGTTTTTATAGGGCGCAAAGAACAGCGGACCAGCGTCGCGCCATCGCCTCCGTCGTTCGGATGGTACCGGCATTAGCCGCAGGGCGGCGCGGCGTGCGCAGCCATTGCCCCCGCCGTCTATCCCCGGTTTTATGCCTCTTTTACGCGTCGCACCGGCGTCTCCAGGCGCTAGGCTTTCAGAGCGACCAGCGCATGACGTTTTTTGCCGGCGGAGAGTTTGATCGGTGAAGCAAGCGCGCCTGCGTCGATCATCAGGCCGGCGTCCGTCAGGGGCTGGTCGTCCAGCTTGGCGCCGTTTTCTGCGATCAGGCGTTTGGCTTCCTTACCGGTTTTGGCAAGGCCGGATTTTACGATCACCTGCACGATCGACATGCCATCGCCGAGCTCCTCGGCTGTCAGGGTCAGGGTGGGCAGATCGTCACCGACGCCACCTTTTTCAAACACCTCGCGGGCGGTGGTTTCGGCAGCCTTGGCCGCATCGGCCCCGTGCAACAGGGTAGTCACCTCATTGGCGAGGATGATCTTGGCGCTGTTGATCTCGGACCCTTCGAGCGCGCCCAGACGGTCGCATTCCTCGACCGGCAATTCGGTATAGAGCTTGAGGAACCGGCCCACATCCGCGTCGGTGGTGTTGCGCCAGAACTGCCAGAATTCATAGGACGACAGCATTTCATCGTTGAGCCAGATCGCGCCGCCCTGGGATTTGCCCATCTTGCGCCCGTCCGAGGTGGTCAGCAGCGGCGAGGTCAGCCCGTAAATTTCATTCTCCAGCACACGGCGTGTGAGGTCGATGCCGTTGATGATATTGCCCCATTGATCCGACCCGCCCATCTGCAGCGTACAGTTGTAGCGGCGGTTCAGCTCCAGGAAGTCATAGGCCTGCAGGATCATATAGTTGAATTCGAGAAACGACAGCGACTGTTCACGGTCCAGACGCGATTTCACGCTTTCAAAGGACAGCATCCGGTTCACCGAGAAATGGCGGCCGATGTCGCGCAGGAATTCGAGATAGTTCAACCCGTCGAGCCATTCGGCATTGTTCAGCATCAGGGCGCCTGCGGGCGCATCGCTGTAGTCGAGGTATTTGGCAAAGACCTTTTGCATGCCCGCGATATTGGCGTTGATCTGCTCGGGGCCGAGCAGGGGGCGTTCGTCGGCGCGGAAGGACGGATCGCCCACCTTGGTGGTGCCGCCGCCCATCAGGGTGATCGGGCGGTGGCCGGTCTTTTGCAGCCAGCGCAGCATCATGATGTTCAAAAGATGCCCCACATGCAGCGATTTTGCTGTGGCGTCATAGCCGATGTATGCCGTTTGCGTGCCGCTTACCAAGGCGTCGTCGAGGCCCTGATAATCGGTGCAATCCGCCAGGAACCCGCGTTCCATCATGATGGCGATGAAATCCGATTTTGGATGGTAGGTCATAGCATGCCTCGGCTTTTGAATATGCAAGCGGCTGTATAAATCGCTTCCTGGTGGGTTGGAACCTGTTTTCGGGACAAAATGCGCGGTGTAGACTGTGCGGCAACGGACGAAACGGTCCGGTGCGATGCATGAAAGAGGCAGAGATGGGCAAAGCCATTTCCAAATCGGGGCCGGTTCGGGCCCTGGGCGCGATGAGTGGCACCTCGCTTGATGGGGTGGATGTCGCGGTTCTGGAGACTGATGGACGAGAGATCTTCGGGTTTGGCGACAGTGGTTATCGCCCGTATTCGGCGCAGGATCGCGCGACGTTGCGCGCGGCCTTGGGACACTGGTCCGGGCCTGCGGTGGTCGCGGCGGCGCGGGTGGTGGAACGGGCGCATATTGATCTGTTGCAGCGGTATCCGTCGGTCGATGTGATCGGGTTTCACGGCCAGACCCTGGCCCATGCGCCCCGTTTGCAAGGCACCTTGCAGGTCGGTGACGGCGAAGCGCTGGCAGCGGCGCTGGGGCGGCCGGTGGTCTGGGATTTCCGCTCGGACGATGTGGCGATGGGCGGCGAGGGCGCTCCCCTGGCGCCGTTCTTTCACCATGCCTGCGCACGCTACATCGGGGCCGAGGCGCCGGTGTGTTTCCTGAACCTCGGCGGGGTGGGCAACCTGACCTATGTCGATCCGCGCTATCCCCGCCCCGAAGACGCCGGCGCGCTTTTGGCGTTTGACACCGGGCCTGCCAATGCCCCGATCAATGATTTCCTGATGGGACGGCTGGGGCTGGAAATGGACGAAGGTGGCCGTGTTGCCCGGGACGGCACCGTCGAACACGGGGCGCTGGAACTGTTCCTGGCGGAACCCTATTTCTCAAGGTTGCCTCCGAAGTCATTGGATAGAAATGATTTTCCTGAGATGATTGGCCTTGTCACCGAGCTGAGCGACGCCGACGCGACCGCAACCCTGACGGCAATGTGTGCCGCCGCCGTGGCGCAAGGGATGGAACATTGCCCGGAGCCGCCAGAGCAGGTGCTGGTCACCGGCGGCGGTCGGCACAATCCGGTCTTGATGGAGATGTTGCGGGTCTCGCTCGACTGTCCTGTCGAACCGGTGGAGACGGTCGGGCTGGACGGCGATATGCTTGAAGCGCAGGCCTTTGCCTATCTGGCGGTACGGGTTGCGCGCGGCATGGCAACCTCGGCCCCGCGCACCACCGGCGTTCGCGCCTGTGTGGGGGGCGGTATCGTCACCCTTCCCGATGGCTGGCGCCTCGAAACCTCCTGATGGCCCGCCGGGCCGCCGCATCATCCGGATGATCGCAGGGCGCATCTGGGGCGCGTCAGGGTCAGTCCATCTGGCGGCGGGGAATGTCGAAGCCTGCGTCGGCCAGCTCAAAACCTGAAAAGGTAAATCCGGGCGAGACGGTGCAGCTGACCAATGTCCAGGCGCCGGTGCTGCGCGCCGCTTGCCAATGGTCCTTGGGCACGATCCGTTGGGGGCGGCCCTGCGTCAGCAACAGATCCGTGGCGGGGCCGCTGTCCGTGGCGGACAGGGACAAAACCAGTGGAGCGCCGGCGTGGTAGAGCCAGATTTCAGTGGCGTCAACGCGGTGCCAATGGCTGCGTTCGTCAGCGGTCAGCAGGAAATAAATGGCGGTGCCACAGGGGCGGCGGTCTGCGCCCGTGGTCTCTTCAACCCAGGTCTGCCGATACCAGCCGCCTTCGGGATGACGCTCCAGGCCCAATGTTTCAATAATCTCTGCGGCGTGCATATCGCTTTGCATTTGCCCTCTCCCTGACAACAATCTCTCTGTGCGGACTCACGGTGCGGGTCGGTGTTTCGACACTGGGCGGAGCCTGTCGTTTCCGGCTGGTAATTGCCATGAGGCACCATATGTTTGCCACATGACAGTCTGTATCCCCTTCGACAACACCTATGCGCAACTGGCGCCGACATTCTATTCGCGTCAGGATCCGACCCCGGTATCCGCACCGGGTCTGTTGGCCTTCAACGATGCGCTTGCACAAGAGCTGGGCATCGCCCGCAGTGATGACACCGAGCTGGCGCAGGTCTTTGGCGGCAACCGGGTGCCGGATGGCGCGGCCCCGCTGGCGCAGCTCTACTCCGGGCATCAGTTCGGGTCCTACAATCCGCAACTTGGCGATGGCCGGGCGGTGCTTCTGGGCGAGGTGATCGGTCGCGACGGCATTCGCCGGGATATCCAGCTCAAGGGGTCTGGGCCGACGCCTTATTCGCGCAACGGGGACGGGCGGGCCTGGCTGGGGCCGGTTCTGCGCGAATACGTTGTGTCAGAAGCCATGCACGCGCTTGGCATTCCAACCACCCGCTCCCTCGCGGCCGTGGCAACCGGTGATACGGTCTGGCGCGAGGGCGGTCTGCCGGGGGCGGTGCTGACCCGCGTGGCCCGCAGCCACCTGCGGGTCGGAACCTTTCAGGTCTTTGCCGGGCGCGGGCAGGATGCTGAGCTGAAGACCCTGACCGACTATGCCATTGCCCGACATTACCCAGAGGCCAAGGGGCCGATGGGGCTGTTGCGTGCCGTGCGCGATGCCCAGGCCGAATTGATCGCCGCCTGGATGAGCGTCGGTTTCATCCACGGGGTGATGAATACGGACAACAGTTCGATCTCGGGCGAGACGATTGATTATGGCCCCTGCGCCTTCATGGATGTCTTTGACGTCAACCGCGTGTTTTCCTCCATCGACCGGATGGGGCGGTATGCCTATGGCAATCAGCCGCAGATCGCGGTGTGGAACCTGGCGCAACTCGCCACGGCGCTGATCCAGCAATACGAGGATCCAAGCGATGTGGTGGCGGAGGCGACAGAGATCGTGCATGCAATGCCCGACCTGATCGAGGCAGCCTGGCTGCGGCGGTTCCGCGCCAAGATCGGCCTTGTGGATGCCGCGGAAGGCGATCTGGAGCTGATCGGTGATCTGTTGCAATTGATGAGCGACGGGCAGGCGGATTTTACCAATACGTTCCGCGCCTTGCAGGATGGCACCGCACGCGAGCAGTTTCTCGACCCTGTGGCCTTTGACAGCTGGGAAACCCGCCGTCGCGTACGGCTGGAGAGGGAGGCTGGCGGCGCTGGGGCGCAGGCGGTGATGGCCGCCGCCAACCCGGTCCTGATCCCGCGCAACCATCGTATGGAAGAGATGATAGCCGCCGCCGTCGCAGGTGATTTTGCGCCGTTCGAGCGCTTGATGGAGGCGTTATCGCGCCCCTTTGAGGTGCATCCGGAGTTCGAAGACCTGCGCCGCCCACCGGCCCAGAACGAGATTGTCGCCGCGACGTTCTGTGGCACCTAGGCTGTTTTTGTTGGGATTGCGCGCTTTGCGCGAGGGGTTGCGCCGCGTTCCGCGTCGCTCGGGGGCGCAGGCCGGGCCTTCGGCCCGGCC
>NZ_LPUY01000098.1 GCF_001518015.1 Tritonibacter horizontis
GCGGGCCGCCCGTCCGCGGCGGGCGGACGAAACGGTCAATTCAGGCGCTCATCGCGTTGTGCTTGCGCGCGACATAGGCCTTGGCGGTTTCCACGGCCACGGCCGCATCGCGGCAATAGGCGTCCGCACCGATTGCCTTGCCGAATTCCTCGTTGAGGGGGGCGCCGCCAACCAGCACGATGTAATCATCGCGTTTGCCCTGTTCGATCATCGTGTCGATCACGACTTTCATATAGGGCATTGTGGTTGTCAGCAGCGCCGACATTCCGAGGATATCCGGTTTGTGCTCTTCCAGGGCTGCGAGATAGTTTTCGACCGGGTTGTTGATGCCGAGGTCCACGACCTCAAAGCCGGCGCCTTCCATCATCATCGACACGAGGTTTTTGCCGATGTCGTGAATGTCGCCCTTAACCGTTCCGATCACCATCGATCCCATGCGGGGCGCGCCTGTTTCGGCCAGCAGGGGTTTCAGGATGAACATGCCCCCCTTCATCGCATTCGCCGCCAGGAGCACTTCGGGCACAAAAAGGATACCGTCGCGGAAATCCGCGCCGACAATCGTCATGCCGCCCACCAGGGCTTCGGTCAGGATGCGATAGGGTTCCCAGCCGCGTTCCAGAAGAATATTGACCCCTTCTTCGATCTCTTCCCTGAGCCCGTCATAGAGGTCGTCGAACATCTGCTGAACCAGCTCCTCGTCGTCGAGGTCTGCGAGGATGATGTCTTCTTCTTCCGACATATCTGAATTTCCTTAGCTTGCGGGCGAGCCCGGTTTGGCCACTATTTTACTATTCTGTGACAGATACGGCGATCTGGACTGTTTTGATTGCGACACTGGCGCGTTTCGAACCGACCTATAGGCTGAATTGCAGCGCATTCCTAATGGTCCTTTTGCATGATTTTGTTCGTTTATCTTCATTTGTTCTTCAAATGTTCTCGTGCGCGTGCCATATTGGCAGTATGGATCAATCAAGTTCTCAAATCCCTATCCGCCGCAAAACCCGCGCTGCGCTCAGCAATGCGTCAGGTCGCTTTGATCTTGCCCGCGAGGCGGTGGATGATGGCTGGTACGCAGAACCGGAGGCGACATCGGTCGTGACAGAGATTCGCGAAGAGGTGGCGCGCAGTCTGATTTCTTACAACCGCTCACCGGATCTGCCGTTTGATCGTTCCATCAATCCCTATCGCGGGTGCGAACATGGCTGTATCTATTGTTTCGCGCGTCCCAGTCATGCCTACCTGGGGTTGTCGCCGGGTCTGGATTTCGAAACGCGACTGATCGCACGGCCAAATGCGCCGGAGGTGCTGCGCAAGGAACTGTCGGCGCGCAGCTACAAGGTGGCGACATTGGCGATTGGGACCAATACCGACCCGTATCAGCCCTGCGAACGCGATTTTGGCATCATGCGCGCCTGTCTGGAAGTGCTGCAGGAGTTCAACCATCCCGTCGCGATCGTGACAAAGGGCACCCTGGTGGAGCGGGATATGGATATTCTGGCCGATATGGCGACACGCGGATTGGTGCGCGTCGGGGTTTCGGTGACGACCCTTGATCCCGATCTGTCGCGGAGGATGGAGCCGCGTGTGCCCGCCCCGGCGCGCCGACTGGCAACCATACGCCGGCTGAGTGCTGCCGGAATTCCGGTGCGGATCATGACCTCTCCGCTGGTGCCGGGATTGACGGATCACGAACTGGAGGCGCTGCTGGCGGCGGGGGCCGAAGCGGGGGCGGATGCCGCAAGCTGGATCATGTTGCGCCTGCCGCGCGAGGTCTCGGCGCTTTGGCAGGATTGGCTCAGGGAGCATGAACCGGACCGCGCCGAAAAGGTCATGGCGCGGCTGCGAGAAATGCATGGTGGGCGGGATTACGACCCGCGCTGGGGCCAACGCATGCGCGGCGAGGGCACCTATGCCACGCTGATCGCGCAGCGGTTCAAGCTGGCCTGTCGGCGGCTCGGCCTGTCGGAAAAATCGCCTGCGTTGCGGTGCGATCTTTTTGCACGGCCCGTGCAGGCGGGGGATCAGCTGGCGCTGTTCTGAGGCTTTGAGCGTTGGATGATTACAGCGCCTGGCGCGCGGCGTTGTGACGGCTGCATAGACAGCGTCACGCAAGGAAAAGGGGGCCGGTTTTGCGCGGGGACTGAGCGGGTTGGACGGGGGGGGCGCTTGGCTTGGTTGGGCTGCAGGTGCCTGGGATTGGAATGCGCCGTGGGGGCTTTGGCGGTTTGGGACCCGGGGCCGTGGCTGGTGGGAAGGCAGGCAAGGGCTGTCGGGCAGACGGGTGCTGTCGTGCGGGCCGGGGCTGACAGAGCCTGTGATCCGGTTTCACAGGATAGCAACAGGATAGCAAAAAGGGCAGTCGCGCAAACGGCTGCCCTTGGTTGTATCGTTCTGCTGTGTACGGTCCGGGGTTTTGCTGTCCGGATTGAAAATGCGGGTGTGTTCAGCTGCGGCGGCGACCGCGACGGGCCCGGCGCTCGCTGGCGGCGGCGCCACCGTCTTCGGTGCCGTCACTGGCCGAGGTGAAGGGGCCGAGAACCTCGACAATCCGCTCCAGCGTCGGGCGTTCGCCGCGGGGGCGGCTGTCCAGCGCCTCGCGCATTTTGCGCAGGTGGTCCGGCATGGTGCCACAGCAGCCGCCAATGATCTTGGCGCCGGAATCGCGTGCCAGCACCGCATATTCGCCCATCAGCTCCGGCGTGCCATCGTAGTGGATGTGCCCGTCGACATATTTCGGGATGCCTGCGTTGCCCTTGGAGATAATGGGGCGTTCGGTGCCCTGCGCGGCAAAGCCGAGCACGGTGCGCAGGATATCCGACGCGCCGGTGCCGCAGTTCGCGCCAAACGCCACCGGCGGGACATCATAGTCCTCGACCAGCTTGGCCAGATCGGCAGAGGTGACGCCCATCATGGTGCGCCCTGCGGTGTCAAAACTCATGGTGCCGCACCAGGGCAGACCCACCAGTTTGAAGGCCTCGGCGGCAGCGGCAAACTCTTCGGGCGCAGAAATCGTTTCCAGCCAGAGCACATCGACGCCGCCCTCTTTGAGGGCATCGGCCTGTTCGTGAAACATCTCGACTGCGAGGGCGTGGCTCAATTCACCAACCGGCTGCATGATTTCGCCGGTCGGCCCAACCGACCCTGCCACCGCGATCTTGCGCTCCGCCTTGTCGGCCACGTCCCGGCCAAGTTCTGCCGCGACGCGGTTGAGTTCGCGCACGCGCCCCTGGGCATCGTGCAGTTTCAGGCGCGCGGCGGTGCCGCCAAAGCTGTTGGTGAGGAACAGATCGCTGCCGGCATCCACCGACCCCTTGTAGAGGGCCTTGATCTTGGCCGGCTCTTCGACATTCCAAAGTTCCGGCGCGTCGCCGGATTGCAGGCCCATATTAAAGAGGTTCGTGCCCGTCGCCCCATCCGCCAGAAGCGCGTCGCGGCTGTCCATAAGGTCGAGGAAACTATTGCTCATATTGGGATCCACTTGCCAGAACTTTGCGGGGCGCCTGGAAGGCACCCGGCAGGATAGGTCCATCTGTCATGCGCTGCGCGACAGGGCAACCGCATTTTCCTCAAGATCAACATGAGGTTGATGCAAGGGAATCTCCACGGTGGATGTCTCATGGCGCGGGCGGGTTGGCCGGTGAACCAGCCGGATCATCTCTGCCAGGGCCAAGGCCATCTGCGGCCAGGTCGGGGCCGCGATATAGCGGGCCTCCCACTGCGGAGCGAAGCAGGATTTGAACTGACGCAGACCCTTGTCAAAGCGATGCGCAAACCTGTGGTCGGGCACGGCGGCGAGCGACAGGCGGGACACGCCGACCTCGCGGGCGGCCTCTATTGCGGCGCGCACAAGGGCGTGGCCGGTGCCATCTGGCGCGCCCGGGATCTGGCGCACCAGGTCCAGGCACCATTCATCCGCCGCCCGGTGAAAGGTCATATAGCCGATCAGCCGATCATCCAGCCAGGCGAGAAAGGTCACCTGTATCGCCACATAGCTGGGTTCGAACTGTCCCATCGTGGTGCCGCGCGCGGCACCGTGTTGCTGTGTCCAGAGCGCGTCAACCTCTGCCATCTGGCGCAGCGGCAGGTCACTCCAGGCGGGTTCGACGCTCAGCCCGGCTTTTTCTGCATTGCGCAATTTGCGGCGCAACTGGCGAAACGACGATCCGGTGTCGGAAAACTCTGCCGGATAGACGATCGCGTCCTTTGCGATGCGCAGGACCTTCCACCCCTGACGTCGCGCCGCGAGCGCCATGCGCGGGCTGCATTTATACAGACAGGCTGCGGCATTGCGCGCCCGCGCATGGCGGTCGAGCGCTTCCGGGATCTCGGCGCGCCGTCCGGTCATGGGATCAAACAGCACCGCAGAAATTTGCGGCGTGTCGAGGAGCGCCACCTGATTGAGCCCGAAGGCGACGACATTGCCGCCGTTTTGCAGGATGACGCCGGTTTCCGCCTGACGCCGCTCAAAGGGTTGGCTGGCGGCTGCGCGAATGTCGGTGCCGAGCAGATCGGCCTCGGATGAGACATCGCCAAGCGCATAGCGCATCAGGCCGGGCCAAAGCAGCAGGGCACCGGCCAGGGCGGCAGGCAGCGCGTAGTAGACCGCGCGAAAGGCCAGCAGGCCGGCCACCAGGACAACGGGGTCGGCCCCCGGAAGCAGCGCCAGCATGGCCAGCTCCAACGGGCCCGCGCCACCGGGAGAGGAGGATACGATTGCCAGCCCCAGGGCGAGAAAAAACGCCGGCAGAAGCGCGGCAAGCGCGATGCCGTTTCCGGCTGGCAGCAAAAGCCACAGGGCGATGCCGGCAAAGGTCACGTCCATCAAGGTCCAGAGCATCAGGGCCAGGATCGCCTGAAGCGACGGCAGCCGCAATTTGAGCCCGCGAATGCGCCATTCCGGGTGCAGGAAGCATAAAACACAGGCGGAGCAGGCGACGGTAAGAATGCCAGCCCCAAGCCCGCGCAGCGCCAGGGTCGAGCCGACCAGCAGCAGCGACAAACCGCAGATCACGGCAAGGGCCGTCAGAAAGGTGATGCCGACAAAACCCGTCAGCTGGGCCGCCTGCAGCGGCGACAGTTGCGGCAACAGTCGCCAACGGGCAAAGGACCCCGACAGAATGCCAAAGCCAACCGCCTGTGAAAAGGCGATTGACGCCATCCCGGCGCGGCGGGCAACCGGGTCTTCGAGGTCGGTCCGCAGATGACGGTGCGCCACCGCATCATATCGCCCAAGCGCCCAGAAACTGAGAATGGTTGCCCCGATCGCCCCGATCCAGTTGGGCAGCGCGACCTGGCCCGCGAGGGTCAGGATCTCGGCCAATCCCGGCAGATCTGCATGGCTGGCCAGCACTGCCAGACTTGTCCCGGTAATCAGCAGCGGCAGCATGACCCGCAGGACAAATGACAGGGTTTGTTTGGGCACCAAGCGGTGAGACATGTTGAGTATCCGCTGAAATCACAGCTGACGCGGCAACCAGGCGCGACATCTGTCGGTTATGAGGCGCGAGGATCACAGGCGGGTCAGGGCCAGCCCGGCATCCTCTCGGTTTGGTTTGGAGGGGAGAGGTCTTCTGACACTTCCACGATGAGGGTCGTCACCTTGGCGGCGAAAACAGCGCCAATGCGTACCGGGCGGAGTGGCCTGGATCTGTTGCGGTGGCCTTGTCGGTCCGGGACGGAACGCACCGCGAGGTGCCGCAGCACGACGCGGCCAAAGGCGGGCGCGGTGTGCCATTCTGGACACTAGACCGCAGTCCCCGGTTCCCACCACGGGAAGTCGAATATCCGCAGACATTCGAAATTGTTCCTGTTCAACCTAGCCCGCGTTACTGAACAAAGCGTCAACGCAAACGGACAGAACGGGCGCCCATTGGTCGAGCAGGGTGGAATTATGAATAATTGACGGCCGCCGGGAATTTGACCACTCTTGCGGGTCTGCGAACCGGTCGTGCTGCGGCGCGCTTGCGAGATGTTTCCCCGTGCACTATGAGAACGCTACGGATCGGGGCAGATTCCCGGTGATCCATTCCGAAAGGCTCTCCATGGCGCGGCGCAAGAAAATCTACGAAGGCAAGGCTAAAACTCTCTATGAGGGGCCTGAACCGGGCACGCTCGTCCAGTACTTCAAGGATGACGCAACGGCCTTTAACGCGGAAAAGCATGACGTGATCGAGGGCAAGGGGGTGTTGAACAACATCCTCAGCGAGTTCTTCATGCTGGGGCTTGGCCAGATCGGCGTGCCGACGCATTTCCTGAAGCGGCTGAACATGCGCGAGCAACTGGTGCGCTCCTGCGAGATCATCCCGCTGGAAATCATCGTGCGCAACTATGCGGCCGGCTCCATGAGCAAGCGACTGGGGATCGACGAGGGCACCCAGCTGCCGCGTCCGATCGTGGAATATTGCTATAAAGATGACGCACTTGGCGACCCGCTGGTCACCGAGGAACATATTGCGGCCTTCGGCTGGGCCAGCCAGCAGGATATGGACGATATCCTGTCACTGGCGCTGCGGGTCAACGATTTCATGTCCGGCGTCATGCTGGCGGTCGGGATCCGGCTGGTGGATTTCAAGATCGAGATCGGCCGGGTGTATGACGGTGATTTCCAGCGCCTAGTGGTTGCCGATGAAATCAGCCCTGACAGCTGTCGCCTGTGGGACATCAAAACGGGTCAGAAGCTCGACAAGGACGTGTTCCGCCGCGACCTTGGCAGCCTGACGGATGCCTATACCGAGGTGGCCCGCCGCCTGGGCGTGATGCCGAACAATCCGCCAGCGCCGGGCAAGCCGCAACTGGTAAACTAAGTCTCGGCCCTTTGGGCCGGTGTAAGAGAATAACAGGGCAGGGGCGCTGCGGCCTCGCCATGGAACACTGAGGAAAGTCGCGATGAAGGCACGGGTGCATGTGATGCTGAAGACCGGGGTTCTCGATCCGCAAGGGGAGGCCGTGCGTCACGCGCTTGGCGCGCTGGGTTTCGACAAGGTCGAAGGCGTGCGTCAGGGCAAGGTGATCGACCTGGATCTGGCGGACGGGGCAACCGAGGCGGATGTGAAGGACATGTGCGAGAAGCTGCTCGCCAATACCGTGATCGAATCCTACGAGATTGAAATCGCCTGATGCGGGCGGCCCGCCCCAGTCGGGCGTTTCGATCATCACCGATTTTGTGAATTAGGAGAAAGCCCAGATGCGTGCTGCCGTTGTTGTATTTCCCGGGTCCAACTGTGACCGCGATCTTGCGGTCGCTTTTGAGCAGGCCGGTTTCAAAGTGTCGATGGTCTGGCACAAGGACAGCCAGTTGCCCGACGGCATTGATATCGTTGGTGTTCCGGGTGGTTTTTCCTATGGCGACTATCTGCGCTGTGGCGCGATCGCGGCGCAGTCCCCGATCTGCCAGGCGGTTGTTGCCCATGCGGAACGCGGTGGCTATGCGCTGGGAATTTGCAACGGATTTCAGATCCTGACCGAAACCGGCGTGCTGCCCGGCGCCCTGCTGCGCAATGCCGGGCTGAAATACATCTGCCGCACTGTTGGTCTGACGGTTGCCACTGAAAACTGCGCCTTTACCGACGGCTATGCCGCAGGCGAGGTGATCGGCGTGCCCATCGCCCACCACGACGGCAACTACTATGCCGACGATGCCACCGTGCAGCGCCTGAAGGACGAGGACCGGATTGCCTTTACCTATGTCGACAATCCAAATGGGTCGGTTGCGGATATTGCCGGCATCCTGTCGGAGAACCGGCGCGTGCTTGGGATGATGCCGCACCCGGAACGGGCCTCGGACGAGGGGCACGGTGGCACCGACGGTGCGGCGATGTTCCGCGCATTGTCGGGCATGTTTGCCGAGGCCTGACTTGAGCCTTGCGGGCGCTAATCATACTGTTGCGCCATGACAGCCCCTGTGGAGCCAAACCCCGTGGAGCCAAAGGGCTCGCCCCCGCCTGCACCACCCAAACGCCCACCGCCCAAGCGGATGGTGTCGCGGTCCCGCACGATCTCCTGGCGGGTGCGATTGGCGCTGGTGGTGTTCATGGCGATTGCGGGAACCACCGTATGGTTCACAAATACCACCCTGACCCATAGTTTCACCGAAACGACCCGGAACCGGGCAGAGCTGCGACTGGCGCTCTATTCCGGTAACCTTGTCAGCGAACTGCGGCGCCACGCGATTGTGCCGCAATTGTTGTCTCGGGATCAGGCGCTGATCTCTGCGTTGCAAAGCCAGGACTTTTCCCTTTCGACGCAAAGGCTGATTTCCTTTGTCGATGAAATCGGTGCTGCCTCGATCACGCTGATGGATCGTGACGGTCGCACCGTGGCGGCGACAGACCGGGTTCGGCTGGGCGAAACCTATCGCAATGCCGCCTATTTCGTCGAGGCGATCCGGTCGAACGCCACGGTGTTTTCGGTGATCCCGCGCGAGGTGCGTGGCTATCAGTTCACCTATTCGCGGCGCCTGATCGACAGCAGTGGTACGCTCGGCGTGATCATGGTCGAGGTGGACCTGCAGAAGTTCGAACGCGCCTGGGCGGGGATTTCGGATGCGGTCATGGTGGCGGACAGTACCGGCACCATCGTCATGGCGACCGAGGCCCGCTGGCGCGGCCTGTCCGAAGCCGAAGCGTTGAAGGAACAGACCCCCGAAGGCGCGATCCAGCGCGCGATCCGCGCGACGGCCGATTGGAACGCCTTGCCGACGGATGTCTATCTGCAGGGCGAAGCGGTCATGCGGCTGGAAACACGGGTGCCGTTCCAGGGCTGGCGCATGATGTCCTACACCACCTACGATTCCATTCGGGAGCAGGTGAACGCGGTGATCGCGCTCGAAATCATGGGATTTGCGATTCTGCTGGCGTTGGCCTTCTATGCGCTCAGCCGGAAAACGGCGCTGCGGATGGCCTTGTTTCAGCGGGAGTCGGCGGAGCTTCGCGTGCTGAACGCCCGGCTGCAGCGGGAAATCGCCGAACGCGAACGCATGCAGGAGACCCTCGCGGTGGCCGAACAGAGCCTCGCGCAGAGTTCCAAACTGGCCGCTCTGGGAGAGATGTCAGCGGCGGTCAGCCATGAGCTGAACCAACCGCTTGCCGCGATGAAGACCTATCTGGCGGGCGCGCGTTTGCTGTTGCAACGCAACCGGCCCGAAGAGGCGCTGTCATCCTTTGGGCGGATCGACGATCTGATCGAGCGGATGGGGGCCATCACCCGCCAGCTGAAGTCCTATGCGCGCAAAGGGGGCGATGCGTTCAGCCCTGTAAATATGGCGGATGCGCTGGCGTCATCGCTTTCGATGATGGAACCGCAACTGCGTCAGAGGCATGTGAAAATTACCCGTATACTTCCCGATCAACCGGTCTATGTCATGGCAGACCGGATGCGGCTGGAACAGGTGATGGTCAACCTCTTGCGAAATGCGCTGGACGCCACCAAATCGGTGGACGAACCCGAGGTGGAGATCCTGCTGGCTGCCGGTGAGACGGCGACGCTTGCGGTACGGGACAATGGCGACGGCATTCAGGATTTCGACAACCTGTTTGAACCGTTTTACACGACCAAGCAGCCCGGCGACGGCGTTGGCTTGGGACTTGCCATCTCCTCGGGGATCGTGAACGACCTGGGCGGTCGGCTCACGGCCCGCAACTCCGAAGCAGGGGGGGCGGTATTTGAAATGCAATTGCCGATCCTTGTGGACGGCATGGAGGCCGCCGAGTAGGGCGGCGGGATGTTGGAGGGCCGTATATGGCACAGGCTATGAAAATTGCGATCGTGGATGACGAGCAGGATATGCGCCAGTCGATCAGCCAATGGCTGGCACTGTCGGGATATGACACGGAAACCTTTGCCAGCGCCGAAGACGCGCTGAAGACCTTGGGGCCTGACTATCCGGGGATCGTGATTTCCGACATCAAGATGCCCGGCATGGACGGGATGCAGTTTCTCAAAAAGCTGATGGGCTCGGACAGTTCGCTTCCGGTGATCATGATTACCGGCCATGGCGATGTGCCGATGGCGGTCGAGGCGATGCGGGTCGGGGCGTTTGATTTCCTCGAAAAGCCCTTTAACCCGGATCGGATGTCAGAGCTGGCGAAACGCGCCACCGGTGCGCGTCGGCTGACCATGGACACCCGTGCCCTGCGGCGCGAATTGTCCGATGGCGGCCAGATCATGAAAAAGCTGATCGGGATCAGCCCGGTGATGGATCGTCTGCGTGAAGATATCCTGGACCTTGGCCAGGCCGACGGACATGTGTTGATCGACGGTGAAACCGGCACCGGCAAGACACTGGTGGCCCATGCCCTGCATGCGGTGGGCAGCCGGGCGGGTAAAAAATTCGTGCTGGTCTCCTGCGCCGCATTGGAAGAGGCGGCATTGGCCAAACGCCTGTTTGGTCCGATGCAGCCCGAGGACAGCATGCTGCCTGCGGTGGAAGAAGCACGCGGCGGGACGCTGGTTCTGGAGGACATCGAGGCGCTGAGCGAGCCGCTGCAAGCGAAGCTCCTGAGCTTTATCAACGAACAGGGCACGCCGGGCGAAACCCGCATCATCGCGATTTCCAACCTGCAAGAAGCGGGCAAAACCTCTGAAGACGTGCTGCGGGCTGACCTGTTTTACCGTCTGGCCGCCCTGCGTATCACAGTGCCACCGCTGCGGCAGCGGGGCGAGGATATTCTGACCCTGTTCACCCGCCTTAGCGAGCAGTTCTCGGAAGAATACGGTTGCGATGCGCCGCAGGTGACGGCGCAAGAGGCCGCCCAGCTGTTGCAAGCCCCTTGGCCGGGCAACGTGCGCCAGTTGATCAACGTTGCGGAGCGGGCGGTGCTGCAATCACGTCGCGGCTCCGGCACCATCGCGTCGTTGTTGATGAGCGATCACGAAGACATGCAGCCAGTGATGACAACCGAGGGCAAGCCGCTCAAGGAATATGTCGAGGCCTTTGAACGGATGCTGATCGACAACACCATGCGCCGCCACAAGGGCTCTATCGCGTCGGTGATGGACGAGCTGTGTTTGCCGCGCCGGACGCTGAACGAGAAAATGGCGAAATATGGTCTGCAACGTTCCGACTACCTCGGGTAGCGCGCCAGCATGACCCTGCCGGCGGCATATCTTTTCGACATGGACGGGCTGCTCCTGGATACGGAGCGGTTGACGCTGGCGGCGTTTCTGGATTGTGCGGAGGCGTTCGATCTGGAAACGGCAAAAATGGAGCCGTTCTTCATGTCGCTGGTCGGGATCTCGGCGGCGCGCAGTGACGAGATGTTGCTGGCATTCCTGGGGCCTGACCGGGACGCCGCGCGGGTCGTCGCGATGTGGCGCGACCGCCTTGCCGCACGTCTTGCAGAGGCGGTGCCTGTCAAACCCACGGTGCGTGACACCCTGCAGGCGCTGACGGCGCAGGGGGGCCGGATGGCAGTTGTCACATCGACCCTGGGCGACAAGGCCCGTCACCACCTGGACCGCGCGGGCCTGTTGTCGCATTTCCAGTTTGTGCTGGGCGGCGACGAAGTGTCGGCCAACAAACCTGATCCGGCGCCTTATCGTGAGGCGGCAGAGCGGTTGTCGCTGCCGCCATCGGCCTGCGCGGCGTTTGAGGACAGCGACTATGGCATTACGGCTGCCGCGGCGGCCGGGTGCTGCGCCGTTCAGATCCCCGATCTGCGTCTGGCCACACAGCCTTTTCCGGATGTCGGACAGCTGTTTGCCCCAACCCTGGAACAGGCGGTTGCGGCGGCGCAGGGACGGTTTGCGCAGGCGCCTGGCGGACAGAATGCGGAGAATTTAGGGTAAATCTGTTGCATTGCCCTGGAAAACCTGTCGCGGCCTCAATGGTGCCTTAACCATGCCACTGGAAATTGCGGACATGGCTTGAAATTCGCTTTCGCAGCGGCGTGGCGTAGAATGACCATTGTCATTACCTATCCACAGGCCTTATGCTGAACCTACGGACATCGCCTATGTCGACGTCCATACATGAGATTTTCTGTCTTTCAGATCCGACTGGCCAACGCCGGGATGTGACGACAGACCAGTTCGTCCCGCAAGCTGCGGGGCTGTTGAGTGCCTGCTTTGTTGGTGTCCAATGCGACAGTGACAAGGAGGAAATAACGGGCAGGGATCGGGACAACCCCACCTGTCGGAGAAGAACCGCGATGATGCGCGCGAGAGTATTGAGCAAGACAGCAGGTTTTCCGCAGCGATGTCGGAACCCCCAGTCTTGCACTGCTTTGTTCCCTGCGCCGTCGGAAGTCGCCCTGACAAGACACCACCCACAACATGTTCGTCCGCCGGGTCCTCGGGCCGGGGCTGCGACTTCGGTCCGCTGTCCCGTGATCCTGACGCAGCGGCGACTGAGGCTGGCATGGTGCACCAAAAGGACTAATGGCGAAGAAAATGCTGATCGACGCCACCCACGCGGAAGAAACCCGCGTCGTGGTGGTGGATGGAAACAAGGTCGAGGAATTCGACTTTGAATCCGAAAACAAGCGCCAGCTTGCTGGCAATATTTACCTCGCAAAAGTAACCCGCGTCGAACCTTCGTTGCAGGCGGCTTTTGTGGACTATGGCGGCAACCGCCATGGGTTCCTTGCGTTTTCCGAAATCCATCCGGACTACTATCAGATCCCCGTCGCGGACCGTGAGGCCCTGATGGAAGAAGAGCGCGCCTATGCGGAATCGATGCGCGCCAAGGATGAGGACGAAGACGAACCCAAGCCGAAAAAACGGTCCCGGTCGCGCAGCAAGACGCGCGCCGAAAAGACCACCAGCAGCGATGCTGTTGAAACACGGGATGCCTCGGCTCCGTCCGGCGAGATCTCCGGCATGGAGACCATCGACCTCGGCGAGGAGACATCCGATGTCGCTGACGTGCCCGAAGGCGAGGCGACAGCCGTTGTCACCGACCCGACCGAAGCCGCTGACGAGCAGTCTCAGGCCGCTTCGTCGGCGCCGGATGACGTGGCCGAAGGCGAGGCGACAGCCGGTACCGAGACGGACAGCGACGACAGCGAGAGTGACGCCGATGAGGCAGAGCTTGCGGACGATTCTGACACCGTGACCACCGCAAAGGCCGCCGATGCCGCGTCCAAGGACGACAGCATCGAGTCGGTTGCCGATGACGATGATCAAGAAGACATTCGTCCGCAGCGCAAACCGCGCCCGCGCCGTTACAAGATCCAGGAAGTGATCAAGGTCCGCCAGGTTCTGCTGGTTCAGGTCGTGAAAGAAGAGCGCGGCAACAAAGGCGCGGCGCTGACCACCTATCTGTCTCTGGCCGGTCGCTATTGTGTGCTGATGCCGAACACCGCCCGTGGCGGTGGCATCTCGCGCAAGATCACCAATGCTGTCGACCGCAAGAAACTGAAAGAAATCGCCACCGAGCTTGATGTGCCGCAGGGCGCAGGTCTGATCGTGCGCACCGCCGGTGCCAAGCGGACCAAGGCCGAGATCAAGCGCGACTATGAATATCTGCAACGTCTTTGGGAGCAGATCCGCGAGCTGACGCTGAAATCCATCGCGCCCGCAAAGATCTACGAAGAAGGCGATCTGATCAAACGCTCGATCCGCGACCTGTATAATCGTGAGATTGACGAGGTTCTGGTCGAGGGCGAACGCGGCTACCGTATCGCCAAGGACTTCATGAAGATGATCATGCCGTCCCATGCCAAGAACGTGCAGAACTACAACGAGTCACTGCCGCTCTTTGCGCGCTATCAGGTGGAAAGCTACCTGGCGGGCATGTTCAACCCGACGGTGCAGCTGAAATCGGGTGGCTATATTGTCATCGGTGTCACCGAGGCGCTGGTAGCGATTGACGTGAACTCCGGTCGGGCGACCAAGGAAGCCTCGATCGAGGAGACCGCGACCAAGACCAACCTGGAGGCCGCCGAAGAGGTCGCCCGCCAGCTGCGTCTGCGGGACCTTGCGGGCCTTATCGTCATTGACTTTATCGACATGGACGAGCGCAAGAACAACGCCGCCGTCGAGAAAAAGCTGAAAGACAAGCTGAAAACAGATCGCGCCCGTATTCAGGTGGGCCGGATTTCGGGCTTTGGCCTGTTGGAAATGTCGCGTCAGCGGCTGCGTCCTGGCATGATCGAAGCCACAACCGCGCCCTGTTCGCATTGCCATGGCACTGGCCTTATCCGTTCGGATGACAGCATGGCGCTGTCGATCCTGCGCCAGATCGAGGAAGAGGGCACCCGCCGTCGTTCGCGCGAAGTTCTGGTGAAATGTCCTGTGGATATTGCCAACTACCTGATGAACCAGAAGCGCGAGCATATTGCGCAGATCGAACAGCGCTATGGTCTGTCCGTGCGCATCGAAGGGGACGTCAAGCTGGTCAGCCCGGATTTCTCGTTGGAGAAATTCAAGACCGCGTCGCGTAGCATCGCGGTGGCGACTGGGCCTGTTGTTTCGGTCGATACCTCCATCATGGATCAGGTCGATGCCGGAGCCGAAGAGGCCGAGATCGAGGTTGAGGTCGAGGACGAAGATGACGCCGTGCCGGAGACGGTGACCACCAATGACGAGGGTGGCGACGGTGAGGCAAAACCCAAGCGCAAGCGGCGCCGGCGTCGGCGCAAGAAGCCGTCGAATGGCGACAATGGGTCGGACAACGGCGAGGCGCAGACCTCCTCGAACGCTGACGGTGCAGAGACGCAGACCGACAGCTCCGCCGGGTCGGCTGGCGCTGAAGAGGCTGGCGATACGTCGACCGATGACGCCACCACTGAGACAACGGTTGATGTTGGCGACGCAGAGCCAAAGAAGAAGACCCGCACGCGCACCCGCAGCCGGTCACGCAAAAAGCCGGAGCCCGTGCCCGCGTCGAATCCTGAGGTGAGCGAAGCCGCCACGGATCAGGCTGGTGGCGAGGCAGAAGCTGCCGTGGCGGAGGCCACGTTGGCAGCGGCGCCCGAAAGCGAGCCCGTCGCGGTTGCTGACGCGGCGGCGACGCCTGCGGAGGTCCCGGCTGAGGTCGTGACCGAGGCCCCCGAAACGGCTGCCGACAGCACCGTGGTGGAGCCTGGTGCATCGCCTGTGGCGGCGGAGCCTTCGGCGGAAACCGGATCAGAGCCGGACGCGGCTGTGGCAGCACCGGAATCCACTGCTGAACCTGTGGCCGAAGCGGCAGAAGCAGATGCGGAGGGTGAGACGACTGTCCAACCCACTGCTGAGCCTGAACTGGAGAAAGAGCTGGCCGTTGCCGAGCCCGAACCGCAAAAGCCTGCCAAACCGAAACGCCGTGGCTGGTGGTCTGTCGGCGGATGAGGCTGCTTGCATCACACGTCCTGCACAAAGAAAAGGCGACCCTATGCGGGGTCGCCTTTTTCAGGTCACGGGGATTTGGATCCTTGATCGCATCGGATCTGTTCAGCCTTGCGCTTTGATACGCCCCTTGCGGATCAGGTAGACTTGATGTGTGGTCTCGTCTTCCAGGCTGAGGAAGGTATGACCCGCTTCATTGCAGAAATGCGGCACATCGATGATGGCTGCCGGATCGTCGGCCAGGATGCGCAGCACGCTGCCTTCGGGAAGGGGTTCCATCCGCTTTCGCGCCTTGAGCACGGGCAACGGGCACAGGAGGCCAAGGGCGTCCAGAGTGAGATCGGGTTCGGTCATACCCCAGGGAAATACGCTGCGTGTTACAGCCTGTCCACAGGGATGTGACATCGCGTGCAGGTGACGCCGTGGCGGCGCTGGTCTAAGGAAGAAACATGTTTGGAATCGAGATCATAGACGCCAGCCTGCTGCCTGCGATATTCGTCGCACTGGTTGGCGGAATCATCAGCTTTCTCAGCCCCTGCGTGCTGCCCATTGTGCCGCCCTATCTTGCCTATATGAGCGGTGTCACCATTGGCGAAATCCAAGGCACCGCCGCTGCCCGCCGAAAGGCGATATTGGCGGCGATGTTCTTTGTGCTTGGATTGTCGACCGTATTTTTGCTGCTGGGGTTCACCGCGTCGGCCTTTGGCGCCTTTGTGCTGCAAAATCAGGTGCTGTTTGCCCGTGCCTCTGGCGTGGTGGTGATCATCTTTGGTCTGCACTTCCTGTCGGTCTTTCGCATTCCATTGCTCGACCGCGAGGCCCGAATGGAGACCGGCGAGGCAGGAGGGTCTGTGCTGGGCGCCTATGTGCTGGGGCTGGCATTCGCCTTTGGCTGGACGCCCTGTATCGGCCCGCAACTGGGTGCGATTCTATCCCTTGCCGCGTCGGAGGCATCCCTCACCCGGGGCACCCTTCTGCTGGGGGTGTATGCGCTTGGACTTGGGGTTCCATTCTTGTTGGCAGCGATTTTCCTCACCCGTTCGATGGTGCTGATGAACCGTATCAAGCGCCACATGAGGCTGATTGAACGGATCATGGGCGGGCTGCTGCTCTTGGTCGGGGTTATGCTGGTCACCGGGCTTTTCTCCAGCTTTTCCTTCTGGCTGCTTGAAACCTTTCCGGCGCTGGCACGGCTGGGCTAAGTCTCTGCACAAGCTGACTTACCCTGCGCCGAAACCTGCGCTAGGGTTTCGTCAGCAAAGATCAGGACCATGAGCAGTTCACTAACTTCGTCACAGGTGCGCAGGCGCCACGTTTTTTACATTCCGGGCTATGATCCGTTCCACCCGCGCCGCTACCGAGAGCTGTATCGCACGGAGGGGCGGGCGCAGGCGCTTGTGTCGGGCTACGAGCTGGAACTGACGCCAAAGACCACCAAGGGGCCTTATGGCTGGCATGTCAGCGCGCGGATTGACGGCGAACAGGTGGAAACCGATGTG
This sequence comes from Tritonibacter horizontis, assembly GCF_001518015.1. Classification (GTDB taxonomy): domain Bacteria; phylum Pseudomonadota; class Alphaproteobacteria; order Rhodobacterales; family Rhodobacteraceae; genus Epibacterium; species Epibacterium horizontis. The sequence goes on from NZ_LPUY01000098.1 coordinate 16,764, forward strand.
GAGGTTCTGGTCTGGTCGGACATCGTCAAGGACAGCATGCGGACCTCGGTGGCGGCGACCTACCTGCAGCTGCTGCGAACCGCGTGGATTTACATTTCATCCGGCGCATTGTGGCGGTTGACGAAACTGCGCCAGGGTCCGGTGATCGCGGCGCTCTACCCGGTGGTGATTTTGCTGGGGCAAGCGCTCGTGGCGCTGGCGTTCGGGGCTGGGGTGGCCTGGTCCATCGGGAGCCTGTCGGATTTTGCGAGCCTGTCGGTCTCCCTTGTGCGGATGCTTCAGATCGTGATGGCCGCCGGCGCAGCCATTGCGCTGCTGATGGCCTTCAAGGCCCGTGACAACAAGCTGTTCGCCTACTACCTGATGCATGACTATGCCTATTCCGCCGGCGGCTGGGGCCAGAACCCGCCAGAGTTGGAGGCGCGCATGGCGGAATTTGCCGCCGTAATCCGGGCTACTGTGGTCGAAAACGCGGTGGATGAGGTGCTGGTGGTCGGCCATTCCTCGGGGGCGCATCTGGGCGTATCTGTGCTGTCGGATGTGCTGCATGAGGGCCTGCCAGAGCGCCGTCCGGCGCTTGGTTTTCTCAGTCTGGGTCAGGTCGTGCCGATGGTTTCCTTCCTCCCGGGCGCGGATCGCTTGCGCCGGGATCTCGCCGCGCTTGCCGTGCAAACAGAAGTCCCATGGTACGATGTCACCGCGCCGGGGGATGGCTGCGCCTTTGCGCTTTGCGATCCGGTTGCGGTCACCGGAGTGGCGACCGAAGACCAGCGCTGGCCGGTTGTTTTTTCCGCCGCCTTCACCCAGAGCCTCAGTCCGGCGCGGTGGAAGTCCCTGAAACGGCGATACTTTCGTCTGCATTTTCAGTATCTTTGCGCCTTTGATGCGCCCCGCGACTATGACTATTTTCAGATCACGGCCGGACCTCGGACGCTGGCGGCCCGCTATCGCGATCGGCGGCATTCGCGGTCTCGTCTGGCGACGCCCGTGAACCGCTACACGACGGTGGCGCGCCGATGACATCTGAGGCGGAGCCATCAGAGACGGAGCCTGGCGCGAAACGACCGCCAAAACCGCCCACCCGGCCGGACAGGGTGTCGCTCTGGCGCTATCTGAAACTGTTCCGTGCCGATATCCTGTCGGCGCAACCGGCGCGGCTTTATCGTGCGTGGATGGCTGAATTCCGGACGCCCTTTTTCCGCTCGTTCCTGGTCAATCAGCCAGAGCTGGTCGACGTCCTGCTGAAACAGCGTCCCGATGATTTTCCAAAATCGGATCGCGTCGGCGAGGGGTTGCGGCCGCTTCTGGGCAATTCTGTTTTTCTGACCAATGGCGACACCTGGAAACGCCAGCGCCGGATCATTGATCCCGCATTCGAAGGCGGGCGCCTAAAGCAGAGTTTTCCGGCCATGCTGGCGGCCGCGCAGGCGGGCGCGGACCGGCTGGCGGCGGATGCCGATGGCACGCCGGTCGAAATCGAGGCGGTCACATCGCATATCGCCGCGGATGTGATTTTTCGCACGCTGTTTTCGATCCCGATTGAACATGAGGTCGCAGCGGAGGTGTTCAGCAGGTTTCGCGCCTATCAGCAGGCGCAGCCGATCCTGAACCTTGCTGCCTTTGTGCCCTTGCCGTGCTGGATGCCAAGGTTCTACCCAAAGGGCACGCGGGAGAACGCCAGGCGGATCCGGCGGCTTATTGCATCGCTGACCGAGGCGCGGATGGCCGAGATTGCGGCAGGGACAGCGCCGCAGGATCTTGCGACCAAGATCATGACAACCCGCGATCCGCAAAGCGGCCTGGGGTTTGATACCGAAGAAATGGTCGATCAGGTCGCGATCTTTTTCCTCGCGGGGCACGAAACCAGCGCCTCGGCGCTTGGCTGGGCGCTGTATCTGATGGCGGACTATCCCGAGTGGCAGGCGCGCGTCGCGCAAGAGGTCGCGGAACATGGCACAGCGGACTTTTCCGCTGTCACCCGGCTGCGCACCACACGGGATGTTTTCCGCGAAACGCTGCGCCTTTACCCGCCCGTTCCGATGATGGTCCGCGAGGCACAATCGCCGGACACCTTCCGCGACCGTCAGATCCCGAAAGGATCGCAGATGGTGCTGAGCCCCTGGCATCTGCATCGGCACACCCGGTTATGGGAGAACCCGGATGGGTTTGATCCGGGCCGCTGGCAGACCGACACCGGAAAAGACAGCGCCCGAACCGCCTATATGCCGTTTTCTGCCGGGCCACGGGTCTGTACGGGGGCGGGGTTTGCGATGCTTGAAGGGGTGTTGGTGCTGGCACATCTGTTGCAACGCTACCGGGTCGCGCGTGTCGAGGGCCAGGTGCCCGAACCGGTGGCGCATCTGACGGTGCGGTCGAAAAACGGCATTTGGTTGCGGCTGACACCGCGCCAGGGCGGGTGAGGCCGAGCCGGGGTCAGTCGGGAGCCGGTGAGTCCTGCTGGCCCAGTTTGTGCTGCAGGGCCTGCAAGACAAACAGCCGTATGGCGGAGGCCAGTCCGCAGTCGGTTCCGCGCGCTTCGTCGATTTCGGCGGCCAATTCGTTGATGGCGCGGTTCTGTTGGCGGGCAAGCTGTCTGAATTCGACCCAGAACGCATCTTCCAGCGATACCGACGTGCGGTGTCCCCGCAGCGTCAGCGACCGTTTTTTTGGGCGCTGGTTCAACATGACCGAGATCCGGTGCAAACGCATCTGCAGGCTTGCAGCAAGGCAGGTCCTTCGCGGTGCATCACTCGGGCGTCTTGTCGTCGATCCGGTGCCGGTCGAGGTGCTTGTGCTGCATGGTCGCTTCGGTCTGATCCAGGGCTTTCACCGCTTTGGAGCGGCCAAATTTCACCGCGTTTTCATTGGCGCGCGCCTTTTGTTCGGTTCGCGCCTTCTGTTTTCTGAATCGGTTGAGGTTTACGACGTCGCTCATCTGGATAATCTATCAAGGTTGTGGAGGCTTAGATACCCACGCTGCGCTGGCGGACCGGCCGCGGGCGAAGATACCAATACCAGACGCGATAGGCCTGCAACAGCAGAAGCGGCGCGAAATGCAGGATGGCTTCGGCGGGGTGGGCCCAATCGTTGATCGCGGCCCAATGCAGCAGCACCAGTGCCACGGCCGGGTGGCTCCACCGTTGCAGGGTTTTCCAACGCGGCCCCAGTTTCTTGACGAAGAAATCGCAAGAGGTGACCGTGATCGGGATCAAGATCGCAAGCGCCGCCCAGCCTGCAATGATATAGAGCTGCGAGACATCGGACACCATCCCCGCGAGAGAATTCCGGTCGATCATATAGAAGGTCGTATGCAGCAAGGCATAGGCAAAGGACGCGATGCCGAGACTGCGGCGGTTCTTGCGCAGCCATCTTGTCCAGGACTGGCCCTTGAAGAGCAGGGTCAGCGGCGTGGTCATCATCGCGATGATCATCAGCCGTGCAGAGAATTCCGCGGCCGGATGCGCCAATTCCCCGAAAATACGCGGATCCGTGGACATGTAGGCTTGATAGGCGATGAGGATCGCCGGAATGGAAAGAAGAAACCAGAACAACTGATCGTGTAGGCGAGGCATGGCAGGCTCCGTTTTTGACGGTTGCCTGACGTTAAAAACAGACTGGGGCACGCCTAAGGCCATGAAGTTAAAACACGCCGAAAATCCGGCGTGTTTTCTTGTTTTATCGTTTCAGTTCAGGACTTTGGGCCGATCATCTGCTCGGGGCGGACCACTTTGTCGAAGGTTTCACTGTCCACGAATCCGAGACGAACCGCCTCTTCTTTCAGGGTTGTCCCGTTTTTATGCGCAGTCTTGGCCACTTTGGTCGCATTGTCGTAGCCGATGGTGGGCGCCAGCGCGGTGACCAGCATCAGGCTTTCGGTCATCAGTTTTTCGATGCGCGGGCCATTGGCCTGAATGCCATTCAGCATCCGTTCGGTGAAGCTGTCGGCGGCGTCGCCCAGCAGTTGGATCGACTGGAGCAGGTTGTAGGACATCATCGGGTTGTAGACGTTCAGCTCGAAATGGCCCTGGCTGCCGGCGAATTTGATCGCGGCATCGTTGCCCATGACATGGGCGGCCACCTGGGTCAGCGCCTCGGCCTGGGTCGGGTTGACCTTACCCGGCATGATCGAAGACCCGGGTTCGTTCTCCGGCAGGATCAATTCGCCCAGACCCGAGCGGGGACCGGACCCGAGAAAGCGAATGTCATTGGCGATCTTGTAGCAGCTGCCTGCGATGGTCGCGAGCGCGCCGGAGAGGAACACCATGGCGTCATGGGCGGCGAGCGCTTCGAATTTGTTGGGCGCCGTGACAAAGGGCAGGCCGGTGATTTCGGCCATATTGGCGGCGACTTCTTCGCCCCAGCCCTGAACCGTGTTCAGACCGGTGCCGACGGCGGTTCCGCCCTGCGCAAGCTCATAGATGCCGGGCATCGCGGCGTCGATCCGGGCGAGCCCCTGGCGGATCTGGTGGGCATAGCCGCCAAATTCCTGGCCCAGCGTCAGCGGCGTTGCATCCTGCGTATGGGTGCGGCCGATCTTGATGATGTCTTTGAATTCTTCCGATTTGGCCTCGAGCCCTTCGGCCAGCTTGGTCAGGCCCGGCAGCAGCACGTCGCGCACGGACATGGCGGTGGCGATATGCATCGCTGTGGGGAAGGTGTCATTGGAAGACTGCCCCATATTGCAATGGTCGTTCGGGTGCACTGGATCCTTGGACCCGATCACCCCACCGAGAATTTCGATCGCGCGGTTGGCGATGACCTCGTTAGAGTTCATATTCGACTGGGTGCCGGACCCGGTCTGCCACACCACCAGCGGGAAGTTGTCGTCGAACTTGCCCTCGATCACTTCGCCCGCCGCCTGAATGATCGCGGATCCGATCTTGTCGTCCAGCTTGCCAGAGGCCTGGTTGGCCATGGCACAGGCCTTTTTGATGACGCCGAGCGCGCGCACGATGGCGATGGGCTGTTTTTCCCAGCCAATCGGGAAGTTCATGATCGACCGCTGGGTCTGTGCGCCCCAGTATTTGTCGGAAGGGACCTCAAGCGGGCCAAAGCTGTCTGTTTCGGTGCGGGTATTCGACATTGTGTCTGTCTCCGTCGCTGGATCGATGACCTGAGGGGATCAGGTGGTATACTTATGTATGCCGTTTACCCCTCTTGGCGATCCAGTGCAATTGGTCTGATACGCTGAACAGGGATAGGGCGGGGCACTGGTTGGTGGTATACTGTGCCAGTTCCGCAAGTGCCATTGCCAGTTTGGCAAGGATGCATAGATTACACTAGATACGAGTCGCGGCTGCGGCACCCCATCAATTGAAATACTTGAGGCCATATTATGCGCAGGATCGCACACCAACGAGCCGGAACCATGGCCCCCAGAACCCAGGTTTTGCCGGACCCGCGTGCATTGCTTCTGGCGCTGTTTCTCGGCGGGCTGGCCCTGTTGCTGACGACACAGGTGGCCCGGGCTGCGGCGGATCTGCGCCAGTTTGTTGGCACCTATACCGGCAGCGCAGAGGTGGTGCAGCTTAACGGTGAAGCAGAGCAACGCGATATGAGCGTCAGCATCTGGGAAACCGAAGACGGGTTCGCCGTTCAGTGGAGTACCGCCATCCGGCGCGCTGACGGACGTGAGAAAACCAAGAATTACGAGATTGAGTTCCAGCCTTCGGAACGGCGGGGGGTCTATTCAGCTGCGATGAAGACCAATGTGTTCGGTCACACGGTTCAGATGAACCCGATGAAGGGGGAACCCTTTATCTGGGCGCGGGTGATTGAGGATACACTGACCGTCTTTTCGCTCTATGTCGCGGAGAACGGCGACTATCTGATGCAGCAATATGACCGGAGCCTGGCCGATGGCGGGCTGCGGCTTGATTTTTCACTGCATCGCAATGGTGTCGCGGCGCGCACGGTGACAACGTTTCTCAACCGCTCTGAATAGCCCGCGCGTTCTGGTCTGGCGATGTGCCGCCTTCCGCGCGGTTGATTACTTGCGGAAACTGTCCAGCGAGACGATCTCGGCCTTTTTCTTTTTATCGGCAGAGGTTTGCGCGTCTTGCTCGATAGGTTCGTCGGAGATTTCCAACGGTTCCAGATCGTCGTCGCTGTCTTCTTCGGTGCTTTCGAACCGCAGGCCGAATTCGACCGAAGGGTCGACGAAGGTCTTGATCGCGTCATAGGGGATATAGAGCGGTTCGGGGGAGTCGCCGAAATTCAGGGTCACGGCAAAGCCTTCTTCACCGACATCGAGATTGTCAAACCAGTGCTGCATCACGACGGTCATCTCGCCGGGATAGCGGTCCGAGAGCCAATCCGCGAGTTCCGCATCGGGATGCGAGGTGTCGAAGGTGATGAAGAAATGATGCGCGCCCGGCAGGCCGTTCGCCGCAATGTCGTCCAGTACATTGCGGATCAACCCACGCATGGCGCGGTGCATCAGGTTTCCATAGTCGATCTCTCGGGACATCGTCTCACCCCTTGTGTCTGCTCGGTCCGGATTGGGCGCAGTCGCGCGGCGAAGCCGACCTGTTCCTGACCAGTTTTGGACCTAATCAGAAGGCATTGCAAGCCAAGCTAAGGGTCTTTAGCCCAGCGGCAACCGATCTGCAATCACCCCGAGGCCCGCCATGGCGGCCAGCAGCCAAAAGATCCGCCCACCGACGGCCCATGCCACCATCGGTGCGATCACCGTCAATAGCAGCGCCTTTGGGGCCAGACTGTCAAGGTCCGGGGCGGGCAGGGCGAGCGGGCCGATCGACAGGATGTTCTGGGCATGAAACAGGAAGTGCAGCAGAAACCAGACGGACAGATTGAGCATCATCCCGGCCACGCCAGCGGTGATCGCCTCCAGTCCACCCCTCAGGCGGGGCTGATGAGTAATGCGTTCGACATAAGGCGCAGCCGCAAAAATCCAAAGAAAACAAGGGATAAATGTCGCCCAGAGCGCAACGCCACCGGCCGCCAGCGCAAGCGGCCAACCGCCAAGTTGCGCGCCTGCCAGCATGGCCACAAATTGCGTGACCAGCACAAGCGGGCCGGGCGTGGTCTCGGCCAGACCAAGCGCGTCTATCATCTGGCCGGTGCTGATCCAGCCATGGGTGCTCACCACGGTTTGGGTCATATAGGCAAGCACCGCATAGGCCCCGCCGAAGGTTACGACCGCAAGCTTGGCAAAAAACCAGCCGATAGCGGCGAGAAATTCAGCGCCGATCAGCGACAATCCGCACAGTGGAAATAGCCACAATCCAACCCAAATTGCGATCATGCGCCAATGGTTTGATGGCACAGGTATGGCTGTGGCCTCGGCTGCTTCCGGCGCGCCTGGCCGGAGGGATACCCCGATCAGCCCCGCCGCAAGAACCACCAGAGGAAAGGGCAGGTTCAGCGCAAAAATGGCGACAAATCCGGCCAGCGCCAAGCCCCAGGCCAACGGAGTCTTGAGCGCTTTTTTGGCGATCCGTGACAGGGCCTGAAGGACGATCACAAGGACGGCCGCCTTGATCCCGAGAAATCCGGCCTGGACCACGGGGAGGGTGCCAAAGGCGACGTAGAGCCAGACCAGAGCGGCGATGACCACTGCCCCGGGCAGAACAAACAGACCGCCGGCCAGCAATCCCCCCGCCGTGCCGCGCAATCGCCAGCCGGTATAGGTGGCAAGTTGCATGGCTTCTGGTCCGGGGAGCAACATGCAAAAGGACAGCCCGCGCAGGAACTGCGCCTCATTGAGCCAGTTCCGCCTGTCGACAAGCTCGCGATGCATCAGGGCGATCTGGGCAGCCGGGCCGCCAAAACTCAACAGCCCGATCAGGCCAAAACATTGCAGCAACGCCGACCAGGTCGGGGGGGCTTGCGTGATCGAAGTTGGCGTCGCCATGGTCTGAGCCCCAGCAAATAGAGTCAATGCCTTGTAGCAGACACAAGGGGCACGCCAGAGTGCTAAACTGAGCTGGGGTCTAAAAAAACATCGGCCGCGCCAATTGGGCTGGCCGTTGTCCGATGACAGAATTTGGTAAAAATACGGGCCGATGGCAGGTGCTATTGGCGGGTGTTATTCGACCCAGACCAGTCGCTCTCCGGTCAGGCAGACCGGAAGCGCATCGGTTGGGATCTGGCCAAGCTGTTCAAACATCCGGAGATAGTCAAAATTCGAATAGAATTCGAAGAAGCGACCGTTGCGAACCCTTACCAACATTTGCCCAGTGAAATCTAGCTTGCGCCGATGAGAACTGTCGAGCGCATCGACCCGGACACGCACCATCGCCAGGTCGCCGTCCTCGATGCTATGGGTGACCGTGACCTTGATCTGGTCCAGCAACGCCTTCATCGCGGTCACGACTTCCTTATAATCCACGCCAGGCGAGACCACCGCATCCAGGGCGCCGTTGAAGATCACGTCGGGATCAAGCAGCTCGTCCACGATGTCGAGGTTGTCTTTGTTCCAGACTTCTTCGAACCAGAGGTGCAGCAATGCGCTGTTTTTCATTTCAGATGCATTTCATAATCGGGAATGTAACAAGATCGCCACCTACAAGCCTCGTTCAGGGAAAGTCGAGACCTGATGGGCCCATTCTCCGTAAAGACTACGTGAAAAGGCGTGAAATTACCACAAAACACAGCGCGGATTTTAGAGTTTCCAAATATAGCGTTGTTTTCCAACACTCTTTTGGTCTGGCCATTTTCGCAAGAGGGGGAAGTGCAGGTTTCTGTTGCCAGGTACCTGCGAACCCCGCCTTACGCTGCTAGGCCCAAGGACTTAAGTTCGGTTCGACTCGAACTGCTTACGCAGCCAGAGCAACCGGAGCACGATTGTCGTTTGCAATTGTACTGTTTTCGCCGGTAACGGTGGCAGACAGCCGAGACAAAGCTAACCCTTTTAGACGTCCGTCGATCCTATTTCGGCCCCACAGTCCTGAACAATCTCTTCAAACGAAAGAAACAGCCAGTGGTAGGTTGGTGGAGCCGCCGGGTACCGCCCCCGGGTCCGATCCGTTTATTATGAGCGCGTTTATGTCCATAGTTCCCAAGGGAACGACACATATATAGGTCGTGCGGCGCCGGAGTTAAAGAGGAAATGACAGCCCCCTTGTGAGGTGGCGCTGGTGGCAGGTGCAAGGCCGCCCGGCTTGGCCGTCCGTTCAGCTTTGGGCCGCGCGGGTGGCGCGGCGGGCAAAGACATCTGCGGCAAGTTTGCGGGTCTCGTCTTCGAGTGCCGTCAGCTCTGCGACCGCGCGGTCCCCGTCGCCGCTGTCAATCGAGTCGGCAATGCGCCCGTGCAGCGCAAGTATGACCGCACGATCACGGGCGGTGAATGTAATCATGTTCATCAGCGGCTGCATTGCCTCGACCGCTCCGGCGAGCTGATAGGACAGCACCGGATTATGCGCGCCGTCAACCAGAGCCCGGTGAAAGGCGACATCAGAGGCGCAGAAGGCCTCATCCGTCAGGCCGGGCTGGCTCTGGCGAAAGATCTCGGCGCGCATGGTGGCCAGCTGATCGGCGGACCGTCGGCTGGCAGACAATGGCGCGCATGCCCGTTCCAACGCATAGCGGGCCTCGCAGGCCGTATCGAAACTCACGGCATTCATGCTCAGTAGCAGGGTCGAGGTGGTGACTTGTTGGCTATAGGCATCCTCAAAGCTCAGCCGATTGACAAAGGCGCCACCGGTGGCGCCACGCTGGGTGCGGATCAGGGATTGCGCCGCCAACCGTTTCAGCGCCTCGCGCACGGTGGAGCGGGAGACCTGAAACTGTTCGGACAGTTCCGCCTCCGAAGGTAGGCGTTCGTCGACGATGAGGGCCCCGGCAATGATCGCGTCGCGAATGGCATTGGCAATCTGCGCCGACAGATCCGCAGGGCTGTTGGGGTCGATCTTCATCCGGTCTGTTCCCTCACGTTCATGGTGCCCTGATCTTTTTTCATTTGTCAGACATTTAAAAGTCTGACATTTGATTCACAAGACTTTTCGACTCACATCGAATACCTGAAAGGCCACCAGCGTGACCATGCCCAGAACGCGCCTTGCACAGAATTTACACCGGATGACCGGGTGGCATTGGCTGCTGCTCTTTGGTGGCATCCTGTCGGCCTGGAGTGCGTTGTTCCTGATGTCGGTGCCGGAGGGATTGCGCGCTGCAGGCGCGGCCTATGGCGCGGAATTCTGGCTTTTGCTCTGTACCATGACCCCTGACGCGGCGGGCGGCACCAGGATGGTACTGATGTGGGCCTTGATGTCAGCGGCGATGATGGCTCCAACCGCGTTGCCTGCTTTTGCCACCTATGAGGATCTTGGACATTCGACGGCAGAGACCAGATTTGGCCGCTTGGTTCTGGGGTATATGGTCGTCTGGTGTGGCTTTTCCGTCGTGGCGGCGCTGGCGCAGATGATATTGCTGCGGGCCGATCTGGTCAGCGTGTTCGGCGACAGCCGCTCTGGCCTGTTGTCGGGGGTGTTGCTTGTGCTTGCGGGGGGCTACCAGTTCACACCGCTCAAGGAGGCCTGCCTGAGCCGATGCCGCAGGCCGCTTGTTTTTTTCATGCAGCATTGGGACGAGGGGGCCTTGCGCAACGGGGTGCGGCTGGGGGCGGCTTGTCTTGGCTGCTGTTGGGCGCTGATGCTGCTGGCCTTCGTCGGCGGGGTCATGAACCTTGTTTTTATGGGGCTCGCGACCCTGTTCATGGTGCTTGAAAAGTTGCCAGAGATCGGCCGCTGGCTGACCCGCCCAATGGGGGCGGTTCTGCTGGCAGGTGGTCTTTGGACGATCGCGACACAATTCTAGAGGGAGGAAAACACAATGGCAAATGATCGGATGGAAACGGCGGCGCGGATCGACAACCGTCATCCCGGCGCACAAAAGTCGGGGCAGGGGACGGTGCCTTGGGCGATCAAGGGCGAGCTGATCCTGAATTGCAATTGCACCGTCTTTTGTCCCTGCGTCGTGTCCCTGGGCAAGCACCCGCCCACCGAAGGCTACTGCCAGGCCTGGGCGGGGGTCCGCATTGATGAAGGGCATTTCGGTGACGCCGATCTGTCCGGTCTCAATGTTGGCCTGATCCTGGAGATCCCAGGGCTGATGGCGCGCGGAAACTGGAAGGCCGCCGCCTATATCGACGAGCGCGCCGACGACGATGCCTACAACGGTCTGATCGACATTTTTTCTGGCAAAGCGAAGGGCACAACCGGCCTGTTCAAGGTCTTGGTGAGCGAGTTCCTCGGCGCCGAACGTGCACCGGTCCTGTTCGAAACCGAGGGCAAAACCCGCCGTCTGATCGTGGGCAAGCAGATCCATGGCGAGGTTGTCCCCGTTGGCGGGGCCAACAGCGAGGAGGACATCGTGGTAACAAACACCGAATACTGGATGGGGGCCGACATCACGGTCGCGACCGCCACAAAGGGCCGCGTCCGGGCCTTTGGCCGGGTTTGGGACTTTGATGGCCGTTCGGCCGAGATCTGTCAGATCGACTGGAACGGTCCTCGCTAGCAGGCGCGCGAGAATTCGAAATCATAAGGAAATTTAATATGTTCAAAGCTCTTGTTATGAAGCAGGACACAGCGACCGGCACCGCCACCGCCGCAATTGAAACGCTGACCATGGACGACTTGCCGGACGGTGACGTGACCGTTTCGGTCGATTACTCAACGGTGAACTACAAAGATGGCCTGTGCCTCAGTGCGAAGGGGGGCGGTCTGGTGCGCAACTACCCGCATGTGCCCGGGATAGATTTCGCCGGCACGGTGGAGGCCTCCTCCGATGCGCGCTATGCGCCGGGCGACAAGGTCGTGTTGACCGGCTGGCGTGTCGGAGAAGCCCATTGGGGCGGCTATGCGCAGAAGGCCCGCGTAAAAGCAGACTGGCTTGTCCCCTTGCCCGAGGGCCTTGATCCGCGTCAGGCGATGGCCGTCGGGACGGCCGGCTTCACCGCCATGCTGGCGGTTATGGCGCTCGAGGATCAGGGGCTGAAGCCCGGCAACGGCCCGGTGTTGGTCACGGGCGCTGCGGGCGGTGTGGGATCCGTCGCAACGGCGATCCTGGCGCATCTCGGTTATGAGGTGGCTGCGGTCACGGGCCGACCGGAAACCGCCGACTATCTCAGCAGCCTTGGCGCCACTCAGATCGTGGCGCGCGGCGATATTAACGCGGTCGTGAAGCGTCCGCTGGAGAGCGAGACCTGGGCGGGCTGTATTGATGCCGTCGGCGGCGAGATGCTGGCTCGGGTCCTTGGGCAAATGAAATACGGGGCCTCTGTGGCGGCTGTTGGCCTCGCAGGCGGCGCTGCTTTGCCGACGACGGTCATTCCGTTTCTTCTGCGGGGCGTGAACCTGCTGGGGATCGATTCCGTGATGCAGCCCTACGACAATCGTCTGCGAGCCTGGCAACGCATCGCGACGGATCTGCCGATGCATAAGCTGGAGGCGATGGTGCAACCCGCCACTCTGGCCGAATTGCCGCAATTGGGCGCCGAGATCCTGTCTGGCCAGATCAAAGGCCGCGTGGTCGTCGATTTGAACGGCTGAGCCACAATGTGTTAGCGGACATTTGCCTCCGCCTTCCGCCCTCCCGCGCAGTTGCCGGGAGGGCTTGGCCGCGAACCTGTGGTGAAGACGGCCAAACATCGTTTCCACTCTTGATCTTACCGCCTGAACTTGCACTCTCTTGCGGACAATCCGCTCGTAAGAGGTGAAAGAGCCATGGATATCGACTTTGTCCGCGACCAGTTTCCCGCCTTCTCGCAGGAGCGCCTCCAGGGGCAGGCCTTTTTTGAAAACGCCGGGGGGTCCTTCACCTGCCGTCAGGTGATTGATCGACTGTTCCGGTTCTACACCGAGCACAAAGTCCAGCCCTATGCCCCCTATGCCGCATCTGAACGCGCAGGCGCGGAAATGGATGAGGCGCGCAGCCGTTTGGCCGCGATGTTGGGCGTTGCGCCGCGCGACCTCAGTTTCGGGCCGTCCACCACGCAGAACACCTATGTTCTGGCACAGGCCTTTCGGCAGTTTCTGAAAGCCGGCGAAGCGATTGTCGTGACAAATCAGGACCATGAGGCAAACAGTGGACCTTGGCGCAGGCTGGCCGATGCGGGGATTGAGGTCCGGGAGTGGCAGATTGACCCCGCAACCGGACATCTTGATCCGGCCGATCTGGAGCGTTTGCTGGACGAAAGCGTCCGGCTGGTTTGTTTTCCGCATTGCTCCAACGTGGTCGGCGAAATCAATCCGGTGACCGAAATCACCGCACTGGCCCATGCGGCGGGTGCCTTTGTCTGTGTTGACGGGGTGTCCTATGCCCCCCATGGGCTGCCGAATTTGGGCGAGCTTGGGCCGGATATCTATCTGTTTTCAGCGTATAAAACCTATGGACCACATCAGGGGATCATGGTCATCAACCCGGCGCTGGCGGATCTGTTGCCAAACCAGGCTCATGTTTTCAACGGCGATGTGCCCTATAAGAAATTCACCCCCTCGGGGCCAGATCACGCCCAGGTCGCGGCTTGTGCCGGCATGGTCGATTATTTCGAACTGTTTGCCCGCCATCACGGCGCGAAGATGGCCCAGGGGCCGGCGCTTGGCGATTTTGTCCACGACCTGATGCGCCAGCGCGAGATCAAATTGCTGCAACCCTTGCTGGACGCAGTCAAGGATCGCAACGATGTAAGGCTTCTCGGCCCGTCGCATGCCGAAGACCGTGCGCCGACTGTTGCGCTTGGCCTTGGGCGACCGGCAGAGCCAGTGGCGCGGCGTTTGGCGGATCATGGCATCATGGCCGGAGGCGGCGATTTCTACGCCGGGCGCGCCCTTGCCGCCATGGGGCTTGATCCGGTGCAGGGGGTCCTGCGGTTAAGCTTTACCCACTACACCACCGAAGAGGAGGTGACAGCACTGATCACGGCCCTAGATCAGGTCTTGTAACCTGCTGACGATCAAGGAAATTGCTCAATGACCGACACTCGGCCTGTCATCTGGTGGATCAGGCGTGATCTCCGCTTGCGCGACAATCCCGCCCTCTCGGCGGCGGTGGCAACCGGCGCACCTGTTATCCCGCTCTATATCCACGACCCACTGGACGAAGCATTGGGCGCGGCGCCGAAATTTCGTCTCGGTCTGGGGTTGGCACGTTTTGCGACCACGCTGAAGGGGGTGGGAAGCCGTCTGATTCTGCGGCGGGGCGATGCGCTGGAGGTACTGGAACAGGTGCTCAGCGAAACGGGGGCCGCGCGGGTGATCTGGTCACGGGCCTATGATCCGCAGGCGATTTCGCGTGATACGCAGATCAAGGAGCGGCTCAAAGCACTTGATATAGAGGCGAAATCGACTGGCGGACATCTGTTGTTCGAACCTTGGACGGTGGCAACGAAGGCCGGGGGCGCGTTCAAGGTCTATACGCCGTTCTGGAAGGCCGTGCGCGACCGCAGCGTCGCGCCTTTGTCTGACCGCCCAGCGAGCCTTCGCGCGCCCGCAGCATGGCCGCAAAGCGCCGAGCTTGAGACGTTCGCCATGGACGCCGCGATGCATCGCGGGGCCGACATTGTCGCGCAGCATTGCCGGGTGGGCGAGGATCTGGCGCTGGACCAGCTTGACCTTTTCTTGGAGGAGCGCGCGGCAACCTACAAGACAGACCGTGATTTTCCGGCACGCGCGGCGACCTCGGAGCTGTCGGAGAACCTCGCATGGGGGGAGATCAGTCCGCACCGGCTGTGGCATCGCGGGCTGGCGGCGCAAGATGCAGGAACGCCCGGCGCCGAGCATTTTCTGAAAGAGGTCGTCTGGCGTGAGTTTGCCTATCACCTGATGTTTCAGTCTCCCGGGATCCTGACGCGCAACTGGCGCCCGGAGTGGGATGCCTTTGCCTGGGATGAAACCGGCGGGCAGGCTCTGTCGCGCTGGCAGAAGGGCCAGACCGGGTATGACTTTGTCGATGCGGCCATGCGCGAGTTGTATGTGACCGGAAAAATGCACAACCGGGCCCGGATGATCACGGCAAGTTTCCTGACCAAGCATCTGATGTTGCATTGGAAACTCGGGTTGAACTGGTTTGCGGATTGCCTGGTCGATTGGGATCCCGCCGCCAACGCCCTGGGGTGGCAGTGGGTGGCGGGCTCTGGCCCTGACGCGGCACCGTTTTTTCGCATTTTCAATCCAGATGGCCAGCGTGACAAATTTGATCCCAAAGGCAGCTATGTTCGCCAATGGCTGGCAGAGGGCCAGGCAGCGCCGCCGCAAACCGCGCTTGATTTCTTTGCCGCAGCGCCACAGAGCTGGGGCTTGTCTGCCAGCGCCAACCGCTGCGAGCCGATGATCGGATTGAAGGAAGGCCGGGAACGTGCGCTTCTCGCGTATGAGAACCGCAAGAGCGCCCAGTAGCCGGTTGTTTCGGCACGACAATGACGCGCAGCGGAAAAATGAACCCGGCCACTGGATTTGCGAGGGCCGCGCGCATACCGTGGCGAAGAATGCAGCTATTTTCAGGATGACCCTCACATGAACCCTACTGCCGGACGCCTCGTGGCAGCGCTTTGCCTTGCGGTCCTTGCCTTTATCTTGTCCGGGCAGATCATACCGCTGATGCCAGAAGGCACGGATTTTGGGTATTTTACCTATGTTAACATGGGGTTGGGTTTCCTTGTTGGATGGAAGGTCATGGGCGCGCGGGCAGGCCGTGGATTTGTGCCGGGGCTGAACAACGGGCTGACGGGGGCGGCTGTGATGGTGCTGCTGGGGCTATTCCTGCAGGGCGCGGTCGAGATGTTTCGCCTGGCCCACCGTCATGTTTACGATGGCCCCTTCGAGGCGGTTGCCGCGATATTCACAATCGGGTTGGAATACTTCTTTATCATGGCAGTTCCGAACGTATTGCTGACGATCGCGATCGGCGGGCTTTTGGCTGGGTTTGTGACTGAGCAAGCCGCAAAACGCTGGAAATAAAACAGATTTCGAAAGGGTCATTTGTGACGGATGTATTTGTTGCCGGGGCGCTTGCGCTGCCGAATGTGTTGGACAGGGTGCTTGGTCGCGACCTTTCGCCGGACCACACGGCACCGGCGATCCTGCGCGATCACGCCTTGGTCATTTGTGACCCGGCGCATCATCCAGCGGTGGTGCCACAAACGGGAGCGCAAGTCGGCGGTCTGTTGGTCCGGGGGCTGACGGATCTGCAGGTCGAGGCGATCACGCATTATGAAATGAGCTTTGGTCGCAAATGTTTATCGGTTGAAGTTGAGGCCGAACGCGGGCCAGTCACGGTGCAGGCTTTCACCCTGGCCGAGCGCGAGGTGGAACCAGAAACCTCAGAGCTGGACGGCGCGGCCGCCGATCTTCGGGACTGGGCAAAGGATTGGGCAGACGTCGCGGCCTGCATGGCGCGCGAAATCATGGCGTTTCAGGGCCGCAAACCGGCGTCAGATCTGACAAAATCGCTCTATTCCATGCGGATCCGTGCCAATGCCTGGTGCCGGGCTCAGAGCCGTCAATCTGACCCTGACCATGATCTGGCGCGTGATGTGATCGTGCATGCGCACAAGCGGGAGTATATCAACTTTTTCGCGATGGAGGAGATGGACCTTCAGCATCGCAAGTTTGATGGCACCATGGGACCGTTGATCAATCGGGGCGTCCTTTTGGTTGGCGAAGCGGCGGTGCTGCTTCCCTACGACGTCAAGCGCGATGCGGTGTTGTTGATCGAACAGTTCCGTGCCGCAATCTTTATCGCCGGTGAAGTGTCGCCCTGGACGCTGGAGCCGCCAGCGGGCCTGATGGACCCCGGCGAAACGCCAGAGGAGGCCGCGCGGCGCGAAACACTCGAGGAGGCCGGGCTGGAGGTAAGCCACCTGGAGCCTGTCGCCAGCCTCTATCCTTCCAGCGGGTCGTCCGGCGAATATGTCCATATTTTCTGCGGTCTTACCGATTTTTCCTCGATTGAGGGCGGCGGCGGCGTGCCGAGCGAGGGCGAAGACATCCGCAGTAAAGTCATCTCGTTCCAAGAATTGATGCAAGGCGTGGACAATCGTACTTTTCAGGATATGCCTTTGGTGACAGCGGCACTCTGGCTGGCGCGTCACAGGGACCGTCTTCGCGCCGAATTCGGCTGACAGCACGACTCGCCAGTCCGCGCCCTTGTGATCGCTTCACGTGGCCGCTACATCAAAAGAGAACGAGCGAAAGGGACCCCCAATGCGCATTGCACGCGATCTGGCCGATGCGGTCGGCCATACCCCTCTGATCCGACTGAACAAAGTCAGTGATGAAACCGGTTGCGAAATACTTGGCAAGGCGGAGTTCTTGAACCCCGGTCAGTCGGTCAAAGACCGGGCCGCGCTCTATATCATCAAGGACGCGATTGCACGCGGCGCGTTGAAACCGGGTGGTACGATTGTCGAGGGGACAGCCGGCAACACCGGGATCGGTCTGGCATTGGTCGGCGCCTCCATGGGGTTCAAGACCGTCATCGTGATCCCGGAAACGCAGTCCGAAGAGAAAAAGGACATGTTGCGCCTTGCAGGGGCACAGTTGGTGCAGGTGCCAGCGGCCCCCTACAAGAACCCCAATAACTATGTCCGTTATTCGGAGCGTCTTGCGGCGGAACTGGCCAAGACAGAACCCAACGGTGCGATCTGGGCCAATCAGTTCGACAACGTTGCCAACCGGCAGGCTCATGTCGAGACCACAGGCCCGGAGATCTGGGACCAGACCGGCGGCAAGGTCGATGGGTTCGTCTGCGCTGTTGGCTCCGGTGGCACCCTGGCGGGGATCGCCGATGTGCTGCAGCCCAAGGGCGTGAAAATCGGTTTGGCCGATCCGTTTGGCGCGGCGCTCTATTCCTTTTACACGACAGGCGAACTGGTGGCCGAAGGCTCCTCGATCACCGAGGGCATCGGCCAGGGACGGATCACCAAAAACCTTGAAGGGTTGGTGCCGGATTTCAACTATCAGATCTCGGACCAGGAAGCGTTGCCATATGTGTTTGACCTGCTTCACGAGGAAGGGCTGGTTCTGGGCGGTTCATCGGGCATAAACATCGCCGGTGCGGTGCGACTGGCGCGGGATCTGGGACCGGGTCATACGATTGTGACGGTGCTTTGTGACTATGGCACGCGCTATCAGTCAAAACTGTTCAATCCCGATTTCCTGCGGGACAAGGGGTTGCCGGTGCCAGACTGGATGACGCATAGCCCTGCGTCTATCCCCGGTGTGTTCGAGGACATCTGACTGCCATGGCCGACTTGAAAAGAATGCTCCAAGTCGGCCTGTTGTGGCTGGCTTGCGTGTTGGTGCCACTGCAGGCACAGGCGCAGCAGGCGCGCGCTGGCGATGCCGGTCTTTCTGTGGCACGCGAGCTGGCGCAATCCATCGCCTCCGGGCCAATTGGCGACTACTACGATGAGTGGCAGAACACGGCAGAGCGTGCCGAAAAAGTGCTGGATACCAGAAAAGCGTCCAATGGGGCGCTTGAAACCCTGCGGCTGGATCTGACCGCTTACCGGCAGCAGTTTCTCACCGCAGGCAGCCAGAGCGCGGACCGGATCAAGACGCTGCGCGCTCAGATCGACGCGCTTGGGGCGGTTCCCGAGGACGAAACCAAGGAACCGGAACCGGAGAATATCACCAAGCTGCGCATCGAGTTGAAGCGGCAGTTGGCAGAGCTGACCGCACCTCAGGTTCTTGCGGATCTGGGCTACAGTCGGGCGCAGGGCTTGATTGCCGAGATCGATAAGCTGATCCGCGAAAGGGCAACCCGCAAGCTGCTGGAACGGTCACCGATGCCGGTGAACCCGGAGAACTGGCCCCGTGCGCTGAGCGATACCACCAGCGTTTTTCGCGCCTTCTATAGCGAAACCTCGTCACTCCTGAGCCGTGCTTCCACCCGCGAAACCATCGCCGAACGCTTGCCGATCCTCTTGTTGTTGGGCGGGTTTGCGCTTCTGCTGTTGGGCCGGGGCCGGCATTGGGCGCATCGGGCAGGGAACTACCTGCGCGAATTGGGCGGGCGCGGGTCAGGGGTCTGGCGGTTTATCGTGTCTCTGCTGCAGGTTCTGTTGCCCTATGTGGGCACGTTGCTGCTGGTGCGCGTGTTTGATCTGTCTGGTGTGCTCGGCGTGCGGGGAACCCTGGTGTTGAACCATGTCCCGCTCTGGTCCTTTCTGTTATTTGCGTCGCATTGGCTCGGCGAGCGGCTCTCCGTCTACCAAATTTCCAACGAACTGATCCCGTATGAGCCGCGCTCACAAGGGCAGCTTCGCGTGCTGTTTGGCTCTCTTGTCGTGGTTCTGGTGGTGCAACTCGTGTTGCGCCGTCTCGACGCCATCGAGAATTTCGATAGCGGGACGATGGCGGTTCTGAGCTGGCCTCTGGTTCTGGTGGCATCGCTTCTGTTGGCGCGGATGAACCGGCTCAGTGCCCGACACAGACGCCAACAGGCGGATGATGAGGCCGAGTCAAGCGAGGATGATGGTGCGATAGCGGTTGGCGCCAGTCGTGCGATGTCGGTGTTGCGTCGATTGGTGTTTCTGATTGCGGTTGCCGCGCCTGTTCTTGGCGCGCTGGGGTATATCAACGCCGCCATCGGGCTGATTTATCCGACCATATTGACCCTTGGCGTGGTGATCTTCCTGACCGTGATGCAGCGGTTCCTCACCGATATCTACATTTATCTCACGCGCGAGACACAGCAACCGGAGGAATCGCTCTTTGCGGTCATTACCGGCTTTGTGCTGGCGCTGCTGTCGCTGCCCGTGCTGGCGCTGGTCTGGGGCGCGCGAGTTTCGGATCTGACCGAGCTTTGGTCGCGGTTCCTCGAAGGATTCGATGTCGGAGAGACGAAAATCTCGCCGACAATCTTTCTGACCTTCGTTGTGGTCTTTGCCCTCGGCTACGTTCTGACCCGCCTGCTGCAAAGCAGCCTTCGCGCCTCGTTGCTTCCCAAGACGAAAATTGATCCGGGCGGGCAGAATGCGATCGTCGCCGGTGTCGGCTACCTTGGGATTTTCCTCGCGGCACTGATCTCGGTCTCGACTGCGGGGCTTGATTTGTCGTCGCTTGCAATCGTCGCCGGTGCCCTGACGGTGGGGATCGGGTTTGGTCTGCAAACCATCGTGTCGAACTTCGTCTCCGGTATCATCCTGCTGATCGAGCGTCCGGTGTCCAAGGGTGACTGGATCGAAGTCGGCGGCCTGATGGGCTACGTCCGGGATATCTCGGTCCGCTCCACCCGGATCGAAACATTCGACCGGACCGATGTGATCATTCCAAACTCGGATCTGATCACAAGCACCGTCACCAACTATACGCGCGGCAATACGGTGGGGCGCGTCATCGTGCCTGTTGGGGTCGCCTACGGGACCGATCCGCGTCGCGTCGAAGCTTTGCTTCTGGAAGTGGCGAAGTCGCATCCGATGGTCTTGTTCAACCCCGAACCTGCCGTGGTCTTCCAGGGTTTCGGCGCCGATAGCCTCGATTTTGAGATCCGTGCGATCCTTCGGGATGTGAACTGGGTGCTGGCGGTGAAATCGGACATGAACTACGAGATCGCCAAACGATTTGCCGAGGAAGGGATCGAAATACCCTTCGCGCAGCGCGATCTGTGGATCCGCAATCCAGAAGCCCTGCGGGCAGCCCCGGCTGCCCCGCAGCCGTCGGCCCCACCGTCTGCGCCAACCACCGGCCAGAGCGCGCCGGTTAAGCCCGACGTGTCGGACCTGACGCCACAGGATGCGGCCCCTCCAGAGAGCGACGACTGACCGCTCAGACCACCGGCCTCAACACCATTGCGCGGCGCCTTCCGCACGTGGGGATAAGAT
>NZ_LPUY01000099.1 GCF_001518015.1 Tritonibacter horizontis
GCCCGCAGGGCGCGGCCCCCGCGCCACCGCGATGCGCGTTGCGCAGCGCAAAACCTCGGGCCACTGTAGGCAGGCGCGGCGGGGGCGGGACCGTTCCCCCTAAGGCGGAGGTTCAGACGTTGTCTGCCACGTTAAATCCGTCGGGGATGCTGTTCACCCCATCCAGGATCAGATCCGCCATTACCTGTGCCACCTTGGGCGCCATGCCAAAACCAATCTTGAACCCGCCGTTGGCAATGAAATGCCCCTCTGTTCTGGGGTCGGCCCCGAGCATCGGCGCCCGGGTGCGGGCGCGGGGACGCACGCCGGCCCAGCGTTCCAACACCGGCGCGCCCGCCAGCTGTGGCAGCGCGGCGGCCGCCCGGGCGAGGAGCTCGTCAAGCTGGGCATCCGGTGTATCCGGGCTGGTGAAATCCCGCTCGCTGGTCGAGCCGATGGCGAGCGTGCCATCCGCATGGGGAATGATATGCAGCCCGTCTGCATAGAGCTGCGGCACATTCCCCGGTGCAAACCCCAGCAGCGCCGCCTGACCTTTGACTCCATTGCCGACCGCGCGCGGCGCGTTTTGGCTCAGCTCCGCCAGTCCTTGATAGCCGGTGGCATGCACCACCTGTCCGCGGTTCGGGGCGTCGCGCTGCACCTCGACGCCGCCTGCCCGCAGGGCACTGACCAGCGCGGCGCAGGCGCGCCGGGGGTGAATGCGGCCGGACAGGGTGTCGTGGATCACTTGGCCCGTCGGGCTGGGCGGATGCCAGTCGCCAAAGTCCGACGCCGGCCGCACCTCCCACAGGGCCTGATCCTGCCAGAGCGCCGCGGCGCTGGCGCAACGGGCCTGGGCCAGCGCCAGGGCGCGTTCATCGGCGATCGGTTGCAACCGGCCGAGACGGCCATAGCCGGGGCAGACGCCGCCGGCGGCTTCGACCTCGGCCCAGAAGGCGCCGGCCATCAACAGGCTGTCCAGTTGAAACGCCTTTTTCGGGTTCCAGTTCTCCGGCACATGGGGGGCGAGGGCGCCAACGATGCCGCCGCTGGCGCCGGCACCCGCACCTGCGGGGTCAACCACCTGCACCCGGGCACCGCGCCGGTGGCAGGCCCAGGCGATGGAGAGGCCGAAAATCCCGGCGCCGCGGACGGTGACATCCACTCCGATTTCTGCAGTTGCCATTTCCGTGGCCTTTCGTCAGGTTCGCCCTCGTACTTCGCCCCACCTAAAGGAAATCGCGATGGCAGACCAGCAGGCGCGGCTCAGCTGGCGGGATGGCAGCCTGCCGGTGTCCGACCAGTTCGACGATCCTTACTTCTCGCTCCACAACGGCCTGTTGGAGACGGAGCATGTCTTTCTGGCGGGCAACGATCTGCCCCTGCGGTTCGGTACCGGCTTTCAGATCGCGGAGCTTGGCTTTGGCACCGGGTTGAACATGCTGGCGGCCTGGCGCGCCTGGGAAGACAGCGGCCAGGCGGGCGCCTTGCGGTTCACCAGTTTCGAGGCCTACCCAATGCGGCCGGCGGATATGGCACGCGCGCTTGAGGCCTTTCCGGCGATCACGCCCTGGGCCGAGCGGTTCCTCGAGGCGTGGTCCGGGGGCGGGCGCTGCGATCTGGGCACGCTCCGGCTGGAGGTGGTGATCGGCGACGCGCGCCAGACGGTGCCGTCCTGGACGAGCGCGGCGGATGCCTGGTTTCTGGACGGGTTCTCGCCCGCAAAGAACCCGGAACTGTGGCAGGACGACCTGATGCAGGCGGTGGCGGACCATACCCGTGACAGCGGCACGGCGGCCACCTATACGGCGGCGGGGTTCGTGCGCCGTGGGCTGGCGGCGGCAGGGTTCCAGGTGACCCGCACCGCCGGATTTGGTCACAAACGACATATGACACAGGCGCGCCTGGCACCGACCCAGACGACAGAGACATCGAAAGGCTGACCCATGGACCAGCACATGGCCAAGAACGACACCAAAATGGGCATCTTGCTGATGATTGGTGCGACCATCGTGTTTGCGTTGCAAGACGGTGTCTCGCGCCATCTGGCGAGCGAATACAATGTCATGATGGTGGTGATGATCCGGTACTGGTTCTTTGCCGCCTTTGTCATCGCGGTGGCCCTGAAACAGACCGGATCGCTGCGACTGGCGGCGCAGAGCAGCCAGAAAGGGGTGCAGATCTTTCGGGCCTTTGTGCTGGTTGCTGAGATCTGCGTCATGGTGCTGGCCTTTACCGTGCTTGGTCTGGTCGAGAGCCACGCGGTTTTTGTCTGCTATCCGCTGCTGATCGCGGCCCTGTCGGGACCGATCCTGGGCGAACAGGTGGGCTGGCGGCGCTGGGCCGCGATTGGCGTTGGCTTTGTCGGGGTGCTGATCATCTTGCAACCGGGGTCCGGGGTGTTCCAGCTGGCGGCCTTGATCCCGCTGTTGTCGGCGCTGATGTTTGCCCTTTACGGCCTGTTGACGCGCTATGTGGCGCGGCGCGACACCACCGCCACCAGTTTCTTTTACACCGGGGTGTATGGGATGCTTTTCATCACACCGCTCGGGCTGATCTGGTGGGAGCCGATGACGCTGACAGACTGGGCCTGGATGGCGAGCCTGTGTGTCAGCGGCGCGCTGGGTCATTGGCTGCTGATCAAATGTTACGAGACGGCCGAGGCCAGCGCCGTGCAGCCCTTTGCCTATATGCAGCTGCCCTGGGCCGCGATGATCGGTCTGACCGTCTTTGGCGAGACCATGCGCAGCAATGTGGTGATCGGGGCCGGGCTGGTGGTGGCGGCGGGCCTATTCACTTTTTGGCGCGAAAGCCTCAAGCGTGCGGCCAGCTAGTTCGCGGGTGAAGGGAACAGGCAGGGGCGGTTGCCCCAACCGCGCGCGATAGACCGGCAGGCTTTCGGTGACGCGCATCACGTAGTTGCGGGTCTCGTGAAAGGGGATGTGTTCGATCCAGTCAACCACATCGACGGCCGGATCGCGCGGGTCGCCATAGCGTTCCATCCAGGCGATCGGGCGATGCGGACCGGCGTTATAGCCGGCGGCCATCAGCACCACGTTGCCGTCGAATTGGCCGGCCAGCCGCGCGAGATACTGCGCCCCGAGACTGGCGTTGTACTGCCAGTCTTCGGTCAGGCGCGCGGTCCGGTGGTCGTCAAGAATGCCCAGTTCCCGCGCCACCAGTTCTGCGGTGCCCGGCATCACCTGCATCAACCCGCGTGCGCCGGCATGCGAGATCACCACCGGGTCGAATTCGCTTTCGCGCCGCGCGATGGCCAGGATCATCTCAGACGCCATCGGCAGGCTCATCCGGGTGACGGGGTGCAGCGGGTAGTAGGCGCCGGCCAGTTCCAGCCCGTCCTGTGCGGCGCGTTTGGAGATCATGACCGCCAGATGCGGCTGGCCCATGTCGACGGCCATCTGGCCCAGTTTCAGGGCCTCGGCGGGCGGCAACCCTTCGACCAGATGGGTCAGGAACCGTTCCGCCAGGGGCACGTCGCCGGCCTCCAGCAGGGCGATGCCGGCCTTGTAGACCGAGGAGTCCAGAAAGCTGGCGCCGGCCCAGTCGGTCTTGGCCGGGGTGGCGAGTGCGGGATCAAAACCGCGCCCCAGCGCCTGCGCCGCCAACAGCCCGTAGTAGGAGCTTTGATATTTCGCCCCCAGCCGATAGGCGGCGTGGGCCTTGTCGATGTCGCCCATCTGGGCATAGGCGCGGCCCAGCCAATAGCCGGCGCGCCCAACCGAAATCGGGCTTTCGACGGCGGCGAGGAACCGGGTGAAGTGATAGGCGGCCAGCTCGGCATCGCCGAGTTTGCGCAGGGCGACATAGCCTGCGATCCATTCGTTGTCGGCATAGCCATAGCCGTCTTCGGGCAGAGCAAAGTGATAGGCGGCGAGTTTGTAGGCGCGGGTGTTGTCCTCGTCCCGCATCAACTGACGGGCAAAATCGGCGCGCCGCCGCAGCCATCTGGCGGGCTGTCCCAGCGCCTCGGCCGAGGTGGAACGGTCGAACATCATCGCAATGGCATCGTCCTGGCGTCGTTTGGCATCGCGCCAGGCGAAGCGGTCATAGGCCAGCCCGGCATCCTCGCGCAGCGCGGCGGGCACGGCGGCGATGGCGGCATCGACGCCATTGGCCTGCTGCTGGAGCGCCATGCGGGCCTCGGCCAGCTTGCGGGCGCTGTCGCTGACCAGATCCAGCATCCGGGCGGAGGACACCATGTGGCCGTCCCACAAAAGCTGCGTCAGGCGCGCCTCGTGGTGGTCGGCCAGCAGGGTCCGGTGACGCGCCAGATAGGCCGCCTGGGTTTCGGTCCGCATCGCCATGCTGCGCCAGGCGCGCACGATCTCTGCCTGGCCGGCCTCCGATTGCCCGGAGGCGATGAGCGCCTCACCCAGGCTCAGGGCGCCTTCGGGGGTCTGGGCGGTGCCGCCTTCGCCGAAAAACGCCAGCACCGTGGCCGCGCCGGCCTCGGCAATGGTCGCTTCGGCGCGGCGGCGCAGATAGTCCATGCCGGGCCAGTCGCTGCGCCGGTCGATAAACCCCATGATGTCGCGGGTGGTGCCCTGGCCCGCGCGCAACCGGTGCCATTCGATCACGTCGCGGGCGATCGATCCTTCGTCGCCGGCATCAATCAGGGCCTCGGCCCATTGGCCGTCGCGCATCAGGGGCAGTGAGGTGTCGAGACCGCGTGCCATCAGTGGCGCGGTCCCGAAAACCGCGCAAATCAGCACCCAAGCAGCAAGTCTGCGTGTCATGTCTTGCATTTTCCAGCGTTCCGGGGATAGAGCCTGTCACGATAGTGCGTGTGTTTCGGGGTGCAACTCAATTTCCCGCCAGCACGTGCGTCCGGGCAAGGATTTGCCTGCAAGGAATTTACTAACTGGAGCGTTCCAATGTTCACAGGCTCTATGCCAGCCCTCGTCACCCCGTTTCGCAATGGTGAGTTGGATCTGGATACGCTCAAACACTTGGTCGAATGGCATATTGCCGAAGGCTCGACCGGTCTGGTTCCCGTTGGCACCACCGGCGAAAGCCCGACCCTCACCCATGAAGAGCACGAGCTGGTGATCAAGGTGGTTGTGGAAACCGTCGCGGGCCGGATCCCGGTGGTCGCGGGGGCGGGGTCCAACAACACGGTCGAGGCGATTCGCTTTGTCGAATACGCCGCGCGGGTTGGCGCGGATGCGGCGCTGGTGGTGACGCCCTATTACAACAAGCCGACCCAGCGCGGCATGGTGGCGCATTTCACGGCGCTGCATGACTGCGCCGATATTCCGATCATCATCTACAACATCCCGCCGCGGTCTGTCGTCGATATGTCCCCGGCCACCATGGGCGAGCTGGCGAAACTGCCGCGCATCGTCGGGGTCAAGGATGCCACCGGCAAGCTGGAGCGTGTCAGCCAGCAACGGGCCTCTTGCGGGGCGGATTTCATCCAGCTGTCGGGCGAGGATGCCACCGCGCTGGGGTTCAATGCCCATGGCGGCGTTGGCTGTATTTCGGTCACTGCAAACGTGGCGCCGAAACTCTGTGCAGAGTTTCAGGCCGCGACGCTGGCGGGCGATTACAAGACGGCGCTGGACTATCAGGACCGTCTGATGCCGCTGCACGAGGCGATCTTTATCGAGCCGGGTCTGGTCGGAGCCAAATACGGCATGTCCCGTCTGGGCTTGTGCTCTGAAGAAGTGCGTTGTCCGCTGACACCGCTGGAGGACAGCACCAAGGCCAAGATCGACGCGGCCATGGTGCACGCGGGCCTGCTCTGAGGTTTTCTGACAGTTTATGAGACCAGCAGCCCCGGTGAAGTCCGGGGCTGTTTTGTTTCAGCAGGTTAGAACGGCCGTGGCCCCGGACGCGGCGCTTGGCGTTAGGCCTGCAGCGCCGGGGCCAGGTGGGCTGTCTTTTCCGGGTTGCGGATGACATAGACCCTGGCGATCCGCCCGTCGCGGATTTCCAGCGCGGTGGCCTGCACCAGCCCCTCCGGCTCCAGGCTGAGAATGGCGGGCAGACCATTCAGCATTGCAAAACGCCAGCGTGCCGGCAGTCGCGCTCCGGATTTGCGGGACAGGCCTGCGGCCAGCCGCATCACCTTGTCGCGTCCGTAGATCGGGTTCAGCGCCGCCGTGGCCTTGCCGCCGCCATCGCTGACCATTTCGACATTCTCGGCCAGCAGCTGTGTCAGGGCCGCCATATCGCCGGTCTTGGAGGCGCGAAAGAAGGCCTCGGTCAGGGCACGGCTTTCCTCGGGCGGCATTTTGGCGCGGGGGCGCTCGGCCTGCACATGGCGGCGGGCGCGCGACACCAGCTGGCGACAACTGGCGGCGCTGCGATCCAGCGCGCGGGCCACGTCGTCGTGACTGTTGCCAAAGACATCGTGCAACAGGAAAGCCGCGCGCTCCAGCGGGGTCAGCCGTTCCAGCGCCAGCAAAAGCGCGACCGAGACGTCGTGATCCAGCGCCTCGACAGGGTCCTCTGTCAGCAGGGGTTCCGGCAGCCAGGCGCCGGTATAGGTTTCGCGCTTTACCCGCGCCGATTTCAGCTGGTCCAGGCAGAGCCGGGTCACCACCCGCACGAGATAGGCGGTTGGATCGCGCACCCCGTCGCCCGACACCGCCTGCCAGCGCAGGTAGGCGTCCTGCAGAATATCCTCGGCATCCGCAACGCTGCCGAGCATGCGGTAGGCGACCGCGAACAATCGCGGTCGCGCCATCAGGAACTGATCGGTTCCGGTATCCTGTGCCTTGTGGCTCACGCGGCGGAGGCCTCCTTGGCGACAGGATGCGGCGTGCGAAAGCCGATGGCAATGCGGTTCCAGCTGTTGATCGCCCCGATCAGAAGGGTCAGCGCCACCTGTTCACGGGGCGAGAACTGCTCTGCCACGAGGGCATAGTCCGCGTCCGGGGCGGCGGTATCCGCCACCAGCGTCAGCGCCTCGGTCCAGGCCAGCGCGGCGCGTTCCCTGGCGGTATAGAGCGGGCTTTCCCGCCAGGCGGGCAGCAGGTGCAGGCGGTCCTCGCTCTCGCCCAGCTTGCGCGCATCATGGGTGTGCATATGGATGCAGAAGGCGCAGCGGTTGATCTGGCTGGCGCGCAGTTTCACCAATTCGATGATGGTGATGTCCAGCCCGGAGGCCTTGAGCAGCTCCTCCTGTTCCATCATCGGTTTGAAAAGGTCGCCGGCAGCGGCGAACTGGTCGAGACGTTCGGTCATGGGTCCTGTTCCTTTCTCAGTCAGTGGGGACTGAAAACAGGACGAGGGGCCGGGGCACGGTGTGACAGGCGGACGGTGTTTTTTCAGCGCTTGCCGTAATAAAGTCCGACGACATGTTCGGCCTCGGCAAAGAACAGCCAGCGGGTGCAGACCACCCCGGCCATATGGCTGAGGACCGCAAGCCCGGCGAGAGCGTGTTTCAGCGCCAGCCCCGAGACCGGCACCAGCAACAGCAGCAGGGGCAGCCCGATGGCGAGGGCAAAGCCGATGACCCGCAGCTTTTGCGCATGTTTGCGCCCGACCACATGCACGAATTCACGCAACAGGTAGTTGGTGCCGGTATGGGGAGGTTCGAACGCGCGGACCTGTCCGATGCGGCCAAGGCCGGTGGCGCTGGCCAGGGTTGTGCCGGAGGTGGCAAAGGCCCGGTCGCCCTGATGCCAATAGGCCAGCAGGGTAAGCCCGGCGAGCCCCAGCAGGCCGGTCGCCTGATCTTGTTGCCCCGCCAGCAATGCGCCACCCGCAAGGGCCAGCGTCAGGAACAGCGCCGGGGTCAGTGGCATCATGTTCCAGCGCGGCACGGTCCTGAGCTGAGCGTAGATCATCGAGGTTGTAAATACCGTCCCGATGCTGAGCGCCGCCCCCAGCGCCCCGACGAACGGCCAGTGGCGGTCGAGGAAAATCGCACCGATGGCATAAAGTCCCATGGTCAGAAGTGCTGCCACCGCGCAGCAGCCTTCCCGCGAGAGCCAGCTTGTGCGCCATTGCGAAAACGCCTTCCACGCACGTTCGGGGCGGCCGAGGTGAAAGGTGGAGGCCAGCAGCCCGCCCACCGCCAGCCCGTAGGCAATGGTGAAAAAGACAAAGGCAACACCGCCGGTGACCGCAGGCAGGCCAAGGCCGAGGAAGAACAACAGGCCAAAGCCCAAACCCGACAGGGTGGTGAAGGCGATGACGGAGGGGGCGGGGTGCATCAGTGCTGCCCTCCGGGTAGTTTGTCCAGCGCCCGGTCGAGCCAGCCGAGAAAGCCGCCCGGTTCGTCCGTGACCGGCGCCAGCAGGGGCGCCAGGAGGTCGATTTCGCCGGTGGGTTGCGCTGCGAGCCTGTCCTTCGGGCGGGGGGGCAGGTATTTGTTGACCGGCTTGGTGCCCTGTTCCGGCATCAGGTCAAAGCCGCCGCGTGCGTCGACCAGTTTCGAGACCTCCGACGCCGGGTCGCCGAGGTCGCCGAAGTGGCGTGCGCCCGCCGGGCAGGTCCGCACGCAGGCAGGCACGCGGTCCTCTTCGGGGAGGGTGTCGTTGTAGATCCGATCGACGCAGAGGGTGCATTTCTTCATCACCCCGGCGGCCAGATCCAGTTCCCGTGCGCCATAGGGGCAGGACCAGGCGCAGAGGCCACAGCCGATGCAGTTGTCCTCGTTGACCAGCACGATACCGTCCTCGACCCGTTTGTAGCTGGCCCCGGTGGGGCAGACGGTGACGCAGGGGGCGTCTTCGCAATGGAGGCAGGATTTCGGGAAATGGACCAGCTGGGCGGCGGCGGCAGGCTGGCCGCTGCAGGCCTCCGGCTGGGCCTCGTAGGAATGCACCCGGTTGAGGAAGGTGCCCGAGGGGTCGGCGCCATAGGGGGCCTGATCCGAGAGCGCGGCGCTGTCGTTTTCCGTGTTCCAGCCCTTGCAGGAGATGACGCAGGCATGGCAGCCGACACAGGTGTCGAGGTCGATCACAAGGCCCATCTTGCGGCTGGTCCGGGTGGGGAGGTCGGTCAAGGGATCTGGCCTCCGTTTGTGTGGCGCGGGCCGGACCGGGGCGCGGCCCCGGACCCCGAGGTATTTGGAAAAAGATGAAGCAATGGGGCGATCATTGGCCGACCTTCCATGTCAGGGAGGGGGGCGCCATAGCCA
>NZ_LPUY01000100.1 GCF_001518015.1 Tritonibacter horizontis
CCCCCGAGGTATTTTCAAAAAGATGAAGGGTTTGGCGAATCTCCGGTGGCGTGGCATCTGGAGGGCCAACGTCATTCAAGGGGAGGGCCGACATGGCGCCGCAGTATCTGGACACCGCCGAAGGGCGACGCATTGCCTATCACAAGAGTGAAGGCCAAGGGCCGACGGTCGTGTTTCTGGGCGGGTTGAAGTCCGATATGGAGGGCACCAAGGCGTTGTTCCTTGAGGCCTGGGCGCAGGCGCGGGGGCAGGCGTTCCTGCGGTTTGACTATTCCGGCCATGGGATGAGTTCGGGGCGGTTTGAGGGCGGATCAATTGCCGACTGGCATGAAGATACGCTGGCGGTGGTGGACCGGTTGACGGAAGGCCCGGTCGTGGCGGTCGGATCGTCGATGGGGGGCTGGCAGGCGCTGTTGCTGGCCAAGGCGCGGGCGGCGCGGATTGCGGGGCTGGTCACGATCGCGGCGGCGCCGGATTTCACTGAGGATGGCTATTGGGCCAATTTCACCGATGCACAGAAGGCGGAATTGGCGGCGCGCGGACAGGTTGAGCTGCCAAGCGATTACATGGAACCCTATGTGGTGACGCAACGGATGATTGACGATGGCAGGCGCCATCTGGTGCTGCGTTCGGAGCTGGTGTTGCCCTTTGCGGTGCGCTGTCTGCAAGGCACCGATGATTCCGCCGTGTCGACCCAGACCGCGCTGGCCCTGCTGGACCATGCGCGCTGCGCGGACATGCGGTTGACGCTGGTCAAGGATGCCGATCACCGGTTCTCTGACCCGGCCTGTCTGGACCTGATCCGGGCGGCGGTGGAAGAGCTGTGTCAGGCTGGGGCGGGTCTGGGGTCGGCGGATTGATTTTGTTTCTGGTTTGTTCTATGCTTTGTGGCAGGACAATATCAGGCGCAAATCTGTGGCCTGCGGGAGGAATGTGATGGAACAAAGAGTAAGCCTGATTACCTTGGGTGTGCGCGATCCTGCGCGGGCGGCGGCGTTCTATGAGGCGCTTGGCTGGCAGCGTGCCCAGAGCCCGGATGGCGTCATCGCCTTTGATCTGCTGTCGCAGACGATCGGGCTTTATCCGCTGGAGAAGCTGGCGGAGGACCTTGGCCTGCCGGTGGAGGCGCTGGGAACCGGGGCGATGACGCTGAGCCACAACGTCAGAACGGCCGCGGAGGTCGCGCCGCTGATGGCCCGTGCCGAGGCGGCGGGGGCGGAGATCCTGCGCCCGGCGGGGCCGATTTTCTGGGGCGGCACCATCGGGTATTTCCGCGCACCGGATGGGCATATCTGGGAGATTGCGCATAATCCGTTTTCGCCGCTGGCCCCTGACGGAAGGTTTCGCTGGGAGGGGTATTGATGAGGACACACATCTTTAACCAATCCCCGGCATAGTAAAAAAGTCCTTGCTGCCCCTCACTTAGGGACGTGTAGTAACCCCAAGCGCCACCATAGGCGCGTGGAACGGGCAGACAATATGACGAAAACAGCACGGATTGACCCGGCTGACTTGTCCCGGCGACCGCTTGTGGTGGTGCCGGGCTTCATGAGTGACAGCCGGGTATGGGAAACGCAGGTGCGGCTTTTGTCGCGGTACCTGCCGGTGACCGTCGCCCCTGTTACCGGCGGCGGGCGGGTCGAGGATGTGGCGCTTGCGCTGCTCGATGATTTGCCACGCTGCTTTACCGTGATCGGAACAGGATTGGGCGGCGCCATTGCCATGGCGATGTTGCAGCGCGCGCCGGAGCGGATCGCGGGGATCGGGCTGATCGCCACCAGTCCGCTTGCTGAAACGCCGGCCAAGGCGGCTGAGCGCGAACCCTGGATCATCCGGGCCCGCACCGGGCGGTTGCGAGGGGTGATGCAGGAGGTGTTCCCAAGCGCGACGCTGGCGCCGGGACCGCGCCGTGGCCAGATCATGGCGGAGATTGCGGATATGGCGGACGATCTGGGGACAGAGCTGTTTGTCGAACAAAGTCGGATGCTGCAGCGGCGGAGCGACCAGCAGGCAACGCTGCGTCGGGCGGACCAGCCCGGGCTGGTGATTTGCGGCGTGCATGACAAGATCATCCCGGCGCGTCGGCAGCTCTTTACGGCGGAGCTGATGCGGCATGCGCGAATCGAGATCCTTGAAGATGCGGGACATTTGCCGCTGATGGAACAGCCGGAGCGGGTCTCTCAGATCCTGTGCGACTGGTTGTTGCCCCGGGTCGAGGTGGAAGAGCTGCGCCAGACGGGCTGAGGGCGGGCGAGGTCAGGGTCGCCAACGCGGCCAGGCAAGTGGCGGACACCCCGCGCAATCAGACAGGCGTGCCCTTTGGGGTGGTTCGGACCCCGCGGAGCGGGGAGCAGAACAAAGAGAACGAACAGCACCGGACAGGCCGAAGGCCGGACCAGCGGGGGCATCGGCAGGATCGGCAGGAGGGGGGCCTAAACTAGGGCTTGCACGGTTTGTCGCTTGTCA
This sequence comes from Tritonibacter horizontis, assembly GCF_001518015.1. Classification (GTDB taxonomy): domain Bacteria; phylum Pseudomonadota; class Alphaproteobacteria; order Rhodobacterales; family Rhodobacteraceae; genus Epibacterium; species Epibacterium horizontis. The sequence continues at coordinate 2,467 of NZ_LPUY01000100.1, forward strand.
GCGCGTTGCGCTCCGCCTTGGACAGCACCTGTGGCGCCACCACCGGCGCTCCGGTGGCAATATCGAACAGCGGCGTTTGCCGCCAGCGACCGGAGAGGCGCGCGGGCACCATGCGGGTCATCAGCCGATAGGTCATCCGGGCGGCGCCTTTGTGAGCCGGTGGTTTGCCGCGTCTGGGAATGAAGGCCTGGGCGATGATCCGCCCCAGCCGGTCCGGCGTGGCAAAGAGCGCGCTACGCACCGCGACAAAGGGCAGCTTGGGGCTGCGCGGCGTGTTGAACAACGGTGTCCCGCAACAGCCCGCAAACCACCGAAACATTCCGCGCGGCGACAGTTGCAGCAGCCGTAAATGCTCTGCACCCTGGTCGATATGCAGCATATCCGGGCTGAGCTGAAGCAAGTCGACGCCGCTGCCAGCGGGGTCGGGGCAGCTGTGGTAAAGCTCCACCGCGCGGCAATCCGCGCAGTGGCACAGGATACGGCTGCAATGACGTTCTGCCCCGCGCGAAATATGCCCGGCGAGGGATCCGCACTGGCAGGCGAAAGTCAGCGCGTCACCGGGCCCGGAGGCGGTCTTTGCGGCCATGGTTATTTCGCCGCAGTTCGGACAGGCTTGGTCCCTCGGGTCGGTTTGTCACGGGCGTTGGCATCCATGAATTCGATCACCAGCGGGCGGATGTTGTTGCGCCAGGCGCGGCCGGCAAAAATGCCGTAATGGCCGGCGTCGGGTTCCACATGGCTGGCTTTCTTGCTGTCGGGCAGGCCGGTGCACAGATCAAGCGCCGCGATGCACTGGCCGGGGGCCGAGATGTCATCCTTGGCGCCTTCGACCGTTTTGACCGCAACATCGGTGATTTTCCCGATGTCCACATGTTTGCCTTCGACGGTGAATTCGTTCTTCGCGATCTCGCGATTCTTGAAGACACGTTCCACCGTTGAGAGGTAGAATTCCGCAGGCATGTCCATCACCGCGAGATATTCGTCGTAAAAGCGGTTGTGGGCGTCGTGGTCGGTCGCTTCGCCGCGACAGACCCGCATGATTTGATCGGAGAAGGCTTTGGAATGGCGCTCCATGTTCATCGACATGAAGGACGACAGCTGCAGGAGGCCGGGATAGACCGCGCGGCCGACGCCTTTGTATTTGAAGCCGACGCGCTGGATCATGGTCTGTTCCAGCTGTCCCATGGTGACGCGGTGGCCAAAGTCGGTGACGTCGGTCGGGGTCGCATCCGGGTCGACCGGCCCCCCGATCAGGGTCAGCGACGAGGGCTGCGCCTTGGGTTCCTCTGCGGCGAGGTAGGCGGTGGCGGCCAGGGTCAGCGGGGCCGGTTGGCAGACGGCGACCACGTGGCATTCGGGGCCCAGCTCGCGCATGAAATCAACGAGGTAGAGCGTATAATCCTCGACATCGAATTTGCCGGCCGAGACCGGAATGTCGCGAGCGTTGTGCCAGTCTGTCACATAGACTTCGCAGTTTTCGATGAGGCTTTTGACGGTGGAGCGCAGGAGGGTCGCGTAGTGGCCGGACATCGGCGCAACAACCAGAACCTTGCGGGGCTGTTCCGGGCGATCGGTGACCCGGAAGTGGATCAGATCGCCAAAGGGTTTTTCGACCACGGTGTCGATCTCGACCAGGTGGTCCCTGCCGTCGGCGAGGGTGGTGTCGTGAATGCCCCAGTCGGGCTTTGCCACCATGCGCTCAAAACTGCGCTCGGTGACCTGTCCCCAAGCAGCAACCCAGCTGAGCATTGGGTTGGGCACGGCAGCATAGGCAGGGTAGGAAGCCATGGACAGGGCGGTGGCGCCGAGCCATTGGTTCGCGTTGCGAACCGTCTCCATCAGATCGTAGGACATCATGTAGCGCATGTGCGTCTCCTTGGCGGTGCTTTGCGTGCCGCGGTCTTGGCCGTATGTTGCCGGAGGATACCGGCGGATTCGAACCCGAGGCCGCTTTGCCGTACACTGGCGAGGCAAGTATTCTGCACAGCAGAAAGATTAAGAGGGTTTTATTAAGATGACAACAACCGACAAGGCGATTGACGCGACTTCGACGGAACAGATTGACCGGCTTAAGGAAAATCTTGAACGTGTGGAGCTGTTGTCCAAGCGCCTGGTGGATGTCCTGGCTCAGAAGAAGCCCCATAACCCAGGATTGGACGCTCCGAATCAGGAGCTCTTTGCACGTGCAGCATCGAGCTATTGGGCGGCGATGGCGCAGAACCCGACCAGGCTGCTGGAACAACAGGTGTCGTTCTGGGGCAAATCGGTGCTGAATTACGCCGAGGCCCAGCAGATGATGGCGAACGCGCTGAGCGCCGAGCCAAAGGACGCGGCGGAGGCAGAAGCAGAGGCGCCGCCGCAGCCCTCCGGCCCGCCGGACCGCCGCTTTGCCAATCCGATGTGGGACAAGATCCCATATTTCAAATTCATCCGAGACCAGTATCTGACCAATGCCGAGGCGATCCGGATTGCCGTGGAAAAGGTGGAAGATCTGGACCGGATCGACAAGCAGCGCCTGAGCTATTTTGCCGACCAGATCATCAACATGATGGCGCCGACAAATTTCCTGGCGACCAATCCGGATGCGCTGGAAAAGGCACTGGAGACGGACGGCCAGTCGCTGATTGACGGGCTGGAGAATCTGGTCGCCGATCTGGAGGCCAACGACGGCGAGCTGATCGTGCGGCTGGCCGATGAAACCGCGTTCGAGATCGGGACCAATATTGCCACCACGCCCGGCGATGTGGTGTTTCGCAACCGGATGATGGAGCTGATCCAGTACCGCCCGACCACCGAAACGGTGCATGAGACGCCCATCGTGCTGTTTCCGCCCTGGATCAACAAGTTCTATATCCTCGACCTCAAGGAAAAGAACAGCCTGATCAAGTGGATCACCGATCAGGGCTATACGCTGTTCGTGGTCTCCTGGGTCAACCCGGACCAATCTTATGCCGATACCACGCTGGAGGATTACGTCGAGGAGGGGTTCCTGAAGGCAATTGAGGTCAGCAAGCAGATTTGCGGCGTCGATCAGGTCAATGCGGTTGGCTATTGCATTGCCGGCACCACGCTGAGCCTGACGCTGTCGCTGATGAAACAGCGGGGCGATACCTCCGTCAAATCAGCGACCTTCTTTACCGCGCTGACGGATTTTTCCGATCAGGGCGATTTCACCCCCTTCCTGCAGAACGACTTTGTCGATGCGATCGAGGAAGAGGTCGGTGATGACGGTGTGATGCCGCATTATATCATGGCGCGGACCTTTTCGTTCCTTCGGGCCAATGACCTGGTCTATGGCCCGGCGATCCGCAGCTACATGATGGGGGAGACGCCGCCAGCCTTTGATCTGCTCTATTGGAACGGCGACGGGGCCAACCTGCCGGCCAAGATGGCCGTGCAGTATCTGCGTCGCCTGTGCCAGCAGAACCAATTCGCCCGCGAGGGGTTTGAAATGTTCGGCCACACCCTACATCTGAGTGAGGTCGACGTGCCCCTGATGGCGATCACCTGCGAAACGGACCACATCGCGCGCTGGAAGGACTGCTATAACGGCGTGCAGCAGATGGGGTCGCGGTCCAAGACATTTGTGGTCAGCCAGTCCGGCCATATCGCAGGCATTGTGAACCCGGTCAGCCGCAACAAATACGGCCATTACGTCAATGACGATCTCGCGCTTGATTCGGAGACCTGGATGCAGGGGGCTGAATTCCACGAGGGATCCTGGTGGCCCAGATGGGAACGTTGGCTGAAGAAACGGGCGGGCAAGCAGGTGCCTGCGCGCGTCCCTGGTACAGAGGCGTTTCCTGCCATTGACGCCGCGCCTGGTCAGTATGTCCGCGTAAAGGCACGCCTTTAAGTCGGGCAGGGGCGAGGACCGGATCGCGCAGCGCCCCAACAGGGCGGCGGCGATTGTCAGAGGCGCGCCTGCATGAAGCCGGGAAAACCGGCACTTGCGTAAATGTACGGTGAAATTTGCTGCGTCGCAGAAAATTCACTTGAAATGCTGCGCCGCAGCATGCATATTGATCTCAACAGCGGGACAGGCCCGCTCGCAACGTGAACAAGGAATGAGTACCATGGCCAAGACCCAAGATTTTTCCGCTATGATGAAAGACATGATGGCGTCCTTCCCAATGGACACTTCCGCGATGGAAGACATGTTCAAAAATACCGCCGCGCTGAACGAGAAGCTGTCTTCCGTTGCGCTGGACGCGGCTGGCAAATCTGCCGAGATTTCCTCCAAATGGACCAAGGACACCCTGAGCAAGATCGGTGAAATGTCCAAAGCGAAGACCGAGCCGGCCGACTATGCCAAGGCGGCAACCGATTTCGCGTCTTCTTCTGCCGAAGTCGCAGCCGAAAACATGGCCGCCTTTGCTGAAGTCGCGAAAAAGGTCCAGATGGACACCGTCGAGCTTCTGATGTCCGCTGGCAAGGACATGTCCGAAGAAGCAACGGCTGCGATGAAGAAAGCCACCGAAGAGGTGACCAGCGCAACCAAGAAAGCCGCCGCCGCGAAGTAACGCGAAGGCCGATACGTCCGGGGTCCACGCGCAGCTCTCCTCCCTTTGTACCGGGGACCTCGAAGAAAAGGGCAGACCAATGGTCTGCCCTTTTTCACGGCCGATGCGGCTGCTGGCCAAGCAATTGTCCGGCTTTTGCCGCACCTGCAGCCCTTTGGGCCGCCGCGCCGCACCGATGCTGCGGGGGCAGGGGGCATCCCCTTTTGTTTTCTATGCTTTCTTTTTTAAACCGCCTCGCCTAGGGTTTTTGAAACACGCAAAATTCCGGAGGAGCGACAATGGCGGACAAGGATAAACCTCTGCTCATAAAGCGCTATGCCAGCCGTAGGCTCTATAATACCGAAACCAGCGATTACGTGACGCTGGAGGATATTGCGGGGTTCATCCGGGACGGACGCGAAGTTCAGATCATCGACCTGAAATCCGGCGACGACCTGACCCGCCAGTACCTGTTGCAGATCATCGCCGAACACGAGAGCCGGGGCGAAAACGTGCTGCCGGTGACGGTGCTGAACGATCTGGTGCGCAGCTATATGGTGCCCGGCGGCGGTGTGATGCCGCAGTTCCTGCAGACCTCGTTTGATATGCTGCGCGAGAGCCAGTCGAAGATGATGGAAAACATGAGCGCCATGAACCCGATTGCGCAGATGCCCGGCTTTGAGGCGATGAAGGCGCAGCAGGAAGCGTTCCTCAAGGCGATGACCGGCGGTTTCAGCGGTGGCTGGACCGGGGGCGGCGAAGAGGGGGATGCGAACGACGGCGAAGAGGATCTCGGCTCTATCAAACGGCAATTGGCAGAGCTTCAGGAAAAACTCTCCAAGATGAGCTGAGTGCCGCCTGAAACGTGGAACAAAGCCCCGGTTTGGCCGGGGCTTTTTTGTATCTTACGCCTTGTGGATTGTTGCCCGCACAGGCCGACGCCCACGATCACAGGCTGACGCCAGCGATCAAACCGGCGACAGACTGGGGCATGGGCGGAGATCAGGCTGCGGCGCGGGCCAGGCTTTCTTCGATGGAAGACAACAAGATCCCGGCGATGATGTCGAGCTCAGCCTGGGTCAGCCGCACCGGCAGCCGCACGTCGCAGGCGGTCATCAACATGGCGCGGGTCTGTGGCAGCTCTGGCAGATCCTTGAGGAATTGCCAGTTCCAGAAGGCGCGCGCGTTGTCGCTGGAACGGCCGAAGATTTGCACCTTGACGCCCCGCGCCGCGGTGGCTGCGGCAAAGGTTTCGATCTGCACGTCGTCCAGCCCGACCAGGTTGAACTGGATCGAATCCGGGGCGCGACGTTCTGGCGCGAGCGGGGCCGGGACGTCAAAGTTGGCATGCGCATTGAGCTTTGCCGCGACATAGTCGTGATTTTTCAGACCGTTTTCGACCCGGCGCGCCAGTTCGGGCAGTTGTGGCCGCACCACTGCCGCTGACAGATTGCTCATACGCAGGTTGTAGAGCGGGAGCTGGTTCTGCCAGCGGGCAAAGGCGTCGGCCAGGGCGGTGCCATTGTCGCCGCGGGCGGGTTTGTGTTTCTGCCAGTTATGTTCATAGGCGCCGGACATGATCACCGCGCGGGCCACGAGGTCGGCGTCGTTGGTGACCAGAATACCACCTTCGCCGGCGTTCAGCATCTTGTAGGACTGGAAGGAAAAGCAGCCGACCTGACCCAGGGTGCCGATGTTGCGGCCATGCCAGGTGGTGCCGAGCGAATGGGCCGCGTCCTCGACAACGGGGATGTTGCGTGCCGAACAGAGCGCCAGGATCGCGTCCATGTCAGAGGTATGACCCCGCATGTGCGAGATGATGACGGCGGCAATGTCATCTTCGAGCTTGGCCTCGAAATCGGCCAGATCGACCCGGTAGTTGGCGCCGACTTCGCACAGGACCGGGATACAATCCGCGTGCACGACAGAGGACGGCACGGCGGCAAAGGTAAAGGCGGGGATCAGCACACGGGCATCGTGCGGCAGGTCGAGCGCCTTGAGCGACAGGAACAGCGCCGCCGAACAGGAAGACACCGCAAGCGCATATTTGGTGCCCAGCAGTTCCGCGAATTCCGTCTCCAGCAGGGCGACGGGGGCGTCTTGCGGCGCGGTGTATCGAAACAGGTCGCCAGATTGCATCAGTGCATCAATCGCCGCGCGCGCCGCCTCGGGGATCGGCTCACCCTGATGGACATTTGGAACTTGGACAGGCTGCTCTTGGCTCATATTTCAAAATCCTGAAGTTACCTTTTCATAAATATAAAACAATGGCGCCAAGATGCCAAGGATTCCTGTCGGATCTGCCCCGGAGAAGGCGAAATTTCACGAAACTGTTGCCTGCGGGCGGTGTCCTTTGTGGTGTCGGCGCCCGATCTGCGGCGGTTTGCCATCTGGCACCGTGCTAGGGCCGAGGGCACATCCGAACGAGTAAAGGAGATCAACATATGTCACAGGATCAGGCGGCGGTGTTTCACGCGCTGCACCGGGGCGAGACGCCTTTGGTGCTGTTCAATGTCTGGGATGCCGTCAGCGCCCGCGTGATCGCGGAGCAGGGGGCGGAGGCGCTGGCGACCAGCAGTTGGGCGATGGCGCATGCGATGGGTCTGAAAGACGGCGAGGCGATGACCATCGATGCGGTCTTGCAGCAGGTCGGGGAGATCCGTCAGGTCTCTGACCTGCCGCTGTCGGTCGATCTTGAAACCGGCTATAGCGAGACGCCGACAGGGCTGGCAGAAATCATTGCGCGCCTGATCGACCAGGGGGTGATCGGCATCAATCTGGAGGATCAGAAGATCGGAGCGGCGACGCTGCGGCCCTGTGCGGAACAGGCCCGGCGGATCGAGATCATCCGGGCGGCGGCAGAGCGCGCGGGGGTTGATCTCTTTATCAATGCGCGCACCGATGTGTGGTTCTTTGCCGGGGCGGCCCTGCCGGAGGAAACGCGGCTGCCGGAGACAACCCGCCGCGCCGCAGCCTATGGCGAGGCCGGGGCAAACGGCATCTTTGTGCCCGGCGTGACGGCGCCCGCACAGCTGGCCGAGATCGCAGCCGCGACCCCGTTGCCGGTGAATGCAATGGTGTCTGATGTGGCGCAAGAGGCGCTGCCTGATCGCTTGCGAGAGCTTGCCGCGGCCGGTGTGCGGCGTATCTCGACCGGGCCAGGCAGCTATCGCGCGATGCTGGCCGATCTCGCGATGCGGTGCGGGCAGTTCACGCCACGCTAAGCCGGGACAGTGACGCGGACGCTGACACAGGTGTGAACGCGGACCGGAACAAGGACGCGGATTGGGGGCGCAGGTGGCCGACGGCAGAGAGCGACCGTCCCCCCGGTTCCGTTTACAATCCCAGCCTGTCCCGCAGGGAAAACCAGGTCATGGCAAGCACCAGCAGCGGCGTGCGCATGTTGGGGCCGCCGGGAAACGGCGTGGTCGGGATGCGCGCCATGGTGTTGAAACCGTCGCTTTCCCCGGCGATCGCCTGCGCCATCAGGCGGCCGGCATGGGTGGCGGTGCCGACCCCATGGCCGGAATAGCCGGAGGCCGTCAGGACCCGCGGGTTGATCCGGGCGAGGTAGGGCAGCCGTTTCATGGTGATTCCAAGCGTGCCGCCCCAGGCGTAGTCGATGCCGACATGGGCCAGATGCGGGAAAATCTCGGTCATCGGGCCGCGCACCTTGGCAGCGATATCGGTGGGAAAGCGATAGCCATAGCTTTCGCCTCCACCGAACAGCAGGCGGCCATCGTGGCTGAGGCGGAAATAGTTCACCACGAATTTGCTGTCGGCCACCGCCACATCGCGGGTGAGCACCTGCGCGGTTTCCGGCCCAAGAGGTTCGGTGGCGGCCACGAAATTGTTGATCGGCATCACCCGCGCGGCGACCTGGGCATTCAGCCCGCCGAGGTATCCGTTGCAGGCAAGGATCAGGTGGTCGGCGCGCACGGTGCCCTCGCCGGTGCGCACCTCGACCTGCGGGCCGTCGTCGTCGATGGCAAAGACTTCGCTGCGTTCAAAAATCTGCACGCCTGCTGCGGTGGCCGCACGGGCCAGCCCCAACGCAAAGTTCAGCGGATGCAGGTGGCCCGCGCCATGGTCGAGGATCCCGCCCTTGTAAGCCGGCGACGGGCACATGGCATGGCAGGCGTCCTGATCCAGGATCTCGATCTGGTCATAACCGTAGCGGTCTTTCAGGTGGTGCCCATAGTCATGCAGATGCCGCACATCGCGTCTGGACTCTGCGGTCCAGGCGACGCCGGGTTTGAGATGGCAATCAATGTCGTGTCTGGCAATCAGATCCTTGACCAGATCCTTTGCCTCCTCGCCAAGCGACCAGAGCTTGGCGGCGTCTTCGGCGCCCAACATGCGCTCCAGCACCTCCTGATCCTGGCGTTGGCCGGAGCCCAGCTGGCCACCGTTGCGCCCGGAGGCGCCAAACCCGACCCGCTGGGCATCCAGAAGCACCACAGAGCGGCCTGTCTCGGCCAGGTGCAATGCCGCCGAAAGCCCGGTGTAGCCGGCGCCGACGATGCAGACATCCGCCCGCACTCCTCCAGAAAGTGACGGGTAGTGGACGCCGGGCGTGGCGGTCGCGGCATACCAGCTTTTGGGGTAGCTGCCGGGGCGGTCATTGGCATGCAGGAGGTTGAGGGCCATGGGGTCTCTCCGAAGTCTTTCGTCTCCCGCGCCACGCGCCAGAGCGGGGTCGGGCCGTGATCTGGGCCCCGACACAGGCCTGCGGGTGGGGCTGTTGTGTCGGAGGCAGTCGGGGTCAGTCGGTGTCTGCCAGCGTGGTGCGCAGGATCACACGTTCAGCAACAGATGCTCGCGTTCCCAAGGGGAAATCACCTGCAGGAACTCTTCGTATTCGGCGCGTTTGACGCAGCTGTAAACGCGGGCAAATTCCGGGCCCAGTACCTCGTGCAGGGCTTTGGCTTCGTCAAAGAGATCCAGCGCCTGACCCATGACCTGCGGGAAGTCTCCGTCGCCTTCGTAGGCGTCGCCCTTGAACTGGCGGCTGGGGCGGCGTTCTTCCATCAGGCCGAGATAGCCGCTGGCCAGCGACACGGCGATCCCGAGGTAGGGGTTGCAGTCCATGCCGGCGATGCGGTTTTCCACCCGGCGCGATTTCGCGCTGGACAGAGGCACGCGGATGCCGGTGGTCCGGTTGTCGCGCGCCCATTCCAGATTGATCGGCGCGGCATGATTTTTCACATAGCGGCGATAGGAATTCACATAGGGCGCCAGCACCGCAAGCCCAGCCGGCAGGTGGTTCTGAAGGCCGCCGATGAAATGGTAAAAGGCATCGGTTTCGCCCCCCTGCGGGCCGGAAAAGATATTCTCGCCCGTCTCGATGTCGATGATCGAGTGGTGAATATGCATGGCCGAGCCGGGTTCGTCCGCAATCGGTTTCGCCATGAAGGTGGCAAAGCAATCGTGGCGCAGGGCGGCCTCGCGGATCAGCCGTTTGAAGTAAAACACCTCATCCGCCAGCTTGACCGGATCGCCGTGCAGGAGGTTGATTTCCAACTGGCCGGCGCCGCCTTCCTGGGTGATGCCGTCGATCTCGAACCCCTGTGCCTCTGCAAAGTCATAGATGTCGTCGATCACCGGGCCGAATTCGTCCACTGCCGTCATCGAATAGGCCTGGCGGGCGGCGGCAGGGCGACCGGAGCGGCCCATCATTGGTTGAATGTCACGGGCCGGGTCGATGTTGCGTGCCACCAGGAAGAATTCCATTTCCGGTGCGACGACCGGACGCCACCCCTGGGCCTCGTAGAGCGCAACGACGCGTTTCAACACATTGCGCGGGCTGTAGGGCACCGGCTCGTGGTCCCGGTCATAGGCGTCGTGGATCACCTGCAGGGTCCAGTCGCCGGTCCAGGGCGCGGCGGTCGCGGTGGACATGTCCGGCTTCAGGATCATGTCCTTCTCGATCCAGCCGTCCTCGTCCGCGGCATCGGCCCAATCGCCGGTGATGGTCTGGTAGAAGATGCTGTCGGGCAGGTGGAAATAGTCCTGCTTGACGAATTTGGACGCCGGCACCGCCTTGCCACGGGCGATGCCCGGCAGATCCGAGATAACGCATTCAACCTCGTCGAGACGACGGCCCTCCAGATAGGTCTTGGCGGCTTCGGGGAGCTTGTCCTGCCAGCGCGGCTCGGTGGGCATCAGGTCCTCACTTTCTTGAAGAAGTCGGCGATTTCTGTGGCGATGTGATGGGAATCTATTGGTTGGTCCAGGGTTTCCTTGGCCGCAGCAAGGTGGGTGTCGGGCACCACGCCCTTGCCCCGCTTGTCGATCAGACCCTCGACAAAATCTTCGGCAAACTCGGGGTGCGGCTGCGAGGTCCAGATATGGTCGCCATAGGCGAGAAAGGCGTTGCGGCAAAAATCGCTCTGGCCGATGACGCGGGCCTCGGCCGGCAGGGCGACGACCTGATCCTGATGCCAGGCATGGACATGGATGGTCTCGCCGTCGCGTTCGTAGGCGGTACGTCCGACGCTCCAGCCGCCGTCGAATTTCTCGACCCGACCGCCAAGCGCCTGCGCGATGATCTGGTGGCCAAAGCAGACGCCGACCAGCGGCATCTTGCGGGCGTGGATGTCGCGGATCAGATCCTCCAGCGGCGGGATCCAGGGGTGATCTTCGTAGGCACCGTGTTTGGAGCCGGTGATCAGCCAGCCATCCGCTGCCGTGGCGGCGTCGGGAAAGACGCCATCGACCACTGCATAGGTCACAAATTCTAAGCCATGACCCTCCAGCAGCACACGAAACATATCGTCGTAGTTGCCGCTGTCCGCGATCAGGTCGTCAGGCGCGTGGCCTGTTTGCAGGATTCCGATCTTCATTTGTCACCACATATGATCAAAAACCAAGGCGAGGCGGGCACAGCCCTCCGCCGATTCATACGGCCTCGAGCCAGGAGAGCCAATGGCTGTCTTGCGGCTTTTCAGCGAAACCGGCCAGTTCCTGTCGCTTGGTCATGACGAGATTTCGGATTGCCAGCGGCGGCAGGATCCGGGCGATGAGCGGGCTGTTTTCAAACAGGTTGATGGCCTCGGCCCAGTCGGAGGCGAGCTGTGGCAGGCCTTCGATTTCGTAGATATTGCCGTCAGACGGTGGCGGCGGCGTGAGCGAATCCTCGATCCCGACCAGCGCTGCGCCCAGCACCGTTGCCAGCATCAGATAGGGGTTGATGTCCCCGCCCGAGACCCGGTGTTCAATCCGGCGCGCCTTGTGGTTGCCACCTGGAATGCGGATCGCGGCGGTGCGGTTCTCGTAGGCCCAGGCCGCAGAGGTCGGCGCATGGGCTCCCGGCACCAGCCGCTCGTAGGAGTTGCCGTGGGGGGCAAAGACCAGCGTGCTGTCGCGCATCGCCGCGAGACAGCCTGCGACGGCAGCATGCAGGGCAGGAGTGCCTTCGGGGCCGCCGTTGTCAAAAATATTCGCGCCCGTTTCGTCGGTGATCGAGAAATGCACATGCATGCCGTTGCCGGCTTCTTCGCCATAGGGTTTCGCCATGAAGGTGGCGGCAAAGCCGTGCTTGCGGGCGATCCCCTTGACCAGCGCCTTGAACAGCCATGTATCGTCGGCTGCACGCATGGCGTCCTGATGGATCAGGTTGATTTCGAACTGTCCAAGCCCGGCTTCGGAGATGGCGTCCTGCGCGGGAATGCCCATCGCCTCGGCACCGTCATAGAGGTCGGTGAAAAAGTCGTCATAGGCGTCCAGCTCCGCGATCGAAAGCACCGACTGCTGGTCCAGCGCCCGGCCGGTGAGCGGGTCAATCGGCGGCAGCGGCTCGGTGCCGCCATCGTCGATCAGGATGAACTCCAGCTCGGTTGCGGCGCTGACAGTCCAGCCGCGGTCGCTGTAGCGCTGCATGACATGGGCCAGCACCTGCCGCGGGTCGCCGAGGAAGGGGCGGCCATCTTCCAGCGTCATTGTCATCGGCACCAGTGCCGAGGCGGTCGACAGCCAGGGCATCGGCACAGCACCGCGGTCCGTTGGCATCAGGATGCCATCGGCGTCGCCGGTTTCAAACACCAGCGGGCTGTCTTCGATGTCACGTCCCCAGATGTCGACGTTGAGGACGGAGAGAGGCATGCGCGCGGCACCTTCCCCAAGTTTGTCTGCCTGTCCAACGGGCAGGCGTTTGCCGCGCATCTGACCGTTGAGGTCACAGGCGGCGATACGGATCGTTCTGAGCGCAGAGAGGTCCATGCGCGGGCTCCTTGTCTTGTCGCGGACACTTTGGCGTGACCCGAGGAGGCTGGCAAGAGAATTTGATCAAAAATTGGATCTAGCCGGGCTGCCATAGCAGGTGGCGACGAGAAAGCAGGCGTAAATCTGCCAGCGGATCCTGCTGAGATGCGGGGCGGGAGTGGTTTCGCTTCGGGCAATGCCCGAAGCGACCGGCGTGACCTGCGTGATCTGAAACGTCAGCTGAAGCGTGGTCACAGGTGGTCAGACTGGCGGCACCTTTGGGGCGCCTAAAAAGAAAGGCCCCCAACGGGAGCCTTTCACAATCAGCGGATCACTTGTGGTTTGAACCGGATCTTCTGCCGTCGCTCCTGCGGCAGATGCCGGTTCAGATAGCTGTTGACGGCCCCGAAGACGGTGATGATGACCAGCGTCAGCAGGATGAAATAGAAGGCCAGGATCGGATAGGGCACAAACGGGTTGAAGGTCTTGTCCGCGAAGTAGTTCGCGTAATAGAGCGCGTCCCCTTGCTGTCGCCAGGCCGGAAAACCGGAAAAGAAGACCAGCGTTGTCGCGTGAAACAAAAAGATCGCTTCATTGGTGTAAGCCGGCCAGGCGAGGCGCATCGTGGTGGGCCAGATCACGCGGCGAAAGCGCGCCCAGCCTGACAGGCCATAGGCATCGGCCGCTTCGATGTCGCCCTTGGGAATCGACCGCAGCGCGCCATAGAAAATCTCGGCCGAGTAGGCAGAAGTGTTCAGGAACAGCACGATCAGCGCCCCCATCCAGGCCGAGGACAGCAGGTTGAACACCGGCGAAACACTCTTGAGCGACAGGAACAGGAAATAGGCAAAGAAGAACTGGATGAACAGCGGCGAGCCCCGGAACACGAAAATGAACCCATTGGCCGGTCGGCGCAGCCAGCCGCGGGAAGAGTTCTTGGCCACGGCCAGCGCATTGGCAAAGACAAAGCCCGTGACAATGGCCAGCACGCCAAAATAGATGTTCCACAACATGCCGGACCCGATCAGGACAAACTGATCGCACAGCGTGAAGTCGCTACGGGGCAGCAGGCGTTCGCCATATCCGAGGGAGCGGAAGGCATAGGCCTGCAGGGTCTCAAGGCAGCTCATGCCGGCGTCCCTTCTGAGTTTGCTTGGTCCTTGCGCATCGCTTCGCCAGCGAGGGTGGCCTGGCCACGGGACAGACGGCGGGTGATGCGGGAAAGCGCGATTTCCGACACTTTGGTAAAGGCAAGATAGAAGATCAGCAGGCCGAGGAAATACCACATGCGCCAATCCGGGTGCGGGTAATCGGTGAATTGCGGCGCCTTGGAGCCGCCAAGCTCGCGCGCCCAATAGACGATATCCTCGACGCCGAGCAGGAACAGCAAAGGTGTCGCCTTGATCAGGACCATCCACAGGTTGGACAGGCCGGGCAGGGCAAAGACCCACATTTGCGGCACCAATACTCGCCAGAAGGCTTGACCGCGGCTCATGCCATAGGCCTCTGCAGTTTCGATCTGGGCCCGCGGAACGGCCCGCATGGCACCAAACAGCACATTGGCCGCAAATGCGCCAAAGACGATGGCAAAGGTCAGCACGGCAAGGGAGAAGCCATAGATCTCGTGCATCCATTGCGGTGCCGAGTTCAAGGGCATCTTGGCAATGGAGCAGACGAGAAAGTCATTGCCCTGACGAATAGGGGCGTCCCAATCGGGACATTTGACCTGGTGGCGGAGCCATTCGATCCCCTGATCCAGCGCGATGACAAAAAACAGGAAAAAGGCAATGTCCGGCACGCCGCGCACGATGGCGATGTAGCCTTTGCCGAACCAGGACAATGGCGCGAAATGGGCCCGTGCAGCCATGGCGCCACCAAAGCCAAAGACCAGCGCCAGCGGCGCCGTGATGGCCAGCAGCAGCAATACGGTGCCAAAGGACACATAGAACCCCATGTGCTTACCTGTGGTCAGATAGCAGCTCAGCCAGTGAAAGGTGTCCAGGCTTGCCGGATCGGAGCAAAAGGAAAAAATGGCGGGCCTCATCTTCTGGGGCGGACCGGGACGGGAACGCGTCACTATCTTGTCGGTCGCGCGGGCGGATGGCAACGGGGCGCAGGTGGCGCGGGGGCCGATGGAAGGGGAAAGGGGGACGCAAGCCCCCCTTTCCGGTCAGTTCAGCTGAAACGGGGGCGGATCACCAGGTGCCGCCGACTTCCCATTTTTCGATCAGCGTGTTCAGGGTGCCGTCTTCCTTCATGGTGGCGATGGCCGCGTCGAATTTGCCGCGCAGCTCGTCATCGCTCTCGCGGAAGGCCATGCCGATTCCGTTGCCCAGCAGCACGTCTTCGCCCACGAACATCAGGTCGGTGGAGGAGACGATCGGCTCCAGGAAGTCCTTGTCGGCGAGCACGGCGTCGGCTTCACCTGCGTTGACGGCGGCAACGGTTTCATCCGGTGTCGGGTATTCAACGATGGTCGCGCCGGTGGACACGACGTGGTTGGCCTGGATGGTGGCGGTCTGGGCCGCCACGATGCCGCCTTCGAGATCGACATCGGCCGACATCGCTGCATAAGCGGAGGGCGACGGCGGGGTGTAGCCCTGGGTGAAGTCTACGACTTCCTCACGCTCGTCGGTGATCGACATGCCGGCGATGATGGTGTCGTAGTTGCCCGACAGCAGGTTGGGAATGATCGAATCCCAATCGTTGGTGACCCACTCGCAGGTCAGCTCGGCGCGTTTGCACAGCTCGTCGCCCAGCTCGCGCTCGAACCCGTCCACTTCACCGGCATCGTTGATGAAGTTATACGGAGGGTAGGCGCCCTCGGTGCCGAGGCGCACGGTATCGGCCAGCGAAATGCTGGCGGTCAGAGCCAGTGCGGCAGAGCCAAGAAGCAGAGATTTCATGGTGTTACTCCCGTTAAGTTTGTTGGTTTTGGTCGTTTGGTTTTTAGCTATTGAGCCTGTCGCGTGGACGACAGGAACGCCCGCAACCGTTCGCTGCGGGTGTTTCCGAAAATCTCGTCAGGGCAGCCTTCTTCTTCGACCAGCCCCTTGTGCAGGAACACGATATGGTCGGACACATCGGCGGCCATGCGCATGTCGTGGGTGACGATCAGCATGGTGCGGCCTTCGGCGGCGAGCCCCTTGATGACCTGGACCACTTCCTGTTCCAGTTCAGGGTCAAGCGCAGAGGTGGGTTCGTCAAAAAGCAACGCCTGCGGTTCCATGCACAGGGCCCGCGCGATGGCGGCGCGCTGTTGCTGGCCACCGGAAAGCTGGGCCGGATAGGCATCGCATTTGTCACCGATGCCAACCTTGTCGAGATATTTGCGGGCGGAGGCCTCGACCTCGGCGCGGTCGCGTTTCAGCACCGTCAGCGGTGCTTCCATCACGTTTTGCAGGATGGTCATATGGGACCAGAGGTTGAACTGCTGGAAGACCATCGACAGGTTGGTTCTGATCCGCAGCACCTGTTTTGCATCTGCCGGATGACGGCCAAGCCCGGTGCCGCGCCAGCTGATCGGTTCGCCCTTGAACAGGATGTCGCCTTCCTGGCTGTCCTCCAGCAGGTTGCAACACCGCAGCAAGGTCGATTTGCCGGAGCCGGAAGAGCCGATGAGCGAGACCACATCCCCCCGTTTGGCGGTGATGTCCACCCCTTTGATCACTTCAAGGTCGCCGTAGGATTTGTGCAATCCGCGGATTTCGAGAACGGGGGTGTCGTCGGTCAAGGTATTTTCGCCCGGCTGTTATTCAAAGTCGCCCCTATTGGAACAACTTTCCGGTCGAATGCAATGTGCAAAGGGGGCAGGAACGGGAGCAAAACGTCAATTCCGCTGCGGAAACTGCCGGAAGGAACAACTCTTGAGCGTTGCCCCTGCAATCCCGGTGCCGGGTCACGTGCGTTCGGCCATGGCCTTTTCGCGGGCCAGCCGGTCCAGCACCAGCGTCGGCCCCGGCGGTGTCGGCACCGCGAGATAGTCGCTGGGCGGCAGGTGCACGATCTTTTTCAGGTGCAACACATCGCGATGCGCTTGCGACAGGCTCTCTACGGCGGCTTCCAGCGCGTTGTAAATGGCCGGAACATCTTCGCCCAACGCCGTGATAAAGGGCAGAGCCGGGGTCGGCTCGGTGCGTTCCAGTTCGCACAGCTGTGCGGTCAGGTCGGGTTCGTAATCCTGCAACATCTGATAGGTCAGCGCGTCGATGGTGGCAAAATCCGCACGTCCCTCGGCGACAGCCTCGGCAGAGGCGCGATGGCCTCCGGTCTCGATCAACGCACCCGGCAGAAAGTCATCTGCGCGCATCCGCATCATGGCGGCGGCCCAGCCCGATTGCGACAGCGGGTCGTTATAGGCGAACCGGCTGCCGGCAAAGCTGGTGAACCGGGTGCCTTTCTGGTCGGCGCGGGCAATCAGAACGCTGTTGTAGTGGCCCTCGGGGCAGCCAGGCAGGCCATAGTCCGGCGTGGCGACCAGCTGCACATCGCCATAAAGGCGCGCGCGAAACGGCAGGCCGCAGGTCTGGGCCAGCAGCAGATCGGGCGACCGCCAGGCCTGCCAAAGATCCATATCCCGTGTCAGGTTTTCGGGGCCGCGCCCCAGTTCGGTACGGATCGCCTGCCAGAGGGCGTCATTGGCGGCAGCCGTTTCCGGCCGGTCATACATTGGCAGCAGCGCTATCATGATCGTGTCTCCGCCCGTTGGCGCGCCATGGCGCTGTCTACATCATTCACACCGAGGAGATTGGCCGCGAGTCGAATCAGCGCATCCTCGTCATCATCCCGCTCGCCGTCGGCCAGGGCGACCTGCCACAGCGCTTCGACCACGCCGATGCGATCCTGATAAGGCACCGCATCCTTGATCGCGCGGGTAAAGCGGACGGTGTCGGGGGCGGCGGCCTCCAGGCCCTCGCCCTGTTCGCGCAGGATCTGCGCCGCACCGGGATCAAGATCGAACCGGGCGCGCAAAATACGGTCAATCCGGTCGCGTTCCACATCGGCATAGGCATTGTCGGATCGCGCAAGCCGCACCAGCAGCGCCGTCAGCGCAAGGCGGGCATCCTCATCCGGCAGAATAGCCGGGGCAGGGGCCAATAACTTATCTAGAAATTCTTTAAACATTACCCATTCTCCTGCGCGGCAAGCTGATCTGTCAACTTTTGCCGGGCTTTATCACGGGCACGGTCATTGTCCTTGCCCGACAGCCCCATTGCTTTGCAGGCATCGGCGACGATGCGGATCTCGCCCTCGTGTTCGAGATTGTCCGCCAGAACCACTTCCCAGAGCGCATCCAGCGCGGCCAGACGTTCCTCCAGGCCGGTGGTCTCACGGATCAGCCGGGCGAAAGTGTCGGTCTGCGGCGCTGCGGCGTGCAGCTTTTCACAGGTGGCGCGCACCTTGGCGGCCTCAATCGCGTTGTGACCATAAAGACGGGCCAAAATGCGGTCGATCAGACTGATTTCTTCCAGTTGATAGTCACGATCCGACTGGGCGATCCGGACCAGCAACGCACCAAGCGCCAGCTCAGCATCCGGATCCGGGAGGCTGGCATTCTGCGGTGGGCGAAAAGCCTGAAACAGCTTCCTCAGCATCAAAAACTCCTCTTGCGCGGACTCAGCCGTCGTAGCCTTCGACAATTTCCATATCACCGGTGGAGACCGGATCGCGCAAGACCTTTGCGGTCTGATAGGCGACACTGTCGTAGCAGGCCTTGGCGGTTGCGAAATCCTTGAACTCGATCACCACGGTGCGCGACCGCAACTGGCCCTCGCGGATTTCCTTTGCGCCACCGCGCACCAGAAACCGGGCGCCGTAGTCTGAAAAGGGGGCGGCATTCGCTGCGATGTAATCCTTGTAGCGCTCCATGTCGTCAATATCGACATGTGCGACCCAATATCCTTTTGCCATGTGTCCCCCACCTGCAATCGGACCGGTGACCGGTCTCTTTCATATTCCGCACCAAGCTGAACCAGAACGGACGGCTTGGCAATCACCACCTATAGGCGATTGTCGATAATTTCACGGGGAAAGACCGCCTTTGTGCATCCTTTAAGCCGCTCTTGCACAACAAAAAACGCCCGCGTGCGGGACGCGGGCGTTTATTATTCATTTTTTGCGATGGTTCAGCCGATTTCGGACAATCGCGCAAGGGCGTCCTTGATCCGGCTTTCTTCCTCTTCGCGCTGACGCAGGTTTTCCTTGGCTTCCTCGACGACCTCATCCGGGGCACTGGCGACGAATTTCGGGTTGTTGAGCCGCCCCCGCAGGCCGCCCAGTTCCTTGGCAAGTTTGCCGAGGGTTTTTTCCAGACGCGCCTTTTCGCCGCCGATGTCGATGATATCCGCAAGCGGCAGCAGGAAGGACGCACCGGGGGCCGAGATCGACACGCAGCCCTTGGGGGCGGTTTCGACCGCTGTCAGGTTTTCGATCCGGGCCAGGCGCTTGATCAGCGTCTCGTTGGCATCCCAGGCGGCCTGACCGGCGGCGTCGATGTCGCTGACCAGCATCTCCACATAAAGCCCGGCGGGCACATGCATCTGGGCGCGGGCAGAGCGGGTGTTCTCAATCACCGAGATCACCCAGTTCATTTCCGCATCCGCCTCGGGTTTGACCAGATCGGCGGCTTTGTAGACGGGCCAGTCCGCATGCACCAGCAGGGTGTCGCGGGGGCCGGTCGCGCCCCACAGCTCTTCGGTGATGAAGGGCATGATCGGGTGCAGCAGGATCATGCACTGATCCATCACCCAGCGCATGGTCTCGCGCGTTTCGGCCTGCGCCACCGCATCGTCCCCCTGCAGCAGCGGTTTGGACAGCTCCACATACCAGTCGCAGACCTTGCCCCAGACAAACCCATAAAGCGCCTGTGCCGCATCATTAAACCGGAACGCCTCCATCGCCTCGTCCACCGCTTCGCGCACGCGGGCGGTCTCGCCCACGATCCAGGCGTTGACGGCGGCCTTGGGGGCGAGCTGATCAACGGTTCGCTGCGGCACGGCGGGGGTGAAGACCTCGTTCATCTCGGCAAAGCGCACGGCGTTCCAGAGCTTGGTGCCGAAGTTGCGATAGCCCGCGATCCGCTGCATATCGAGCTTCAGCACGCCGCCCAGCGAGGCCATCGCCGCATTGGTGAACCGCAGCGCGTCGGCGCCGTATTCGTCGATGATCTCCAGGGGGTCGATGACGTTGCCGGTGGATTTCGACATCTTCTTGCCCTTGGCATCGCGCACAAGGCCATGCAGGTAGACGGTGTCAAACGGGATCTGATCCACAACGGCCAACTGCATCATCATCATCCGGGCGACCCAGAAGAACAGGATGTCCTGACCGGTCACAAGGGTGGAGGTCGGGAAATACTTCGCGCTCTCCTCACTCCACTCCGGCCAGCCCAGCGTGCCAATCGGCCAGAGGCCGGAAGAGAACCAGGTGTCGAGGACGTCGGGGTCGCGCCACATCGGAACCTGCATCGGGCCTTCAAAATTTTGGATGGTACCTTCGGTGCGCACATCCATCAGCTTGCGCTGTTCGACCAGAATGTCGACGGCTTCGTGCTGGTCCTGGACGATGCGGAATTCGGTACCTTCGGCAGATTGCAGACGGGCCTTTTTCAGCGCTTCTTCTTCCGTAGCGGCACAGATCGGGTACCAATCCTCTTCGCCGGGGATGTACCAGACCGGGATCTGATGACCCCACCAAAGCTGACGGGAGATACACCAGGGTTCGATGTTTTCCAGCCAGTGGAAATAGGTCTTCTCGCCCGACTCCGGCAGGATTTTGACGTCGCCATTGCGCACGGCATCCAGCGCGGGGGTGACGATCTTGTCGGTCTCGACAAACCACTGATCGGTCAGCATCGGCTCGATCACGACCTTGGAGCGGTCGCCAAAGGGCTGCATGATCGGCTTGTTCTCGACCAGCGGAACAAGCACCTCGATCTCGTTGCCTTCGTCATCCTTCTGAACCTCGGTGGTCATCACCGCGAGGCCCTCGTCGGTGATTTCCTGCACAACGAGCTTGCGTGCCTCGAACCGGTCGAGACCGCGTAGGTGATCGGGCACGAGGTTGATGGCGTCCACCTCATTCTCGGTGAAGGTCGCCCCCCCCGACAAATAGGCTTGCGCATGGGCCTGCGCCTTGGTGGCCTCTTCGGCGTAGGGGGCACCATCGGCGCGCATGGCGCCCTTGGTGTCCATCAGCCGGTACATCGGGATGCCACCGCGTTTGGCGACCTGATAGTCGTTGAAGTCATGCGCGCCGGTGATCTTCACCGCGCCGGAGCCGAAATCCTTGTCCGGGTACTCATCGGTGATGATCGGGATCAGGCGGCGGTGTTCCTTGGGGCCGACCGGAATTTCGACCAGTTTGCCAACGATGGGCGCGTAACGTTCGTCCGAGGGGTGCACCGCAACCGCACCGTCACCCAGCATGGTTTCGGGCCGGGTGGTGGCGATAGAAATGTAATCGCGCTCCTCGCTGAGGGTTACGTTGCCCTCCGCGTCCTTTTCCACATAGGTGTAGGTCGCGCCGTCGGCGAGCGGGTATTTGAAGTGCCACATATGGCCGGCGACCTCGATATTCTCGACCTCAAGGTCAGAAATCGCCGTTTCGAAATGCGGGTCCCAGTTCACCAGCCGCTTGCCGCGGTAGATGAGGCCCTTGTTGTACATCTCGACAAAGACCTTGATCACCGCATCGTGGAAATCAGGCGAGTTCTCGTGGCCGGTGCGGGTGTCGCCCGCAGCGCCCGCCATGGTAAAGGCGGTGCGAGAGTAATCACAGGAAGCACCCAGACGTTTCAGCTGGTTGATGATGGTGCCGCCGGACTGCTCTTTCCACTCCCAGATCTTTGCCAGAAAGTCCGGGCGGGAGAAATCGGTGCGTTTCTTGCCCTCGGCAGCCAGTTGGCGTTCGACCACCATCTGGGTCGCGATGCCGGCGTGGTCGGTGCCCGGTTGCCAGAGCGTGTCATAACCCTGCATGCGTTTCCAGCGGATCAGGATGTCCTGCAGGGTGTTGTTGAAGGCATGGCCCATGTGCAGCACGCCGGTGACATTCGGCGGCGGGATCATGATGCAATAGGTTGACGCGCCGGGACGCGCGTTGGCGCCGGCGGTGAAACAGCCGGCTTTTTCCCAGGCGTCAAAAAGGCGGCCTTCCGCCTCGGCTGCGTTGAATGTCTTTTCCAGTGCCATATCCGTTGCCCCGTCCGTCGTCCTGCGTCTGTTTATGCGGCGATCTGCGCGCGTTGCGCCATCCCATATCGAATGAGGCGACAAAGGGAAAGTCTGGAACCATCAACGGTTCGGTCTCCTCTTGGAGCCGGTTTGTGATTTTTTTGCGGGAGTGGCCGTTTCGGGGTGTCTGATAACCAAATATTAAATCTGATTTGAGACAAACATGGATGAAGGTTGCAGGACCCACCCCACCCACCCACTCCCACTGCAGCCTGACATTTTTCCTTCCCCGGTGCGCGTGTGCCCGGTCAGGGCTGACGCGTCTCACGCGGATCTGACGGGGCGCATGGGCGCCGGGCGAAGGCGAATGTCGTTTTATCGCGCAATCGCGTCCCCCTTCCCGACAAATTTCCTTCACCTGTTCAGGGCTATGACTGGACAACCGCGTCGGGGGCATTAGGCTCCGCCGCGACAAAGGCACATGCGAGGGAGCGGTCACATGAACAAGCAGGTCGAGAAGTTCGGAAAAAGCCAACCCCTGACGCGGGTTGAGGATCAGCGGTTTCTGACCGGGCAGGGGCGGTATCTGGAAGACACCATGCCTGAGGGCGCGCTGACCGCTTATGTGTTTCGCAGCCCCGTGGCGCATGCGGAGATCACCACGCTGAATGTCGAGGACGCCCGCGCGGCAGACGGCGTGCATCTGGTGTTGACGCAGGCTGATCTGGTGGCGGCGGGCATCGAGGCACGTCTTGACGGGGCGCTGGTCAAGAACATTGACGGCAGTTCCGGCGCAGCCCCCGTGCGCCCGGTGCTGGCGGGCGACCGGGTGCGCTATGTCGGAGAGCCGGTGGCGGTGGTCATCGCCGATACCCTGGATCAGGCCCGCGACGCGGCAGAGTTGATCGAGTTCGACTATGACGATCTTGACGTGAAACTCGACCTGGCGGTCGGCGGCCCGGAGATCCACCCCGAAGCGCCCGGCAACCGGGCCTTCAACTGGGGGCTGGGCGACAAGGCGGCGACCGACGCGGCCTTTGACAAGGCCGCCCACACCGTGCGCCTGCAAGTGGTGGACAACCGGATCATCGTGAATTCGATGGAACCGCGTGGCTGTCATGCCGTCTGGTCGCAGGGACGCCTGCATTTCACCTATGGCGGTCAGGGCGTCTGGGCCATGAAAGATCAAATGGTGCAGAAATTTAACCTGTCGCCAGAGGATGTGCACGTGGTGACGCCGGACGTTGGCGGCGGCTTTGGCATGAAGGGGATGCCCTATCCGGAGTACTTTGTCGTGGCGCAGGCGGCACGGGTCCTGGACCGCCCGGTGGGCTGGATGTCGGACCGTACCGAAGCCATGCTGAGCGACAACAGCGGTCGGGATCTGACCTCGCTTGCGGAGCTGGCGTTTGATGCGGATCTGAAGATCACCGCCTACCGCGTGCATACGCATTGTAACCTTGGGGCCTATAATTCGCATTTCGGGCAGCCGATCCAGACACAACTGTTTTCGCGTGTCTTGGCAGGGGTCTACGACATCCAGACCGCCTGGCTCGAGGTCGATGGGATCTATACCAACACCACTCAGGTCGATGCCTATCGCGGCGCTGGCCGACCCGAGGCGATCTATGTGCTGGAGCGGGTGATGGACCGCGCGGCGCGGGATCTCGGGGTCGATCCGCTGGAGCTGCGGCGGCGGAACTTTATCGCGCCGCAGAAGTTTCCATACCGTTCGGTCTCGGACGAGACCTATGACGTAGGGGATTTCAACCTGGTGCTTTCGCGATTGGAAAAAGAAGCCGACCTTGCCGGATTCGCAGCCCGTCGTGCCAAGGACGAGGCTGAAGGTCGTTACCGGGGCGCAGGGCTTTGTTACTATATCGAAAGTATTCTGGGTGATCCTTCCGAGTCCGCAGATGTGGAATTTCTGGAGGACGGTCGTGTGAACATCTATGTCGGCACGCAAAGCAACGGACAGGGGCATGAAACCGTTTATGCCAAGTTCCTTGCTGACCAGACCGGAATTCCGTTTAGCGCCATCACTGTCATTCAGGGCGACAGCGACCGTATCGCCAAGGGCGGCGGCACCGGGGGGTCCCGGTCTGTGACCACACAGGCGAATGCGACCCTGGCTACGGTCGACAAGATGGTCACCGCTTTTGCACCGTTCATCGCCGATGAACTGGGAGTTGCGGCGGAAGCTGTCGAATTCGACGGCGAAACCTTCCGCGCGCCGGGATCCAACCTTACGCCGACCGTTCTGGAAGCGGCCGAACTGGCGCGGGAGCGGGGGCGCGAGGACTTGCTGCGCCATCAGGCAACGGCGGTTCTGGATGGGCGATCCTTTCCGAACGGGGCGCATCTGGCAGAGATCGTGGTTGATCCGGAAACCGGTCAGTCGGTTGTCGATCGCTATACGGTCGTCGACGATTTCGGCAACCTGATCAATCCGATGCTGGCCGAAGGTCAGGTGCATGGTGGTGTCGCGCAGGGGCTGGGTCAGGCGATGCTGGAACATGTTGTCTATGACACGGAGGGGCAATTGCTCACGGCAACGTTCATGGACTACGCCATGCCGCGTGCCGAAGATATGCCCTGGGTCGGGTTCACCTCGGAACCGGTGCCGTCAACGCAGAACCCGATGGGTATGAAGGGCTGCGGCGAGGCAGGTACCGTCGGGGCGCTGGCCGCGGTCGCCAATGCCATGCAGGACGCGCTGTGGGATCGGGGCGTGCGTCAGGTGGACATGCCGTTCACGCCAGTCAAACTATGGGAGTTGTTGCAGGATGTTCCTCAAGCGGCTGAGTAAAGGTGTTCTGGGATGGCTCGGGCGGCCACGGCTGCTGTCCGCGCAATCCTCGGAGTCCGTTGCTCGTGGGCCGCAATGCCACGTGATCATCCTCGATGGGACCATGTCGTCGCTGGAGCCGGGGCATGAAACCCATGCCGGCATGGCCTACAGGCTGTGCAAGGAAATGGGGCCGGGCGTGTCGGTCTACTACGAGGCGGGCGTGCAATGGTCGGCCTGGAATAAGACGGCCGATGTGATGGTCGGGCGCGGCATAAATCGCAAAATTCGCCGCGCCTACGGGTATCTTGCCTCGCGCTACCGCCCCGGCGACAAGATCTTTTTGCTGGGGTATTCGCGCGGGGCCTATGCCGTGCGCTCGCTGGCGGGGGTGCTGGGGGCGGTCGGGCTGTTGAAACAGCAGCACGCGACCGTTCGCAATATCCGCACCGCTTACCGCCACTACCAGCTGAGCAGCGGCGCCGAGGTTCGCGCAGCTTTTGCACGCGCCCATTGTCACGAGACAACTGAGGTCGAGATGGTCGGGGTCTGGGACACGGTCAAGGCGCTGGGGCTGCGGTTTCCGATCCTGTGGCGCTGGGCGGAGACCCGACATGCCTTTCACGACCATCGGCTGGGCGCACATGTAAAGGCAGGCTTTCAGGCGCTGGCACTGGACGAAACCCGGGATGTCTACACACCCGTGCTGTGGGACAGTAACGAAGGATCCGGCGGGCAGATCGAACAGGTCTGGTTCCGTGGCTCGCATGGGGATATTGGCGGCCAGCTTGGCGGCTTCGAGGCTGCGCGCCCCTTGGCCAATATTCCGTTGATCTGGATGCTGGAACGGGCGGAGATGTCCGGCCTGCCGCTGCCACGTGACTGGCGCATGCGGTTTCCGGTGGATGCAGATGCGCCGACGGTCGGAACCTGGTCTGGCTGGGGCAAGATCTTTCTCTTGCGCAGTCGCCGCAAGGTGGGACGGGACATCAGCGAAAAGATCCACCCGAGTGCCCGATCCTCCCATGAGGCCCGCAAATCGGCGCATTGGCGTGCGTTTTTTCTGCGCCGGACCCCACATTGAACCGATTGTGACATTGAACCAGGGGGCTTTCGGGCGAGCGAACGCGCCTCGCTTCGGTGCCCGTGTCAGTGTCTGGGGCAAGGCCCTTGGCCCGTGGCCCTGTCGCGCCTACAAATGTATCCAGGCCAACAGGGCATGGGTATGAACACAGGCGGGACAGATGGCAGAGGACGGACGAGCGGACCCAACGGATCGGCAGGCGATGTTTCTGACCTATACCGGGATGGAAACCGATCTGATATTTACCCAAGGGGTCGCGCTGCCGGGGTTCGCGGCCTTTGCATTGCTTGAAACGCCAGAGGGACGGGAGAGGATTCAGACCTATTACCGGGACCTGATTGCGATCGGGGCGCAATACGGGCTTGGGGTGATCCTGGAAAGCCCGACCTGGGTTGCCCACCGGGACCGGGCGGCCGCGCTGGGCTATGGGGCCGAGGCGCTGGCTGCGTTGAATCGGCAGGCCATCGACCAGATGTGCGCGGCGCGAACGCTCTATGGTGATCTTCCGACCCTCATCAGCGCCAATATCGGGCCGCGTTTTGATGCCTATGCGCCGCAAGGCCGGATGAGCGTGGCCGAGGCAGACGACTATCACAGCGAACAGATAGCGGTTCTGGCGCAGACGCAGGTTGATCTGCTCAGCGGCTATACGCTGGCCTGCAGCAACGAAGCGAGCGGCATCGTAAGAGCGGCCAAACAGCGTGACCTGCCGGTTGTGATCGCTTTTACGGTCGAGACAGACGGACGCCTGCCAACGGGAGAAACGCTGCAGGATGCGATCCAAACGGTGGATGCGGCCACAGGCGGGTATGCGGCCTATTTCATGATCAATTGCGCCCACCCCGACCATTTTGCCGAAACGCTGGAAGACGCGCCCTGGATGCAGCGGCTGCGTGGGGTCGTGGCCAATGCCTCGCGGTGCAGCCACGCAGAGCTGGACGACGCGCAAGAGCTGGACGCGGGCGATCCGGTGGCGCTGGCACAGGACCTGTCGGCCATCGCCCGACGTTTTGCACAGATCAGCGTTCTTGGCGGGTGCTGCGGCACCGATATGCGCCACCTGGCCGAGATTGCAAAGCAGGCCCCGAAAGACCGGGCCGTGACACCCCCCGGCTGAGGCGGGCGATGCCGGTCGTCAGGGTGCCAGTTTCATCACGATACATGTGGTGGAGCCCGTGGCATAAAGCTTGCCATCCTCGACGCCACGGATTTCGCCATGCGCAATCCCGGTGGAGCGGCCGACGTGGTCAATCTCGCCCCAGCAATCGACGGTCATGCCAAGCGGGATCGGGCGCAGGATGTTGATCTTGTATTCCAGCGTTGTGTAGACGGAGCCTTTTGGCACCCGGGTCATCACCGCGCAGGCCATGGCGCTGTCCAGAAGGGTGCCGTACCAGCCGCCGTGCACGGTGCCCATCGGGTTTGTGACTGCAAACTCCGGGGTGCCGCGAAACACCACGCGTCCGGGGGCAACGCTGTGCAGGGTATAGCCCATGGTGGTGCCGATGGGCGGGCCGGGCAGGCGGCCCTCCAGGATGCCGGTCATGAATTCAAGGCCGGAGATCGTCGCGATCTCGGCCATTGGCATCAGGTCCTGGGCTGAAGTTGCAATGGCCATGGCGTCCTCCGGGCTTTTGCTGTTGCGCAGAAGCTAGGAGGACGCAGAGCCGTCAACAAGGCTTACGCCACGTTCTCCAGGCGGATCTTGGATTTGACCCCAAGCGCATGGCAGACATCGCGGGTCAGCTCGGGGCGGTTGAGCGTATAGAAATGCAGTTTCTTCACGCCGCCTTCGAGCAGCTCTGTGCACAGTTCCGAACACAGCGCCGTCGCCAGCAGGTCGCAGCGGTCGTCGCGCTGGGCCTTGTCAAAGGCTTCGTCCAGCCAGGCCGGGATCGTGGTGCCACAGGCCTCGGCAAAGCGGCGCACGCCTTTCCAATTCTCGATCGGCAGGATGCCGGGGGTGATGCGGTCGGTGTCGATCCCGGCCTTGGCGCAGGCGTCGCGGAAGCGGAAAAAGCTTTCTGCTTCGAAGAAGAACTGTGTAAGCGCCTCGGTGGCACCGGCGTCCAGCTTGCGTTTCAGCCAGTCGACATTGGCCTGCTGGCTGGCGGCTTCCGGGTGGCTTTCAGGATAGGCGCCGACGCAGAGGTTGAATTTCCCCTTGGCGGCCAGCGCCTCGATCAGCTCGACAGAGGAGGCAAAACCATCCTCTGTTGGGGCAAAGCTGCCCTGATCCTTTGGCGGGTCGCCGCGCAGGGCGACAATATCGGTGATCCCGGCCTCGGCATATTGATCGGCAATGGCGAGGGTTTCGGCGCGGGTGGCGGACACACAGGTCAGATGCGCTGCAACCTTCAGGCCGGAATTCTTGTGCAGGGTGGTGACCGCATCGCGGGTCAACTCGCGGGTGGTGCCGCCCGCGCCATAGGTCACGGAGACAAACCGCGGCCCCAGCGGCGACAACGACTGCACGGTATCCCAAAGACGGAAGGAGGCTTCGAGGTTCTTGGGCGGGAAAAATTCAAAGGAAATTTCAGGCGTGCTCACTGTCTCTGTCTCCTCAAGGTCCACCGGGACCGGAATGGGGGCGATCTGCGGCGCTGTGTCGCTTTTGACGGCGCAAGGGTCGCAAGTCATTTGACCCCTTGTGTCACGAGAACTAAGAGTGAAGCAAATTCATATTTCTCAAGAACAACATGAGGCGCACCGTAGAATGCACATCGAGTTCCGTCATCTGCGCACGATCAAGGCGATTCACGAGGAGGGGGGACTGGCCCGCGCGGCGGATCAGTTGAACATCACCCAAAGCGCGCTGAGCCATCAGATCAAGGGGTTGGAGGAGCAAACCGGGGTGGAGCTTTTCCTGCGCCGCTCCAAGCCGATGAAACTGTCGGCGGCCGGCATGCGGTTGTTGCGACTGGCGGATCAGATTCTGCCCCAGGTCGAGGCGGCTCAGGCAGAATTTGCCGCTTTGCGTGATGGCGAGGCGGGGCGGTTGCATATCGCGATCGAATGCCACGCCTGTTTCGAATGGCTGTTTCCAGTGCTGGAAGGGTTCCGCAAAAGCTGGGGCGACGTCGATGTGGACATCCGTCCGGGCCTGGCGTTCGAGGCGATGCCGGCGCTGAAACGCGAAGAAGTGGATCTGGTGGTGTCTTCCGACCCGGAAGAGCTGCCGGGGGTGACCTTCATCGAACTCTTCGATTATAACCCGGTTTTTGTGGCGTCGGCGCAGCATCCGCTGGCGGCGAAACCCTATGTCGAGGCCGAGGATTTCCGGGGGCAGACCCTGATCACCTATCCGGTGGACCGGACCCGGCTGGATGTGTTCAGCCAGCTTCTGATTCCGGCGGGGGTCGAGCCTGCGAGCATCCGAAAGGTGGAACTGACGGCGGTGATCCTGTTGCTTGTTGCCTCGAACCGGGGGGTGTCGGTGCTGCCGGACTGGGTGGTCCGCGAGGTGAAGTATTCGTCCGATTATGTGACCCGCCCCCTGACCGAGGCCGGGATTACCCGTCGGCTTTATGCGGCGATCCGCAGCGATGATGAGGGCAAGCCCTACATGCAGGAGCTGATCCGCCTGGCACGGGTCGAAGCGCGCAAACTGCAACAGAAATAGTGTCGCGACGCGCCCCACGGACGCAGCATGCGCCAGCGGTGCGCGTCGCGGCACCAGAAGACCGTATCAGTCCAGTTTCACCACCTGTTTGCCGGTGTTGCCGCCCTTGAGCATCTTTATGAACGCCTCAGGTGCATTCTCCAGACCGGTCGCCACATCCTCGACAAAGCGCACCTGACCACCGGCGACCAGTGGCGAGACCTCTTTGAGGAAGGCCGGGTAGCGGTCATAGTGATTGGCGATGATGAAACCGCTGATGGTGAGATGCTTGACCAGCACCGTGCGCCACAGGCCGGGCGCGGTCAGCCGGGTGTCGCTGGTTTCGCCATCATACCAGGCGATCATGCCGCAGAGGGGAATGCGCCCGAAACGGTTCATCAGCGGCAGCACCGCTTCCAGGACCTTGCCGCCAACGTTTTCAAAATAGATGTCGATGCCATCGGGGCAGGCCTCGGCCAGGGCGGCGCGCAGGTCCTTGGCCGTGGCATAGGACCGGTGGTCGAGACAGGCATCAAACCCAAAGGTATCGGTGGCGAGTTTGCATTTGTCGGCACCTCCCGCGATGCCGACAACCTTGAGCCCGCGCGCCCGCGCCAGCTGGCCCACCATGGATCCGACCGGCCCGGTTGCGGCAGCGACCACGAGGGTCTCGCCCGCTTTGGGGCGGCCGATTTCGTTCAACCCGTGCCAGCCGGTGAACCCCGGCATTCCCAGCACGCCGAGCGCGGCAGAAATGGGCTGCAACGCGGGATCCAGCTTTTGCAATTGGGCGCCGGGCAGGCAGCCATGGCTGGCCCAGCCGAACATGCCCAGAACCGTATCGCCCGGCGCAAGGTCGGGATGGTTCGAGGTGACAACCTCGCCCACCGCGCCGCCCTCCATCGCGCCGCCCACCGGCACCGGATCGGCATAGGAGGCCACGTCGCTCATGCGGCCGCGCATGTAGGGGTCGAGGGACATGTACTGGGCCTTCACCAGGACCTCGCCCGGACCGGGGGTCGGCAAGTCTGTGGTCTCCAGCCGGAAATTCTCTGCTGTCGGGGCGCCCTCGGGACGGCTGTTGAGGACGATACGCTGCATCTTGGATGTCATAAGACGGATGCTCCTTTGAGTTTGGGCCGCTGCCATGTGCGGCGGCGGAGTCAGGATGTGAACCAAACAGTTCAGATCGGCTGATGCAAGCCCCGGCGCGACGTCAGGGCGGTTTTGACGCCGGGCTTGGTTTACCATATCCCCAACTGGGCCCGGTTTCTCCCTTGGCAAGGGCGGCGCGGGGGTGTATGGGCACCCTTTGACCGCATCTCCCCCGCAAGGACAGCTCGTACAATGATTGGTAGCGCAAATCTCAATGTGATGATCAAGGCCGCCCGCAAGGCCGGCCGTTCCCTCGTGAAGGATTTCCGCGAAGTGGAAAACCTTCAGGTTTCCACCAAGGGGGCCGGAGATTTTGTCAGCCGCGCCGATATTGCCGCCGAACAGATCCTCAAGGAGGAGCTGATGGGCGCCCGCCCGACCTATGGCTGGCTGGCGGAAGAGGGCGGCGAGGAGCCGGGCGAGGATCCGACGCGCCGCTGGATCGTCGATCCGCTCGATGGCACCACCAATTTCCTGCATGGTCTGCCCCATTGGGCGATCTCCATCGCGCTGGAACACAAGGGCAAGATCGTTGCCGGTGTGGTTTTTGATGCGGCCAAGGACGAGATGTTCTTTGCCGAAAAGGGTACCGGAGCCTGGATGAACGAAACCCGTATTCGTGTCTCGTCGCGCCATCGGATGATCGAGTCTATTTTTGCCACCGGGCTGCCCTTTGCCGGCCGCTCGGACCTGCCGGAAACCCTGCAGGATCTTGCCCGTCTGATGCCGGCCTGTGCTGGCGTGCGCCGCTGGGGCGCTGCCGCGCTGGATATGGCCTATGTGGCCGCTGGTCGCTACGAAGGGTTCTGGGAACGTCGCCTGAACGCCTGGGATCTGGCGGCGGGCATCATCATCGTCAAGGAAGCCGGCGGTCTGTGCGAGGCGCTTGATCCTGCGGCTTCGATTGTCGAAAGCGGTGAAGTGATCTGTTCAAACGAACCCATCTTTGAAAATTTCGCCAAGGTCATCCGCACCTAAGCGCGTTTCAATCATTGCGGTGAGACAAGCGCGTGCCCGATGATCCGGGCGCGCGCTTTTTCTTTGCGCCATGTTGGGGGAGAAGGCTGCCCGGCCTCAGGTGGCGGTGGTGCGATCCGACGGGTGATTGACGCCGTCGCTCCAGGGGATCTCACCATGGGTCCGCGCATGGTGGCGTGGGTTGCCGCCGTCGATACAGGCGAGGTTTATGCCGCATTGGCGCGGGTCGGAGCGCCGCTGATGGTACATATAGATCCCGCAGGTTTTGCAGAAATAATGCTGCGCGGTGTGGCTTCCCCAGGTGTAGAGTGTCAGGTTCTCCTCGCCCTGAAGTATGCGCAAACTGTCGGTGCGCGCGGTTACGGCGGCTGCACCGCGCCGTAAACAGAACGAACAATCACAGCGGCTTGCTGAGGCAAGCCCGTCTGGCAGCAGCGCCGAAATGGTGACGGCACCGCAATGGCAGGTTGCGCGACAGGTTTCGTCCTTTGTGCCCATGTGATGTCTCCTACTTTCCCCAGGGGCCAGGCTGGCGAGGGATTCGACGTACCCGCGGGATGCGAGAGCTGCTGAGGTGGGTTTCGGGATGCGGTGGATGGCCGTCTGTTCGGCGCCAGAACCTTGGCCCGCCGCGTGCGATCCACAGGGGCAGCGTCAGCGCCAGCCCGATGAGGAACCCACCGGCATGGGCCCAATAGGCGACACCGCCCAGCGACGGATCCGCGCCGACGCCGCCGATGAATTGCATGCCGAGCCAGAGACCCAGCATCACAAAGGCCGGAACCGGCACGATACGAAAGAAGACGACAAGGATGATCAGGATGTCCACCTGCGCCTTGGGGAACATCAACAGATAGCCCCCCATGACGCCCGCAATGGCCCCGGAAGCTCCGACCAGGGGCACATTGGACGACGGTGCAGACACCACATGGGCAAGCGTCGCCCCGACACCGCAGACCACATAGAACAAAAGAAATGGCAGATGGCCCATCTCGTCTTCCATGTTGTCGCCAAAGATCCACAGAAACAGCATGTTGCCGGCCAGATGCATCAAGCCGCCGTGGATGAACATTGAGGTGAGCAAGGTCAGCGGCGCCTCGCCTGCCATGATCTCGCGCGGGATGGCGGCAAAACTGTCATAGAACATCATCAGGCTGCGGTCGGTGGCAAAGCTGGTCGAATACCACAGGTAGCCGAGGATATTGGCCGCCATCAGCAGATAGACAACATAAGGCGTGCTGCCGGACGGATTATGGTCGCGTAAGGGAAACATCCGCAGAAGCTGGGCCGTTCCCGGCCCAGCGTCAAGAGGTTAGATCCGGTTTCGCCTACCACCGACCCGTGGTTGCCGAAAACCGGGGCGGGTCAGGCGTTGCCGCCCAGCAGGGCCGCATTGCCCCCGGCCGCCGTGGTGTCGACGCAGACATGGCGTTCCGCCAGCACCCGCGCCCGGTCGGGGCGCCCGGGGATCAGCGGCAGGATCGGGCCCGCCCGTCTGGACAGCGCCTGCTCGATCTCGCGCCCGGTCGCGGCGTCGCCCCACCACAGCACGCCGGACAGGCCCTCAATATGTTGCAGCCTGTGCAGGTCCATCATGCCATCCGCGATCAGGGCGGTGCCACCGAGCGCCTGGACGATATCGGCCTGGTCCGCGGCAGCGGCGCTGCCCGGTCCCAGGCACAAAAGCGGCGGTCGGGCTGAAACCGTCAGCCGGTTGGATTCGCCTGTGGGGCCGGGCAGGGAGGTGGTTACCGGCGCGGCAGCCGAACCCGTTGCCGACGGCAGGTCCGCCATTGTGTTGGACCAGCTGTCCTTGCTGACCTGGCGGTCGGGGGCGCAGAACCGCGCCAGGTAGTGGGGGCCGCCGGCCTTGGGACCCGTGCCCGACAGACCTTCGCCGCCAAAGGGCTGGCTGCCGACGATAGCGCCGATCTGATTGCGGTTCACATAGAGATTGCCAGCATGCACACGGTCGCAGACGTGCTGAACCCGGTCGTCGATCCGTGTGTGCAGCCCGAAGGTAAGTCCGTATCCGGTGGCGTTGATTGCATCGATGACCGTATCCAGCTGGCGCGATTTGAAGGTCGCCACATGCAGGACAGGGCCAAAGATCTCTTCTTCCAGATCGCCGATGCCGTTGACCCGGATCAGCGTCGGGCCAACAAAGGTTCCGCCTTGCGGCGCCTGCATCTCTTTCAGCACCCGACCTTCGCTGCGGGCCTGTTCGATATGGGCGAGGATCTTGGCACGGGCGGCCTCGTCGATCACCGGACCGCTGTCGGTGGCCAGATGCCAGGGGTCATCGAGATCCAGCACCTCCATCGCGCCCTGCAACATGGTCAGCACGTCCTCGGCCACATCTTCCTGCAGGTAGAGACAGCGCAGAGCAGAGCAGCGCTGACCGGCAGATTGGAACGCACTTTCGACAATGGCCTGCACGGCCTGTTCGGGCAGGGCGGTGGAATCCACGATCATGGCGTTCAGCCCGCCTGTTTCCGCAATGAGGGGCGTGCCGGGGGCGCAGTGTTCGGCCATCGCGGCACGAATGCGCAGGGCGGTGGCGGTCGAGCCGGTAAAGGCAACGCCGCCCACGCGCGCGTCGCCGGTGATCGCGGCGCCTACGGTGCTGCCGCGACCGGGCAGAAATTGCAAAACCTCACGGGGGACGCCGGCCTCATGCAGCAGTTCGACGGCACGATAGGCCACCAATGGTGTCTGATCTGCCGGTTTCGCCAGCACGGCATTGCCCGCCGCCAGCGCCGCCGAAACCTGCCCCGTGAAAATCGCGAGCGGAAAGTTCCAGGGCGAAATGCAGCTGAAGATGCCCGCAGGCGGGGCATCGGGAATGCGCGCCGCGTAGTAGCGCAGGAAATCCACTGCCTCGCGCAGTTCTGCCACCGCGTCCATCTGCGTCTTGCCGGCCTCGCGCGCCAACAAGGCAAACAGTTCGCCAAAATGCGTCTCGTAGAGATCGGCCGCCTTGTTCAGCGCCTGGGCGCGGGTGCTGGCGGGCACATCCCAGATGGTGGCCGAGGCCAGGGCCAGTTCGATATCCTCGGCGCTGGATTGCGCGACTGTGCCGATCTCGCTGAGGTCGCTTGGGTTGGTTACCGCTGTCGGACTCTCCGGGGCGGCCTTGCCGGACAGCAGCGGCTTTGCCTGCCAGTGATGATCCCGGAACGGCGCACGGGTTGCCTCGATGGCGGCAAGGGTTGGCGCGTGGCGCAGATCGAACCCCATGGCATTTTTGCGTTCGGGCTGAAAGAGCTCGACACCGGTTGGAATGTCGCTGGCAAGGTCGTCGATGTCCAGGAACGGATCGGCGGCGACCACCTCTGGCGGGACGTCCTCGTCGACGATCTGGTTGACAAAGGAAGAGTTGGCGCCGTTTTCCAACAGGCGCCGCACCAGATAGGCCAGCAGGTCGCGATGGGCGCCAACCGGGGCATAGACACGGCAGCGGGTGGCGTTCTTGTCCATCACCTTCTGGTGCAGGGTTTCGCCCATGCCATGCAGGCGCTGGAATTCAAAGGCTTGCCCCTCTTGCGCCAGATGCAGGATGGCGCTGACCGTATGGGCGTTATGGGTGGCAAACTGCGGATAGATCCGATCTGTGCGCGCCAGCAGTTTGCGGGCGTTGGCAATATAGGAGACATCCGTCAGCGCCTTGGAGGTATAGACCGGAAAGCCGCCCATCCCCTCTACCTGCGCGCGCTTGATCTCGGTGTCCCAATAGGCGCCCTTGACCAGCCGCACCATAATGCGGCGATCGTGTCTTTCTGCCATTTCATACAGGGCGTCGATGGCCAGACCGGTGCGCGGCCCGAAGGCCTGAACCACGACGCCGAACCCGTCCCAGCCCTTGAGCGCCGGATCGCAGATCACCTCTTCGATCACCTCAAGGGACAGCGACAGCCGGTCGGCCTCCTCGGCGTCCACATTCAGCCCCATGCGGGCCGCCTTGGCCAGGATCGCCAGCGCCTTTAGCCGGGGAACAAGCTGTTGGCGGACCGATGCGGTCTTGGCGATCTCGTAGCGCGGGTGCAGCGCCGACAGTTTGACAGAAATGCCGGGGTTTTCGCGGATGTCATTCTTGGTGCAGGCGGCGGCAATGGCGGAAATCGCGCGCGAATACGACAGGTGATAGCGCGCGGCATCCGCTTCGGTACGGGCGGCTTCTCCCAGCATATCGTAGGAATAGGTATAGCCCTTCGCCTCCATATTGGCGGCACGTTTCATCGCGCTTTCTATGGTCTCTCCGAGGACGAACTGGCGGCCCATTTCCTTCATTGCGCGGGCCACCGCGGTGCGGATCACCGGCTCTCCGAGGCGTTTCACCGCCCCCCGCAGCGCGCCAATCGGGCTGCGGTCTTCGTCCAGAACACGCCCCGTCAACATCAGCGCCCAGGTGGAGGCATTGACCAGCGACGAGGTGGATTTGCCAAGATGCTTGCCCCAGTCAGAGGGCGCGATCTTGTCCTCGATCAGCGCGTCGATGGTATCCGCATCCGGCACCCGGAGCAGCGCCTCGGCAAGGCACATCAGGGCGACGCCTTCCTCGGTCGACAGGCCGTATTCGGCCAGAAAGACCTCCATCAAACCCGGCGCGGAATGGCCGCGGATGTCTTTTACCAGCTGCGTGGCGTCGGCGCAGATGGCCTGTCGTTCCGCCTGCGACAGGGCTGCCTGTGCTACCAGCGCATCGCGCATATGGGTTTGGTCAACATAGGTCCCGGCATCAATCTGGTCGCGCAGTTTCAGGTCATGTGTCATCAGGATGTCCCCATCGTCAGAGATATGACCTAATATACCGCGTTTTATCTGGTCATTTGTCCCGTAACTGGGGATAACACAGTCCATATGCGTCTATTTACGGAGGTGTCTTGATGCAATCGCGCTTTCCCGGGCTGGACCGGTTTGACCAGGCGATTCTACGTGAGCTCAGTCACAATGGCCGGGTGTCGGTTTCTGATCTGGCGCGCGGGATCGGCCTGTCCAAATCGCCCACCCAAACGCGGCTGAAACGGTTGGAGGCGGAAGGGTTCATTCAGGGCTACCGGGCCTTGATCGATCCGATCCGGTTGGGGCTGGATCATGTCGCCTTTGTCGAGGTCAAGCTGACCGACACCCGGGAGATGGCGTTGGCGGCGTTCAACGCCGCCGTGGTGCAGGTGCCGGAAATCGAAGAAGTTCATATGCTTGCGTCCCATTTCGACTATCTACTCAAGGTGCGCTGCCGGTCCATGTCTGATTTTCGCGCGGTGCTGGGAGAGAAGGTTTCCTCCCTGCCTTATGTGTCCTCGACCTCGACCTATATGTCGATGCAGACGGTCAAGGACGACGGTGGGCTGGGCCCGATGTAGGGCAGGGCAAAGCTGTCACCAGATGCGGGGCGGCGCGGTTTCTGGACGCCGCGCGCGAAGTTGTGATTTGTTCACCGCGTCAGGGTGGGCATGATTGGGTCATGTTGTGCCCTGTGATCCCCCGGTTTGTTTGCCTTGTCGCGTTTGTCTGTGGCGCGGGGGGCGCCATGGCGGTCTGTCCGGCGCCACCGGATCATTCCAGTCAGATCAGCGCCCTTTTGGGCGAAATCCAGTCGGCTGAGACCGAACACGAGGCCAGGCTGATCGGCAATGAGCTTTGGACCTATTGGGCCGATGCACCGGATGCAGAGGCGCAGGCGATCCTGGATCGGGGCATGACCCGGCGCTCTGCCTATGATTTTCTCGGTGCGCTTGCGGATTTTGACCTGCTCATCGCCTATTGTCCGAACTATGCCGAAGGCTACAATCAGCGGGCCTTTGTCAACTATCTGCGCCGGGATTTTGCGCGCGCGCTGGTGGATCTGGAGCGGGCGCTGGCGCTGTCGCCCCGGCATGTGGCCGCGATGAGCGGCCGCGCCCTGTCGCTTTATGGGCTGGGGCGGCTCGAAGAGGCGCGCATCGCATTGGAATCCGCACTGGCGTATAATCCATGGCTGACGGAGCGCTACCTGCTCGCGCCCGGAGGCCCGCTGGATATGGAGGATGTCGAACTCTAGCGCCGCGCGCGGATCACGGTCTGTGCCGATGCCGAATTTCCGATTGAACCCCGCACCATGCGCGGATAGATCTGGACGCCGAAGTCCAGGCGCGCGGGCGTGGTGGAATGGTAGACACAGGGGACTTAAAATCCCCAGGCTTTAGCCGTGCGGGTTCGAGTCCCGCCGCCCGTACCAGTTTGATTTTAAAGGGGTTTACCTTGCCATCCGGTCACGTTGCCTGGGGGCGATTTTCCAGCACTTACATCGCTATGCTCTTTGGCTGTTCTGGTGCACCTGGTGTCCGCAGGTGTTCTTACCGCTTTTTTGCGCATGAAGCGGCCATGCGGCAGCTGCTGCGTGGCCTATATACGGCCCGGTCTGGACGCCGGATTGCGGCGGCCAGCCCGGGGCGTAGCGATGCGTCCTTTATCCGCGGATCACCGCGCTAGTGGTTGTGGCGGGGCAATTTGCGGGCAATCCGCTGGAAGCCTTCGGCCGAGCGCATCACCGCGCCATCGCTCAGTTGGTTGGTTTCTTCGCGGTAGATCTTTTGCCAGGGCGTCTGTGCGGGCGGGATGGCGGGGGTACCCTGCTGGCGCCGGGCTTCGATTTCGGCCTCTGGAACCAGCATGTCGCACCGTCCCTCATTCAGGTCGATGCGGATTTTGTCACCGCTGCGCAGCCAGGCGAGGCCGCCGCCGGCCGCGCTCTCGGGGGAAGCATGAACAATCGAAGGGCTGTCGGCGGTGCCCGATTGCCGGCCGTCGCCGATGGTCGGCAGGCTGGTGATCCCGGCACGAATGAGCCGGTCCGGCGGCTGCATGTTCACCACCTCGGCAGAGCCGGGCCAGCCGATCGGACCGGAGCCGCGAATGACCAGGATTGATCGTTCGTCGATGTCCAGCTCGGGATCATTGATCCGGGTGTGGTAGTCTTCCGAGCCATCAAACACCACGGCGCGGCCTTCGAAACAGTTTTCCTTGCCCGGTTCGGCCAGAAAACGGCGGCGGAAGTCCTCTGAGATCACACAGGTTTTCATGATCGCGAAATCAAAGAGATTGCCCTTGAGCACGCGAAACCCAGCGCGTTCCATCAGCGGTTGGGCAAAGGGGCGGATGACTTCGCGATCCCGTGCTTCGCTCCCCTTGAGGTTCTCGGCCAGGCTTTGGCCGCTTACGGTCAGGCAGGTGGTGTCCAGAACACCGGCTTCGGCCAGTTCCCACATGATGGCGGGGACCCCGCCGGCCCGGTGAAACCGTTCCGACAGAAACCGCCCCGCCGGCTGCACATCGGCCAGCAGCGGGATGTCATAGCCATGCAGCTGCCAGTCGTCCTTGCTGAGGGCGACACCGGCGGTTTCGGCGATGGCGGTCAGATGCGGCTGGGCATTGGTTGAGCCGCCAATCGCTGCATTGACCCGCAGCGCGTTCAGAAGCGCATCTCGGGTCAGGATCTGCGATGGACGCAGGTCCTCATGCACCATATCCACCACACGTTTGCCGGTCCGATAAGCCATCTGGCCCCGTTCGCGGTAGGCGGCCGGGATCGCCGCGCAGCCGGGCAGGGACATGCCCATGGCCTCGGCCAGGGCGTTCAGGGTGGAGGCGGTGCCCATCGTGTTGCAATGGCCGATGGAGGGGGCAGAGGTCATCGCCGCCTCCAGAAACTCTTCGCGGTTGATTTCACCGGCGGCATAGCGGCGACGGGATTGCCAGATGACGGTGCCGGAACCGGCCAAGCGCCCTTCATGTACGGAATCGAGCATCGCGCCCCCGGACAGAACAATCGCCGGAATATCCACGGTCGCTGCGGCCATGATCGCCGCTGGCGTGGTCTTGTCGCACCCGGTGGTCAGCACCACACCGTCGAGCGGATAGCCGTGCAACAGCTCGACCAGCCCGAGGTACGCCAGGTTGCGGTCCAGCGCGGCGGTCGGGCGGCGACAGTTTTCAAAGATCGGATGGGTCGGGAATTCCATCGGAATACCGCCCGCATCGCGAATGCCGTCGCGCACCCGCGTGGCCAGATCGATGTGATGCCGGTTGCACGGCGACAGGTCGCTGCCGGATTGGGCAATCCCGATGATGGGGCGGCCTTCGGACAGCTCTTCGGGGGTCAGCCCATAGTTCATGAAGCGCTCCAGATAGAGCGCGGTCAGGTCGGCGTGGTCGGGGTTGTCGAACCAGTCCTGGCTTCGCAGGCGGCGTTTCGTCATGCTACCATTCCTCTTGCAAATAGGTTTTCCATCAAGGCGCGGGTGCCAAAGGTCCAGGGCTCGACCTGGTCACAGGGGTGCACCTGGTTCACCAAACGGCCCAGCAGGGGCGAGGTCACGGTCACCCGGTCCCCGGTCTTGTGGGTAAAGCCGGCCCCTTCGCCATCGCGGTCTTTGGTGGGCGCGAACATTGTCCCGAGGTAGAGCATGGCGCCATCTGGATATTGATGGCTTGGGTTCAGCAACTGCGCCGCAAGATCGGCAGGCTGGCGCGAAATCTGCGCCATGTCGGAATGGTCCTGCAGTTCGAAGCCGTCTTCTCCGACGATCTCCAGCCCGACACGCAGGGTGCCGACATCCTGCAGGGTAAACGTGTCGTCGAACAGCCGGATAAAGGGGCCGAGCGCGGCGGCGGCGTTATTGTCCTTGGCCTTGCCCAGCAACAGGGCAGAGCGCCCTTCGAAATCGCGCAGGTTGACGTCATTGCCCAGCGTGGCGCCGCGCAGGACGCCCTGTGAGTTGATCGCCAGTACCACCTCTGGTTCCGGATTGTTCCAATGGGAGCCGCTGTGGACACCGATCTGGGCGCCGCAGCCGACCGCGGACATGGGCTGCGCCTTGGTGAAAATCTCGGCGTCGGGGCCAATCCCGACCTCCAGATATTGCGACCAGAGACCGGCCTCTTGCAGGTGCGCCTTGACGGCGGCGGCCTGTTGCGATCCGGGAACGAGCCCCCGCAGATTGCCGCCCAGGATGTCCGAAAGCTCGGCGCGGATCGCCGCAGCCCGACCGGGATCGCCCTTGGCGCGTTCTTCGATGACCCGTTCGATCATCGACCCGGCAAAGGTGACCCCGGCCGCCTTGACCGCCTGCAGGTCGCAGGGCGCCAACAGCCTGCCGAGCCGTCCGGTGCCATTGCCTGCATCGAGGTAGCCGTCCAGCGGCCCGAGCGAGTCACCGCCCGCGCGCGCCACGTCCAGCAGGTCCGGCCGCTCCAGCAGGCCTGACATGGTCGCGCAGGCATGGCTCAGATCCAGAAGCGCGTTGTCATGCACCACCACCGGGCAGGGGCCGCCAATGGCGTTTGACCAGACCCGCCCCACCAGGACGCCGCCGGGCGTTTCGGGCAGGATTTCCGCTGCTGTCAGTTTCACGATACCGTTTCTCCTCAATTTGAATGTCTTGCTGTGCGCATGCTGGCCGGTTGCGGGACCGGTGCGATGACAGGCATCACGCCTCGCTTTCGGTGGATTTGGGTGGAAACGGGAACGTCGCCAGTCCAGCCCGAAGATGGGTGCGCATCAGATACTGATAGGCGAGATCGTCCGCTGTTTCGATCGCGCGCAGGATGCCTTCGTGTTCCTGGAACGTCTCGCCTTCGATGATCCGGCGGGTTTTGCCGCGCTGCATGATCCGCAGGATCACCGGTTTCATGATGCCGTAGATGTCCAGAATGGATTTGTTGCCGGTCAGAGCGATCAGCCCGGTATGGAATTTGAAATCGTACTGCGACGCCTCGACGATGCTGCGCGCCTGAACCATTTGCTGGTTGGTCTCGCGCAGGGTGATCAGATCCTGCGGCGTGACCGCCTCGAAGATATGCAGCGCAGAGCCGGTTTCGATCAGTTCGCGAAACCCCTGGATGTCGTCAAAGGTCTCGCGTGAGATTTCGGCGACGTTGAAGGAAAAGATATCCAGCGCACGGTTCATGCGGTTGTCGACCAGCGTCGCGCCAACCTTGGGGCGGACATCGACAATGCCATAGGCCTTGAGCATCCGCATCGCTTCGCGCACCGTGTTGCGGCTTGTGGCAAAGCGTTCGCACAGCTCCCGCTCTGTCGGCAGCTTGTCACCGACCGACAGCCCGTCGCTGTCGATCAGTTCGCGGATCTGGGCCACGACCTGATCGACGGCGGATCCGGCTGCGGCCTCATCGAAGACATCGTCCAAGGTCGGTGCTCCTTGCTGTTTGGATCAGAGAATGCCGCCTCATATCGCCCAGGTCGCAATCGGTGGAAAGAACAGAATGATCCCCAGAACCACCAGCTGCAACGCGATGAACGGAAGCAGGGCGACATAGATATGTTTCAACGTGATTTCCCGCGGTGCCACGCTCTTGAGGTAGAAGGCGGCCGGTCCGAAGGGCGGTGTGAGATAGGACACCTGCATATTGACCGCAAAGAGAATGCCGAACCAGATCGGATCATAGCCAAGCTGGATCACGATGGGCACGAAAATCGGCAGGGTCAGCAGCGCGATCCCGATCCAGTCGAGGAACATGCCCAAGACCAGCAGGATCACCATCATCACCATGATGATCACCACCGGTGGCGCGTCGATGGCCAGGATGGATTGGGCAACAAACCGGTTGCCGCCCATCAGGTTGTAGACCCCGACCAGAACCGCAGCGGCAATGCCGATCCAGATGATCATGCCGCAGGTTTCCAGCGTATGGACCAGGCTGTCCTGGATCAGTTTTACCGTCAGTTCGCGGCGAAACAGCGAGATGATCATCACCGCAGAGACCCCCATGGCGGCGGCCTCGGTGATGGAGGCGACACCGCCATAGATCGACCCGAGCACCACGAACACGATGAACAGCGGCGCGGCAAGCGAGCGCAGGGCGCTGGCAAGGGATTCCTGCGCGGCTTCTTCCTCGGACATGGGCGGGCCAAGCTCGGGATTGCGCCAGCACATGAACAGCACATAGGCCACATAGAAGGCCAACAGCAGCAGCGCCGGGGTGATGGCCGCGACAAACAGATCCGCAATCGAGACATTGGCGACCAGGCCAAAGATGATCAACACGATGGAGGGTGGCATCATGGTGCCCAGCGACCCGCCCGCACAGACCACACCAATCGACAGGTTGCGATCATAGCCAAGCCGCAGCATCTGGGGCAGGGCAAGGATGCCGAGCAGGACGATTTCGCCGCCAATCACCCCCGACATGGCAGCCATCAGGATGGCCACGATCAGGGTCTGCACGGCGACCCCGCCCGGCAGGCGGCCGGCCAGAATACGCATCCCGTTGAACAGGGATTTGGCAATGCCGGACCGATCCAGCAAGGCAGCCATCAGGATGAACATCGGAATGGCGACCAGCGAATACTCGGTG
The DNA here is from genome assembly GCF_001518015.1 of Tritonibacter horizontis. Lineage (GTDB taxonomy): Bacteria > Pseudomonadota > Alphaproteobacteria > Rhodobacterales > Rhodobacteraceae > Epibacterium > Epibacterium horizontis. The sequence goes on from NZ_LPUY01000100.1 coordinate 45,305, forward strand.
ATAAAGCCAAAGATCCGCGAGGTGACCAGCGGCAGGGCCATGGGGCCGAACCAACCGAAGGTGAAAACAAGGGCGACCAACCCGGTGACCCAGGCCAGCGGCTGACCGGTCAGCAGCAGCAGGAAAATCGCCGCCACAAGCAGGTAAGAGCCGTATTCGATGCCAAGTGCGCTAAGATCCATGGTCATTCTGCTCCGGTCTCAACAGGGGCAGCGGGGTCGGCAGGGCGCCGGATGGCCGCGATCAGATGCAACAGCGTTTGCACAAACATGACAACCACGCAGATCAGAACCAGCAATTTCAGCAACGCCGGAGTGGGCGGATTCCAGGATGTGCCGGTGCCTTCGAGATGAAAGGCGCCTGTGGGGGTGAACCAGGATTTGCTGACCATGATCCAGCTGGCAAAGGCAAGGCCGCCAAAAAACACCAGCGCGATCAGGGAGTTGACGATATCCAGGACCCGCTTCCGCTTTGGTCCGACGGCATCATAGAACATCCGCACGCGAATATGTTTGTCCCGCGCCAGCGCGACCGGTCCGCCGATCAGGAAAACCGCGGCGATCAGAAACGACGTGGTTTCATGCGCCCAGAAAGTCGGGCTGTTGAACACATATCGCGACACGACCTCGACCACTGAAATGAGAAAGGCGACGAAAATCGCCCAGGCAAAGAATTTTGCCGCCTGTGTCAACGCATGGTCCAGCCCGGTGCGGACCTCTGCGTCATGGTCTTCGACCTGGTGAATGATCTCGGCTACTTTGGCCATTTGCGGCTCTCCCCCGTCCTGTCGCATTTGCGCCCGGCGGTTGGTGAGCCGGGCGCAGTTCTGTTTTGGTGGCCTGCTAGATCAAAGCAGGTTGCGACCCTTGAGATAGGCGGTGACCGCATCGTAGTAGCGCTGCGTCATCGCGGTCTTGGGCGCCCAGTTCTGCCATTCCTGCTGGGCAATGCGGCGGAACTTGGCCCGCTCGTCACCCGACCAGTTGATGATCTCGATCTCGGGGTTGGCTTTGGCCTGCTCGACGGCGCTGGCGTCCAGTTGGCGCACCGAATAGATGTGGTTGAAGCTGAATTGCTTGACCGAGGTGAGCAGGATTTCCTGCAGATCCTCTGGCAGCCCGTCCCAGATCTGTTTGTTCATCGACACGTCGATCATCGGCAGCGAGTGAAAGCCGGGATAAAGCGGGAAATTGGCAATGTCGTTCATGCCAAGCGCCTGGTTGGTGGCAAAGACGGTATTGTCAGCCGCGTCGACAACCCCCTTGTCCAGCGCCGAGAAGATCTCCGAACCGGGCAGCGACACCGGAGCCGCACCGGCCTTGGAGAAGATCTCGTAGACCATACCTTCAGGCGCGCGCAGTTTGACACCTTTCAGGTCCTCGACCGTGCGGATCGGCAGGCGGGAGACAAACGCCTCTGGCTCGGTCGCTGCTGCGCCGATGAACTTCACGCCGTAAGGCTCGACGAGTTCGGAATAAAGTTCGTTGCCGCCACCGCTCTGCATGAAGCCAAGCAGTTCAAACGGGTCGCTCCAGGCGCCAACCAGGTTGCCCATCATCGCAAAGGCCGGATCCTTGCCCGAGAAATAGCTCGGATCGGTCAGATGCCCTTGCAGGATGCCGGCGCCAACCGCGTCAAGCGTATCGGTATGCGGGACAACCGATCCGATCGGCAGGATTTCGATAGCGATCCGCCCGCCCGACAGCGTGGCCACGTCGTCGGCCCATTTCTGCTTGTTCACGAACCCTGGTTCGCCGGCGGTTTCCGATGTCTGGAATGTCCATTCGTAGTCCGCGGCCAGCGCAGCTCCGCCCAGTCCCATTACCGAAACCGCCACAGCGGCCAGTCCGGCAAGCTTTTTCGTAAAGCGCATGTCTCTCTCCCTTTGGTTGATGCCCAACTGATCTCCTCCAACGAACCGGGAGGGGCATCCTCTGACCCGGTGGTTGGACAAATTAGACATGGATCGTGATTCAGATCAACAACATGTCCCAGGATTCTGCCCGATCTTGGCAATTTCATCTGACCAATAGGATATATTTCAGGTTCTGGCGTGAAATACTTGGTCCGCAGTGCAGATTTTCTGGACGGAAAACTATCTTGGTCCTACAAAATGAGTCGAGAGAGCCTGACGTATTGCCGCTGCGTCATCTTGTATTATCACCCAATGGCGCGACGTTTGCGCCATCAGGATGGGCGATGCGCAAAGCGATCAGTGGCTTTTCGAAGAGGCGAAACAATCAGAGCGGGAGAGCACCCATGGGCGAGCTGACAGGCAAGGTGGCGATGGTGACCGGTGGCAACGGCGGTATTGGTCTGGCGATGGCAACCGCGCTTGCCGATGCGGGCGCAACACTTGCCCTGGTCGGGCGCGACGCGGCAAAAACCGCTGCCGCTCAGGGTGCGCTGGGGCGGGCGGGCGTGCCGGCGGCACTGGCGCTGACAGGCGATATGACGGACGAAGACAGCGTGGCCGAGGTCACGACCGAGATCGTGCGCCAGTTCGGCGGCCTTGATCTGCTGATCAACAACGCAGGCTCCAACGACCGCAAATTGCCGCAGGAATACCCGCTCGCGGAGTGGAATGCGCTGATCCAGAGCAACCTGACCTCTGCGTTCCTGGTATCGCAGGCGGCCTATCCGCTGATGGTCGCACGGGGCGGTGGCAAGATTGTCAATATCGGGTCGATGCTGTCCATTTTCGGCTCCGCCATGGCCGCACCCTATGCCGCTGCCAAGGGTGGGGTGGTGCAATTGACGAAATCGCTCGCTCAGGCCTGGGCAGGCGATAATATTCAGGTCAACGCCATCCTGCCCGGCTGGATCGAGACGGAGCTGACGGTGACGGCAAAGCAGCAGATCCCCGGCCTGCACGACCATGTGATGTCGCGGACGCCCGCTGGCCGCTGGGGACGACCGCAAGACGTCGGCGGCGCGGCACGGTTCCTCTGTTCGCCGGCCGCCGATTTCGTGACCGGCGTCAGCCTGCCGGTGGACGGTGGGTTTTCCTCGGCGATCTAGGTCTGCCGTTGCGCCTGCAAGGCGTTAATGGGGCGTGCGACCACCCAACTCAAAATCAAAAAAGCTTTGCAATCATGCTCCGGCCTGACCCACGGACCGCCGCTTGCAAAGGATATTCACATGCGCCTGATCGACCCGTTTTCTGCCTGTGTCTGGGGCGCCGCCACCCGCGCCATGGACATGGATGTGCCTGCCTGGCCAGAGCCTGCCCGGCCTGAGGTGGGTCAATGACCGGCCCGAGCGCAGCCGGGGCAGGCGCGCCGCTGCCGCAGGTCGCCTTTGATCCGGTGAACGGAGGGCTCACGATCCGACTGGTCAACACCGATGACGGGGATCGGGGCGCTGTTGCGCTGACCCGCGTGGCGGTTGATGGGGTTGATCGCACCGGCTCTGTCGTGGCTGCGGCGGCGACGGATCTTGTTACGGACGTGACCTTTCCGCGCGCGGCGGCGGGGGGCGGTGTGCTGGCCTTTGTCACGGCCGACAGCCTGTCGGGCGGGTCGTGGTATCACCTGCAGTATACCATCTCCGATCAGGCCGCCGGATCCTATCCGTTTTTCGCAATCGGGTCTCCCTGTTCGAACAGCGGCGAGCAATTGCCACAGGGCATCGGCACGCATTCGGTGCTGGTCGAGATCAAGAGCGGTTTTTCCGGCCAGGGGGCGGTGGAGCTGATCCGGGCCAGTGGCGAGATCACCCTGTCCGAAGTCTCTTTCTACAAGGCAGAGTGGTGGCTCGATCTTGCCGGATCCAGAGAATGGGCCGCCGTCACCGATCCTGGCAGGCTCTCGGGCAGCAACGCTGCGACAGTGTTGTCGCTGGCCCCCGGCGGCAGCATCACCCAGGGCGAGCGTTTCACGCTGGACTATGAAATCATCGAGGCCGAGGAGGTCAGCCATTTCTTTGTTCCCGACGTCGGCAGCCCGTTCCATTTTACGTCCTTGCCCAGCACGCCGGGCGTGCACCGGGTGCCCCTGGTCGCGGATGGGGATATCAGCGACCGGGCGGTTTTGGCCAGGCTGACCGGGCGACTTTCGATGGGGTTCGTGTCGTTGCGCAAAGACGGGGAGGGGCGCGGCGTCGAGGTGGAGATCTCGGTCGGCCCCAAAAGCTATGGCGGGACAACTGTCGCGCCCTTGCCGCAGGTCTGGCATGTGGCGGGCTCTGGCGACGACCTGCGCGGCACCGGATCGCCGGAAAAACCGTTTCGAACCCCAGCGCAGGCGATGACCGTTTGCAGCGGCGCCGATACGCTGTATCTGCGGGCCGGCGATTTCGCCGCCTTCGATGTCACCGTTTCAGGCCACTCCGCCGCCGAGCGGTTTCGCATCACCACGCTGCCGGGCGAGGAGAGATTGCCACAGGTCATCGGTCACGATTTGCTCACGGCGGGACGTACCGGCAACTACAGCGCCATCCGGCTGCGGGAGGTGAACAATGTTGAAGTGTCCCATCTCAGCATCCTTGGCTCAATGAAAGAAGGCCTGCTCCTTCAGGGGCAGGAACCCGAAGATGATGTTGGCCCGCCCCCGGTCTATGGTGGGCATCTCATCCACGGCAACAAGGTGCGCCAGACCGGGTCCTCGGGGATCATGGCCTGCGGGTTTTATCCCGGCAAGCGGATCGGGATCGGCAATGCGGCAACCGAGGTCTTTCGCCTGTCCGATGTGGTGATTTCATACAATGACGTGGCCGAGACCAACGTCGCAAACGACTACAATAGCGCGTTTTCCAATGCCGACGGGCTGCCCGGTGGCAACAACGAGGCGATCACGATTGCCGCCTCGGTGCAGGGCTATGTGGTGGAGCACAACCACGTTCATGACACCCTGCAATACGGGATTGATTCAAAGTCAGGCACCCGCGGCGGCACGATCCGCTACAACCGGATCTGGAATTGCACCAATCATGGGCTCTATATCGACGCCTCGCGTCGTTTCGTGGACGATCTGGAAATTCATGACAATGTCATCTGGAGCTGCCGCAATGGTCTCGTCCTCGCCCGAGAGGCAGATTTCGACGCTGACGATCCGACGCTGGATCTGGCCGATTTCGACATGCGGCTTGAGGATATCCGGGTCTGGAACAACGTGATCTTCGACATGGAACGCGACGGGTTGGTGTGTTTTGCCCATCCCGGTGACCACCCGTCCGGTCGCATCGCCGGGATCGTCATTCGGTTCAATACGGTGTTCAACTGTGGGCAGGAGCAGGCCTATCGCGATGAAATTCGCCTTGTCGACTGGGCCGACCCGGCGTGGCGGGCTGCGGGTGTCGTTCGTGATTTCGAGATGACCGGCAATCTTGTCTGGCGCGACGACGGCAACTTTGACGTGACCGATGACTTCAGTGGGCATGCGGCGTTTTCGATCAACGAGAATTTCAATTTCGACGGCCCGCGTGACCCGCTGTTCGTCGCTCCGACGGCGGCAAAGATCGTGGGGCCGGGGGATTACCTGCCGGAGCTGTCCTTGCCGGACTTGCGCCTGCAACCCGGATCGGCTGCGGCCGAGACCGTCCGGCGCGGTGTCGCCGGGCGATATAATCTGGATGCGGGTGGGCTGGCGCGCGACGCCCCGACCGCTGCCGGGGCCTTTGCCGTGACCGTGTGATCGACAGCCAGCAAGCGCCGGACAGGGCTGATGGTGGGGGCAAACGGTCCGCGGGCGGCGACGTCACTGCGTCGCAATGGCCGACGGGATCAACCGCCAGAGGTTTCCGGCCCCTATTCGTAGAGCGCCCGAAGATCCGAAATCGCGATCTCCCTGCGGCTGACTTCGAGGATGCCCTCGGCCTGCATCCGGTCCAGAGACTGGGTGACCCATTGCCGGGTTGCGCCGACAATGGTGGCGATCTGGTCGTAGGTGATCGTGCGATCAATGACGATGCGGCTGCCCTCGTGGCGGCCATAGGTCTCTGCCAGGATTACCAGCAATTGCCGCAGCCGTTCGGCCACCGTGCGGGTGCCCAGCATCTGGATCAGGGCCGAATAGCATTTCCCCTTGTTGACCAGACCGTTGATGATCGCGATTGCCACATCGGGGATGTCCCGCACCAGACGTTGCAAACTGACCCCGGACAAAAACAGCAATTCGCAGTCTTCCAGCGCATCTGCCGACCAGACATGCCGCCCGCCGCCAAAGACCTCGGGCCCGCCGATGAAATGGCCGATGCTCCAGTAAGCGAGGGTGATTTCACGGCCCGATGGCCCGGCATAAAAGGTCCGCACGCGCCCTTTTTCGACGACCCAGACGCCAGTGTGCGGATCGCCCTGAAAGAAGATGCCTTCGCCCTTGGTCACCGTGCATCGGGTGCCAAGCTGGCGGGTGGTGCGTTGATCTTCATCCGTCAGCGAGGACAGAAAGCCGGCGCCCTTGTTGATGTCCAACAGGTACTCCGACAGGAAGATGGCGCTTGGGCCATCGTTGGGCTCGTCAATATTCTCGGTCACTCCGGTCTTTCCAGTGAAGCAAGATAGGCGGCGATCTCGTCGATGCCTGTGTCCATCCCGCTGAAGATCTCCTGGTGCATCTCTGCGAACGCACCGTGGTCACGCCGACCGTCGCGAAAATCGCGCATCTGCTTTGACAGATAGCCCGCATGCTGGGCCGAAAGATACGGCACCGCGCCATCGCTGTCCACCTCGTGACAGCCAAGGCAGCCCGCCGCCGCGGTCAGGGTCTGGCCCAGATCGCTATCCGGCGGATCGCTGGCCGGGGGCGGATCCTGCTGTGCGAACCACTCGATCACGACCGGCAGGTCTTCGGGTGCCAGCTCTGTCACGATGCTCGACATCTGGCCGCCGTCGTTGCGCCGGATCCCGGAGAGGAAGGCCGCCAGCTGAGCCTGGATATAGGCCGGGTTTTGCCCGGCAAGATGGGGAAACCGGTCCAGACGGGACTGGCCAGACAGCCCGTGGCAGAGCGCGCAGGTTTCATAGGCGGGATAGCTGTCGGCATCAAAATCCGCATGAAGCGGCGCGGCCACAGCGGTTGTCAGACCGATGGCCAGACAGAAGGCTGCGCCCATAGGATGGCGGGTCATGATCCGGCGCCAGCGGCCCCTACGGTGGCGGTAACGGATTGGCTCGTGCCATCTGCGAAGCTCAGGACCAGTTCGACCGTATCTCCCGCCTGCAGCGTCCGGTCCGGGTGCATCAGCATGATGTGCAACCCACCCGGCGCCAGCGCAATGGTTTGCCCCGGTGCGATCTCCAGCTGGTGCAGCATCGCCATGGTGGCGACGCCGTCCTGTTCGGCGCTGGCATGCAGATGGGCCATGGCGTAGCCTGCCGCCGTCACCCCGACGAGCCGAAGCGGGGCGGTGCCGGCGTTTGCCAGAGTCATATAGGCCGCATGGGTCATGACGCCCGGCGGGGCAAGCGGGACATAGGCCGCCTCAACCCGGAGTTGCTGTGCAAAGGCCGAGGTGGCCCAAAGCAGCGCCAGGACCGGCGTGACAGAGCGCATCATTGTGTTTTCTCCTTGCGATAGCTGAGTTGCAAACGGGCGAGGAATTCTGCCGTCAGCCCCGGATCAAATGGGGGCTGCAGCTTGGCCCGCAGGGTTCCATCGGGCGCGATGACGGACACGGCCGAGCTGTGCTGGACCTCGTAGTAGCCGTCCTTGTCGGCGGGCAGCAGGCGGTAGAAACCGTCGGTCGCGTCGATAAAGCGGTCGATCTGGGCGCGGGTGCCGGTCATGCTGCGAAAATCGGGGTGAAAGAAGGGCGCATATTCACTGACAAAAGCGCCGTCCCGGTCCGGGTCGACGGACAGGAACCAGACCTTTGGCAGATTGTCCGGTCGCACCCGCATCCCGGTCTCGGCCACGGCCGCCTCAAGATTGCCGAGGGTGAAGGGGCAGACATCGGGGCAGGACATGAACCCGATCATCACAAGGGTCCACTGACCCTTCAAGTCGGCGCTTGTAAAGGTCGCGCCCGTTTCGTCGTGAAAGGCAAGGTCGGGCAGGGCGACCGGAGCGTCGAGCATGACGCCCTGCACCTGGGCCTGTGCCAGCGCGGGCCAGCACAGCAGGGCGAGGAGATGCAGCAGGCGTCTCATGCGTTTTGCGCCGCAAAGGCCTTGCGACTTTCGGCGCGGATGGTGTCGAGGCAGAATTGCCGGGCCTCCAGGTATTTCGGCGTGCTGGCCATTTCGGGCGAGCGGGGGCGCGGCAACTCCACCCTGACGTCCTCGATGATGCGGCCGGGGGCGGCGCTCATGATCAGGACGCGATCCGCGAGAAACACCGCCTCGTCCACGTCATGGGTGATGAAAACCACCGTGGTGCCGAACTTGCGCCAGATGTCCAGCAGGCTTTCCTGCATCATCAGCCGGGTCTGGGCGTCGAGCGCGCCAAAGGGTTCATCCATCAGCAGGACGCTGGGGTAATTGGCCAGCGCCCGTGCGATGCCGACCCGCTGCTGCATCCCGCCCGACAGTTCCGCCGGGTAGCGGTTGCCGAATTTCTTCAGCCCGACCAGACCGAGGAACGTATTGGCGACGGAACCGGCACTGGTGCGCGAGGCGCCAGCCATTTTGGGGCCGAAGGCGACGTTTTCATAGACGGTTTTCCACGGCAGAAGGGAATACTGCTGAAACACCATGCCGCGATCCGGGCCGGGGCCGGTGACCTTGACGTCATCCACGGTCACCTGTCCGGTGGTCGGCTTTGTATAGCCGGCAATGGCGTTAAGCAGCGTCGATTTTCCGCAACCAGAGGGGCCGAGGATACAGACAAATTCGCCTGCCTCGATATCAATAGAGGTGCTTTCAACGGCCTGATGCGCGCTGGCACCCTGACCGAATCTGATCGACACATCGCTGATCCGGATCCGTCCTTTGTCGGCGTCATTGGCAAGGGCGGTGTCGGGTTTTTTGAATTTCAATACGTCAAGCATGGCTCGGGGCTCCCATTTGCGATTTGGCTGCACGGGTCTTCCGCCAGGCCAGAAACACTACAGTGCAAGAAAGCAGGCCAAAGCCCGCGATGTTCAGGGCCGGGCCCATGGTCTCCAGCGCCAGTGAGGTGGCAACGCCCAGCCCCAGCATGGCCAGTCCGACCACCCAGGAGGGTGCGGCGCAGCAGACCACCCAGCTCATGGTGGCATTGGTCATGGCCACCAGGATGGTCCCGATCCCGGTGGCGGCGCGCAGCGTTGTGGCAGGGCCCGCCGTGCAGGTGTCACGGCGCTGCAGGCTGGTGCAGAGCGCCACAAGGAGGCCCAGCACAAAGAGCACCATCATCCGCACCGGCACGACGTTGAGGCTCCATTCCGATATGCCGGTGCCGTATTCATAGTTGATCTTGCCGACCTCAAGCAGCCATTCCTGGTTGATGATCGGCGGGATGTCGCGCCAGGACGGTGTGGATTTGACGATATGGATGACATTGCCGATCCAGTCATAGGCCACCACGTAGTTCGGCAGAGCCTGAAACCGGATCATCAGCGCCAGCAGCATCAGCACCTGAAACAGCACCGCAAACAGCAGACCCGAAAGCAGCATCCGCTGCCAGTCCTGCGCGATGGTGTGGTGTAGGGTTCTCAGCACCGCCATCACCGTGCCCTCTTTTGCCATTTCAGCATCGGCGAGGTGGCCAGTTTCACGGCGGCAGTGGAGGCGGTGCCAAGCCCGCCGATCACCAGCATACCCACGACAATGTCCTGGTAGTTGATCAGGCTGTAAGCATTCCAGGTGAAGTACCCGATGCCGTATTGCCCGGAGATGATCTCTCCGGCGAGCAGCGAGAACCAGCTGACCCCCATGCCAATCGCGAGCCCGGCCGCGATAGAGGGCAACGCGGCCGGGATCACAACATGGAGAAACACCGCCACGCGGGATGCGCCCAGCGATTGGACCGCGCGCACCAGCACCTCGGGCGTTTGTTCCACCCCATGTAACGTATTGAGAACAATAGGAAACAACGCGCCCAGGAAGGTGATATAGATGATCGAGCTTTCTTCCGTTGGCCACATCAGGATGGCCAGCGGAATCCAGGCGACGGCCGGAATGGGGCGGATGACCTCAATATAGGGCATCACAAAGGCCCGCGCGATCCGGGAGCGTCCCATCATCAGGCCGATGGTGATCCCGAGCACCACAGCGATGGAATAGCTGATGAGGATCCGCCGCATCGACACCCCGATATGGGTCCAGAAAATCTCGGTCTGGATATGGGCGAAAAAGGCAGAAAAGACCTTCCACGGGGCGGGCACGTTGGAAAAGTTGATGTAAAAATCCAGATTGATCGCCGTCGCGATATGCCAGAGCCCGATCCCGACACTGAGCGAGACGAGCGCCATGGCGAGACCTTGTAGCCGCTCGGCGGAGAGGCGCGGCACACCCTTGCGCGCTGGTGGCGGCGCGGCCGGGGTGACCTCGGCGCTGGGTTTGGGTTCGGCTGTGGGGTTTTCCGCATCTTTTACAAGGGGTTGCATGGGTATCTGCCTTAGATCAGGGGGATGGGTCGTCACGCAAGTCGGGGGGGCTCCGGGCGATCTTGCCGCCCGGAGCCTGCTCAATCGGACATCAGGTTTCCGAGATGAAGTCGGCCACGGCCTCGTCAAAGGTCACCAGCGCGCCGGCGTTTTCGGCGGCATAGGCCTCGGCTTCGCCCTTGCGCAGGAAGGTCGCATAGCCGTCACCGGTCTTGACCCAGAACGCCGTCTTGCCAAAGAGCTTCAGCCCGGTTTCCACGTCATAGACATAGGTGGAGTTCAGCTTGGCGCCGGTGCCCTGCATCTCTGCCACGGCGGTCAGGAACTCCGGCATGGTGGCATAGCTGCTGATGCCGTCGCGCGCGTGCCAGATTTCCATCGGCAGACCTTCGTTGGCGACGGCGGGGTCCACCATCTTGGCCTTGTCGGCGGCGTAGTCGACGCCCATGTCCGCATAGGCGGCCTTGAGGTAGTCCTCGGTGATCCAGGCCTCGAAATCGAGCGGCGGAATCGCCTTTTCCTTGACCAGAACGCCATGGTTGAACTTGAGCGCGTCAATCCACTCGGTTTTGATCGAGGGTTCCAGCGTCAGGTGACCGCCCTTCGAGAAATAGAGATAGAGCACTTCCTTCTCGACCCCGGTCCAGCCCTCCATTTCGGACACGGCGCGCATCGGGTCCTCGCGGATCCATTCGCCGGCCTCGTAGACGGCCTTGATGAAGGCCTGCACCACCTCGGGGTATTCCTCGGCAAAATCCTGGCGCACGACGACACCGTGCAGGTAGGGCACACCGGTTTCGGCACCGTCATAGATCTTGCGACCGGTGCCGCGGAATTCCATGATTTCGGACCAGGGGCAGAAATCGGAATGGGCGTCGATCTTGCCCGCGGCGATATTGGCCGCGCCGACCGCTGGGCTCTGGTTTTTCAGAACGTAATCAGAGGTCGGGATGCCATTGTCCTGCATCGCCTTGAGCAACATGCCCCAGGCGGCGGAACCAACCGGGGTCGAGACCTCTTTGCCGTTGAGCTGGTCGATCGAGTAGATGTCGCTTTCGACCGGCACGACGATTGCGTTGCCGGACCCTTTGAGGTTGTAGCCGGTGCCCGCCACATAGAGCGTTCGCAGGCTGTCGGTTTCCTGGAACTTGGCGCCGTTCACGATCAGGGGATAGTCGCCCATGACGCCAAAGTTCAATTTGTTGGCCAGCATCTGGTTGGTGATCGGTCCGCCTGAACTGTAGTCGGCCCAGCTGATGTCATATTCCGCATCGGCATAGGCGCCCTCTGTCGGCAGGTGCTTTTCCAGAAGCCCAAGCTCCTTGATCACGATGCCGGCGGTATAGGTGTCGGTGCACATGGATTGATGCCCGACGGCAATCGAAATTTTTTCCGCCTGGGCGATGGCGCCGATCGGGATCAGGGTGGCTGCCAAGAATGCGGACTTGAGGTTGAAGCAATTCTTCATTTTCGTCTCCATTGGTCAGTTCAATTTTCGGTATTGAAATCAGTGTCCAATGAAAGCGGTCCGGACCGCAGGGAATTCATATCCCGATCAGGCCCTATCTTTCAGACGCGCAAAATAACGGCAAATTTTGCGGCAAAAGGCGAAAGCGCGGGCGTAAAAAAACCTCTCAAACTTCGGGTGCTCAAGAATCGGGTGATATTTTTATCTTTTAGAATCAGTGAGTTGAGTGGTATTTGAAGGCAAAATTGCACCCTTGGGGTGATCTCCCCAGGGTGCAATCAAAAACGGTGGTCCTTTTTCAGCAGGCTTATTGCACGGCCATCTTTCCGAGGGCCCAGCGGACGTTTTTGCGGACGTCCGGGTCCGGGTCGTCTTTGTACTTTTCCAAAAAGGGCAGGGTTTCGACGACGGCCATTTCGCCGAGCACCGCCGCGCATTCCTTGCGCAAATTCGGGACCGGGAGATCCATCATCGGCGCGATTTCAATGGCGGCTTCTGTCGCGTTCAGACGCCCCAGGGAGCGCACCGCCTTGAGCCGGACCTGCCAGAATTCATCCTGCAGGGCGTCGCGCAGCACGGCCACGCAACCGGCGCTGCCGGATTTGGCAAGTGTTTCCGCTGCGGCCTCGCGCACCATCCATTCCGGGTCCTTCAGCCCCTCGACCAGCGTTGCCTCGGCATGTTCGGATTTTGAAAATCCAAGCGCCGCCAGGGCGGTCCGGCGCACCTGGGTTTCGCCATCCTTTGCGGCGTCCCGCAGGGCAGGCAGGGCGTTTTGGTCCTGTAGCCAGCCGATCACCCCGACCGCTTCGGCGCGCACGCCTGCGTCGGCGTGTTTCAGCGCGGCGATCGCGGGCCCCATCGCTTCGGGGCGGCGCAGTTCCTTGATCCCCGCCAGACAGGCCTTGAGCTTGATGGTATCGGGATCGTCCAGATGCGGCAGGATGGCGTCGCCGGCAGCGGGGTCTTTGAGTTCCGTCAGGCTGACTGAGGCGGCGGCGACCACGGCCGCGTCGCCATCCGTCAGGGCCGAGACCAGGGCCGCGGCGGTGTCGGGGCCGTCAAAATCGGTCAGCGCCAGCGCGGCCTGTTTGCGCACGCCCGCATCGGCGTCGGCGATTGCGCGGGCGAGATGGGGAATGGCGGCCGGATCGGCGCTGTCGGCCAGTTCCATCACCGCCATGATCCGCGCCCCCGGCGACGGGTCGTCCAGCGCCTCGGCCAGTTCACCAATTTCGTCAAAGTCTTCAAACAGAGCGGTCATCTCAGTCTCACTTCAACAAATAGGGGAGGTTTACGGTGACGGCGCCGGTGGGGCAGTCCGCTTCGCAGGGCATGCAGTACCAGCATTCATCGTACTTCATATAGGCCGTCTGGGTGCCGTCGTCGCTGGCCGCGATGCGCAGAACATCGAGCGGGCAGACATCGACACAGACGGTGCAGCCCTTGTCCGCGATGCACAGCGCCTTGTCCACGACAACGGGAACAATGGAGGAGGTTTGAGCCAATGGCATGGTTTTATTCCTTATTCTGCCGCGACCGTGCTGTTGACACGCTGGTTTGCATAGGCGTTCTTCTCGTCGTCATCGATTTCGACGACATAGGGTTGAACAGGCTGCTTGCGGTGTGCGGGTTTGCCATCGTCGCCCTTGGTCAGGATGGTGTGGCAGAACCAGTTTTCGTCGTCGCGCTCGTATTCGACCCGGTTGTGGTAAAGGCCCCAGCGGCTCTCGGTGCGATAAAGCGAGGCGGCAGCGGCCATGTCGGCGCAATCCAGGATGGTCGACGCTTCGAGCGACCGCATCAGCTCGTGACTGTCGCGGACATACATCTCGTTTTCCATATCGTGGCGCACCTCGGCAAAGCGGCGCTGCGCCAGTTCCATCTTTGCGGTGACTTTCGGCGGTTGCAGATAGTCATTCACAAAGCGGCGGGTCTTGTATTCGATCTGGTTCGGCGGGATGCCATCATCGCGTTTGGTCGGGGCCAGCACGCGGGTCTGTTCGGCGTCAACTTCACCCATGTCGAAATCAGCGAAATCAACATCCTTGATGTAGTCCACCGCATCGAGCCCGGCAAAGGCGCCGTTGGTAAAGGCCCCAAGCATGTAGTTATGCGGCACGTTGGCCATGTCGCCGGCCGCATAGAGGCCGGGAATGGTGGTGCGGGCGTGTTCGTCGACAAACACACCGCTGGCAGAGTGGCCGGAGCAGAACCCGACCTCCGAGATGTGCATCTCGATCATTTCGGTCCGGTAGTCGGTGCCACGCCCCTTGTGGAAATGGCCACGGGTTGGCCGCTCGACGATGTGCAGGACACGCTCGATCTCGGCCACGGTTTCTTCGGCCAGGTGGTTCAGCTTGAGGTAGACGGGCCCCTTGCCGCCCTGAAGTTCGTCATAGAACTCCTGCATCATCTGACCGGACCAATAGTCGCATTCGATAAACCGCTCGCCCTGGGCATTGGCCGTATAGCCGCCCATCGGCCCCGCGACATAGGCGCAGGCCGGTCCGTTGTAATCCTTGATCAGCGGGTTGATCTGGAAACACTCGAGGTTCGCAAGGCCAGCCCCTGCGTGATAGGACATCGCGTAGCCTTCGCCGCTGTTGGAGGCGTTCTCGTAGGTACCATAGAGGTAGCCGGAAGAGGGCAGACCGAGGCGCCCGGCCGCGCCAAGCGCCATGATGACAGCCTTGGCCCGCACGACGAGGAATTCGGCGGTGCGCGTGTTGACACAGATGGCACCGGCGATGCGATCCTCACCGGTCAGAAGGCGGGTCGCCATATAGCGGTTGACGATATTGATGCGCGCCTTGCGCAGTTGCCGATAAAGCGCCTTTTTCACCGTGTCGCCATTGGGCATAGGCAGCACATAGGTGCCGATGTGGTGGACCTTTTTGACGTCATATTCGCCGTTCTGATCCTTCTGAAACCGGATGCCGAACTGGTCCAGCTCCTGGATGATGCCATAACATTCATCCGCGTAGCGATAGACCGCCTTTTGATCGACGATGCCGTCGTTGGCGATGGTGATTTCCTTGGTGTATTGCTCGGGGGTGGCATAGCCGGGAATGACCGAGTTGTTCAGCCCGTCCATCCCCATCGAGATCGCCCCGGACCGTTTCACGTTGGCCTTGTCCAGCAGGACAACGTTGGCCTCGGGGTTCTTGCGTTTTGCCTTGAGGGCAGCCATCGGACCGGCCGTGCCGCCGCCAATGATCAGGATGTCGCAATCGATCTGCGTCGTTCCATCCAAGATTTCGTCCATATCGGGCTCCAATGCAGTGATGTCTTATCCTGCGCCGTGCTGCGGCGCGGCAAATGTCAATTAGTTTCCGTATTGCTCGGAAAGCGCGTGCAGATACTCAAAAGGGTAGATTGCGCGGTCATGACCGTCTGAAAAATGGATGTTCACGCCGCCGCGCCCGACCTGTGCCAGGGCGGTGATGGTCAGGTCCGGCGCCACGGCGATCTCCCCGTGGTCCAGCTTGGCGCGCCGTGTGTAGGCGTCGCGGGCCTCGCGCCGCAGGGTGGTGGCGGCCAGTTCGGTTGTGCCGCCGCCCTCCCATTCGACGATCAGGTGACGGTTGTCTGTGGTTGCGGAGAGCCTGTCGATCATATGCGGTCCCTTTCGATTTCTCTCAGGATGCCGCATCGCAGAATCGCTCAATAGCAATTTGTTTACGGACAGGGTTTCTGCGGCGCGGCACGCTGGGCGCAAACTGGAGAAAGAGAACCCGCCATGACCTTCGTCGTCACCGACAACTGCATCGCCTGCAAATACACTGACTGCGTTTCCGTCTGCCCCGTGGATTGTTTTTACGAGGGCGAGAACATGTTGGTGATCGACCCGGAAGAATGCATCGACTGTGGCGTCTGCGAACCGGAATGCCCGGCGGATGCGATTCGTGCCGACACCGAAGAGGGCATGGAACCCTGGATCGCCTTCAACGAAAAATACGCAAAGATCTGGCCGGTCATCACCGAAGCCAAGGACCCGCTGCCGGAGGCCGACGATATGGACGGCCAGGCCAATAAGCTCGAGACCCATTTTTCGGAAAACCCCGCCACCGAGGCGGCCTGAAGGACCTAGCTGATGAACGTACAAACCCAAAGCCCCGCCAAGATCCTGCCCGATGCACAGACGGTTTCCTCCGTGCATCATTGGACCGACACGTTGTTTTCGTTTCGCGTGTCGCGGCCGAAATCACTGCGGTTCCGATCCGGTGAATTCGTGATGATCGGCCTGTTGAAGGAGGACGGTAAACCGCTGTTGCGCGCCTATTCGATTGCGTCGCCCAGCTGGGACGAGGAGCTGGAATTCTATTCGATCAAGGTGCCGGATGGTCCGCTGACCTCACGCCTGCAAAAAATCGCACCGGGGGACGAGATCATCCTGCGCCCGAAACCGGTGGGGACCTTGGTTCTGGACGCGCTGTTGCCGGGAAAACGGCTGTGGATGATCTGTACCGGCACCGGTGTTGCCCCCTTTGCCTCCCTGTTGCGCGATCCGGAAACCTGGGAGCAATACGACGAGGTGATTCTGGCGCATACCTGTCGCACGGCGGCTGAACTGGACTATGGCCGCACGCTGGTCGAGGCCTTGCCGGATGACCCACTGATCGGCGAATTGGTGGGCGACAAGCTGAAATATTACCCGACAACCACGCGCGAGCCCTCGGCCATCGAGGGGCGCATCAGCGATCACATCCGCGATGGCCGGGTGTTTGCGGCCCTGGGGTTGCCGGAATGGACCTGCGACAGCGACCGGGTGATGGTCTGCGGCAATCTTGCCCTGAACAAGGACATCATGGGGCTGTGCGAAGGCTATGGGCTGGTCGAGGGGGCCAATTCAGACCCGAAGCATTTTGTGGTCGAAAAGGCATTTATTGACTGAGCCACCCGGCCACCAGCGCCTCTGCATCCGTGCCGCCGATCTGGACGGATGTGGGGGTCACAAATGCCGGCGTGCCGCGAAGCCCCAGATCGCCTGCGATCTGGCGGTTGCGGGCGATCCGGCTGGTGATCGCGTCGCTGTCCATTTCCACCCTGAGGCGGGTCCAGTCCAGACCCTGCTCTGCCGCGATCTCGGCAAAAGCGGCCTCTTGAAGGGGGCGGTGCAGCGACCAGAGGGCCGTATGCGTGGCCTCGTATTTTTCCTGCCCTGCCAAATGTTTGACCGCAAGGGCAAAACGTGCCGCGCGCTCTGATCCGGGCGACAGGATCGGCAGATGGCGCATTTCAACCCGCAGCTCCGGATGGTCGGCAAGGGCGGCCTTCAACGGCGCGTGCAGCGCCTTGCAGGGGGCGCATTTGTAATCGAAAAACTCGATCACGGTGATCGGCGCGTCCGCCGGACCCAATCCGAGGCTAGGCGGTTCGCTGAACAGATCCGGATATTGCGCGATTCTGGCGGTTTGTTGTGCTCTGGCTTCGCGCTCTGACAGGATTTCCATCGCTTCGAGAATGATGTCCGGGTGGGACAGGATATAGGCGCGCAGCCGTTCTTCGAACTCCTGATCCGACATGTCGCCGAGCGCCGGACCGACAAGGCAGGCCGCCATCGCACAGCGTGCAAGGCGCTGGAGCCACCGGCCTGCGCGAGGTCCTGCTGGTTTCCGTCGTGCCAATTTCTGTCGTGCCATGTCACGCCCCAGGTTGTCTGACGTCCAAGCGTGCCAGAGTTTTTGCGATCTGTGGCGGCAAAGAGCATAGGGCGGCGCGCGTTGCCGTCCCCGGTGCGACCTGTGCTGAAAAGGCGCGCAGATTGGCCGCAAACGCCCGTTTGCCGGGCACTCCGCAGGCCCTGTTGCAGGACGCGCTGCCCGGCCCGCAACGGCGTGCAGGACCGCCCGCGCCGCGGGATTAGGTTTGGACCCGCGCCGCCAATTGCGCCATAAGGCCTGAACGGCAACTTCAGGACGGATCACCGATGACCACAGCGCTGACAGGCACCGCGATGATCGCTGAGAGCGCAGCGGTGCCGGTGGTCGATGTGGCGCCCTTCAAGACGCAATTGCTGAAATGGGTCGGCAACAAGCAACGCTTCGCCCATGACATCGTCGCCCATCTGCCGCAGGATTATGGCACCTATTTTGAGCCCTTCCTTGGGGCGGGGGGCGTCATGGCGACCCTGCGTCCGCATCGGGCGGTGGGTTCGGATATCTTTGCGCCGCTGGTCGAAATCTGGCAAACGCTCGCTGCCGCGCCGGATCAACTGGTTGGCTGGTATGCGGATCGTCACGCGCAGTTCCACGCCGGCAATCGGGTTGAGGTCTACGAGACGATCAAGGCGCGCTATAACGCGGCGCCCAACGGGGCGGATTTCCTGTTCCTATGTCGGGCCTGCTATGGCGGCGTTGTCCGGTTTCGCCGCAAGGACAACTATATGTCGACGCCCTGCGGCAGCCATCCGGTTATCAGCCCGGAGAAATTCGCCCGTCGCGTGGCGCTGTGGCAAGAGCGGATGGCGGGCGCGCGGTTTGCATGCCTCGACTACCGTGCCGCGATGGCCCAGGCGCGCGCTGGTGACGTGATTTATTGCGACCCGCCCTATGCTCACTCGCAAACCATTCTCTATGGCGCGCAGGCCTTTCGTCTGGAGGAGCTGTTTGCCGCCATCACCGCCTGCAAGGCGCGCGGCGTGCGGGTGGCGATGTCCATCGACGGAACCAAGAAATCCGGCGACGTCTATTGCGATATCGCCATCCCCTCGGGATTGTTTGAACGCGAAATCCTGGTGAACATGGGGCAGTCGATGCTCAAGCGGTTCCAGATGGGCGGCCAACGCATGGAAACCGAAGCGGTCCGGGACCGGCTGTTGCTGACCTATTGACCGCTTGCGACTGACCCCGACCGAGGCCGCATAAGGTCGAAAGACAGGGATCAGGCGTCGAGAAAGGCCCGCACGGTTGCCTCAAACGCGCGTGGATTTTCAGCATGGAGCCAATGGCCTGCGCCGGGGATCTTGGCAAATCGCGATTTCGGGAACAGTGTTTTGATCCGGTCGCGGTCCTCGGCTTTCACATAATCAGACTCGCCCCCGGTCAAAAACAGGGCAGGACCCTCCCAATGCGTTTCAACCTCGGGAAAGGCGAGGATATGCGGCATGTCGCGTTCCAGCACATCCAGATTTAACCGCCAGGCGCGGTTTTCGATATCCAGTGACTGGGTGAAGAAACTTTGCAGCTGGGCATCGACGCCGGCCTCGGCCAATTGGGCCTGCGCATCAGAGCGGCGGGTGACCGATGCCAGATCAACGCTGCGCATGGCAGTGATGAAATGCGCCTGGGTGTGGCTGTAGCTGACCGGCGCGATATCGGCCACGACCAGCCGGTTGACCGCCTCCGGGTGTTGAAGCGCAAGCATCATCGCGGACTTGCCGCCCATGGAATGTCCGACCACATCCATCTTGCCGCCAAAGGCCACAATCACCTCGGCCAGGTCGGCGGCCAGATCTGCATAGGTATGGCTGTCGGTCCACGCGCTTTCGCCGTGGTTACGCATGTCGACGGCAATCACCTGACGGTCATCGGACAGGCGTTTGGCAATCACCCCCCAGTTGCGGCCAGAGCCATAAAGCCCATGCGCGATCAGAAGGGGCGGTCGGTCGGTCGGGGTGCCATGTGCGATCGTGTTCAACATGCCGATGTGATAGCCGCAACGCTCGGGCCTGTCAGCCCCAATTGCAGTGCAGGGACCGGTGCTGGCGGCATTGAGCTTGCCCGGTTCCGGGGATAGGATGTGACCGGCTGCCACCACCGGAGATCCAGACCCATGACCGAGACGCTGGAAAGCGCGTTGAGCGAGATCAGTACGTTGCTGGAAAAACGGTTGAAGCTGACGGGCGCGGTTTCAGACTGTCTGATCCGGGCGCGGCGCCACTTGCCCCCGCGCCACCGGCGCGCGGCTGCGGATCTGGCGGCGGCGGAGGCGGCCTTTGAACATCCCAAACTGGCGATGATGCTGGATGAGGCCAAATTGCTGCGTCAGGCGCGCGGTCTGCGGTTGTACCTGGCCGAGGTGGACCTGGCGGATCGCCGCAAGGGGCGTCTGCTGGATATCGGCGCTTCGGTCGGGTTTGCGCTCCTGACGGTGATTGCGCTGCTGGTCTGTGTGCTGTCCTGGCGTGGCTTCGTCTGACCGGCCTGCCTGCGCCACAGGTTGTCGGTAAATGCCGGCGTATTCTCAGACCCTTGAACCGAAAATCGCCGCACCCTGAGGCGCGGCGACAACGTGTCTGGGGTGTCGTTGAGGATCAAGACACCGGCCTATGGCCCCAACCCCTCAGAGGTTGGGATAAAGCGGGAAGCGGCCGCAGAGGGTCGCGACCTTGTCACGCACTGTGGCCTCGACCTCGGCATTGCCGTCTTCGCCATTGGCGGCAAGACCATCGACCACTTCAACGATCAGACGCGCGATCTCGCGGAACTCTTCTTCGCCAAAACCACGGGTCGTGCCCGCTGGGGTGCCGAGGCGGATACCGGAGGTCACGGTGGGCTTTTCCGGGTCAAACGGAATGCCGTTCTTGTTGGTGGTGATATGGGCGCGGCCCAGTGCCTTATCGACGATATTGCCGGTCACGCCCTTGGGACGCAGGTCAACCAACATCACATGGGTGTCGGTGCCACCGGTCACGATATCCAGACCGCCTTTTTGCAGTTCGTCCGAAAGCGCCACCGCATTGGCGCGAACCTGCTTCTGGTAGGTTTTGAACTCGGGCTTGAGGGCTTCGCCAAAGGCGGCGGCCTTGCCGGCGATCACATGCATCAGCGGGCCACCCTGAATGCCGGGGAAGATCGCAGAGTTCACTTTCTTGGCGATATCGGCATTGTTGGTCAGGATCATGCCGCCACGTGGCCCGCGCAGGGTCTTGTGGGTGGTGGTGGTGGCCACATCCGCATAGGGGAAAGGCGAGGGGTGTTCGCCTGCGGCCACGAGACCGGCGAAATGCGCCATATCCACCATCAGGTAGGCCCCGACGCTGTCGGCAATTTCGCGGAACTTGGCAAAATCGATCTGACGCGGGATGGCGGAGCCGCCGGCGATGATCAGCTTGGGCTGATGTTCGGTCGCAAGCGCCTGGATCTGGTCGTAGTCGATCAGGCAGTCCTGCTGGCGTACCCCATAATGAATGGCATTGAACCATTTGCCGGATTGGTTCGGCGCCGCGCCATGGGTCAGGTGACCGCCGGAGGCCAGATCCATGCCGAGGATGGTATCGCCCGGTTTGATCAGCGCCTGGAATACGCCCTGGTTCGCTTGCGAGCCGGAGTTGGGCTGCACATTGGCAAAGTCACAGCCAAAGAGTTGCTTGGCCCGGTCAATGGCGAGGTTCTCGGCCACATCCACATATTGGCAGCCGCCATAGTAACGGCGACCGGGATAGCCTTCGGCGTATTTGTTGGTCAGAACAGAGCCCTGAGCCTCCATCACGGCAGCAGAGACGATATTCTCGGAAGCGATCAGTTCGATCTCGTCGCGCTGGCGGCCGAGTTCGCTGGTGATGGCGCCGAACAGTTCGGGGTCACGGTCCGAGAGGCTTTGGGTGAAGAAACCGGGGTCACGGGTGGTCACAGTCATGCTGGCTCCGACTTGTTGGGGTGGTCTTTGCGGGATTTCCTATAGGAAACATCACCGGTCTGGAAGGCTGTAAAGCGACGAAATTGCCCAGGCGACCGGCAAGTCTGGTCATTGGGGAAAACCTGTGCTTGTTTCGGAACCTATTGGACCCTACCGGAAACAGGATCGTGCCAAATGAGAATCGCATTTTTGGCCAGTCAGGCCACGCTTGCACAAAAGGCGCGCGATGCTCTGGTCGCCCAATACGGAACGGTGAGCACCGAAGCTGCGGATGTCATCGTGGCGCTGGGGGGGGATGGGTTCATGTTGCACACGCTGCGGGACACGGTGGATCTGAACGTGCCGATCTATGGCATGAACCGGGGCACGGTTGGCTTTTTGATGAACAGCTATGACGAAGACGGGTTGATGGCGCGGCTGTCGGCGGCAGTCGAAGAGACCATCCACCCGTTGCGGATGCGCGCCATGGACCGCAAGGGCGCCCTGCATGAGGCGATGGCAATCAACGAGGTGTCGTTGCTGCGCCAGGGGCCGCAGGCGGCAAAGCTGATGATCTCGGTGGACAGTCGCCAACGCATGGCGGAGTTGGTCTGCGACGGGGCGCTGGTGGCGACACCGGCCGGTTCAACGGCCTATAACTTTTCGGCCCATGGGCCGATCCTGCCGATTGGTGCGGATGTTCTGGCCCTGACGGCGATTGCCGCCTTTCGTCCCCGACGCTGGCGGGGAGCATTGTTGCCCAGTGGCGCCACGGTGCGCTTTGATGTGATTGATGCGGCGAAACGGCCGGTGATGGCAGAGGCTGATTCCGTGTCCTTCAAGGATATCGACTGGGTCGAAATCCAGAGCGAACGCCGTGTCAGCCACAAGATCCTGTTCGATCCCGGTCATGGGCTGGAAGAACGGCTGATTTCGGAGCAGTTCAACTGATCGCGGCTTTGACCCAAAGGGCGCGCTGACGCGCGACAGGTTTCGCCGTCTGCCAGCGGCAGACGGCCGGGGCCTTCGGCGGGATATATGCCGCCGCCGAGGGGGGGGGCGGCCTGCCATCGCGTCAGTGGGTCCGGTCCATATGGGCCCACAGATGCGGGGCCATCGCGCCGATCCGGTCCTCGATGGCGATGGCCGCATCGACAGCCATATCCTCGCGCCAGCGCTGTGCCACGATCTGGATGTTGATCGGTTGTGGCCCGCCCGGCAATTGCGCCAGCCGCGCGGGGACACAGGCGGCCGGCAGCCCCATGAAGTTCATCGCATAGGAATACACCGCGCAGCCAAGCACGTCATGAGCCCCGGCGACACCTTCAAGGTCACGGTCCGGAGCGAAAAAGGGCTGTGGCTGAAACGGGGTCAGGACCAGCGGGTATCGTTCTATGAACATCGCCCACTGGCGGGCAAAATGGCTGCGCTTGGCATACATTTTCAACAGCTCGTCGCCTTCGAAGGGGGGGAATTCCGCAAAATAGGTCTGGAACAGACTGCGGATTGTCTCCGACCCCATGGCGTCGATGTCGGGTTTCATCAGTGTCTTGATCTCACCCATCAGCGTGCGGTAGCCCGCCCGCCCGATCTCGAACACATCCGGTGGTTCGACCTCTTCCAGGATGTAGCCTGCATCCGTCAGCGCATCGCGGGCGTCCAGCAGCGCGGCCTCGACCTCGGGGTGCAGGTCATAGCCATGAGTGTTGCGGGTGAAGGCCACGCGGACCGGCCCGGCGGCGGGCGCCCCTTGCCAGGGCACCGGGGCGTGAAACGGGTCGCGCGGGTCCGGCGCGATCATGGCGGGCATCGACAGATGCAGGTCAGCGGCCTGGCGCGCCATCAGGCCCTGGACGCTCATCAATTGGGCCATCAGGCCCCGTTCCGCGGTTTGGCTTGGGTTCCAGGCCGGGACCCGGCCGAAACCGGGTTTGACGGTGACCGCGCCATTGGCCGCGGCGGGAAACCGCAGGCTGCCACCGATGTCATTGCCATGCGCCAGGGCGCCCATCCCGGCCATCACCGCGACACCGCCACCGCCCGAGGAGCCACCGGCGGAAATATGGCGACCCCAGGGGTTGTGAGTGCGCCCATGCAGCGGGTTGTCGGTATCCGCCCGGAATGAAAATTCCGGTGTATTGGTGCGCCCGATGACGACGGCGCCCGCCCGTTCCAGGTTCTGGACCACCGGGGCGTCATCGGGGGCGATCAGATCCCGCAGCGCCAGAACCCCGTTTGATGTGGCATGACCTGTCTGGTCGATGTTGATCTTGATGGTCACCGGCACCCCATGCAGGGGGCCACGCTGGCGGGGGCTTTGGCTGTCGAGCGCTTCAGCGCGGGCCAATGCCGCGTCACGCAGGTCGTCGACCACGGCATTCAGGTCCGGGTTGACCGCGTCCATGCGGGCCAGGGCGGCGGTGACGGCTTCGGTGGGGCTGACGGCGCCGCTGCGGGTCAGCTGCGACAGATCATGCGCGCCAAGGCGCCAGAGGTCTTTGTTGGGCATTTGGACTGTCTCCTTGGGCGCGAGCCTAGAGAGGGCTGCCGTTCCTGAAAAGGGGGGGCGTGACCTTAGTCGGATCTTCACGGAACCAGGGTAGGCTGCGACCATTGCCTGTTGGTGCGCTGCCGACAGGCTGCAGCCCGTTTGTGGAGAGATATCAGACCTATGAATGCAGTTTCTTTTGTCGCCGTAACGCTGGTCGTCGCCGGCGGTCTGGCTGTGCCGCTGCGTGCGGCGGAGTTTTCCCCGGTGGGGGAGGTCCTGCAAGCCATGCGCAACACACCATATGAATGTACCGATTATGACCAGGCGAGTGACAGTTGTTCCAGCGTGTCGCTGATGACCGAGGAAGAGAGCTCGCTGCTCAATACCTCCTGGTTTGCCCTGCCAAACCCCGGTGGCGCGCCTTGGGTCTTTGAGATCTATACAGATTACGAAATCGTCATGGGCTGGGGATGTATCGGCAATTCGCAAGGGGTGGCGGTTGCCTATTCCTCTGGCGGGCAACCTGAACTGGGCGAGACCTATGCGCAGCAGATCCGCGCCCAACTGGTCGAGGCAATGGACCCGGACGAGCCTTGCGCGGGCTATCATCCGACCGGGCCGCAGCAATACCGGGTGGAGTTCCGTCACTATGACGGCACCCGTGCAATGCGCAAACCGGTGACCGTAGATTTCTTTGCTACGCCCAAATCGGTCCGCCCCTGATCGCCATCGCGTCCGACACATAGGCGGTGACCGGATGAAACCGGGGCATTCCGCCGATGTCAGGATTCCGCCCGGAACAAATCCAGCGCCTCCACGTTGGTTGGTCAAGCAGCTCGCGCCGCGACAGGCGCTCTGCCAACCGACCCGACAAAAAGGAGCAGAGGTCATGAACTGGGATATTGTTGAAGGCAAATGGAAACAGCTGAAAGGCTCTGTACAGAACCAGTGGGGCAAGCTGACAGATGACGACGTCGACCAAGTGGCCGGCAATCGTGAAAAGCTTGTCGGTATGCTGCAAGAGCGGTACGGCGTGGCCAAGGATGAGGCCGAGCGTCAGATCGACGATTTTGCCAACCGTCAAAAAGAACTGCTTTGATCGGTCCGTAGATCCGACCGACACAGGCACACGCTCCGGCACTGCGCCGGGGTTGATGTGAACGTCAGCGGCCCCCCGATGCGGGGCCGCTTTTTCGTTGCGGCGCGCCTACTTGGCGAACCCAAGCGCCTGCAGCGCGGTTTTGATTTCCTCCAGGACCTGGGGGTCGTCGATGGTGGCCGGCATCTTCCAGTCGGTGCCATCGGCGATGGCGACCATGGTGGCGCGCAGGATCTTGCCCGAGCGCGTCTTGGGCAGGCGTTCCACCACGCAGGCCAGCTTGAAGGCTGCGACGGGGCCGATGTGGGCCCGCACCTGTTGTACCACCTCGGCGACGATATCGGTGTGGGGGCGGTCGCAGCCCGCGTTGAGGCAGAGAAAACCAAGCGGCAGCTGACCTTTCAATGGATCCGCAACCCCGATCACCGCACATTCGGCAACATCCGGGTGCCCGGACAAGACCTCTTCCATCGCGCCGGTCGAGAGCCGATGTCCGGCGACGTTGATCACATCATCGGTGCGGGCCATGATGTAGAGGTAGCCGTCGTCGTCCATCAGTCCCGCATCGCCGGTTTCGTAATATCCGGGAAAGCTGGCCAGGTAGCTTTTGCGAAAGCGGTCCTCGGCGTTCCACAGCGTCGGCAATGTGCCCGGGGGCAGGGGCAGTTTTACCGCGATGGCGCCCAATTCGCCCGGTTTCATCGGCTTGCCCTCTGGGTCTAGGATATGCACCTCGTAGCCCGGCATGGGAACCGCCGGAGAGCCGAGCTTGGTTGGCAGTTCTTCGATCCCCAGGGGGTTCGCGGCGATGGCCCATCCGGTCTCCGTTTGCCACCAATGGTCGATGACCGGCACCCGCAGCTTGTCCTGTGCCCAGGTGATGGTATCCGGGTCGGCGCGTTCCCCGGCCAGATAGACCTGCCCAAGGTTGGACAGATCATATTTGGGAATATGCGCGCCCGTCGGGTCTTCGCGCTTTACCGCGCGAAAGGCGGTGGGCGCGGTAAAGAACGATTTGACCTTATGTTCAGACATCACCCGCCAGAAGGTGCCCGCGTCCGGGGTGCCGACGGGTTTGCCCTCAAAGACAACCGTGGTGTTGCCATGGATCAGCGGCGCATAGGCGATGTAGCTGTGCCCGACCACCCAGCCGACATCGGAGGCCGCCCAGAAAACATCACCGGGATCAACGTTATAGATGTTCTTCATCGACCAATGCAGGGCCACCAGCTGCCCGGCGGTGTGGCGGATGACGCCCTTGGGCTGTCCGGTGGTGCCGGAGGTATAGAGAATATAGGAGGGGTGATTGCCCTCGACCGG
Organism: Tritonibacter horizontis; assembly: GCF_001518015.1. GTDB lineage: Bacteria > Pseudomonadota > Alphaproteobacteria > Rhodobacterales > Rhodobacteraceae > Epibacterium > Epibacterium horizontis. Next base: position 71,708 of record NZ_LPUY01000100.1, read on the forward strand.
CACACAGTCCGCAGGCTCCACCCCGTACTGGAAACCGTGCCAGTTGACATCGCGGCCCTCGATCAGCTTGGCAACCTGTTGTTCGCGCTGAAAGATGACGCAGAACTCCGGTTTGTGGGTGGCCTGTTCGATAGCCCCGTCCAGAAGCGGCTTGTAGGGGACGATGCGACCCGGTTCCACCCCGCAGGAGGCGGCGATGATCGCCTTGGGGGTGGCGTCGTCGATGCGCACGGCGAGCTCGTTTGCGGCAAACCCGCCAAAGACCACCGAATGCACCGCACCGATCCGGCCACAGGCCAGCATCGCCTCCAGCGCCTCCGGGATCATCGGCATGTAGATGATCACCCGATCGCCCTTTTCGACGCCTTTCGCCCGCAGCGCCCCCGCGAGGGAGGCCACCCGGTTGCGCAGCTCGAGAAAGGAAATCTGGCGTTTGGTCTGAGTGATCGGACTGTCGTAGATGATTGCGGTCTGCTCGCCCCGGCCGGCGGCGACATGGCGGTCCACGGCGTTGTAGCAGGTGTTGACCCTGGCATCGGCGAACCATTCGTACAGGCCGTCGCCAACCGTGCTCAGCGCTTTGGTTGGTGGCCTGTCCCAATCGATGGCGCGGGCGGCCTCCATCCAGAACCCCTCCGGGTCCGCCTTCCACTGTGCGTAGACCTCAGAATATGTCATAGGGATCCTCCTTGATGTCTCCTCTTGCGCAGAGCCTAGGCGCAAGCCTTTGGCCGGAGCAAGCACCGGCGCTGGGCCTGCGCCAAATTGCAGCGGTTTTTTGAATAGGTTTGCCAAGCTGGATTGCAAACTTTTGCAAACTCGGTGTTGCAAGCGGGACTGACGAAGGCAAACGCGTTGCTCTGCAAATTTGCAAACAGGTCAGCGGGCGGTCGCGGGTGCCATCGCGACTCGGCCCCCGCCGCGCGTCTCGGCCGATAGCGCCCGCGCCAAAAGGTCTGACACACACCAGGGAGATGCACAAAGAGAGCCTTACAAAGCGCGGCACGCAAAAGGCGCGACCGATACGGCCCGCCTTGTGCAGTGCTGCGGATGTCGGCGCGCAGCCGGTTAGCTGTAATGCCCGACCGGGGTGCCCGCAATCGCGGCCATGTTCAACAGCCCCCGTGCGGTAATCGACTGCGACACGATATGGGCGCGGTTGCCCATCCCCATCAGGATCGGACCGACTTCCAGCCCGCCAGAGCGCATTTTCAGAATGTTGCGCACCCCGGAGGCCGCATCCGCATGGGCAAAGATCAGCACATTGGCCGCGCCTTCCAGCCGGGAATTCGGGAAAATCCGGTCTCTCAGGTTCGGGTCCAGCGCGGTGTCAATGTTCATTTCCCCCTCGTAGATAAAATCACGGGGGCGACTGTCGAGGATTTCCAACGCGCCGCGCAGACGGGCGCCGGTGTCACAGGGGATATTGCCGAACTGGCTTTGGGAACACAGGGCGATCTGTGGTTTGATGCCAAACCGGCGGACATGCCGGGCGGCGCCGATGACGGTCTGGGCGATCTCTTCGGGTGTCAATTCGATCCGCACCTGCGTGTCGGCAATAAACAGCGGGCCGTCCTCCAGGATCATCATCGACAATGCCCCATGGGGCGCATAGGTGCCGCCCCCCAGGATCTGGGTGACATAGTTCAGATGCCAGCGATATTCGCCAAAGGTGCCGCAGATCAGACTGTCGGCTTCTTCACGATGGACCATGATCGCGCCAATCGCCGTGGTGTTGGTGCGCAGGATCGCCTTGGCCAGATCCGGGGTGACGCCCTGGCGTTCCATGATCTGGTGGTAGCTGGTCCAGTATTCACGATACCTAGGGTCATTTTCGGGGTTTACGATCTCCACGTCTTCGCCGACGCGGATCGACAGGCCGAGCCGCTCTGCACGAGCCTCGATCACATCGGGGCGACCGATCAGGATCGGGGTTTCAGTGGTTTCGCGCAGAATTTCCTGGGCGGCGCGCAGCACACGTTCGTCCTCGCCCTCGGCAAAGACAATCCGGCGTGAGGCCGCGCGGGCCGCCTCAAAGACCGGCTTCATCAAAAGGGCGGATTTGAACACGCTCTGGTTCAGCTTGGCCCGGTAGGCGGAGAGGTCTTCGATGGGCCGTTTGGCGACGCCGCTTTTCATCGCGGCTGTGGCGACGGCGGTGGACACGACCGCGACCAGACGCGGGTCAAAGGGTTTGGGGATCAGGTAATCCGCCCCAAAGGTCAGCTGCTCCCCCTTGTAGGCGGCGGCGGCTTCGGCGGATGTCGTGGTGCGCGCCAGCTCTGCGATGCCCTCGACACAGGCGATTTGCATCTCGTCGTTGATCTCTGTCGCGCCGACGTCCAGCGCACCGCGAAAGATGAACGGAAAACACAGCACGTTGTTGACCTGGTTCGGAAAATCGCTGCGCCCGGTGGCGATGATCGCATCCGGAACCACCGCGCGGGCCAGATCGGGCATGATTTCCGGCGTCGGGTTGGCAAGGGCAAAGACGATGGGACGCTGTGCCATCTTTTTCACCATCTCGGGCGTCAGGACATTCGGCCCCGACAGGCCAAGGAACAGATCCGCGCCGTCGATCACCTCGTCCAGGGTGCGTTTGTCGGTCGCTTGGGCAAAGGCCGCTTTTTGCGGGTTCATATCTTCTTTGCGGCCCTGGTGGACGACGCCGTGGATGTCACACAGCCAGATGTTTTCGCGTTTCACGCCCAGTTTCAACAGCATGTTGAGGCAGGCAATCCCGGCTGCGCCGCCGCCGGTCGACACGATCTTGATCTCGTCAAATCGCTTCTTGGCCACAAACAGCGCATTGGTCGCCGCTGCGCCAACCACAATGGCGGTGCCATGCTGGTCATCGTGAAAGACCGGGATGTTCATCCGTTCGCGGCAAAGCTTTTCAACGATGAAACAATCGGGCGCCTTGATATCTTCGAGGTTGATCGCGCCAAAAGTCGGTTCCAGCGCGCAGACGATATCGGCCAGTTTCTCCGGGTCGGTCTCATTCACCTCGATGTCGAAACAGTCGATATTGGCGAAATTCTTGAACAGGACCGCCTTGCCCTCCATCACCGGTTTTGACGCGAGCGCACCGATGTTGCCCAGCCCCAGCACCGCAGAGCCATTGGACACCACCGCGACCAGATTCCCGCGCGCGGTATAGCGCGCGGCGTTGGCCTCGTCGTCCTTGATTTCAAGACAGGCTTCGGCGACGCCGGGGGAATAGGCCCGCGCAAGATCATAGCCTGTGGCCAATGGCTTGGTGGCCCGGATTTCCAATTTACCCGGTCGCGGGAATTCATGATAGTGCAGGGCCGCGTCGCGCAGGCTTTCCGAGGTCTTGTCGGTCATGAAATGAAGGCTCCTGATGGTGGTTGTTTAGTGCTAAACTATCTGGCGGCTCAGGGGAACCGGCATTCTTGACCTTTGGGCAGGCTCGGCAGGCCATTGCTGGTGCAGGCTGGCGTTTGCACCGTCCCGAAGCTGTGGCAGATCGGGGGTGGCGGGCCTGCGAGCGCGCGCTTCCCGCTTGAACCGGTCGGGCAGAGCGCGCAGGGTGGCGACAAACCAAGACTGCGACCCAGAGGACCCAGAGCCGGAGACATGAATATGGCCGAAACACGTGCGGAAATCCTTTTGCCAACAGCCGAGTTGCGCGAGGATATTCCCTTCTTCACCAAGGTCCTGGGTCTGAAACTGGATATGATCTACCCGGCGGATGATCCACGGGTGGGGGTGTTCTCTGGCCATGGATTGCGGCTGCGGATCGACCGCGATGCACAGACCGCGCCGGGGGTGATCCGCATTCTGACCGATGCGCCAGACAGCTTTGCCGATGGCGCTCGTCACCTGACGGCGCCCAATGGCACTGAGGTTTTCATCGAAAACAGCAACCCGCCGCTGGAGATGCCGCAGACTGCGCATAGTTTCGTTGTCCGGCGGCTGAAGGATCAGGCGCCCTGGATCATCGGTCGCGCCGGCATGCACTATCGCGATCTGGTGCCGGACCGGCTGGGCGGGTCGATCATCGCCAGCCATATTCGTATTCCCGACGGCGGCCCGGTGCCGGATATGGTGCATTTTCACAAGGTCGGATTCCAGCTGATCTTTTGCATTCATGGCTGGGTCGATGTGGTCTACGAGGATCAGGGCGACAAGATGCGCCTGACGCCGGGGGATTGTTTCATCCAGCCGCCGGAAATCCGCCATCGGGTGCTGGAGGCCAGCGACAATGTGCAGGTGATCGAAATCGGCGTTCCGGCGGAACATGTGACCGAGATCGACCATGACATGACCTTGCCAACGCCGCATCGGCGGCCCGACCGCGAATGGGACGGCCAGCGGTTTGTCTTCAATCAGGCGGCCGGCGCGGCGTGGCGCCCATTCCGGCTGCCGGGATTTATCTGCCGGGACACCACCATTGCCGATAATACCAACGGGGTCGCCGGGGTCGAGGTGGTGCGGCCTGCGCCGGGCGGCGGCACCAGCCCCTGGGCCAGCCACGACACCGACATTCACTTTACCTTTGTGATGCGCGGCACGGTGACACTGGCGGGCGAGGGGCGCGACCCCTATGATCTGGAGCAGGGAGACGCCTTTGTGATCCCGCCGCAGATGATCACCCGGCTGAGCAACGCCTCGCAGGATCTGGAATTGCTGGAGGTCACCTTGCCCGGTCGTTTCCGCACGACGCTGGCGTAGGATCGGGCACCCGGTGGCGCTGGACGCCTGGAATGCGGGGTCGCGGGGCCAGGGTGTCAGATCTCATTTGACCATCTGGTCAAAATAAAACAAGACTGGTGGAAACGTGACCTGCCGACCCGCTGCGGACTGCGCCCAGCCCCGGATCGCAAGGCGCGAGAGACCTCAAGTCTGTCAAACACGGAGTGGACCTTATGACGGCTGCCGACACATCCAAGACCCGATCCGACGACCCGCATCCCCTGCGCGCCGCCGCTGCCGCCGTGCGCCTGAACGCCCACGCGCCCTATTCGAACTTCAAGGTGGGGGCGGCGATCCGTGCCCGATCCGGTACGGTATATGTCGGCTGCAATGTGGAAAACGTCGCCTACCCGGAGGGCACCTGCGCCGAGGCCGGGGCCATCGCCGCCATGGTGGCGGCAGGCGAAACGGAGCTGGTCGAGGCCTACGTGATTGCGGATTGTCCCAGCCCCGTGCCCCCCTGCGGTGGCTGCCGTCAGAAGCTCAAGGAGTTTGGCACGACTGAGGTGCCCGTGACCCTCGCCACCACCGATGGGGTCGAACAGGCCACCAGCATCGGAGATCTGCTGCCCGGCGCCTTTGACGCGGGCCATATGGATCGGAGCTGAGGCGATGGATGCGCGCGCGGTCATTGCCAAACTTCGCCGACACCAGGTTCCGACCGCAGCCGAGTTGCATTGGTTCGCCCAGGGGCTCGCCGGCGGGGAGGTCAGCGACGCGCAGGCGGGGGCCTTTGCCATGACGGTCTGCCTGAACGGGTTGCCCGCCGAGGCCCGCAGCGCCCTGACGTTGGCGATGCGCGACAGCGGCGACGTTCTGACCTGGGACTTGCCGGGGCCGGTGGTGGACAAACATTCGACGGGCGGTGTCGGCGACTGTGTGTCCCTGCTGCTGGCGCCGGCCCTGGCGGAATGCGGGGCCTTTGTGCCGATGATTTCCGGTCGCGGTCTGGGCCATACCGGCGGCACATTGGACAAGCTCGAAGCGATTCCCGGCCTGACCACACAGATCCCGCAGGCACGCCTGAGCCAGATCGTGGCCGAGGCCGGCTGCGCCATCGTTGGTGCCTCCGCCCGGATCGCCCCGGCGGACAAACGGCTATATGCGGTACGCGACGTCACCGCCACCGTTGAAAGCCTGGATCTGATCACCGCGTCGATCCTGTCCAAGAAACTGGCCGCAAGCCCCGAGGCGCTGGTGCTGGATGTGAAGATCGGCTCTGGCGCCTTTATGAAAACACCCGAGGAGGCGCGCGCGCTTGCCACCTCGCTGGTGGAGACCGCCAATGCTGCGGGCTGCCCGACGCGGGCGCTGATCACAGATATGAACCAACCGCTTGTCAATGCGCTGGGAAATGCGTTGGAGGTGGCAGAGGTGATGCGGGCTCTGACCGGGGCATCGAGCCCTGCGGTTGAAGATCCGTTGGGTGACATGCGCGCGCAGCCGATCCTTGAGATCACCATCGCCCTTGGTGGCGTGCTGTTGCATCAGGCCGGACTGGTTGAGAGCGTGGCGGCGGGGGAGGCGAAAATCGCAGCCGTGCTGCGCGATGGGCGCGCCGCCGACAGGTTCGCGCGTATGGTTGCCGCGCAGGGTGGCCCGCTTGATTTTGCCGAAAAATGGGAGCGGTTCCTGCCCGAAGCGCCGGTGATCCTGGAGGTCACCAGCCCAGAGACAGGCTATGTCGCGGCCATCGACGGTGAGGCCTTGGGCCTGACCGTGGTCCGCCTCGGCGGTGGCCGAATGGTCGAGAGCGACACGGTCGATCCTTCGGTCGGGATTTCCGACCTGCGCCCGCTGGGCGCGAAACTGACCAAGGGCGATGTGATCGCGCGCATCCATGCCGCCCGCCCGGCGGCCGCGCAAGAGGCGGCGATGGCCTTGCGGGCGGCGGTGACCATCGCGCCTGCGGCCCCGGCGCCGCTGCCGCTGGTGTATGAAAGGATCGGATGATGGCGCGTGCGTTCCTTGTCGTCATGGATTCGCTCGGCATTGGCGGCGCGCCCGATGCCGGCGCCTATTTCAACAAGGATCTGCCGGATCTGGGGGCGAACACGCTGGCCCATATCGCCCAGGCCTGCGCTGAGGGACGCGCCGACGTAGGGCGGTCGGGGCCACTGCACCTGCCGACACTTGCGGGGCTTGGACTGGGCGCAGCCCTGCGGCTGGCCTCCAGCCAGCCGGCGCCGGGGCTTGACCGCGATGATGCGCCGCGTGGTCGCTGGGGCGCCGCCAGCGAGATCAGCGCCGGAAAGGACACCCCTTCGGGGCATTGGGAGCTGGCCGGGGTGCCGGTGCCCTGGGACTGGACCTATTTCCCCGAGACCGGTCCGGCCTTTGACCGCGACCTCGTGGCCCATGTGGCGGCGGCGGCGGGCACGGACGGGATTCTCGGCAATTGTCACGCCTCCGGCACAACGATCATTGCCGATCTCGGGGCGGAGCACCTCCGGTCGGGCTGGCCGATCTGCTATACCTCGGCTGACAGCGTGTTTCAGATCGCCGCCCATGAGACGCAGTTCGGCCTCGACCGGTTGCTCGATCTTTGCGCGGCGGTGGCGCCGCGACTGCACGCGATGAAAGTGGGCCGGGTCATTGCACGCCCCTTTGTCGGCTCCGCCGAGGCGGGATTTACCCGCACCCCCAACCGGCGCGACTATGCGATGAAGCCACCGGCACCCATCCTGACCGACTGGGTTCAGGCCGCCGGAGGGCAGGTGTATGGCATCGGCAAGATCGGTGATATCTTTTCCATGCAAGGGATTGATACGCTGAAAAAAGGCGAGGATGCCGCCCTGATGGGCCATCTGGCCGAGGCAGTAGAGACTGCCGGTGCGGGCAGCCTGACCTTTGCCAATTTCGTCGAATTCGACAGCCTGTATGGCCACCGGCGCGATCTGTCGGGCTATGCCCGCGCGCTGGAATGGTTCGATCGGGAGATTGCCAAGATCCTTTTGGCCTTACGTCCGGGGGATCTGATGGTGCTGACAGCAGACCATGGCAACGACCCCAGCTGGCCGGGCACCGATCACACCCGCGAACGGGTGCCGGTGCTGGTCGCCGGGGCCGGCGCAGGGCCGCTCGGGCTGGTGGGATTTGCCGATGTGGCGGCCTCGGTCGCGGGTCATCTGGGGATTGCGGCACCGGGGCCGGGGCGCAGTTTCCTGTGACAGATCCGGCGGGGCGAGGGGGCTGCGGTGGAAAACACCTTGCCTGCCTCCCGGCCCGCCGCTTATGAGGTTGCAAACACAGAACGAGGAGCCTGCCTGATGAATGACCACCTGACAGTCGTGGACCACCCGCTGGTGCAGCACAAACTGACGATCATGCGGAACAAGGGCACCTCGACCTCGGAATTCCGCCAATTGCTGCGGGAGATCACGCAGCTTCTGGCCTATGAGGTGACGCGCGAGCTGCCGATGACGACCACCTCCATCGAGACCCCGATGGAAGACATGGAAGCGCCCATTCTGGCGGGCAAGAAAATGGCGCTGGTCTCCATCCTGCGGGCGGGCAACGGCATGCTGGATGGGGTGCTGGAGCTGGTCCCTTCGGCACGGGTCGGGTTTGTCGGCATGTACCGGGACGAAGAGACGATGCAGCCGGTGCAATATTACTTCAAGGTGCCGCAACAGATCTCCGACCGGATGGTGATCGCCGTGGATCCGATGCTGGCCACTGGCAATTCCTCGGCGGCGGCGATTGATCTGCTGAAAAAGGCCGGTGCCACCGATATTCGCTTCCTCTGTCTGCTGGCCGCCCCCGAAGGCGTCGCTCGCATGAAAGAAGCCCACCCGGATGTGCCGATCATCACCGCGTCGCTGGATCGGCAGCTGAACGAAAAAGGCTATATCATGCCCGGTCTGGGGGATGCTGGCGACCGGATGTTCGGCACCAAGTAGCGCTTGAAGGTCAAGGCCGGGTCACGGGGCCGGATCGAGCCGGGCGTGGGGGCAGGGCGACGGGCGGACCAGCCCCGCCAGCCAGTCCGCCGTGGCCTGCGTGACCAACCCGGCGCATCTGTTGGAAACAGGCGACGAAATGACCAAAGCGGCGCAATTGTTGCCAGCAATTCCTTTACTCTGCGCCGGGTTTCAGGCATCCTTGCGCCACATATTGTGGGGCGGGTCCATGAAGATCACAAGAATTGCGGCAGTATCCTTCATCTTGGCGTCGGCTGGGGCCAATCCCCTTTTTGCGCAGACCATTCGCAGCGCGGCGGAACCGGCTGAATACCCCCCGGCGTCCTACCAGGGGCGTCAATATGTGGACAGCAAGGGCTGTGTTTTCATTCGGGCCGGGATCGACGGCAACGTCAATTGGGTGCCACGGGTGAACCGCGCACGCCAGCAGCTCTGCGGGGCACAGCCGACCAGCGTTGCGGGCGCCAGCAAGGGGCCCGCTGCATCGCAACTCGGACCCGAGATCATCACCCTGGTGCCAGAAGCGGCCACGCCGGTGCAGACCGCTCCTGCCACCCCCGCCCCGACGGCGCGTCCGGTGACAACGGCGGTCAAGCCGACCCGCACCCCGGCATCGACCTCCACCGGTGCGGCGACCGCGCCGCGTCGGGTGGTTCCCGCCGCCGTGCCAGAGCCGCAGCCGGTGCGCCCGACCCGTGCC
>NZ_LPUY01000101.1 GCF_001518015.1 Tritonibacter horizontis
CCGCACGGTGAACGAAAAGATCGGCAGGCGATGGGCGCTTTGGTGCCCCTTTGTTTCGTTGTATCTGTCCCTTGCGTCGCACTTGCGGCCCGTAGCGCGCAGATGTTGCTTTTCCGATGCGCGCGAGACCGCTAAGAGGGACAGGTTCGCCAAGGAGCCAGACGATATGACCCAATTCACACCGCAACCCGGGATCATGGACATTGCCCTCTATCAGGGAGGCGCGGCCCATGTCGACGGGGTGAGCAATGTGACGAAGCTCTCTTCTAATGAAAACCCGCTTGGCCCCAGCCCCAAAGCCGTGGAGGCGATGGCCGCGGCGGTGGCCGCCATGCACCGGTATCCCAGCTCGGACCAGACCGCCCTGCGCCGAGCGATCGGCGAAACCCATGGCCTTGACCCCGACCGCATCATCTGTGGCGCCGGCAGCGATGAGATCATCGCCTTTCTCTGCCAATGTTACGCAGGCCCCGGCGATGAGGTCCTCTATACCGAGCACGGCTTTGCCATGTATCGCATCTCGGCGCTGGCGGCCGGTGCCACCCCGGTTGAGGTCGCAGAACACGAGCGGGTGACGGATGTGGACGCGCTGCTGGCAGGCTGCACCCCGCAAACCAAGCTGGTGTTTATCGCCAACCCGAACAACCCCACCGGCACCATGATTTCCGAGGCCGAGGTCGCACGTCTGGCGGATGGGCTGCCCAAGGGCGCGCTGTTGGTGCTGGACGGCGCTTACGCCGAATACGTCGAGAATTTCGACGCCGGCGCAAAGCTGATCGAGGCGCGCAGCAACGTGGTGATGACCCGCACCTTTTCAAAGATCTACGGGCTTGGTGGCGCGCGCATCGGCTGGGGCTATGGCCCGAAAGAGATCATCGACGTGCTGAACCGGGTCCGTGGCCCGTTCAATGTCTCCACCACCGCCCTTGCCGGTGCCGAGGCCGCGGTGCGGGATACGGGCTACGTTGCCCATTGCCGGGCGGAAAATGCCAAGTGGCGCGGCTGGCTGGCAGATCAGCTGGCCAAGCTGGGCGTGCCCTCCGATACCTCCTGTGCGAATTTCATCCTGGCGCGCTTCGCCGACCAGGCCGAAGCCGAAGCCTGCGATACCTTTCTGCAGGCGCGCGGGCTGATTGTGCGCCGGGTGGCGGGATACAACCTGCCATCCGCGCTGCGCATCACGATTGGCGACGAACCGGCCTGCCGCGCGGTGGCCGCCGCAGTGGCGGATTTCAAGAGCGGGCAGGACGCGGAATGAGTGAAACCGCGCCCCAAGGCCCCGTGTACAACCGCGTTGCCCTGATCGGCCTCGGCCTGATTGCCTCTTCGATGTTCTGGGCGATGAAACGCGCCGGTCTCGCCGATGAGGTCACCGGTTTTGCCCGCAGCGCCGAAACCCGCGAGACAGCCCGCCGTATTGGCCTGTGTGACCGGGTCTGCGACAGCGCGGCAGAGGCGGTGGCGGGCGCCGACCTGGTGGTGCTCTGCGTGCCCGTCGGGGTCATGGGCGCGGTGGCGGAGGAGATCGCCCCGGCGCTGCAGCCCGGCGCAACCGTGTCGGATGTCGGTTCGGTCAAACGCCATGTCATCGACGCGGTCACGCCGCATATCCCCGAGGGGGTGCATTTCGTGCCCTCGCACCCGCTTGCGGGCACCGAACATTCCGGCCCGGAATCGGGGTTTGCCAGCCTGTTTGAAAACCGCTGGAACCTGCTGGTCCCGGTTGAGGGCACCGACCCGGAGGCGGTGGCGCGCTTGCGTCGCCTGTGGGAGGGGATGGGCGCGAATGTGGACGAAATGGACGCGGATCACCACGACCTCGTGCTGGCGGTGACCAGCCACGCGCCCCACCTTATCGCCTATACGATGGTTGGTGTGGCGGACGACCTGCGCCGGGTCACCGATAGCGAAGTGATCAAATATTCGGCCGCCGGATTCCGGGATTTCACCCGGATCGCCGCCTCCGATCCCACCATGTGGCGCGATGTCTTCCTGTCCAACAAGGAAGCCACCCTGGAGATCCTGGGCCGCTTCACCGAGGAGCTGTTTGCGCTGCAACGGGCTATTCGCACCGGCGACGGTGATCATCTGCATGCCTATTTCACCCGCACCCGCGCCATCCGCCGGGGCATTATCGAGGCCGGTCAGGATACCGCCGCCCCGGATTTTGGGCGCGGTCCAAAGGCATGAATGTGCGGGCGGTTGTCCTTTGTGCTCTCGGCCTGACGGGGCTGGCCCCATTGGCCGAGGCCGCCGCACCGGAACAAACGCCCCGACCGCCACTGACCAGAGGTGCCGGAGCGCTGGTCGGAGCAGAGCCCGCAGCCACCGCGGCCGCAACACCGTCGTCGCCACCGATGCAGCCACCGTCGGCGCCGCTTGCGGGGCCGACACCGGACCCACTCCGGCTGCGGCCGCTCGATCGCCCGGCCTCGCCGCAACATGCCGCGCTGATGCGGCGCCCGGCAGACCTGCAAGGCACGGCGCCATTGGCCACGCCGCGCCCGGAGACGCGCAGCCCGGACATCGCCCAGCAGGTTCTGTTTGGACGGGCAAAGAAACGGCGCGGGTCGGTTTGCGGAAATTTCGACATTCAGGGCGAAAAGGTCGGCGATATTGCCGGCAGGCTCAAGGGCTGCGGTGCCAGTGATGCGGTGCGGGTCAAATCGGTCGCCGGAGTCCAGCTGAGCACCCCGGCTCTGATGACCTGCGACACCGCCAGGGCGCTGCACAAATGGGTCGAAAATGACGTTGAAAAGGCCTTTGGCCGGGGCAACCGCGTGGTCCGCCTGCGCGTTGCCGCCCATTACGCCTGCCGCACCCGCAACAATCGTCCCGGGGCGCGGATCTCGGAACATGGGCGCGGGCGGGCCATCGACATCTCCGGCTTCACACTCGAAGACGGCACCACCATCAGCGTTCTGAAAGGCTGGCTCGACAAACCCTCGCGCAAGGCGATGCGGCGGATCTGGCAGGCGGCCTGCGGCCCGTTTCGCACCGTGTTGGGGCCAGAGGCGGATCTGTATCACCGCGATCATTTCCACCTCGACATGGCGCGGCACCGCAGTGGCCGCTACTGCCGCTAAGGGCACGGGCGCGTGGCCTCAATGCAGGATCAGCCGCGGGGCCGGGCCAAGCGGAATGGGGCCGAAGGTGATGTAGCCGCCGCGAAACCCCAAGGTGATGTCCAGGTTCTCAGGCCGGCCACTCGCGCGGGCCAGCAAGCCAAGAATCCGGCCCGCCTGGGTGCGACCGCTGGCGGACAACAATCCGCTGTCCGCTGCCATATCAAGAACCGCTTCCCAATCCTCGATCTGTACCGCGAGCGATCCCGTGGGGATGCCTTCGCCGTCGATTTCCAGACTGCCGGCACTCTTTAGCCGCATGTCGCCCCAGTGGGCTTCGGCCAGATCCAGCGTGATATGGCGGGGTTGTGGGCGTCGCTGCTCCAGCGCGTCACGGGTCCAGGGCGCGTCAAAGCGCACCGTGGCCGCCAGGCTCAGCGCGTCAAAGGTCTGCGGCAGTTCGGGGGCGGCCCGAAACAGCCGCCGCAGCTCCGCGCCGGGGCGAAAGGCGGTCGCCTCGGCGGTGATCCGATAGGTCTCGGGCGCGTCCTGTTGCGCCATTTGCAGGGCCAGATCCGCCGCGCTCAGCGTTACCACCTGGCCGTTGCCGATGCGCCAGCGCCCGGACGTCAGGGTGAGGTCCTCAACCTCCAGCGCAATGCCGGGGGCAAGCCCCATCTGCGCCTGCAGGGTCTCTGTCTCGATCACGGCGGTGCGGTCATAATAGGACAGCCGCTGCGCCCCATCCGCAAACCGCAGGATCTGGCGGCCGGGCCAGACGGCCGGGCTTTCCAGCTCCAGCCAGTCGGCCCGCCAGGCCGCGCCGGACTGCGGATCCGCAAGGGCAGGTCGGTCGATCCGGGTGCGGTGTCGCAGTGGAAATCCGCCTCGGGGCGGGGCCATGGCGATGGCGCCGACGTCCACTTGCCAGCCCAGCTCGGCCTGGGTGTCGAACCAGCCCCGCACGCTTTGCCGCAATCCCCAGCCCGCCACGACCCAATAAAGGGACCAGGCCAGCGCCAGGGTCACTAGGATCTTCAGCCCGCGTTTCATATGGCGTTGCCCCTTTTGTTCCTGCCCGTTTTGCTGTTTACAGGCGCGGGTGAAAAAGGACCAGTGACATGACGATGTGGGTATTTGGATACGGATCCTTGCTGTGGAACCCGGATTTCCCGGTGGCCCGCAGCGAGATTGCGACGCTCGACGGCTACGCCCGGTCGTTTTGCATGCGCTCGATCCACCATCGTGGCAGTGTCGCCGATCCGGGGCTGGTGCTGGCGCTGGATGCGCTGGCGGGCAGCCATTGCAAGGGCCTGGCCCTGGCGGTCGAAGAGGGCCACGAGGACGCCACGCTGGCCGCGTTGCGCGAACGCGAACTGGTCTCCTCCGCCTATCAGGAAAAGATCCTCGAAGTGGCGCTGCACAGCGGTGAAACCGTGCCCGCAGTGGTCTATGTGATCGACCCGGATCACGTGCAATATTGCCATCTGCCACTGGAAGAGCAGGCCCAGATCATCGCAAAAGCGGTGGGCGGACGCGGCCCCAACAGCGAATATTTGTTCAACACCACCAATCATCTGGACGAAATCGGACTGCATGATCCCGATCTCGATTGGCTCACTGGGCGGGTGCGGCAAATTTTATCATAAATCCTTGGCGATCCTAGGTCTTTCAAGCTAGGCTGCAGGCGCAGAACCAAGATATTGCCTATCAGGAGCCGTACGGAATGGCGCATCACGAACGCGAAGGCCGGCCACAATTTTCTCAGCCGGTGCGCCAGGTCGTCATGATGTTGATCGCATTGGGCCTGGCGGGGGCCGGGTCTTTTGTCGCTCTGCCGCGGGTGTTGCCGGTGTTCGAGGCCAACCCCTATCTGAACGGGTTTATCGGGTTTGTGTTCTGCATCGGCGTTCTGGCCTGTTTCTGGCAGGTGCTGCAGCTGATCAACTGTGTGCGCTGGATCGAACGCTTTGCCTCCGGGGTGACGGCTGACGACGATGCGCCGCCCTCGATGCTGGCGCCCTTGGCGAGTCTTCTGCGCTCGCGTGCGGCCCGGATGCAGCTTGGCTCTGCTTCCACCCGCTCCATTCTGGATTCGGTGGCAGAACGGATCGACGAAGAACGCGAGATTACCCGATACATTGTCAACCTTTTGATTTTTCTGGGTCTTTTGGGGACGTTCTATGGCTTGGCCACCACCGTCCCGGCGGTGGTCGACACCATCCGCAGCCTTGCCCCGCAAGAGGGCGAGGAGGGGCTTGCGATCTTCAACCGGCTGATGACCGGGCTGGAGGCACAGCTGGGCGGCATGGGGGTCGCCTTTGCCTCCTCACTTCTGGGGCTCGCAGGCTCGCTGATCGTGGGTCTGCTGGAACTTTTTGCAGGTCACGGCCAGAACCGGTTCTACCGCGAACTCGAAGAATGGCTCACCTCATTCACCCGCGTCAGTTTTTCCTCTGGCGAGGATGGCGTCGGTGACAGCAATCTGATTGCCGGTGTTCTGGACACCATGGTCGAACAGATGGATGCGCTGCAGGGCATGTTCGTCGAAACCTCGCAGGGCCGGGCGGAGGTCGACGCAAAATTGTCGCGGCTGGTCGACTCCATCGACGAGATGAACCGCCGTCAGGACGACGTGGTTTCGATTTCATCAGCGCTGGAACGGGTGGCGATGGGCCAGGAGACCCTGACCGAGCTGATGCGGGCCCATGGCGATGTCGGGATCGACGCCGAAAGCCGGATGCGCCTGCGGTCGATCGACGTGCAGATGCTCCGCATTCTTGAAGAAATTTCCGCCGGACGGCAGGAAAGCCTGTCGGAGCTGCGCAAGGATATCGACCTGCTGGTCAAGGCCTTCGCCAGCCCGCGCGGTCTCGACCGGGGCTTGCGGACGGCGCCCCGGACCGAGGATTGATCCATGGCCCTGTCGCGTCGCACCGGCCAACGGTTCCAAGGCTCGATCTGGCCAGGTTTTGTCGATGCCATGACCGGGCTGTTGCTGGTGCTGATGTTCTTGCTGACCATCTTCATGGTGGTGCAATTTGTCCTGCGCGAAACCATCTCCGGTCAGGAAGAGACTATTACAGGCCAGGAAACCGAACTCGATCAGCTTTCGGCCGAGGTGCGGGCGCTGGCGCAGGCGCTTGGCGTCAAGGAACGCGAGGCGAGCCAGCTGCAGGCCCGCCTGGGGGCTCTGGGCGCGACGCTCAATTCCGCGCGCAGTGATCTGGACCGGGCCGAGGCGCAGATCAGCCAGCAGCAGGCCCTGATCACCGCGCTTTCCAGCGAGCGGGACCAGGTGCGCGAGGACCTTGCCGCGGCGCAGAGCCAGATCACCGCCTTTGAGGCGCAGGTGGCGACTCTGATCGCCGGACGTGACAGCGCCGAAGCACGGATCGCCGATCTTCAGGCCGAACGCGAGGCGCTGGACGCGGCTCAGGCCCGGCTGTTGACGGAACAGGAGGCGCTGAACCTGGCGCTCGCACAGTCCCGCGACGAGGTGGATGCCCAGACCGAAGCGGCCCGTCTCGCCGCCGCCCGCACCGAGGCACTGGAGGCGCTGGTTGCCGATCTGAAGCAGGAGGACGCGGCGCAGGCAGCCCGTCTGGCCGAGTTGGAGAAAAGCCTGTCCGAGGAAGAAGCCGCACGTCTGACCGAAGCCGCCGCCGCCGAAGCGCTGCGCGCCCGACTGGAAAACGCCGATGCGGAGCTGACTGCCATGACTCTGGCGCTGGAAGCCGAGCGTCAGGAGGCCGAGGATACGCTGACCCTGCTGGCCGCCGCCGATGTGGCCCGCAAACAGTTGAGCGCCGACCTCGAAGAGGCGCTGGCCGCTATCGAACAGGCCAAGGCGCAAGCGCAGGATCGCGACGTTCTGGCCGAACGGCTAACCCGGGTGCTGGCCCAGATGGAAGTCACGGAAAGCACTGCAGAAAGCCGCGTTTCCGCGCTCGAGGCGGAACTGTCACGGGTGCGTGACGACAGCGCCGCCACCCGCAACCGACTGACCGCAGAACTGGAATCCGCACGTCAGGCCGCCGCTGAAACCCGCAGTCAGCTTGAGGCGGAACTGACCCGGCAGCGGGCAACCACCATCGAAACCCAGTCGCAATATGAGACCCAGCTCTCGGCGGCTCAGGACCGGTATGACACCGAGCGGCGCGCGCTGGAGGACCAGCTGGCCGCGTTGCGTGCCCAAAGCGATACCGCCCGCCGCGCACTCGAGGACGAGCTGGCGCAGGTTCAGGCCGAGGCCGAGGAAACCCGCGCCGGTCTGGAAACGCAATTGCAGCGCGCCGAGGCGGATCTGGCCGCCGTGCGCAACGCCGCGCAGTCCACCGATGCCGAACGCGCCTCGGTCGAGCAACGCCTGCTGGCCGCGCTGGAGGCTCTGGAACGCGCTCAGGCGGCGGCGTCGGATCAGGATGTTCTGCAACGCCGGTTGCTTGCTGCCCTGTCCGAACGCGACACGGCCGACGCCACCGCGGCGCAACAGCGCAGCCTGGCCGAGCAGCGCGCCGACCTTCTGGCACAGGCCCGCGCCAGCCTGGCACAGGAAAAAGCGGTCTCGGAAGAGGCACAGCGCGAAACCGCCCTGCTTAATCAGCAGGTCGCAGCCCTGCGTGAACAGCTGGGCGGGCTGCAGGCCCTGCTGGATGACTACAAGGACCGGGACGTGGCGCAGTCGGTGCAGCTGCAGAATCTCGGTCAGGACCTGAATTCCGCCCTGGCCCGCGCCGCGGCCGAGGAACGCCGCCGGCGTCTGCTGGAAGAACAGGAACGCAAACGTCTGGAGGCCGAGCGGGCCCAGCTGGCCAACAAGGCAGAGGACCTCGAACGCTATCGGTCGGAATTCTTCGGCGAGCTGCGCGCGGTGCTGGGCGATCAGGAAGGGGTCCGGATCGAGGGCGACCGCTTTGTCTTTGCCTCCGAAGTGCTCTTTGCCCTCGGCAGCGCCACCCTCTCGGAGGCAGGCAAGGTCGAAATCGCCAAGGTCGCGCGGATCCTGCAGAACGTCGCGGCGGCGATTCCCGATGACCTGAACTGGGTCATCCGGGTCGATGGCCACACCGACAATCAGGCCTTTTACGGGACCGGAAAATATGCAGACAACTGGGAGTTGAGTCAGGGGCGGGCGTTGTCGGTCGTGCGCTACATGATTGACGAGCTTGGAATCCCACCAGATCGGCTGGCGGCGAATGGTTTTGGCGAATTTCAGCCGGTGAACCCGGCGGACACGCCAGCAGCCCGCGCCCAGAACCGTCGCATCGAGCTGAAACTGACCGAGCGCTAAGGCCCCCGTCTATGACTTTGATTCGCATGAATAAAATAGGCCTTGGCAGTCAGAAACCGCCAAGGCCGCAATGCTAAAATAGCGAGTTTGAAATAAGGACGTCGCCACCACTCACGGAAATTGGGATCGTCCTCGGGTGGAATAGCACGTCAGGTCTGAACTTTCAATAAATTATCATGCATGACAATTTTATTGTGCTATTATCTTCGTGTCAGTTTTATCGATCGCCTACATTTTCATGAGCGTTTTGGAAGGAGTACGATTTTGGACAGGCTGAATGCTATATTTGAACTTCGCGACATGCTGCGTGAGATGGAGCGCGACATCGGTCTGGAGGACCTGCGTCCTGCTGAAAAAGACGTCTTTCAGGCCGCGCATACCCTGACCGATGAACCGGGGCAGATGGTGCAGTCGGATCAGATTCGCCGCCACCCTCTGGTCGAAAGCCTCACCCAGGCGACCTTCCACCGGGCGTTGAAATCGCTTTTGGAGCTGGGCTTTCTCGAACGCCCCGATGGCGCGCGGGCCAAACATTATGTCGTGCGTCAGGATCTTCTGCTCGACAGTTGACGGGCACGTTCGCAACGTCACATCTGAATTTTGCGATTTTCGCCGCGGCGGCAATTGTTTTGTAAACCTGTTAACGTTACTCATGCGGAATGGGATCTCGTGCAGGCTTTAACTTTGGCGTGTTAGACATGGCGATCATTGTCTTGGCGTATATCTTGTGCCACGGCATGACCGCCTGGATTGTCAATCCGATCGAAGTCTACTTTCTCGGTGACATCACCATGTTTGCCAGCCTCGTGTACCTGCCGCATGGTGTCCGCGTGCTGAGCGTTTGGCTCTACGGGTGGCGCGCGATCCTTCCGCTGATGCTGGCGGCGCTGCTGTCGGAAATGTTGTTCACCAAGACCGACGTTCAAGAGCTGACCAGCCATGTGCTGTGGATCTCGGCCCCGGTTGGCGGGCTTGCCGCGCTGGTCTCTTTCGAGCTGCTGCGGTTTCTTGGCAAATCCGCTTATTCCGGTGACAATTTCAGCATGAACTGGCGTCAATTGATGCTGGTGGGCATTCTGGCCTCGGTGCTGAACTCCGTGACGCAGACGATCATTTTTGCCGGTGTCATCTCGCCGGATAGCCAGCTGGCGGTCGTTCTGACCTATGCGCTTGGCGATATGATCGGTCAGGCGGTGACCATGGTGGCGTTGATGCTGTGTTTTCGAATGTTGCGCAAAGGCGCGCGGGCGCGGGGGCGGGCGCGCTAGTCAGGGCTGCGACAGGACAACCAGATCGCGGTCCTGCAGCTGACCTTCCCGCCAGATCTCCACATGACCCCGGTAGGTGCCAGCCGACAGGGGCGCCTGCACACGTTTGCCGCCTGCGCGAAAGTACTGACTTTGCTGTCGGTCGAGCGTCTGGCGCGAGTGAAAGAACACCGTGCCATCCGGGGCGACAATCCGCAGCTGCAGCTCGTCGCCGGGTAGACTGCCATAGGCGTAGGCCCAGAGCACCAGGGCGGATGCATGTGCGGGCAGGGCTGCGGTGTCGGCGCTCCCGGCCTTGATCGCGTCATAGTCCGGGATTTGCGCGGCAAACCCCGCGTCGATCACCCCGGTGGCGACGTAGCGGGGGGAGGCGTCGTCCTGCCAGAGCGCCGGTGCCAGCGTTGGTGCCTGCGGCGCGGCGCAGCTTTCTGCGGCGTCAAATCCCGCCACGGGGTGAAAGGGGTCGACGACCGCGCCGTCGTGACGCACCGACAGATGCAAATGCGGGAATTGCGTGCGGCCTGACAGGCCGATCTCGCCAAGTGGGGCGCCTCGCGCCACCCGCGCGCCTTTCTGAACCAGGACCGACCCCTGCTTCAGGTGGCAGTACTGCGTTTCCCAGCCATCCGGGTGCCGCAGGACCACGCCATTGCCACAGTCGCGCCCGTCGATCTCGGCGGATCGCTCGGGGCTGGCATAGGCATCCGTCATCCCGTCGCGCAGCCCGGCAACCACGCCGGCTGCGGCGGCGTGCACCGTCACCCCCTGGTCCATGCGGCGCAGGGAGGGCAGGGCGATATCGGTGCCCTTGTGGCCGTCATAGCTCAGCGTGCCACAGGTGAAATCCGTCGCCTGCGGGCCGGGGTCGTGATCAACATACTGTTGAATGAAGCAATCCAGGCCCAGCCTGCAGTCCACTGGCCAGGCCAAACGAAACTCGCTCGCCCCCAGCGGGGAGGCGAGCGAGAGACACACAGCAGCAAACAGTCGCGTCATCATTGTTGTTGACCCAATGTGATGCGCCAGTGGCCCGGTTATTCCGCTGTCAGCAGCGGCGGTTTGTTGCCCGAGAGGCGCGGTTTGCCGGGACCCTCGATCCGCAGATCCAGCTTGCCATCCTTGATGCCGACCTGGACCACGCCACCCTTGGCGAGCTTGCCGAACAGCAGCTCCTCCGCCAGCGGTTTCTTGATGTGCTCCTGGATCACACGGCCCAGTGGACGGGCGCCCATCTTCTCGTCATAGCCCCGGTCGGCCAGCCATTCGGCCGCCTTGCGGGTCAGCTCGATCGAGACATTGCGGTCCATCAGCTGCGCTTCGAGTTGCAGCACGAACTTCTCGACCACCTGCATGATGACTTCTTTCGGCAGCGCACCGAAGGAGATCACCGCGTCCAGACGGTTGCGGAACTCCGGCGTGAAGGTGCGCTCGATTGCGGCGGTATCCTCGCCCTCGCGCCGGTCGCGGCCGAAACCGATGGCCGCCTTGGCCATATCCGAAGCACCCGCGTTGGAGGTCATGATCAGCACCACGTTGCGGAAGTTCACGGTGCGGCCGTTGTGGTCGGTCAGCTGGCCGTTGTCCATCACCTGCAGCAGGATGTTGAACACATCCGGATGCGCCTTCTCGATTTCGTCCAAGAGCAGCACGCAATGGGGATGCTGGTCGACGCCATCGGTCAGCAGGCCACCCTGATCAAAACCGACATAGCCGGGAGGCGCGCCAATCAGGCGGGACACCGCGTGTTTTTCCATGTATTCCGACATGTCGAACCGCAGCAGTTCCACCCCGAGCGTGTCTGCCAGTTGCTTGGCCACCTCGGTTTTACCGACACCGGTCGGGCCTGCAAACAGGTAGTTGCCGATCGGTTTTTCCGGTTCGCGCAGACCGGCGCGCGAGAGTTTGATGGCGCTGGACAGGGCGTCGATGGCGGCATCCTGACCAAAGACCACCCGTTTCAGCGAGTTCTCCAGATCTTTCAGCACCTCGGCGTCGTCCTTGGAGACGCTTTTGGGCGGGATGCGGGCGATCTTGGCCACAACGGCCTCGATCTCCTTGACGCCGATGGTCTTGCGCCGCTTGCTTTCGGCGACCAGATGCTGCGCCGCGCCGGCCTCGTCGATGACGTCAATGGCCTTGTCCGGCAGCTTGCGGTCGTTGATATAGCGCGCCGCCAGTTCAACGGCGGATTTGATTGCATCAGAGGTGAACTTGATCGAGTGATGTTCCTCGAAATAGGGCTTCAACCCTTTCAGGATCGCGATGGAATCCTCGACCGAAGGTTCGTTCACGTCGATTTTCTGGAACCGGCGCGACAGGGCGCGGTCCTTTTCGAAATGCTGGCGGAACTCCTTGTACGTGGTGGAGCCCATGGTGCGCAGCTTGCCGCCCTGCAGCGCAGGTTTCAGCAGGTTGGAGGCATCCATGGCACCGCCGGAGGTGGCGCCAGCGCCGATCACCGTGTGAATCTCGTCAATGAACAGCACCGCATCGGGGTGATCCTCAAGCTCGGTCACCACTGCTTTCAGCCGTTCTTCAAAATCGCCGCGATAGCGGGTGCCTGCCAGCAATGCGCCCATGTCGAGCGAATAGATGGTGGTGTTGGACAGCACGTCCGGCACTTCGCTGTTGACCACCTTGCGGGCGAGGCCTTCGGCGATGGCGGTCTTGCCCACGCCGGGATCCCCGACCAGCAGCGGGTTGTTCTTGCGACGGCGGCACAGCACCTGAATGCAGCGTTCCACCTCTGAATCGCGCCCGATCAGCGGGTCGATGTCGCCTTCGCGGGATTTGGCGTTCAGATCAACGCAGTATTTGGCCAGCGCGCTTTCTTTTTGCTCGCCCTCCGGGGCGCCTGCGGCCGTGCCGCTGGGCATTTCGTCTTCGCTTTCGGGGGCGCCGGAGACCGGGCGGCTCTCGCCGTACGCAGGATCTTTCGCAACCCCATGGGCGATGAAGTTCACCGCGTCATAGCGGGTCATGTCCTGATCCTGCAGGAAGAAGGCGGCGTCGCTTTCGCGTTCGGCAAAGATCGCAACCAATACGTTGGCGCCGGTCACCTCGGTGCGGCCGGATGACTGCACGTGGATCGCTGCGCGCTGGATCACGCGTTGGAAGGCGGCTGTCGGCACCGCTTCGGAGCCGTCGATATCGGTTACCAGATTGGCGAGATCCTCATCGAGGAATTCCAGCAGGGTCGACCGCAGCTCATCCAGGCTGACGCTACATGCACGCATGACGCGCGCCGCATCCGGCTCCTCGATCAGGGCCAGTAGCAGGTGTTCCAATGTGGCAAATTCATGCCGCCGTTCGTTCGCCAGCGCCAGCGCTGCGTGAATGGCTTGTTCCAAAGTGCTCGAGAATGAAGGCACGGGCGTGCTCCTCTGTCTTGGGTCATGGGGATCAGCCGCCACCGGGCGGTCCGGTCCTGTCCCATGACCATGTCCTCATACTGTTAGAGTTTGGTTGATAGAGCGTAACCTTCAAGGGCTTTCTTTGGGTTTGTGGTCACAATTCCCATCATTGTGCTTGGATATCTTGCGGGGAATTGATGTGACGCGGCCCTGTCACGCTTAGAACCTGTCCTTGGCTTTACGGATATGGGCAAAGACCTCCACGTCTTCAACCCCCGCCATGCCAAGGATTTTCTTCAGATTTTCGTCCCCCGCCCGCAGGAAGGGATTGGTGGCCTTTTCCACCCCGAGGCGGGCGGGCACGGTGGGTTTGTGCTGGCTGCGTAGGGCGTCGATTTCTTCTGCCCGTTGTTTCAGCGCGGCGTTGTCGGGGTCGATGCTGCGGGCAAATGCTGCATTGGACTGGGTGTATTCGTGGCCCGAATAGACCAGAGTCTCGTCCGGGAGGGCGGCGAGTCCCTGCAGACTTTCCCACATCATCGCGGGCGTGCCTTCGAACAGGCGGCCACAGCCAAGCGCCATCAGGCTGTCCGCGGTAAAGAGCGCGCCACCTTCGGGATAATAAAACGCGATATGGCCCAGCGTATGGCCCGGCACCGCCATCACCCGGCAGCGGCCCGCGCCGGTGCCGCCCTCGAACCCCGGGTCCAGCGGCATGTCCAGCACCACCCCCTGTGCGGCGATCTTGTCGGCTTCGGCCTTGGGGCCCATCACCGGGCAGCCATACCGCTCCCGCAGTTCCGCCACGCCGCCCACGTGATCGGGGTGGTGGTGGGTGAGCATGATCACGCCAAGCTGCCAGCCGCGCGCGTCAAGCGCGGCAAGGATCGGCGCCGCTTCCGGTGCGTCGATCAGGGCCACCCCGTCCGGTCCCTTGACCAGATAGGCGTAATTGTCGCTCAGGCAGGGGACTGTGACAATTTCAAGCTCTGCGGCAGAGGCGGGCTGATCGGGCATGGTCATTCGCTTTCACATTGTTAGACTGTGCCCAGAGTGACCGAACCAATGGGCGTCTGCAATGCATCTGGATGTGCAGGATCTGAGGAATTTCTACTACCGCAGCACCCTCGGGCGCGCGGCGCAGGCCTCGATCCGCGGTCAGTTGCTGCAGATCTGGCCGGAGACCATCAACGAAACGGTCGCGGGCTTCGGCTTTGCGGCGCCGCTGTTGCGGCCCTATCTGGACGAGGCCCGCCGGGTGATCGCCCTGATGCCGGGCCCGCAGGGGGTGATGCAATGGCCGGCCGGCCAGCCCAATGTCTCTGTCCTGTGCGAGGAAACCGACTGGCCGATCGAGACGGGCCGGGTGGACCGGCTGGTGGTGATGCATGGGCTGGAGACCTCGGAACGCCCCTCGCATCTGCTGGAGGAATGCTGGCGGGTGCTTGGCCCCGGAGGGCGCGCGATCTTTATCGTGCCGAACCGCGCCGGGCTCTGGGCCCGATCCGACCGCACGCCCTTTGGCTACGGGCGTCCCTATACGCTGACCCAGGTGGAAAACCAGCTCAGGGGGCATCAATTCGCCATCGAACAGCATACCGCCGCGCTCTACCGGTTGCCCAGCCCGCGCCGGTTCTGGCTGAAATCCGGCGCGATGATGGAACGGGTCGGGCGGCGCCTGCCGGCGATGCTGGCCGCCGGGGTCTTCCTGGTGGAGGTCTCCAAACAGACCCATCCGCAGAACGGCCATATGATCAAGCCGCGCGCGTCAAGCCCGATCCGGGTGTTGGAAGGCCTGTCCAATCCAAGCGCCGAACCGGCCTGAGGTCTGGCCCCGACACTCCGGTGGCGAGATTCGACATTGTGTACAAATGTGTACCGTTGGTCGCCCAATTCTTGCCCCGGAATCGGCTATCACGCCAACCAAACGGTAATTTTTTTGCGCGGCGGCCTCTGTCAAAGCGTCACACTTTCGTTAAGTCATTGAAAAATCGCGAAATCGGATTTTGCGCTCGCGGACAGAGGGAGTTGCTAGGTTTGCATTGCTCTGCTACATCCACGCTGATTTCGATGCCCGGCCAAAATCGGGTTGACCTCACGCCCCCGGATGCAACCTGCCAGGACGCATTTAAAACCGGGGCCAAAATAATATCGGAAGGGTGGACGTGTCCGAACCAGCTTCGATTTCCGCAGGCATTGCCGACCGCTATGCCACAGCGATTTTTGACATCGCTGCCGAGAGCACGTCTCTCGATCAGCTCGAAACCAGCATCAACGATCTGGCAGCCGCCCTGGCTGACAGCGAAGACCTGCGTGTGGTGATCAGCTCTCCTTTGATCTCCCGCGATGAACAGGCAGCCGCCATTACTGCCGTGGCGACCAAGATGGGTATGGATGAGGTGCTGCGCAATGCCCTCTCCGTGATGGCGGCCAAACGCCGCCTGTTTGTGGTGCCCGCGCTGATCAACGCCCTGCGGACCCGTCTGTCCGAAGCGCGCGGCGAAGTGACGGCGGATGTCGTCTCCGCCAAGGCGCTGACCAAAACCCAGAGCGAAAAGCTGGCCAAGACCCTCGCAACCCGCGTGGGCAAAACGGTCAAGATCAATGCCACCGTCGATGAAAGCATCATCGGCGGTCTCGTCGTAAAAGTGGGCTCGAAGATGATCGACAGTTCGATCCGCTCCAAGCTCGACTCCCTACAGAACGCAATGAAAGAGGTCGGATAAATGGGTATCCAAGCGGCAGAAATTTCTGCGATCCTTAAAGACCAGATCAAGAATTTTGGTCAAGAAGCCGAGGTGGCCGAGATTGGCCGCGTGCTTTCCGTCGGTGACGGTATCGCGCGTGTCTACGGCCTCGACAACGTCCAGGCGGGCGAAATGGTCGAGTTCCCCGGTGGCATCATGGGCATGGCTCTGAACCTCGAAGCTGACAACGTCGGCGTCGTGATCTTCGGTTCCGACCGTGACATTAAAGAAGGTGACACCGTCAAGCGCACCAACTCGATCGTGGACGTTCCCGCAGGTCCGGAACTGCTCGGCCGCGTGGTCGACGGTCTGGGCAACCCGCTGGACGGCAAGGGCCCGATCGAAACCAAGGAACGCAAGGTTGCCGACGTCAAGGCGCCTGGCATCATCCCGCGTAAATCGGTGCACGAGCCGATGGCGACCGGCCTCAAATCCGTGGACGCGATGATCCCGATTGGCCGTGGCCAGCGCGAATTGATCATTGGCGACCGTCAGACCGGTAAAACCGCCGTGGCTCTGGACGCGATCCTGAACCAGAAATCCTACAACGATGCCGCCGGCGACGACGAGAGCAAGAAGCTCTACTGCGTCTACGTGGCCATCGGCCAGAAGCGCTCCACCGTGGCACAGCTGGTGAAAAAGCTCGAAGAAAACGGCGCCATGGAATATTCCATCGTCGTGGCGGCCACCGCTTCCGAGCCGGCGCCGATGCAGTTCCTGGCCCCCTATGCCGCGACCGCAATGGCCGAATACTTCCGCGACAGCGGCAAGCACGCGCTCATCGTCTATGATGACCTCTCCAAGCAGGCCGTGGCCTATCGCCAGATGTCCCTGCTGCTGCGTCGTCCGCCCGGCCGTGAAGCCTATCCTGGTGACGTGTTCTACCTCCACTCCCGCCTGCTGGAACGGTCCGCGAAACTGAACGAAGACTTCGGCTCCGGCTCGCTGACGGCGCTGCCGATCATCGAAACCCAGGGCGGCGACGTGTCCGCGTTTATTCCGACCAACGTGATCTCCATCACCGACGGTCAGATCTTCCTGGAAACCGAACTGTTCTACCAGGGCATCCGCCCCGCTGTGAACACCGGTCTGTCGGTGTCTCGTGTGGGCTCCTCCGCTCAGACCGACGCGATGTCTTCCGTTGCGGGTCCGGTGAAACTGTCGCTCGCCCAGTACCGCGAGATGGCCGCCTTCGCCCAGTTCGGCTCTGACCTCGACGCCGCCACCCAGCAGCTGCTGGCCCGTGGTGCCCGTCTGACCGAGCTGATGAAGCAGCCTCAGTACTCGCCGCTGAGCAACTCCGAAATCGTCTGCATCATCTTTGCGGGCACCAACGGCTATCTCGACAAGGTCGATGTCAAGGACATCGGTCGTTACGAGGCAGAGCTGCTGACCTTCCTGCGCACCAAAAAGGCCGACTTCCTGGCTTGGATCACCAACGACGATCCCAAGTTCAAGAAAGGCGAGCCCGTGGAGAAGATGAAAGCTGTTCTGGACGAATTCGCCGCAGACTTCGCGTAAGGAGAGAGACAGCACATGCCTTCTCTCAAGGACCTAAAAACCCGGATCGCGAGTGTGAAAAACACCCGTAAGATCACCAAAGCCATGCAGATGGTCGCGGCGGCGAAACTTCGCCGCGCCCAGGAAGCGGCTGAGGATGCACGCCCCTATGCAGAACGGTTCAACGCCGTTCTCGCAGGGCTGGCAGCCTCTGTCGGTCAAAGCGATACCGCGCCCAAGCTCCTCGCGGGCACCGGCTCCGATCAGGTGCAGCTTCTGGTGGTTCTGACCGCCGAACGCGGCCTGTGCGGTGGCTTCAACGCCAACATCGCCAAACTGGCGCGCCTCAAGGCTCAAGAGCTGCGGGCCGCCGGCAAGACGGTGAAGATCCTGACCGTCGGTAAAAAGGGCCGGGACGTGCTGCGGCGCGACTTTGCGGACCTCTTTATCGGTCACGTGGATCTGAGCGACGTCAAACGGGTCGGCTATGTCGATGCGCAGCGCATCGCCAAGGACGTGCTGAGCCGCTTTGACGCGGGTGAATTCGACGTTGCGACGCTGTTCTACGCGAAGTTCCAGAACGTTGTGACCCAGATCCCGACAGGCCAGCAGATCATTCCGGCCCAATTCGATGCCACAGGCGCCGAAGAAGTGACCGGACTGGTGGATTACGAGCCGAGCGAAGAGGCGATCCTTCAGGATCTCCTGCCGCGCGGTGTCGCCACCCAGATCTTTGCGGGGCTGCTGGAAAACGGGGCCTCCGAACAGGGGGCACGGATGAGCGCGATGGACAACGCAACCCGCAACGCGGGCGAGATGATCGACAAGTTGACCATCGAGTACAACCGCTCGCGTCAGGCCGTCATCACCAACGAGCTGATTGAAATTATTTCGGGCGCCGAGGCGCTCTAAGAGACAACCGGAGACGAACAAATGGCAAATGCAAAAGGCAAGGTGGTTCAGATCATCGGCGCCGTTGTGGACGTCCAGTTCGACGGCGACCTGCCGGCGATCCTGAACTCCCTGACCACCGACAACAATGGCAAGAAACTCGTTCTTGAGGTTGCACAGCACCTCGGCGAGAACACTGTCCGCACCATCGCTATGGACGCCACCGAGGGTCTCGTGCGCGGTCAGGCCGTGGCTGACACCGGTGGCCCGATCACCATTCCCGTTGGCAACGCGACCCTGGGCCGCATCCTGAACGTCGTCGGCGAGCCGGTCGACGAAGGCGCGCCGATCGAGGCGACCGAATTCCGCGCGATCCACCAGCCCGCACCGGAGTTTTCCGAGCAGTCCACCGAATCCGTGGTGCTGGAAACCGGCATCAAGGTCATCGACCTGCTGGCGCCCTACGCCAAGGGCGGCAAGATCGGCCTCTTCGGCGGTGCCGGCGTTGGTAAAACCGTTCTCATCATGGAACTGATCAACAACATCGCCAAAGTGCACTCGGGCTACTCCGTGTTCGCCGGTGTTGGCGAGCGGACCCGTGAAGGCAACGACCTCTATCACGAGATGATCGAATCCAACGTCATCAAGCCCGACAACCTCGAAGAGTCCCAGGTGGCACTGGTTTACGGCCAGATGAACGAGCCTCCGGGTGCGCGTGCCCGTGTGGCCCTGACCGGCCTGACCCTGGCCGAGCAGTTCCGCGACCAGTCCGGCACCGACGTTCTGTTCTTCGTGGACAACATCTTCCGCTTCACCCAGGCCGGGTCCGAAGTGTCGGCTCTCCTGGGCCGTATTCCGTCCGCTGTGGGCTACCAGCCGACACTGGCCACCGACATGGGCCAGATGCAGGAACGGATCACCTCCACCAAGAACGGTTCGATCACCTCGATCCAGGCCGTCTACGTTCCCGCGGACGACCTCACCGACCCCGCGCCGGCCACCACCTTTGCCCACCTGGACGCGACCACGGTTCTCAACCGTGCGATCTCCGAACTCGGCATCTACCCGGCCGTTGACCCGCTCGACAGCTCGTCGCGCCTGATGGACCCGCAGATCGTTGGCGAAGAGCACTACCAGGTGGCGTCCGACGTTCAGCAGATCCTCCAGCGCTACAAGTCGCTGCAGGACATCATCGCCATCCTCGGCATGGACGA
This sequence comes from Tritonibacter horizontis, assembly GCF_001518015.1. Classification (GTDB taxonomy): domain Bacteria; phylum Pseudomonadota; class Alphaproteobacteria; order Rhodobacterales; family Rhodobacteraceae; genus Epibacterium; species Epibacterium horizontis. The sequence continues at coordinate 19,332 of NZ_LPUY01000101.1, forward strand.
ACTGTCGGAGGAGGACAAACTGACCGTTGCGCGTGCGCGTAAGATTCAGCGTTTCCTCTCCCAGCCGTTCGACGTGGCGAAGGTCTTCACCGGGTCTGACGGTGTTCAGGTCTCGCTCGAAGACACCATCACCTCGTTCAAGGCCGTTGTGGCCGGCGAATACGACCACCTCCCCGAGGGCGCCTTCTACATGGTTGGCGGCATCGAGGACGTGATCGCAAAAGCCGAGAAAATGGCCGCTGACGCGGCCTAAGGAGGGCCCTTATGGCTGATACGATGCAATTCGACCTCGTCAGCCCGGAGCGAAGCCTAGCTTCGCTTCAGGCCAGCGCGGTCCAGATCCCCGGCTCCGAGGGTGACATGACGGCCATGCCTCTGCATGCGCCGACCCTCACCACTCTGCGTCCGGGCATCCTCAAGGTCGAGGCTCCTGAGGGATCGTCGGAGTATCTCGTCACCGGCGGCTTTGCCCAGATCACCGCAGAGGGCCTTTCGGTCCTGGCGGAGCGGGCAATTCCGATGGACGAGATGACCCGCGCCCATATGGATGAGCTCATCGAAGAAGCCCGCGCCATGTACGAGACCGCTAAGGAAGATGCTTCCGAACACGGTCTGGTGGAAGACGCGGCCAAGCTGCTTGCGGATATGGAAGCGCTCGGGACCCACATGGGCCTCTGACGCCCGCCGTCAGGATGTGATTTTGAAGCCGGCCGAGATCTCTTGGCCGGTTTCTTTTTTGTTTAAGTGTTTTGTGTCAAATTTGAAGTTCGTGTTTTTTGTCAAAGGTGATGATCCCTTGCGATCCTTCCGTCTTCGTAACCCGCGCACCGGTATTGCCCAGGGCGATATCGAAGTGTTTTCCGAATTTGATTCCGGCGGCTCCATGTGGACCGGGGCCGGTCCGCGCGAACGCCGCCTGACGGTGGCGTTTGACCACCCCTACCGGGTGCCACCCGCGGTCCAGATCACCGCCTCGCTGATGGACATGCATCAAGATACCGCGCATCGCTCCGAACTGGTGGCAGAGAATATCTCCGAAACCGGCTTTGATGTGGTCTTTCGCACCTGGTCCGACAGCCGCGTCGCCCGCGTCCGCGCCGCCTGGCTGGCCATCGGCGATCTGCCGTTCGAGGATGACTGGGACGTGGAATAGGGGGACGCTGTGGCGACACGACAACCGCTGACATTCTGGCAGTGGCATTTTTCAAAGACCAAACGGTTCACGGTTATTCTCTTTGGGGCGTATGCGGCTGGGCCTTTTTGCATGTGGCTGCTGATGGGTGGCGTTGCCGCGACCTATGGGAGCGCCTATGTGGCGCGCCTACTGGTATCGCTTTTTTATTGGGTTGTCCTCTTGGGGGGTCTTTACTGGCAATTTCGCAAGGAAAGGCTGATGACGCCTGCCAAACTGTCCCAAGGGGATAAGATCCGGTTCAAGTCTATCCCGGACGATGTGGACGCAGACCAGATCCTGCACCCGATCAAGCCTGACACAAACGGCACGCCTCTGACGCAACAGAGGATTTTCTCCTATCTGGTGACATGCGGCGATGATTTTGCGGTCTATGACAGTGCCGAGGTGGGGGGCAAGGAATTGCATCTTCAGTTGCAGGTTGAGGATCGGATGCAGACCTATGTTCTCCCGGTCCCGGCGGACGACAGTTGGTATGTCTCGCGCTATGCCTGAATTGTTTAGCAGGCGCGGCAATCACTGCGTCTGGAGGCCTGTTCCTCTAGAGCGGCAAAAAATCTCACATCGCCCCTTGAGCCTCCAGTGACTGGAAGCCCTACATGGAAGGCAACAGGCAATAACGGAGTCGTTCCATGACCCAACCGATCACCGCCCGCCTCTCGATTGAGGGCATGACCTGCGCTGGATGCGTGGGCCGTGTCGACCGCACCCTGGCCGCACTGCCGGGGCTCAGCGATGTCTCGGTGAACCTCGCCAATGAGACCGCGCAGATCACCGCCACCACCCCGGAGGCGTTGCAGCAGGCCGACAGTGCCCTGCGCGATCTCGGCAAACCGGCGCGGCACCAGGTTGTGCAGTTGTCCATTGAGGGCATGACCTGCGGCAGCTGCGTGGGCCGGGTGGAGCGCGCCATCAAGGCGCTGCCCGGTGTGGTCTCGGCCAATGTGAACCTCGCCGCCGAGAGTGCGCAGGTGGAAATCCTGCAAGGGGTGGTGACGCCGTCGCAGGTGGCGGCAGCCAGCACCGAGGCCGGCTATCGCGCCCGCTCGGCAGAGGCAGGCGACAGCGAGGACCGCAGCGCCCGCAAACACCGTGAGGCGCGCGATCTGCGTCGTCAGGTCTGGATCGCTGCGGCGCTGACCCTGCCGGTGTTTCTGCTGGAAATGGGCGGCCACATGGTCCCGGCGGTGCATCACTGGATCGCGCAGACCATCGGCATGCAAACCTCATGGGTGATCCAGGCCGTGCTGACCACGGCGGTGCTGTTCCTTCCCGGTCGGGCCTTTTTCACGCTGGGTCTGCCCGCCTTGCGCAAGGGCGCGCCGGATATGAACAGCCTCGTGGCGCTGGGGGCAGGGGCCGCGTGGATCTACTCTTTGGTGGCGACTTTTGTCCCGTCTCTGTTGCCCGCCGATGTGCGTGCGGTCTATTTCGAGGCCGCAGCGATGATCGTCACGCTGATCCTGATCGGCCGCTGGCTGGAGGCCCGCGCCAAGGGGCGCACCGGGGCTGCCATTCAGGCGCTAGTCGGTTTGACACCGCGGCAAGCCCGCCGCCTGACGCCGCAGGGACAGCCCGAGGATGTCGCGGTGGAAGACCTCGCGCCCGGCGACCGGATCCTGATCCGCCCCGGCGAACGCATTCCCAGCGATGGCACCGTGCATGAGGGCCGCGCCCATGTCGACGAAAGCATGATCTCGGGCGAGCCGATCCCGGTGAAAAAAACCGCAGGCAGCGCGGTCACCGGCGGCACGGTCAATGGCGCGGGCAGCCTGACGGTGACCGTCACCCGCACCGGCGCTGAAACCACCCTGGCGCAGATCATCCGCATGGTGGAAGAGGCGCAGGGGGCCAAGCTGCCGATCCAGAGCCTCGTGGACAAGGTGACCTTGCGGTTTGTGCCGGTGGTGATGGCGCTGGCGCTGCTGACCGTCGGGATCTGGCTGCTGCTGGGGCCGGAGCCCGCGGTGACCCACGCGCTGGTGGCCGGGGTGTCGGTGCTGATCATCGCCTGTCCCTGCGCCATGGGGCTGGCGACGCCGACCTCGATCATGGTGGGCACCGGGCGGGCGGCAGAACTGGGGGTGCTGTTTCGCAAGGGCGATGCGCTGCAAGCCCTCGCCTCGGTCGATATCGTCGCCTTTGACAAGACCGGCACCCTGACCGAGGGTCGCCCGAGCCTGGTGGCGCTTGCCCCGACCCAGGGCTTCGACCGGGCCGAGGTGCTGACCGCTGTCGCCTCGGTCGAGGCCCGCTCCGAACACCCCATCGCCCGCGCCCTGGTTGCGGCCGCGCAGGCCGAGGGGCTGACGCTGCAAGAGGCCGGCGATTTCACCTCCCTGACCGCGCGCGGTGTCGTCGCCACCGTCGCCGGGCGCGAGATCCGCATCGGCAGCGCCCGGCTGCTGTCCGAGTCCGGTATCGCGGTCGAGGCTATGGCCGCCCAGGCGCTGGACCGGGCCAACCGGGGGGAAACCGTGCTCTATGTCGCCATTGATGGTGCTTTTGCGGCCCTGCTGGCGGTGGCCGATCCGGTGAAACCCTCCAGCCTCGTCGCGATCAAAGCCCTGCGCGCCATGGGCAAGGATGTCGCCATGATTTCGGGCGACGCGCCCGCCACGGCAGAGGCCATCGCCCGCGATCTCGGGATCTCCCATGTGGTGGCCGGCGTCGCCCCGGAGGGCAAGGTGACGGCGCTACAGGACCTGCGCCAGCGCGGGCGCAAGCTGGCCTTTGTCGGCGACGGCATCAATGATGCTCCGGCGTTGGCACAGGCCGATGTCGGCATCGCCATCGGCACCGGCACCGATGTTGCGATCGAGGCCGGCGATGTGGTCTTGATGTCCGACGACCTCGGCGGGGTGGTCACCGCCATCGACATCTCCCAGCGCACCCTGGCCAACATCCGCCAGAACCTCGGCTGGGCCTTTGCCTATAACGCCGCGCTGATCCCGCTGGCGGCCGGGGCGCTCTATCCCGCTTTCGGCCTGCTGCTGTCGCCTGTTTTTGCGGCCGCGGCCATGGCGCTGTCGTCGGTTTCCGTGCTGACCAACGCGCTGAGGCTGCGCCGGGCCGGGGCGCGCCCGGACCGGTCGGGGGATAAACCTTGACCGATCAGGGTGGCCCCCCTGTAATGATCCAAACCGATTGGTGATCCAGGAAGGACCGCTCGAATGTCCGCACAAACCGCACTGTCCCTCTATTTCAAGGCCAAGGATGTCGAGGGCCACTATGAGACCGTCAAATCCCTGCATGACTACGCGGGCAAGCTGAAGGGCAAGAAGGCGGTCAAGCCAAAGGACATCCAGTTCTTTAAAAGCGACCAGATCGGGGCCGCCGACAAGGGGCTGAAACACGCGCTGAGCCTGTACAAGGCGGCGGCGAAATCTGCCCCCGACTGGCCGGCGAACGACACCGCGTTGTTCTTCAAAAGCATGCTCAAAAGCGCGGATAAATCCGGCCATGACAGTCAGGCGACTAAGAACACGCGCCAGAATTATCTGAACAAATGCCAGCAATACGACAAGGCGCTAAAATCCTTCGAGGCGGAGCTTGTGACGCGGGCGGGCAAGATCGCCGACCATCTCAAGCTGATGACCGCAATGAAGAAATACTGCCAGGGGCTGCAGAAACTGTTCCTGCAGATTGCCCGTATCCCGTCGCTGCTGACCAGCGCGGAGCAGCTTCACTGGGTGGTTTTGTCCGAGGGCGCGGTCACGCTGACGGGGCGCGCGTCCAGTTGTGAAACCACGCTGGAGACGCTGCGCAAATCCACGGACAAGACGCTCAAGGAATGCCGGGATCAGATCAAGACCAACCAGCTCTGGATCAAGTGGATGAAATCCGCAGCCCCCACCAAGGCGGGCGCGTTGAAAAAGAACCTGACCGCCAGCACGCCGAAGTAACCACAGCCGCCACGCCACCTGCGCCCGTCTCAGCCGCCGCCTGCGGTGCGGGCTGTGATAGGGGACAGATGGGGGGCGTGCCCGCCTGCGGCGCGCTGCCGCGCGGGCGGGCGGAACCGATTCTGGTGCGGGGCGCAGGTGGCGGCAGATTGATCGGCTGGCGGCTCCACACGAAAAGGTGATCGGCATCGGTTGACATGACACCATATGGTGATATTTAAAGTAACACCAAATAGTGTCACGTTAGGAGATGCCATGCCCGACATACGACCCATTGCCCCGTCGCGCCCATCCGTAAAGGGGGGGACACCATGAGCCTGCAAGGCGCCTTTCGGGCGCTGTCCGACCCCACCCGGCGCGAGATCCTGCTGCTGCTGTCCAGGCAGGACATGAGCGTCGGCGAGGTCTGCACCCGGTTCCGGATCACCCGCACCGCCGTCAAGAAACACCTCTCCATTCTGGAGGAAGGCGGTCTTGTCTCGGCCCAGACACAGGGGCGCGAACGGATCAACCGGCTGTCGCCGGAGCCGTTGGCGGCGGTGGCCGATTGGATCAGCTACTTCAGCCAGTTCTGGGATACGCGGCTGGATGCGCTGCAGGCCGCCATCGAGGCCGACACGCAGGCCCAGCAGCAGACCTCCCCGCCAGCCCCCGAGGCTGAGGCCCCCGAGACTGGGGTCATCGAGTCTGGGACCATCGAGACCGGGGCCGCCCCCCGGACCTCCGGGGCGACCGCCCCCGCCAACGCATCAAGAAAGGATACCCAAGATGAATGACACGCTCGTAAAAACCGTATTTTTCAACGTCCCGCCCGCCACCGTCTGGCGCTTTCTGACCGACAAGGACAAGCTGGGCACCTGGTTCCATCCGGCGCGCAAGGATCTGGCCGAGGGCGAAGCCTTTGAATGCTACCAGACCAGCGAGACGGGTGAGACCTCCCGCCACATCTGGGGCGAGGTGCTGACGGCGGATGCGCCGCATCGCCTGGTGCATACCTTTGAAATCCCGGCCTTCAGCGGCGTCGCGACCACGGTTGAATGGGTGCTGGAACCCATTCCCAGCGGCACCCGGCTGACCCTGACCCATACGGGCGTGGCCAGGGCGATGGGCGATGCGGCGCTGCCGATGCTGATGGCGCTTGATGCCGGGTGGGAAGAACACTTCGCCCTGTTGCGCCCGGCGGCAATGGCGCAGGCGGCCTGACACTCAGTCGCGGGCCGAAGTCCGAAATATAGCGCCCGCCACCGCTGTAGAGGGAGGCGGGCGGCCGTTTGAAACGGACCTCAGCCCGCCCGCTCGCCTCAGCCCGCCAACCCGTACCAGAGCGCCAAACACAGGACCCCGCCACACAGGCCAAGCGCCATCGGCCCGCGCCGGTCCGGGGCCAGAAACCTAAACAGCTGCGACAGCCGCCCCAGCACCGCAAAGGGCGCAACCGCACGCCAGACATCGCGCTCCACCTTCGGCCCGCCGGTTTCGATCACGCTGGGCAAATGGCCGATCGCCCGCAATAGGGGGCGGATCAACGCGCGGCTCTTGCTCTGTGTCGGCCGCCGCCCGGCCGCGGCGGCGGCAAGGGCCGGAACCAGCCCGTCCATGTCATTTGCCCAATGGGCGCGGTAGAGGATCACGCCGTCGGGCGACACCAGATAGGCCGAGTTCGGCTTTGGCCCCAGCGCCCGGTGCAGGCGGCCATCAATCGTATCCACGACCACCTCGAAATGCGCCCCCATGAAGGCGCCAAGCTGGCGCGCATGGGCATGTTTCTGGGCCTGCGTCTTGGGCTGGGGGATGTATTCGCCGGGATGTGCCTCGCGGGTATTGACCAGAACAAACCGGATCTTGGCGCCAAATTCCGCGTGCAGCCGCGCCAGCGGCGCGCGGGCGCTGACCGTGACCGGACAGGTGCGGGATCCAAACACCAGCAGCACCGGGCGCGGGCCGAGCATATCGCTGCGCAAACGGCCAGGCTCCTCATCTGTCGCCCCAACGCAGGCCAGATCAAATGCGGGCAGCGGATCGCCCGGTCCCGGATCGCTGCGGCGAAAGCGCAGATCATCCAGGATCAACCCGGTGGTGAATCTGTCATAGGCATACCGCCCGCGCGCGGTGGTGTCACCGGGGCCGGTCTGGCGCAATTCGCTCATCTGCTCGCTCTTTCTTTTTGGGGGGCTGGCAGCCCTGTGCCAGGCAACTTTGATGTGAACAAATCCATGCAATCAACTTGCAAATTTCGCCCAAGGCAGTGCAAAATTGTTCACCCCTTCACATCAGGACCCTTGCCATGGCGATGAACCCCGGTGACCTGCTGATCCTGCAGGCCTTTGAGACGCAAACGACCTACAGCGCCGCCGCCCGCGCGCTGGCAGTGTCCCATACCACCGTCGCCCGCAAGATCCGCGAGCTGGAACAGCACTATGGTGCCTGTCTCATCGAACGCATCGGCGACCGCGCGGTCCTGACCGCCGAGGGTGAGGCCGCCGTCCGCACCGCCCAGGCCATCCGTCAGGAACTGCGGGCGCTGGAGCGGCGGATCGAGGGGCGGGACCAGGGGCTGTTCGGTGATATCACCCTGACAACGGTGGATGTGCTGGCCTGGCATTTTATGGATCGACTCAGCGCCTTTTGCCGCCGCTACCCCGAGATTTCGCTGACAGTGCACGCGGAAACCGCTGTGCGCAGCCTGTCGCGGCGCGAGGCCGAGGTCGCGCTGCGGCTGACCAACGCCCCGGAGCCCTATCTCTATGGCAAATGCATCGGGCGGTTCGACTTTCGCCACTACAGGGCCGCGCGCGGCCCTGCCGGACCAGGGACAGGGCAGGGGACAGAGGCCGGAGCAGGGACAGACGGCAAGGCAGAGGGCAAGGCAGAGACAGGCGCAGACCCGGGGGCCGCAGCGCCCTATTGGCTGGACTATGCCGGGCAGGACTGCGCGGCCCGCTCGGCGGAGTGGTTCCGCCGCTGTGCGCCGGGACAGGCGGCGCGCTCCTTTTTGCCCAGCCCGCTGATGATGATGCACGCAATCGAGGCAGGCATGGGCGAGGGATTGCTGCCCGACCAGATCGCCGCCGGGCGTCCGGGCCTGCGCGCGGTCGGGGCGGAGATTGCCTATTCGCTCGATCTCTGGCTGTTGACCCCGAAAGAGCTGCGCCAGACCGCACGGGTGCGGGCCCTGTTCAAGGCGCTTGGCTGAACCCCGCCCCAAAGGCCGCCGCCGTCACGGACTGCGCCCCATACCGGTGGCTGCCGTCACCTCAGGCGGAGCCGGTGCCGGTGGTTGGGGTGGCGTCTGGAATCTCGTACCATTCCGGTTTTTCGGCGATGAATTCGTGGAACTGGTTTTGCAGGCCACAGGCGGTGTCCAGGGCGTTTGCGGCAATGGGAAAACTGTCCTCATCCGACAGGATCTCGCCCAGCGAGCTGCCGCAGATCCGGCAGAAACAGCGGGTGTATTTATAGGGCGCGTCGGGTTGATACTGCGCGACCTGATCCTGGCCGCAGACCCAGGTCAGATCATCGCGTTTGACAAAGGCAATGGTGCTGGCCCCGGCCTTGCGGCAGCGGCTGCAATGGCAGGTGCCCATCATGGAAGGTTTTGTTTTCAATTGAAATTTGACGGCGCCGCAGCAACAGCTTCCTTCGATCATCTGGTCTCTCCCGGGATTGAAATACACCGGAACAATACGTGAACAAATGCGCGCGCACAATCACCAATCCGGCGCGGTGTCCCGGTTCGGGCAGAAAAAAACCGCCCCGCAGCAACCTGCGGGGCGGTCTTGAATGTGGGGGCCGGATGTTCTGGCCGAATGGCGCGCGCCGCTCAGAGGCTGCCGGAGGCGTAGAGGGATTCGTAAATCGGCCCCAATGTTTTATCCTCGAACAGCGAGGAGACCGACGTGCCGTGCCAGATGTTGAGGATCGCTTGTGTGAACAGGGGCGCGGTGGGCACAATGCGGATGTTCGGCGCCCCCAGAATGGCCTGGGTCGGCTGGATCGTGTCGGTCAGCACCAGCGATTTCATCACCGAATTTGTCACGCGTTCCACCGCCGGGCCGGACATGACGCCGTGGCTGATATAGGCGTGAACTTCCTGCGCGCCGTTGTCCAGCAGCACCTGCGCCGCCTTGCACAGCGTGCCGGCGGTGTCGCACATATCGTCGACGATCAGGCAGATCTTGTCCTTCACGTCGCCGATCACCGTCATCTCGGCGATCTCGCCGGGCTTTTCCCGACGTTTGTCGACGATCGACAGCGGCGCGTTGATCCGCTTGGCCAGCTCGCGGGCGCGGGCCACGCCGCCCACATCCGGCGAGACCACCATGATATCATCCATGCGATCCTTGAACTGCGCCTTCACGTCCAGTGCAAAGATCGGCGAGGCATAGAGGTTGTCGACCGGAATGTCGAAAAAGCCCTGGATCTGCGCGGCATGCAGATCCATGGTCAGGATGCGTTCGATCCCGGCGCCGGTCAGCATATTGGCCACCAGTTTCGCCGAGATCGGCGTGCGCGCCTTGGTGCGGCGGTCCTGACGGGCATAGCCGAAATAGGGGATCACCGCCGTGATCCGCGACGCCGACGAGCGGCGCAGCGCATCGGCGATGATCAGCAGCTCCATCAGGTTGTCGTTGGCCGGGTTCGACGTCGGCTGGATGATGAACATATCCTCGCCGCGCACATTCTCGTAGACTTCGACGAAGATCTCTCCGTCATTGAAGCGTTCGACCCGGGCACTGACGAGATCCTGATCGACCCCCCGGTGCAAACTCATCCGGCGCGAGATTGTTTTGGCAAGAGGGAGGTTGGCGTTCCCAGCGATAAGCTTGGGTTCGTTCAAGGTCGGCATTGGCTGTTTTTCCCCAGGCAGCAATGTGACAGATTCGTGATGTTGAACCCCGCTTAACATGTGCATAGGGTCAGGCCTAGTTCTAAGCGCAAGGATTTGCCCCCATGTCTTCCCAGTCTCCCGCGATCGACTATTATTTCTCGACCATTTCGCCCTTTACCTATCTCGCCGGGCAACGGCTGGAGGCGGTCGCCGCCAAACATGGCGCGACGGTGACCTACAAACCGCTCGATATCATGGCCCTGTTCGGGCGCACCGGCGGCACCCCGCCCAAGGATCGCCACCCCGCGCGTCAGGCCTATCGCCTGGTGGAGATGGCGCGTCAGGCGGCCCGCCTCGATATGCCGATCAACATGAAACCGGCCCATTGGCCCACCAATGCCGCGCCGGCCTCCTATGCCATCATCGCCGCACAACGCGCAGGCGGCGGCGATCTGGGGGCATTGGTGCATGCCACCCTGCGCGCGGTCTGGGCCGAGGACAAGGACATCGCCGAGGACACGGTGGTCCGCGCCCTGCTGGACGGCGCCGGTTTCGACCCCGCGCTGGCGGACAGCGGCCTGCTGACCGGCGCGGAGATCTATGCGCAAAACCTCGAGGATGCGGTCAAGGTCGGCGCCTTTGGCGCGCCGTTCTATGTGACGGCGGATGGCGCGACCTTCTGGGGACAGGACCGGCTTGTCGATCTGGACTGGCATCTTGCGGGGCAGGGGACCCCCGCCGCGTGAGCCTGGATATGTCAAGCCTGCCGCAAGCGGTCTATCACCGCCGGTTCGGCACCGGACCGCGTGCGGTTTTCGCCGTGCATTGCTCGCTGGCCCATTCCGGTGCCTGGCGTGGCCTGGCCGCCGCACTGGGCGAGACGGCCGTGACCCTCGCCGCCTTTGACCTGCTGTCCCACGGCAAAAGCCCGGACTGGGACGGCGCGGGCCAGTTGCAAGGCCGCAATGCCGCGGCCGGCCTGCCGCTGCTGGAGCAGCAGGTGGCCGACGCCGGCGGCCCGGTCGATCTGATCGGTCATTCCTTCGGCGCCACCGTGGCGCTGGCCATGGCCGAGGACCGCCCGGATCTGGTGCGCTCTCTGACCCTGATCGAGCCGGTGCTCTTTGCCCTCGCCGGGGCCGAGGACCCGGCCGCGCTGGCGCAGATGCGGCAGGATCACCGGGCCGTGCGTGCCCCCTTTGAGGCCGGCGCGGTGGATCAGGCCACCCGCCTGTTCAACCGGGCCTGGGGCACGGGCCACCCGAAATGGCCGGACCTGCCGGAGCGCGCCCGCGCCGCCATGGTGCGCGCCTTTCCGGCGGTGATGGCCTGCGATGCGCAGGTCTATGAGGATGAGGCGGGCCTCGTGGCCCCCGGCGCGCTGGAGGCGCTGTCGATGCCGGTGCTGGTGATGCAGGGGGGCGAGACCCAGCCGATCATGGCGGCCGTGACGCGCGGCCTGGCGCGGCGTCTGCCCGATGCTGAGATCGCGGTGATCGCGCAGGCCGGACATATGGTGCCGGTCACCCATCCTCAGGAGGTCGCAGATGTGATCGCGCCGTTCTGGGACAAAAGCCCAGACAGAACCTAGCGCCGGGCGGCGCCTCTCTCAGGCCCGGCGCGTCCCCTCGGCACCCCCGGCCTCGCAGGGCGTCCGGACCAGGTGCCAGTGCAGGGGCCAGTGCAGGGGCCAGAGGAACTGACGGCAGACCAGGGGGCCGCCGGGGCAGGCGCCAGGCCAGCGAAGGCTGCACCCGGCCGGGGCGCTCAGCCCGGCTCGTCGATGATATAGTCTTCCCACTCTTCCAGCGGCGTGACGAATTCCGATACGGTCATGCCCCGCACCGACACCCCGGCGCGATGCACGCTGTCCGGGTCGCCGGTCAGCAGCGGGTGCCACTCCGGCAGCGCCTTGCCGTCCCAGAGCAGCCGATAGGCGCAGGTCCGCGGCATCCAATAGGCATGGGTGTCGAGGTTTTCCGGTTTCAGCACGATGCATTCGGGGATGAAACTGTGGCGGTTCTCGTAATGGGCGCATTGGCAGCTCTGATCGTCCAGCAACCGACAGGCCACCCGCGTCAGGGCCACCTCCCCGGTGTCATCGTCTTCCAGCTTGTTGAGGCAGCATTTGCCGCAGCCATCACAAAGCGCCTCCCACTCGCGCGGGGACATCTTCTGCAACGGTTTCTTTTCCCAGAACCGGGGGGTGAGATCCGCGCGGTCGATCTGATTGGTCATATTGGCGTCTTCCCCTACAGGGCGGCAAGAATGGCGCGGGCCTGGGCGCAATCGGCATTCATCTGTGCCAGAAACGGGTCCAGCCCGTCAAAGACCCACTCCGGGCGCAGATAGTCGACCAGCCCGACGGACAGCCTCGCACCATAAAGGTTGCCTTTGAAATCAAACAGATAAGTCTCGATATTGGGGTGCTCGCCGTCAAACATCGGCCGCACCCCGACCGAGGCTGCCCCGTGGTAGCGGCCCTTGTGGGGCCCGTCCAGCACATCAACCAGCACCGCATAGACGCCAAAGGCCGGCGGGTGCAGCCCGTCGATGGACTGGTTCGCAGTGGGAAAGCCCAAGGTCCGGCCACGCTGTTCGCCGCCAATCACCTCGCCCTCGATCCGGTGCCAATGGCCCAGCATGGCGGCGGCGTCGCGCGGACGGCCCTCGCTCAGCGCCGTGCGGATCGCGGTCGAGGAAACCGTATGCTCGGACTGTTCCATCAAGGGCGCTATGGTGACGCCAAAACCCATCTCGGCGCCAAAGCGCACCAGATCGGCAGCTGTGCCCTGACGGCCCTTGCCAAAACAGAAATCCGCCCCCACCACCACATGCGCCAGCCCCAGCCCGTCGGCAATCACCCGGCGGGCAAAATCCTCGGGCGCCAGCGACGACAGCGCGTGGTTGAAGTTCAGCTGATAGAGCTTGTCGACGCCGATCTTTTCCAACCGATGCGCCCGCGCCTCGGGCGACATCAGACGAAAAGGCGGCGCTGTGGGGGCAAAGAACTCCCGCGGATGCGGCTCAAAGGTCATCACGCCAAGCGGCGCCTGCGGCATCGCCCGCCGCGCCAGATCAATGACCGACCGATGGCCAAGGTGAATGCCATCGAAATTGCCGATCGCAACGGTGGCCCCGCGATCCTGCTCTTCGACGTAGTGATAATCCCGGATGATGCGCATGGCGCTTCCCTAGCCCCCGGCGCGGGGCGGCGCAAGAGCGCTGTGACCTGTTGCGGCCCATGTCCGCACCGGGCGGCACCAGGCCCACGCCAATTTCCAATGCGCCCCCCGGACCGAGGCGCCGCCAAACCGGGACCTGCGCACATCAGGGCCACCTGAACTTCATCTTTTCCAAAATACCTCCGCCGGAGGCGCCCGCCATATCGCCCTGACACAGGGGGCTGAAACCGGGTCCCGGACCGGCGCGCCACTCTGGCGTCTCTATCAGGGGGGACCCGTACCGCCGGAGGCTCCGCCTCATGGTGCGCATTGACGGGCCTGTTGCGCGGCCGCCGTGCGCCCTTTTCACCGGATCCACACCCGGACCGGCTAGGCTGGTCAGGATCGATCAGAAGATGGGGGCGCGGGATGGCTGTGGGCAGCGCCGCGCCAAAGGGAACCACCGGCCCCGATAAAAAGGGGATGGCGGATGCAGATGCACAACCAGCAGGCCCGGCGTGGCCTGCCCGACCTCCCGTTCAGAAGCGGTACCGCGACCCGTCCATGTGATAGAGATCATCGCAGCCGGACCAGATCCAGATCAAACACGACCGTCCGGGCCGAGCCCCGTGACGGCCCGTCGGGCTGGCGCCACTGCCGCCCAGGCTCAGTCGAATTTACGCGACGGCGCCATCACCATTGCCTCGCCCACCAGAACCTTCTTGCCATCGACAATACAGCGGCAATCCAGCCGCACCCGGCGTTTGTCGATCTCGATGCCGGTGACCTCCACCTCCGCCAGCACCATGTCGCCGGGGCGCACCGGGGCCAGGAACTTGAGGTTCTGGCTCATGTAGATGGTGCCATGGCCCGGCAATTGCTCACCAATCACCGCCGAGACCAGCCCTGCGGTCAGCATGCCATGGGCGATGCGGCCATGAAACATGGTGTCCTGGGCATAGCTTTCGTCCAGATGCACCGGGTTGCGGTCGGTCGAAACCTCGGCGAACAGCTCGATATCGCGATCGGTGATCTGTTTGCGCAAATAGCGCACCATGCCCATTTCGATGTCTTCGATGCAGATCGTGCCACGGGTGAAGTTGTCCAACATTTCGGCCTCCTTGAATCTGAAAGCGCAACAACTGTGCTTCATTTCACTTTTTGATGAAACTTTATTACCTCGCAGCCGCAGAAAGTCAAGGCCGAGAGTCCCTGCCACCCGCCCCCTGTGGCCCCGGCGCAGCCCGGCGGGCGCCCTGACGGGCGACAGCAAAAGACCCGCCTTCTCCGGGCGGAGAAGACGGGTCCGTTGGCGCGATGGTGCGCCGCTTAGCGCAGAAAGCCGATGGCGTAGGTGGGGGCGATCTCTTCGAGCTGGACGTAGCGGCCAAGGGCGTCCGGATCCGGCTGCGTCTCGGTGGCGGTGTCCCGCGCGGCCAGGCCGCCGGTGATGAACAGCGTGTCCAGCCCTTCGCCCATGCCGCCGGAAACATCGGTCTGCGGCCCGTCACCAATCGCCATGATGTCCTCATTGGCAAAATGGTGGCCCAGCTCCGCCAGCCGTTTGCGGGCCAGATCGTAAATCGGCGGGTAGGGCTTGCCGAAATAGAGGCTCTCGCCGCCCATCTCGGTATACAGCCGCGCCAGCGCCCCGGCGCACCATTCGCGCACCTCGCCCCGGTCGACAACGATATCGGGGTTGGCGCACAGGAGCTTCAGTCCCATCTGTTTGGCATAGAGGAAATCGGGGCGGTTCACCTCCGGGTCGGCCAGCGTATCAAACGGGCCACAGCAGACGATGCCCTCGGCCTCTTTCAGCGGGACACGGGTGATCTCTACCGGGTCATGCACCACTTTCATCGGCGCGAAAAAGCCGGCGTCGCGCTCGGGTTCGCCCATGAAATAGACCTTGCGGCCGACCGCCCCGGCAAACATCGCCGCCCGCGCCGAATCGCCGGAGGTGGCAATGGTGTCATAGGCATCCTTCGGCACCCCGAATTGCGCCATCTGCTCGGCCACGCCCGCGCGGGGTTTGGGAGAGTTGGTCACCAGCACCACCACGCCACCGGTGGCGCGATAGGCCTGCAGGGCCGCGACGGCCGCCGGATAGGCGGTGATGCCATTGTGCACACAGCCCCAGAGGTCGACGAACAGCGCCTTATAACGGCTGGAGATCTCGGAAAGATTGGAAATGATCTGGGTCATGGGGCTGCCTCAGGAAGGGAACGCAAACTCGCGTCCCTCCTATGGCAGAGGCGGCCCCATTTGGCCAGATCTTCAGCCCTTGGGTTTGGGCGGGGTGAAGCGTTTGGACGTGTCCGAGGCGCTGCGGGCCTTGTTCTTCTTGCTGTTGGCCTTGCCTTTGGGGGGCGGCGGGCCTTTGGGCTTGTCCGAGCGGGGCTTGTCGGCCCAGGGTTTGTCGGAGCGGGGTTTGTCCGACCGGGGTTTATCCGAGCGCGGCTTGTCTGCGCGGGGCTTGTCGGACCGCGGTTTGTCGGCCCAGGGTTTGTCCCCGCCGGTGCGCGGCTTGGCGGGCCGGGCCTTGACGCTGCGTTCGGGGCCGTCGTCACTGCGCTCGCGGCGCGGGCCACGGTCCGGTTTCGGGCCCCGGTTGAAGTCGCGGTCGCCGCCGCGGTCGCCCCGATCCCCCCGGTCGCCGCGATCCCCACGATCACCGCCTTTGTAGCCACCGCCCTTGCCGCCGCGATCCGGACGGTCACCGCCCTTGCGGAACGGCGGTTTCTTGCGCTCGGGCAGGGTCGGCGCGGTGGCCAGACGTTCCAGCTTGGAGCCATCGTCCAGCGCCATATCGGCGCCCAGCGTGGTGGCAAAGCCGTCGGCCTTGGTCTCGACAATCTCGGCATAGCTGACATCATCCAGGATGCGGATGGCGCCAATCGATGTCTTGTCGATGCCGCCGGCCTTGCACAGCATCGGCAGCAGACGGCGCGGGTCGGCGCCGGCATTGTAGCCACCGGCAATCGAGAACCAGACGGAGGGGCCAAAGGGCACGCGCTCCTTGGGCTTGCTGCGGTCGGCTTCGGAGGGTTCGGTCAGCTCTTCGGGGGCGGAGCGGGCGGCGGACCAGAGCCGCAGATACCCCGCGGCCAGCTGTTCGGCGCTGAAGCTCTCGACCAGTTTCGCCAGCGTTTCGGCCTCGCTCTCGGGACCTTCCTCGGTCCAGATCGGATCGGCCAGCATCCGCTCCATATCGCGCTCGCGCACGGCGTCGGCCGAAGGGGCGTCCTGCCATTCGGCGCTCAACTTGGCTTCGCGCAGCAGCCGCTCGGCCTTGCGGCGTGACCGCGGCGTGACGATCAGCGCGCTGGCGCCTTTGCGCCCGGCGCGGCCGGTGCGGCCCGACCGGTGCAGCAGGGTTTCATGGCTGGAGGGCAGATCCGCATGGACCACCAGATCGAGGTTCGGCAGGTCGATGCCGCGCGCTGCCACATCGGTGGCGACACAGATCCGGGCCCGCCCGTCGCGCATCGCCTGCAGGGCGCCTGCGCGCTCCGCCTGGCTCAGCTCGCCCGACAGCGCCACGACCTGAAAGCCGCGGTTTGACAGGCGGGTCAAAAGCCGGTTCACCGCCGCGCGGGTATTGGCAAACACGATGGCGTTGGGCGCCTCGTGATAGCGCAGCACGTTGATGATGGCGTTTTCGGCGTCATGAGGGGCCACCACATGGGCGAGATAGGAAATATCGCTGTGCTGGGTGCCGGTCGAAATGGTCGAGATCCGCTGCGCGTCGCGCTGATAGGTCTGCGCCAGCGCCGCGATCGGTTTGGACACCGTGGCCGAGAACAGCAGTGTCTGACGCTCGGCGGGGGTCTCTTCCAGGATGAATTCCAGATCCTCGCGAAAGCCGAGGTCGAGCATCTCGTCGGCTTCGTCCAGCACCACGGCAGCAATATTGCTGAGGTCGATGGAGCCACGGGTGATGTGGTCGCGCAGGCGGCCGGGGGTGGCAACCACGATATGGGCGCCCCGATCCAGGGCGCGGCGTTCGTCGCGCATGTCCATGCCGCCGACACAAGACGCCAGCACCGCGCCGGCATCGCCGTAAAGCCAGCTCAGCTCGCGCTTGACCTGCAGCGCCAGTTCACGCGTCGGGGCGATCACCAGCGCCAGCGGTGCGTCGGCGCGGCCAAACGTGTCCGCCTCGCCCAGCAGGGTCGGTGCAATGGCCAGGCCAAAGCCCACCGTCTTGCCCGAACCGGTCTGCGCCGAGACCAAAAGATCCATGCCCGCCAACTCCGGGGCTGAGACGGCCTCCTGCACGGGGGTGAGAGTCGTGTAACCACGGCGCTCGAGCGCCTGTTGCAGGGAGGGTTTCAAAATTGGCATTCCGATCATGGAGAGTAGGGCGAAGAAGGTCGGGTGCAGAAGGCACCACTGAAATAGGTGAAGGTCGCGCATATAACGCAGGCCGATGGCTTTGTATAGCACAACCGGAGCGTCGCACGTGCATGGCTGCCTTGCGTTTGACGGCGGAGCTTTGCCCACGTCACAGCCTGCAGATGACGGCTCGATACGCGCTCTTGTCGCGCATCGCAAGCAGGATTATTGTTCTGCGGGTGCGTCATCCCCGGCGCATCCGGTCTGTTGCGGTGTGCCCGGCACCCGCCAGGCGACCGGCCCAGCGGTTCTTCAACTAGGTCTCTCAGAATAGATGGAAATGCATATGTTTCGCCCCGCGTCGCGGTCCCTGATCTTCGCAGGTGCGCTGGCCACGCTGGCCGCCTGCGGCACCACCTACGAGCTGCCCGACAGCGGTGGCGCCTATACGGATGAGGCCGGGCGGCTGTTTGCCGAGGCGCGCGCCTCCGGACCGGTGACGCCGCTCTCTGCCGCGGCCGCCGAAGCGCGCTATGCCCGGGTGATGCCGCGGGTGGCGCGGGCGGGGCGCGAGATCTGCCAGCAGCTCAACACCGGGGTGACCTGTGAGGTGGATATCGCGCTGGACCGGCAGATGGAGGAGCGCAACGCCTATTTCACCTATCAGGGCAACCAGCCGGTGATCCGCATTTCGCTGCCGCTGGTTCAGGATACCGGCAGCGATGACGAGGTCGCCTTTGTGCTGGCCCATGAATACGGCCACCTGATCGGCCGCCATGTGGAAAAACAGCAAAGCCAGGTGCTGGCCGGGGCGTTGATCGGCGGGGCGCTGGGGGCTCTTGTCGGCGACAGCAGTGATGCGGTGGCGCTCGGGCTTGGGCTTGGGACTGCGGCGGGCGGCATCGTCTATTCCCAGGCCTACGAGCTGGAGAGCGACACCATCGGCACCCGCATCGCATCGGCGGCCGGCTATGACCCGGTGCAGGGGGCCAGGTTCTTTGCCCGCGCCGAAGCGGCCAGAGGGGGCGCCGGGGGCTATTCGATCTGGGGCACCCATCCGCCGGACCGCAAACGGGTGGCGACGGTGCTGGCCACCAAGGCGCAGATCGACGCCCAGCAGGGCCTGCGCCCCGCCCCGTAACCGCGCCACCGCTGCGCGCGATAGACGCCTGACGCCTGGCGCCTGTCAAACGGAAAAACGCCCGCTGGTCCCAGCGGGCGTTTTGCAGGTCTGAGGCAGCGCCCCGGCCGGGCCGGGACCCTGCCGGCCGGCGTCAGACCTTGAGGTTCGGGATGATCTGTTTCTTGCGCGACATGACGCCGGGCAGCACCACGGTGGTGCCTTCGGCGGTGACGCCAAAGGATTTTTCGGCCACGGTTTTCACCAGGTCGTTGGGCACCAGCAGGGTGGCTTCTTCCTTGAGGATATCCACCACGAAAAGCAGCACCTGATCGACGCCGTCTTCGGCCTCGACGGTCTTGAAGGTCTCGATCAGGCTGTCGATGCGGCCCAGCGGGATCTCCGGCGCAGTGGTTTCCAGCACGGAGACGCGGAATTTGGTGCCATCGACCTCGTATTCCTTGGAGTCCATACGGATCAGTTCCGCGTCGGAGAAGGCGGAGACATCGGATTTCGCGGCGAACATCTCGGCGGCATAGGCCGCGATGTCGAGGCCCAGATCAGAGGCCAGTTGTTCTGCCACGGCGCGGTCATGCGGCGTGGTGGTGGGCGAACGGAACTCCAGCGTGTCCGACAGGATGCAGGTCAGCGCCGCGCCTTTGATAGTGTCGGGCATGCGGGCCGCGTCATCGCCCATCAGGTCGATCATGATGGTGGCGGTGCAGGCCAGCGGGCGCACGGTGATCTCGATCGGGCCTTTGGTTTCCAGGCCGCCGACCAGCTTGTGGTGGTCGATGATGGCGCGGATGTCTGCGGAGTTGATCGAGGCGGGCAGCTCGGCGGGGTTGTTGGTGTCGACGATGACCACCGGCGCGTCGGCCTCGACATCTTCGATGATCGCGGGGGTGTCAAACCCCCAGCGGGTCAGCATGAAGGCCGCCTCGGTGTTGGGCGTGCCCAGCAGCACTGGCGTCGCGGCCTCGCCCTTGACCTCGTTGAGGTACCAGGACCAGATCAGGGCAGAGCCGGTGGTGTCTGTGTCGGGAGATTTGTGGCCGAATACTTGAATGGTCATACGAATAGTCCTGTCTGACGGGTCTGTTGCCGCGCCTTATAGCAGGGAGGGACGTTTTGTCACCCCATCTGTGTGCAGGTGCAGCATTGTGTGGGGTGCAAGGCTCGGCCGCTGCGGCGGGACGGGCCCTGCGGTGGTTTCAGGTGCTGCCGGCGCGCCGGAGCTGGTAGCCGCGCGCGGCCAGCAGGTTCAGCAACCCGGCCTCGCCGCCGAGATGCGCCGCCCCCACCGCCACCATCACGGATTGCGTCGGACCCGGGGCGGTTGCGGCGTCCAGCGCGGCCTCGAGCCGGGTGATCCAGGCGCGGTTGCGCTGGTCCAGCACCGAGCGGTCAAAACCGCGCAACAGCCGCTGCACCTCGCTGCGGGCGACGGGCAGGTCGCGGTAGAGCATCCAGCTCATCAGGATGCGCCCCTCGGTCAGCCGGTTGTCGAAATAGGATTCGGAGAGCGTCACGAACAGGTCCTCGTGGCGGGTGTCGCTTCTGAGGTCGAGCATCAGCATCCCGACCTGATCGGCGAGCGGCAGGGCGGCCAGGGCGGCCAGCCCGGCCTCTGGCGCCTCAAGCCCGAGGGTCGGGATGGCATGGAACCGGGCAACCCGTTCGATCCGGTCGTCCAACCCGCGCCGGCTGCCAAATCCGCGTTTGCGGCAATCGGTGCCGGTGAGAAAATCCGACAGATACCAGGGCTGCATCAGGGCGGCCATCTGCGGCTCGATTCCCATCTCCGCAAGGCGGCTGCTGAGGTCCTGCCAATCCTGCGCCCCCATCATCCGGTCCAGTCGCCGGCCTGCGGGCAGCAGGAAATATTGCGCCATCGCCTCCTGCTCCTGATCGGCCGCGCGCATCTGGGGTTCGGTCACCTCGAGAAAGACCGCATCCATCTGCGGGATCAGCGGGCGGATCTGGCGCATCATCGCGAACATGCGGGCGTCGCCGCTGTGTTGGGTGCCGATCACGTGAATGCGGCGGCTGCCCTTTTGCGCGATCCAGTGATTGCCAAGCGCGTAGGGGACCTTGGTCAGGGCCGCATCCAGCCGGGTGCGGCCGCTCTCGGTCAGGTGATCGCGCAAATCGGCGCCGGTGCAGCGCGCCTCTGCCAGGCCCGGCGCGACGGCCAGCGACAGGGACAGGGTCAGGGTTAGCGACAGGACCAGGGCCCGGGCCAGGCGGCGGGGGGCCATGCGATGGCGCAGGCCATGAG
>NZ_LPUY01000102.1 GCF_001518015.1 Tritonibacter horizontis
CCACCGGGGCCCCGGTGGTCCCTGTGCCCGGGGCCCCGGTGGTATCGGGGGCGGCATCGGGCGCAGCGACGGGCTGATAGTCGACCCCGGCCAGCGCTGCCATATCCGGCATCTGGGCGATGATGGCACGGCGCCAGGGGGCGTTCGCCGGGTTTTGGCGCAGGGTGTCGGCCCAGAGCCGATAGCCGCGATCCGGGCGCCCGATCTGACCCATCAGCAGCCCCAGGTAATAGCGCGCGCGGCCATCCTGCGGTGCCACGGTCAGCGCCCGCAACAGCAGCGCTTCGGCCTCGGGCGAGACATAGCCCCCGGCCGCCATCACCTGAAGTTCAGCCAGATCCACCAGATCGGAAATGTCGATATCTCCGCTTTGCAATTCAATGAAGCGGGCCTTGGCCTCATAGGCGGCCTTGAAATTGCCAATGCGCGCCTCGTGCTGGGCCAGGAGCGCCTGACCGCGCGGATCCTCGGGCCGTTGCGTTGCGACCTGTCGCAGATTTTCCAGCAAAGTCAGATAGCTGTCGTCCACATCTGCCGCGGGCCGCGCAGGCTGATCCGCCTCCGCCTCGGCCTGCGAGGGGCGGGTCTTGGCCAGGCTGTCGGCCAGGGCAATGCGGCGATCCAGCCCGAAATCACCATAACCCGGCGCGCCCAGCCAGAGGTAAAGCCCTGCCGTGCCAAGGGCGATCCCCATCACCACCAGGGCGGCTGCGACGCGGCTTGGTCCATTGCCGGTCGGGGCGTCGGTCCGGCTGGCCTGCACCTGCGCATCAGCGGCGAGGATCCGCCGCGAGATCTCGGTCCGCAACCGGTCGCCATCCTGCGGCGTGACAACCCCACGGGCGATGTCGCGATCCAGGTCGCTCAGCTGCTGGCGATAGACCTCAAGATCGTAGGCGGCGGCCGGGGGCGCGGCGCCGTTCCGGTTGCGCATCACCACCAGGGCCAGAAGCACAGCCATGCCCAGCGTCACCAAACCGGTCAAAATCCAAAAGGCCATTGTTGCTCCGTCCGTCGGCTCGCCATCTCGTCTGTCTCATCTATAGGCGGAGCCACGCAGACAAAAGCCCTATTGCTGCGACCTGCTGTCCCGCCCGCCCGACCTGTGGCATCCAGAAGGGGGCGTGGGGCGCAGTGCTCCGGCGGTCTGAGGGCGCAACCGCGCGCGAAGGGCAATGTCGCAAACCCGACGAAACACGACGATTAACGGCGCGGTTGCCCGGTCATTCGCGGGCATACCAGAGATCAGACAGGACGCATTGGATTCGCATATGAAACGCTATTCAGCCTTTGCAGTGGCCCGGGAAGGCCTGCGCTATCACAGCGGCTGGGACAGGGCCTGGCGGGCTGCTGCACCCAAACGCCACTATGATGTGATCATCGTCGGCGCCGGTGGCCATGGCCTTGCAACCGCTTATTACCTGGGCAAGAACTTTGGCATCACCAATGTGGCGGTGATCGAAAAGGGCTGGCTTGGGGGCGGCAATACCGGCCGCAACACCACCATCATCCGATCGAATTACCTGCAGGATCCCTCGGCCGCGATCTACGAAAAGGCGCGCAGCCTCTACGAAGGGCTGAGTCAGGATTTCAACTACAACGTCATGTTCAGCCCGCGCGGCGTGATCATGCTGGCCCAGACCGAGCACGAGGTGCGCGGATACAAGCGCACCGCCCATGCCAATGCGCTGCAGGGGGTGGCGACCGAATGGATCGAACCCGCCCGGGTCAAGGAGCTGGTGCCGATCATCAATCTCGACGGGCCGCGCTATCCGGTTCTGGGTGGCCTCTGGCAGGAACGCGGTGGCACCGCCCGTCACGATGCGGTGGCCTGGGGCTATGCGCGGGCCTGTTCCGACATGGGCATGGACATTATCCAGCAATGCGAAGTCACTGGCGTGCGTACCGAAAACGGTCGTGTCATCGGTGTCGAGACCACCAAGGGCGCGATTGATTGCGACAAGCTGGGAATGGTGGTGGCAGGCAATTGCTCCGTCCTGTCGCAAATGGCCGGCTTCCGGCTGCCGGTGGAAAGCGTCGCACTGCAGGCGCTGGTTTCCGAGCCGATCAAACCCTGCATGGATGTGGTCGTCATGGCCAATACCGTGCACGGCTACATGTCGCAGTCCGACAAGGGCGAAATGGTGATCGGCGGCGGCACCGACGGGTACAACAACTATACCCAGCGCGGCTCCTTCCACCATATCGAGGAAACGGTGCGGGCGCTGGTGGAAACCTTCCCGATGGTGTCCCGCCTCAAGATGCTGCGCCAGTGGGGCGGCATCGTCGATGTCACCGGCGACCGCTCGCCGCTGATCTCAAAAACCCCGGTGCAGAACTGTTTCGTCAACGCAGGCTGGGGCACCGGCGGTTTCAAGGCGATCCCGGGCTCCGGTTGGGCGATGGCAGAGCTGATGGCGACAGGCCATTCGCCCCTGGCCGAGGCCTTCTCCATGACCCGCTTCAAGGAAGGCCGCTTCATCGACGAAAGCGTCGCTGCAGGGGTGGCCCATTGATGCGCCCCGATCTGCCAACCTCCGCCAGGATGTCACTTTCTGTGGCGGCCCCCCGGAACATTTCCGCCCATGCGCGCGTTCTGTCAGTGAACGCAAACACACGCAGGAGGCAGACATGTCCGATCAAACCCATCACACGTCCGAAGGCGGCAACCACGCCATCGCTTTCATTCTTGGTGCCGTTGTCGTTGCGGTTGCGGTGCTCGGCTGGTTCGTCCTCGGCGGCGCCAATCCGGTCGATGAACCCGATATCAGCATCGAACTGCCCGGCGGCGGCGTCGTCCAGGGCGAAGTCGAAGGCAACTGACCACATTGACACTCCGGGACACGCCACCGTCGCTGGTGGCGTGTCCCGCCCAGCCGGTGCATGTCTGTCCCGACATGTGACCACTGCTGTCGCGGCCACCAGGGCCGCCGCATGGGACATCTCCGCAAAATCACATCTGGCGACCGCATGCGTCGCGGCCCTGCCTGGCCTGCCGCCAGGGCGGGGCGCTGCTGTAACTCTGACGACGGAACATGCACCATGCTGATCCTTGAATGCCCCTATTGCGGTGTCCACGCCGAAGAAACCGAGCTTCAAGCCGGCGGCGAAGCCCATCTGAAACGCTTCGGCCCCGGATCCTCGGACGAGGCGTTTCACGACTACCTCTTCCTGCGCGAAAACCCGCGCGGCGTGCATCTGGAACGCTGGCGCCACGTCAATGGCTGCGGCAAGTGGTTCCACGCTGCGCGCTGCACCCAGACGCTGGAGGTGTTCGGCACCTATCGCGCCCAGACCAGCGCCCCGCCGCAGGACATCCGCGACAAGATCACCGCCAAACGTCCCGGCTGGACCTGGCGCGAGTTCGAGGGCTGACCGCCATGTTTCACCTTTTTTCAAATACCTCCGCCGGAGGCTCCCACACCTCCGCCCGCGAAAGGGTCGCACCATGAGCACGCGTCTCGCCAGACAGGGTCGTCTGATCGACCGTTCCAAACAGATCGAGTTTTCCTTCAACGGGCGCAAGCTCAAGGGGTTTGCCGGCGACACGCTCGCCTCTGCGCTTCTTGCCAATGACCAGATGCTGGTTGGCCGATCGTTCAAGTACCACCGCCCGCGGGGGCTGGTGGCCGCAGGCTCCGAAGAGCCGAACGCGCTGGTGGGCCTCGGGGTCGGCGACCGCTTCGAGCCGAACCAGCGCGCCACCACGACCGAGCTGTTCTCGGGCCTGATCGCGCAGTCGCAAAACCACTGGCCGAGCCTCGAATTCGATGTGGGCGAGATCAACTCGAAACTGTTCTCGCGCTTTCTGACGGCCGGTTTCTATTACAAGATGTTCATCCACCCGCGCCCCTTCTGGAAGCACATCTATGAACCCTTCATTCGCCAGTCCGCTGGTCTTGGCAAGGCGCCCGACAAGGCGCTGAAAGACGCCGACAACTACGAACATTTCTATTTCTATTGCGATGTGCTGGTGATCGGTGGCGGTGTCGCGGGGCTGCAAGCGGCAAAAACCGCTGCAGAAGCGGGCGCCAAGGTGCTGGTTCTGGAGGAAAAATCCTATTGGGGTGGGCGCACGCCGGTTGATGGCGGCCGCATTGACGGGCTCGAGGCGGAGGCCTGGATCGCCAGGACCGTCGCCGAACTCGATGCGATGGACAATGTCACGCTGCGCCAGCGCACCATGGGGGCTGGTGTCTATGACCACGGCTATATCCTCGGCTACGAGCGTTTGACCGACCATGTGCCCGGCCAGGGCGGGCCACGCCACCGGTTGTGGCGGATCCGGGCGCGCCAGACGATCACCGCGACCGGCGCTATTGAACGGCCGTTGTCCTTTGCCGGCAACGATGTGCCGGGGGTGATGCTGGCGGCCGCCATGCGCGACTACCTGGTGAACTGGGGCGTGACACCGGGCAAGAAGATACTGGTCGCGACCAACAACGACGACGCCTACCGCACGGCAATCGCCCTGCATGAGGCCGGGGTCGAGGTGGTCCGGCTGCTCGATACGCGGGAAACCGGCGGCGGTGCCCTGGCGGAGACCGTCCGCGGCCTCGGCATCCGGGTCGAATGCGGCCGCGCCATCGCCAAGGTCAAGGATGGCAAACGTGTCACCAGGGTCGCCATCTGTGCCCAGAACGGTGAAGGCGGCGCGCGGGAAGAGATCGAATGCGATGCGGTGGCGATGTCCGGCGGCTGGTCGCCGGTGGTGCACCTGTGGTCCCATTGCGGCGGCAAGCTGATCTGGGATGAGGCGCAGGCGCATTTCCGTCCCGACCCGGAGCGCGCCCCGACCGGCCATGATGGCAAGGCCTTTGTGGTCACCGCCGGCAGTGCCTCCGGCCCGCTGGGGCTGCAGGCGGTGATGGCGGACGGCGCTGCCGCAGGCGCCCGCGCCGCCGAAGCTGCCGGCCGTCCGGCACAGGGAGTTGCCGTCATCGAGACCACGGAGGTGGACGAAGCACAGATGGAGCCGGTCTGGCTGATGCCGGCCAAGGCCGATATCGGGCTGCGGATGAAAACCTGGCTGGACTATCAAAACGACGTCAAGGTCTCGGACGTGCAGCTGGCCGCGCGCGAAGGCTATGAAAGCGTTGAACATACCAAGCGCTACACCACGCTCGGCATGGCGACAGATCAGGGGAAACTCTCCAACATCAATGGCTTGGCGATCCTTGCTGATGCGCTGGGTGCGGATATTCCACAGGTGGGCACCACCACTTTCCGGCCGCCCTATCATCCGATTTCCATGGGGGTAATCGGGGGCGAAGCCCGGGGCGAGATTTTTCAACCGCTGCGCAAGACACCGATGTACGACTGGCATGACGCCAATGGGGCGCATTGGGAACCGGTCGGCCACTGGCGCCGCCCCTATGCCTATCTGCGCGCGGGCGAAACCGTCGATGACGCGGTGAATCGGGAGGTCAAGAACACCCGCGACAACCTTGGCCTGCTGGATGCCTCCACCCTTGGCAAGCTGATCGTCAAGGGGCCGGATGCAGGCAGGTTCCTCGACATGCTCTACACCAATATGATGAGCACGCTGAAGGTCGGCAAATGCCGCTATGGCCTGATGTGTTCGGAAAACGGCTTCCTCAGCGACGATGGCGTGGTTGCGCGCCTCGACGAGGAGACGTTCCTCTGTCACACCACCACCGGCGGTGCCAATCGCATCCACGCCCATATGGAGGAATGGCTGCAAACGGAATGGTGGGACTGGAAGGTCTATGTCACCAATGCCACCGAACAACTGGCGCAAGTCGCCGTGGTCGGCCCCAATGCCCGCAAGGTGCTGGAAAAGCTGAACGCGCAAGCGGGGGGCGGTATGGATCTGTCCAAGGAGGCGCTGGCCTTCATGGAGTGGAAAGACGGCGAAATCGGCGGCTTTCAGGCGCGGGTCTACCGGATTTCCTTTTCGGGCGAGCTGTCCTACGAGATCGCGGTGTCCGCCTCCGAGGGCCAGGCCTTCTGGTCGCTTCTGATTGAGGCGGGCAAGGAATTCGGTGTGATGCCCTATGGCACCGAGTGCCTGCATATCCTGCGGGCCGAAAAAGGCTTCATCATGATCGGGGATGAGACCGATGGCACCGTGATCCCGCAGGATCTGGGCCTGCATTGGGCGATCTCCAAGAAGAAGGAAGACTTCCTCGGCAAACGGGCCCAGGAGCGAAGCCACATGGCCGATCCCGACCGCTGGCAACTGGTGGGGCTGGAAACCGTCGATGGGTCTGTCCTGCCGGACGGGGCCTATGCGGTGGGCAACGGGGTCAATGGCAATGGTCAGAAAAACACCATCGGTCGGGTGACCTCGACCTATTATTCGGCCACCCTGGATCGCGGTATTGCGATGGGGCTGGTGAAACATGGCCCCAAACGCATGGGCGAGATCCTGGATTTCCCCGGTTTGGACGGCAAGCTCTATCAGGCCAGGATCGTCGATCCGGTCTTTTTCGACAAGGACGGGGAAAAGCAGAATGTCTGATGCGGTCAGCGCCCTGAACGGCGCAGAGTTTAACGGCCTGGCCAAGGTCGTGGAAACCGGTCTGGGGGGCATGATCACGCTCCGGGGCGATCTGGCCTCGGACCGGATCAAGGCGGCGGTCAAGGCCGCGACCGGCACCGAAGTGCCAGCAACCCGCCGGATCGCCATCGGCGCGGCGGGGGCGGCTGCCTGGATGTCACCGGACGAGCTGTTGCTGATGGTGGAATATGACCGGGTCGGCGCGGTGGTGGCCAAACTGGGCGAAGATCTTGCAGGGGCGCACCACATGGCGGTGAATGTCTCGGACGCGCGGGCCTGTTTCGCGGTCAGTGGCCCGGCCGCGCGCGAGGTGATTGCCAAGGTCGCTCCGGTCGATCTGGCCCCCGGCCAGTTCGAGGCCGGCGATTTCCGCCGCACCCGGTTCGCGCAAGTGGCGGGCGCCTTCTGGCTGGACGAGGCGGGGGTGTTCCACATCGTCTGTTTCCGCTCCGTGGCGGCCTATATGTTCAACCTGTTGAGCACAGCCGCGCATCCGCACGCCAAGGTTGGCGTCTACGCCTGAGCGGCGGGGCGGTCTGCGGTCTGATTTGCGGCAGTGACGCGATTTAGCAACAGGTGTCAAAATGACTGAGCGGTCCCTTGTCGGGACCGCAATTCATTTGCGAAACAAAGGCATCAAAATTTCTAGGATGCATCATGTTCACAAAAAACCTTTCCCTTGCGATCGCTTTTCCCTGTGTGGTTCTGGCTGCTGCGGCAAACGCACAGACATATGAATGTGAATTCAAGGATGGCCACCGGCGCAATGTCATTCCACCACAGGTCATCGTGCAGGTTGCCGCAGACGGCGCATCGGCGCAGGTGATTGACAGCCTCGGCCACTATCACAAGATTGCGCCGGTTCCAGCGACCTTCGTCAAGGATACCACGCAGCGGCTGCGGGTACGCTGGACCCTTAAGGATCTGATCAGCAGTGCCGGGCAAAAAGCGACCCTGAACTTCTCGCTCACCTATCAGAAGGCCAAGGGCAAGGCCTTTGTCAACATGGACATTCCCGGCTATGGCAATACGGAGACTGGGTCCGGAAGTTGCGCAATTGCTAAGTAAGTGCACCTATGAATATGCCGGTACCCGCGATTTTCCGCCTGCGCGGACTTGACCAAAGCGGGGCAGCGCCGCATGTATCCCTCAGGAACGCAACACGAAATGACAGGGGGCCAACATGGCTTTTGAACTTCCCGATCTTCCTTACGCACATGATGCGCTGGCGTCCAAGGGCATGTCCGCCGAGACGCTGGAATACCACCACGACCTGCACCACAAGGCCTATGTCGACAACGGCAACAAGCTGATCGCCGGCACCGAGTGGGAAGGCAAATCCCTCGAAGACATCATCACCGGCACCTACAACAAGGATGCGGTGGCACAGAACGGGATCTTCAACAACATCTCGCAGCTGTGGAACCACAACCAGTTCTGGGAAATGATGGGTCCGGGCGAGTCCGCGATGCCGGGTGAGCTGGAGAAAGCTCTGGTCGAGTCCTTCGGTTCGGTTGACAAGTTCAAGGAAGAGTTTTCCGCTGCGGGCGCCGGTCAGTTCGGCTCTGGCTGGGCCTGGCTGGTCAAGGATACCGATGGCGGCCTGAAGGTCACCAAGACCGAAAATGGCGTCAACCCGCTGTGCTTTGGCCAGACCGCGCTGCTGGGCTGCGATGTGTGGGAACACTCCTACTACATTGATTTCCGCAACAAGCGTCCCGCCTATCTGTCGAACTTCCTCGACAAGCTGGTGAACTGGGAAAACGTCGCCTCCCGCCTGTAATCGCGGATCGAGGCCTGTTTCGGGCCAGCATGCCGTTTCAGAAGGCCCCGCCCGGATTTCGGGTGGGGCCTTTTGCCGTTCTGGGGCGGCGGCGCTGGCCTGTCTGTTCCGAACGGGGCAGGGCGGAACAATCGCGCCCTGGCCTGCGTTGGGCCGGTGAACGACACAGAATTTGGAGGTTCGACATGGCAGAGCGCGTGCGATCAAAAGATGGCCACCAGGAAACCAAAGATATTCTTGGGGCCGAGGGCACGGTATCTCATGGCGGCCGTGCGGGCGGTCGTCTGCCCCGCGAGGTCGGCAGTGAGGACGAACAGAAACGCGCCAGGGAACGCCCGGCCGGTGCCACCCGCGTGACCAAGTCAAACGAGCAGGAGGACCAGTGATGAGCGTTCTGGAACAAGGCACATTCATTCTGGTGACCGACAGCGAAAAGGCATTGCTGCTGGAAAACATCACCGACGGGCAGGATCCGCATTTTGAGGTGCGCAAGAAAGAAGAGCAGGACAACCCCTCTGATCTGGCGCAATCCGCGAACCGGCCGGGCCGGGTGCAGGACACCGGGGTTGGTCAGCGCTCGGCGCTGGACGATACAGATTGGCATGAACTGGCCAAGGAGCGGTTTGCCGATGACATCGCAGAGCTGCTCTATGCGCGGGCGCATCGCGGCAAGCTGGGTCCGATCGTGCTGGTGGCGGCGCCCCGGGTTCTGGGCGATCTGCGGCCCAAGCTGCACAAGGAAGTGCAGGACCTGGTTCGCGGCGAGATCCCCAAGACCCTGACCAACCATCCGCTGACCGAGATCGAAGATATCGTGAAAAAGGAACTGGCCGCCTGAGGGCGCAACTGGTGTTTCATTACCGCTGATCTTTTTGTCACGCCACCAGGAGCGCGCTGCCATCGGGGTGGCGCGCTTTTGTCGTTATCCGGCGAGAGCGCTCAGCGCCTGTTCCGGCGTGTCGGCCCAGATCAGCGATCTGACATGGGTCGCATCGGCAAAGCCCTGATCGACCACATGATCCATCAGCCCCCGCAACGGATCCCAGTAGCCATCGGTGTTGAGGATGACGATGGGTTTGTCATGCAGGCCCAGCTGGCGCCAGGTGATCGCCTCGAACAGCTCGTCAAGGGAGCCCATGCCGCCGGGCAGCAGGACCACCGCGTCGGAGTTATACAGCATCACCTTTTTGCGTTCATGCATGGTTTCGGTGACCACATAGGTGGTCAGATCGGCCTTGCCGACCTCGTGTTTCACAAGATGCTGCGGGATCACGCCAAAGGTCTGCCCGCCGGCCGCCTGCGCCGCCCGCGCCACGGTCCCCATCAAGCCCACATCGCCGGCCCCATAGACCAGCCGAAGACCGGCCGCCGCCAGGGCGGTTCCAAGGTCACGGGCAGCGGTGGAATAGGCGGCATTGGCCCCCATGCGAGAGCCGCAGTAAACGCAAACGGATGTGACGACCATGGCGCACCTTTTGTCTTTTTGAACAAGGGGGAAGAAACATCGTGCTTTGACCCCTCATAGCGGTATTGCTAGGTTTGCTCAACCGAGGGGACGGAAACAGTCCGCCGGGGGCAAGGGACAATAAGGAACTGGTCGGACGATGACGAAGAATAGCGGGATAGGCGCGGGGCCAGGTTTGGCCATCGCAGCAGCGGCGACAGTGGTCGTCGTGGGCGGTGGGTATTTTCTGGCGCAGAGCGGCGTCTTTGGCTCTGAGGTGCGATACGAGGTCGAACGGCGGATGGCTGTGCTTGGCCTGGTGAACATGCCGGCACCGCTTGTGCCGCGGGTGCCGACCCCGGTTCTTGCCCCGTTGAATTCCGAAACCGAAGGCGCGACGGCGTCGCAATCCGATGAGGCCGCGTCGGAGGCGCCGGCGGTGGCCATGCTGGCCGACGAGGGTGCCGCCGCAGACGACACGGTCCCACAAACGACACAAGTCGCCCCAGTCTCGGAACCGGCCGCGGATGCAGCCTCGACAGAGGCGGTTTTTCAGCTGATGGCTCCGGTGCTGGAGCTGGCCCGGTTTGAGGCCGACGGCGCGGGACTGATTGCAGGATCGGCGCAGGAAGGCGTCGAGGTGCAGGTGCTTCTGGACGGCAAGGTGCTGGACCAGCAGGTGGTGCCTGCGGGCGGCGAGTTCGTGTCTTTTGTGACAATAGACCCCTCCAGCGAGCTGCGCGTGGTGTCTCTGGTCGCGCGGTTCGACGGGCAGCAGATGATGTCCGAAGACACCTTCATCCTTGCCCCGGTGGCATCGCAGGTTGCAACAGCCGCAACGGATGGGTCGACCGCAGAGGTCACTGCAGAAACCACCGCCGAAGCCACCACAGGCTCCACCACAGACACCTCCACCGCGACTGTTCAGGCTGAGGCCGTGCCGGAGCCACAATCTCAGCCACAGTCTCAGCCACTGTCCGGATCAGAGCTGGTGGCAGAGGCAGAGCCTGACACCGCCACGTCGTCGGCTGCGCAGGGCAATGCCGCGCCTGAACCGGAGCCGGTCGAGCTGGCGCTGCTGGACAAGCCCACCGATGAGACGGTCACCGCAGCGTCCGAGGACGCCGCAGAGGCGCCAGACGCGCAGCTCCCGACTGAGGCACCTGCATCTGCGCCGACCAGGGTGGAAGGCGAGGGCGACGCCCCCACCGCCACCCCTGACG
>NZ_LPUY01000103.1 GCF_001518015.1 Tritonibacter horizontis
CCCCGCCAGTCGCGATAGCCGACGGTCAGCGTGTCCTCGTCCATCATCGCCGACTGGATGCGGGGCCAGGGGCAGGCATAGATGCAGATCTGTTCCCGCGCAAAACCGCCAAAAACAAAGGTCGTGACGGTCAGGAGGGCCATGGTGATATAGGCGGCGGGGTGCGCCGTCCCCGCCATCAGATCCTGCAGCAGGGTTGGCGCATCGGCGAAATAAAACACCCAGGCCCCGCCGGTGGCAAGGCCAATACCCAGCCAGGCGACCCATTTGGTGATCCGCAGACGCAGCTTGCGCAGGTCCCAACGCCGTTGGCGGTGGAGGCGTAGACGGGCATTTCGGTCGCCCTCGATCCAGCGCTCCACCAGGATAAAGAGATCGGTCCAGACCGTCTGTGGACAGGCATAGCCGCACCAGACCCGACCCAGAGCCGATGTGAAAAGGAACAATCCAAGCCCGGCCATGATCAGGAGGCCCGCGACGAAATAGAACTCATGCGGCCAGATCTCGATCCAGAAGAAATAGAACCGCCGTCCCGCCAGATCGAGCAGCACCGCCTGCGTCGGCAGCTCAGGCCCCCGATCCCAGCGGATCCAAGGCAGCACATAGTAAATGGCCAGCGCACCGGCCATGATGATCCACTTCAGGGTGCGAAACTTTCCCGTGACGCGACGCGGAAATATCGGTTCCCGCGCAGCGTAAAGGCCGGGGGCCTGGCTCGGTCGGCTCAACTGTATCGCTCCGGTGCTGTGACGAATTCGCTGTCACTGTCCCAGACGGTGGCGGCCCTTGCATTGACGTGGATCAAAAAACCACATTCGACATGTGCATTTCGCCAGACCCAGATGGCGAGGCGACCGGCACCGCGTCAGACAGGGGCCATCAGTTGCCGGCCTTCTGGTCGCGCTCGCGCCGCAGCCAGTTCACGAAATGCCGCGCGCCGGGCCGCAGGACGCCGGGGCGGTGGACGATATGATAGCCGCGACCTTCTTCTTCGCAGAACAGCTCTGTCAGGCGGTGGGCCGCAACATCCGACGCCACGAAGGCCCGCACCGAAACCGCCACCCCCTGCCCCGCCCGCAACGCCTCCATCAAGAGGTTGCCAGGCAGGACCACCCGCCCCGCCCGAAGCTGATCGCTGACGCCGCGCGACCGCAGCCAGACAGAAGCCTCATGGGTGCCGATTTCCTCCAGCCATGGCAAATCCAGCAGATCCTCCGGGCGCGAGACCTGCCGACCGTCCAGCAACCCCGGTGCCGCCACCACCACCATGGGGGAGGGAAACAGCATATCCGCCTCCAGCCCCGGCCAGTTGCCATGGCCGTAGCGCAAGGCCACATCAATGCCGCCGGGGGTCATCTGGACCACCTCGCCGGTGGGGTCGATGACCAGATCCACTTCGGGAAAGGCCTGCCGAAACGCGGCAAGGCGCGGCATCAGCCAGTGGGTTGCAAACATCGGCGTGCAGGTCACATGCAGCGGCTGCCCGACGCCGCGCACTGACAAATCCTGAACCGCGCTCCGGATGGCGCCAAATCCCAGCGTCAGGGCCTGCGCCAATTGCTCGCCCTCTGCGGTGAGCGCAAGGGACCGGGCGCTGCGGTCCAGCAGCGGCACCCCCATATGCGCCTCCAAGGCCCGCAGGTGCTGGCTGATGGCGGCATGACTGACGTTCAAAAGCCCCCCCGCCTGCTGCAGCGAGCCGGTTTCCGCAAAGACCGAGAAGGCCCGCAGCGCCGCGAGGGTCGGCATGTCACGCCACTTCATATGTAAGTTCACCTTACATGTTGGATTTCTTCCTGACTCGCATGAAACCAGCGATCAGGCAAGTATGAACACAGATCCAGCCTCTGGATGTCCTGTAGTGGAGAGAGACCATGTTAGTTGATATTTTCGCCCGTACCATGTTGCACGCCACCTCGCACAGTGACCTGCCAGTGCGCCCGCTGCCGCAACCCTATCAGGCGCCGCCGCGCCGCCCCGGTGTTCTGGGTCGTATGATACGCAGCCTTGCCCAAAGCCGACTGCGCGCCAAGGAGACATTGGCGGCCACGCCCGCGACCGGTGCGCCCTGTGGATCCCCCCCGGCGCTGTGCAAATAGGATAGCTGACCCTGCCCGCGCCGCATGAGAGCGGTCCCATCGCATCGACATCACGCCGGCGGACGCGGTCCGCGCGGCTCAATCTACCCCAGCCCCCCAACTGAAAAGGCCGCCCGGATTGGAGCGGCCTTCTTTTTTTGCGGGGTGGAACGGGGTTATTCTCCGCCACCCAACTGGTGGACATAGGCGCTGACCGCACGGATCTCCGCCTCGCTCAGACGGGAATCCCAATTGGGCATCACACCATAGCGCGCGTTCCAGACCGTCTCGTAAAGAGAGTCATAGTCGCCACCATAGAGCCAGATCGCATCTGCAAGGTTCGGCGCCCCCAGCGTGGGATCGCCGCCAGCGGCGTCGCCGTGACATGCAGCGCAATTGTCGACATAGACACCCTGACCCGGCGCGACCTCTTCGGGGGTGCGGGCGGCGCCCGAGAGCGACATCACATAGTTGACCACCTGCGAGATTTCGTCCTTTGCCAAGAGGCCGTCGCGGCCAAATGCGGGCATTTCGGAGTAACGCGCATCCTCGCTGTCCTGGTTGCGGATGCCATAGGAAACGGACGTGTGGATGTCCTCGATCGTGCCGCCCCAAAGCCAGTCGTCGTCCAGAAGGTTGGGATAACCCTTGGCCCCGGCGGCCCCTGATCCATGGCATTGTGCACACCAGGTGCGAAACACCGCCGCACCGGAAGACACCGCATAGCCAGCCAAGTCCGGGTCGTCTGGAATCGCCGCAAGATCAAGCTGTACCAGCCTGGCATTGACCGGCGCGTTCGCGGTGTCGACCGCTGCAATCTCGGCCGCGACTTCGGACCGCGACGACCAGCCCAGAACCCCGCCGGTCGCGGCATTGATCATCGGCCAGGCAGGATAGGCAATTGTGTAGCCGACAGCCCAGAGGATGGTCGCATAGAAGGTCCAAAGCCACCACCGCGGCATCGGGTTGTCAAATTCCTGAATGCCGTCCCATTCGTGGCCGGTTGTTTCAGGGTCGTCCTTGTAGATCTCGACTTTCTTGCTCATGTCCGGGTCTCCGGTTGACCAGCCTGAACCGCCCCCGGTTTTTCGGTATTGCGAAAGGGGATGCTTGCGGTGTCTTCGTAGTATTGCGATGCCCCGGGCCGGAACGCCCAGAGCACAACTCCGGCAAAAAAGACAAAGAGAAACAACAACATCCAGCTATCGGCGAACTGGCGTAGCAGCGAATAGGTTTCCATGGTGTTTTCCTTTGCTCAACGGCTGGCGTCTGGGGTGAAGGTCGAGAAATCGACCAGAGTGCCCAGCATCTGCAGATAGGCGATCAGCGCATCCATTTCCGAAATTCCGGGCTGGCGGTCAAAGTTGCTGATGGTCACGTTCTCGCCGTAGCGCTCCAACAGCCCGTCATAATCGCTGTCGGGATCGGCCTGGGCGCGAAAATCGCGCTGCGCCTGGGCCACCATGTCATCCGTGTATGGCACGCCGACCATCGCATGGGTGGCAAGAAGCGCGCCGATATGATCGCCATCCAGCCGCGTCCGTTCCAGAAAATCATACTTGGGCATCACGGATTCCGGCACCACCGCCTGCGGATCGCGCAAATGGTCCAGATGCCACTCGTCCGAGTACCGTTTTCCGACCCGGGCGAGATCAGGCCCGGTCCGTTTCGACCCCCACTGAAAGGGGTGGTCATACATCGATTCCGCTGCCAGCGAATAATGACCGTAGCGCTCGACCTCGTCACGCATCGGGCGAATCATCTGACTGTGGCACACATAGCAACCCTCGCGGACATAGATGTCGCGCCCCGTCAGTTCGAGCGGGGTATAGGGCCGCATGCCGGCCACCTCTTCGATGGTATTTTCCAGATAGAACAACGGCGCGATCTGGACCAGGCCGCCGATGGTGACGACGAAGAACGAACAGATCAGCAAGAGCGTTGCATTGGTTTCAAGAAACTTGTGCTTGTCGAGAATAGCCATCTCTCCGGCCCTCCTTATTCAGCCGGGACCGCGACGTTCAGGCTGGCCTCTTTGGCCGGTGCCCGACGAACGGTCATCCATAGGTTGTAGCACATGACCAGCGAACCGAAGAGGTAGAGAACCCCGCCCGCGCCCCGCATCACATACATTGGCAGTTTGGCGGCGACCGTGTCGGCAAAGGACCAGACGAGGAAGCCATTGGCGTCGACTTCGCGCCACATCAGACCTTCCATGATACCGGTGACCCACATCGACGCGGCGTAGAGCACGATACCGATAGTCGCGAGCCAGAAGTGCCAGCTGACGAGGCTGAGCGAGTAGAGCCGCTCGCGTTTCCACAGCACAGGGGTCAGGAAGTAGAGGCAACCGAAGGTAATCATGCCATTCCAGCCCAGCGCGCCAGAGTGCACGTGACCGATGGTCCAGTCGGTATAGTGGCTCAGCGCGTTCACCGCGCGGATCGACATCACCGGCCCCTCAAAGGTGGACATGCCGTAAAAGCCGACAGAGATCACCAGCATCCGCAATACCGGGTCCGTGCGCAATTTGTCCCAGGCGCCCGACAGCGTCATCAACCCGTTGATCATGCCCCCCCAACTGGGCATCCACAGCACGATCGAGAACACCATACCAAGGGTCGAAGCCCAATCCGGCAGCGCGGTATAATGCAGGTGGTGGGGTCCCGCCCAGATATAGAGAAAGATCAGCGCCCAGAAATGGATGATCGACAGTTTATAGCTGTAGACCGGGCGCCCCGCCTGCTTTGGAATGAAATAGTACATCATGCCGAGAAAGCCTGCCGTCAGAAAGAACCCAACGGCGTTGTGGCCATACCACCACTGCACCATCGCATCCTGCACGCCCGGCCAGACGATAACGGATTTTGAGCCCCAGATTGACACTGGAATGGTCAGGTTGTTGACCACATGCAACAGCGCCACCGTGACAATAAAGGCCAGATAGAACCAGTTCGCCACATAGATATGGCGTTCCTTGCGGCGGACGATTGTCCCCAGAAACACCGCCAGATAGGCCAGCCAGACAACCGTCAGCCACAGGTCGATGTACCATTCCGGCTCGGCGTATTCCTTCGATTGTGTACCGCCCAGCAGATAACCGGTTGCCGCAAGCACAATGAACAGCTGATACCCCCAGAACACGAACCAGGCGAGGTTGCCCCCCCAGAGCCTTGCGGCGGAGGTGC
This sequence comes from Tritonibacter horizontis, assembly GCF_001518015.1. GTDB lineage: Bacteria > Pseudomonadota > Alphaproteobacteria > Rhodobacterales > Rhodobacteraceae > Epibacterium > Epibacterium horizontis. The sequence goes on from NZ_LPUY01000103.1 coordinate 5,267, forward strand.
GCTGCACTACGTAAAAGGAGGTGGCGATCAATGCATTGCCGCCAAAGGCAAAAATCACCGCCGACGTATGAAGCGGGCGCAAACGACCGAAGTTCGCAAGTCCTTCGGACCAATCGAAATTCAACCCAGGAAAGGCAAGTTGAAAGGCGATGAATGTCCCGACAAGAAACCCGGTAACACCCCAAAAGGCGGTGGCGATGACACCGGCACGCACAACGCTGTCAAGATAGGCAGACCGGTCGACCACAACCGCAGGCTCGTCAGTGTTGCGCAGCGTATACAGAAACAATCCGCCCGCCACGCACATCAGGATCCCCGCATGGAACTGATAGGCAAGATCCCTGGCGTAGCTGGCAGCGATCATGAAAAAGATCGTCAGAACGCCAAATCCTGCCAGCTTGAGATAGTTCGACATGTCATGCCCCTCTGAATGATTCATCCGGCTCCAGAGCGGCGAAACTCCGGGCGGGATGTGATTTTCCAGGGCGTTGATGCCAGCGTTCAGGGCGTGCCGCTTTGATCTGCATCAAGATTGCCGAGGCCGCGCTGAGCTAACCTGCAGCCACAAGGGCAGACAGCACTCCCCCTGCCGCCCAAAACCCACCATTCGTTTTCGAAAGGGCTCTGACCATGACCTACAAAAGCATTTTGACGATGCGTACCGCCGTCGAGGGTGGAACAAGCGCGCTTGTGCAGGCTGAAGACATGGCACGCCGCACCGGCGGCCACCTTGATGCGCTCTGCATTGGCGTCGATCGTGCGCGAACGGGCTATTACGATGCCAGTACCGCCGCGATTGCGCTGACCTCGCTGCTGGAAATCGCCCAGACCGAAATGGAAGAGATCACCGCCGACACCAAGACCAGGCTGCAGGCGAGCGACGTGCCCTATGCCGTTATCTCGGCACTGGCACACCAGGGCGAATTGTCCCGCATTGTCGCCCATCACGCCCGGTTCAGCGATCTGGTGGTGATGGACCTGCCCTACCGCGAGGGTCAGGGCACCGAGACCGAAACCATCATCGAAACCGCATTGTTCGACGCCCGCAGTCCGGTCCTGGTGGTGCCAGAGGACAAGTCTCTACCGGCCCGGCCGCAGACCGTGATTGTCGCCTGGGACGAAAGCATCCAGGCGCTCGCGGCCATTCGCAAGTCCTTGCCCTTCCTACAATCGGCAGCGCTGGTCCGCATTGCTGTCATTGACCCCTCCCAACACGGAATAGAACGCTCTGATCCGGGCGGCATGCTGTGCCAGATGCTGGCCCGGCACGGCGTCACCTGCGAGGTGGATGTTCTCAGCAAGACGCTGCCCCGCGTTTCGGACGTGTTGCGCCGCCATGCCACCGATGCAGGGGCCGATCTGATCGTAATGGGTGCCTATGGTCATTCCCGTCTGCGCCAATTGATTTTGGGCGGGACGACCCGGAACATGCTGGAACAGAGCGACCTGCCGGTTCTGCTGGCGCATTGACCTGCAGAAGGGGCGGGTGCGCCGTTTTGGGCAATGTTGGCAGCCAGAGGGGACCGGCGGTCGGAGCCTTCCTCCTGGCTAGCCGACAACACCCCCGTCGGTGTCATCGCCCGCCTCTTCGATCAAAAGCCGCATATCAGGGACTTTGACCCGCCTTTTGCTCTCCAGCACAATGACACCCGATTTTTTCAGGGCTGACATCTGTCGGCTCACTGTTTCCAGCGTCAGGCCGAGGTAATCCGCCATCGCCTCCCGCGTGAGTTTCAGATCAAAGGTGACCTCGCCACTGGCAGCATTTTTGCTGAGCGAAACGTCCCGCTGGGCGAGGATCGCCAGCAAGCTGGCGATCTTTTCCCGGGCTGTTTTACGCCCCAGGACCAACATCCATTCCCGTGCCGCATCCAATTCGTCCAACGTCATTTCCAACAGCCGGTGCGCAATATGCGGCGTTTCCAGCATCAGGTCTTCGAACGGCTTCTTGCGGAAACAACACATGACCACATCCGTGGTGGCAACCACATCATAGGCGGCCCCCTCGCGCCCTGGCCGCCCGACAAAATCGCTCGGCAGCAACAGTCCCACCATCTGTGTGCGCCCGTCCTCCATGGTCTGGGTCAAGGTCGCGATGCCCGTGACCACCGAGCCGACGAAGTTCATCTGATCGCCGGACCAGATAATCGGCTGACCTGCCTCAAAGCTGCGGTAATATTTGATTGTGTCCAACATTTGGAGTTCGTCGGTTTCACAACGAGAACAGACCGCCCGATGCCGGATCGGGCAATCCGAACACTGTAGCGATTGCAGCTGGGGAAGTGTCATACATGCCTCGGGTTGATCTGTGTCAAAGCGAACAGCGGCGTTCATCCGTAGCGTATCCGCATGACACACAAATCTCAATTGGCCCGCTACGGTCTGTTCGACACCAAGGTTCCCCGCTACACCAGTTATCCCGCAACACCGCATTTCCAGGCGGACTGCGGGTCGGACCAGTTCGAACACTGGATCGAAGCCATTGAACCGGGGTCACAGATTTCCCTGTATCTGCACGTCCCTTTCTGCCGAAGGCTGTGTTGGTTTTGTGCCTGCCGGACCCAGGGCACCCGCTCGGACTCCCCCGTGCGCAACTATGTCGATGTGCTGAAACAGGAACTGACCCTGTTGACCCGCCATCTCCCTGCCGGGGTCACCCTGTCGCGCCTGCATTGGGGCGGTGGCACGCCCACGCTTCTGTCGCCAGATCTGATGACCGATCTGGCAGAGAGGATTTTCAAGGTCGCACCCATGGCGCCGGGCGGCGAGTTTTCGGTCGAAATCGACCCCAACGAAATCGACGCGCCTCGTCTGGATGCTCTGGTCCAGGCCGGGCTCACCCGTGCGTCGATTGGCATCCAGGATTTCGATCCGCAGATCCAGAAAACCATTGGACGTATCCAGCCCTATGACCTGACACGGGACGTCGTCGAGATGATCCGTGCCCGCGGCGTTCACAGCCTGAACGCAGACATTCTGTTCGGCCTGCCGCACCAGACCCGCGGCCGGATGATGGACACGGTGCAAAAACTGCTCTCGCTCGCCCCGGATCGGGTCGCCCTTTACGGGTACGCCCATGTCCCCTGGATGGCGCGGCGGCAATCCATGATACCGTCAGATGTCCTGCCCAACCCGCAAGACCGCCTGCAACTCTATGATGCGGCACGGCAATTGTTCCTGTGGGACGGCTACCAAAGCATTGGCATAGACCATTTCGCAGTCCCCCACGACAGGCTGGCGGTTGCCGCGCGCCAGGGTCGATTGCGGCGCAATTTTCAGGGCTATACAGATGACAGCGCAGAGGTCCTGATTGGTCTCGGGGCGTCGTCGATCTCGCGGTTTCCACAGGGCTACGCCCAGAACACGGCCTCGACGTCGACCTATAACAAGACGATCCGATATGAAAAATTTGCCACGGTGCGCGGGCATGTGTTCACGGGAGAGGACCGTCTACGCGGCCGCCTGATCGAGGCGCTGATGTGCGATTTCGCCATTTCGACCAAGGACATTCTGTCCCGCTTCACGATCGAAAAACACCAGCTTGCGGCACTGTTCGACAGCGTACAATCCGCGTTTCCCGGCCTGCTAGAGGTCTCCGAAACCGGCCTTAGAATCAAACCCGAGGCCAAGCCACTGACCCGCGTCATTGCGCGTCACTTTGATCTCTACACCCAGGGCGAGGCTGGTCACAGCTCTGCAATTTGACACCGCGCCGCGCCAGCGGCGCCCGGCCCAACGGGCAAAAGGGGCTGTTTCAGGCCCTTGCGACGGGCGGGAGCGCCCCCCTCCCTGCAAACTCGCGACAACTGCGCCGTGCTCAGATCCGGCCCGTGACAGCCGACAGCAGGCTTTGGGTATAAGCAGCCTTCGGAGCGCGAAAAACCTCTTCTGATGGGCCGCGCTCGACAACCTCCCCCGCCTTCATCACCAGGATCTCATGCGACATTGCGCGCACCACGTTGAGATCATGACTGATAAAGAGATAGGCCAGCCCATGTCGGGCCTGCAAATCGCGCAACAAATCCACGATTTGCACCTGAACGGTCATATCCAGGGCCGAAGTTGGTTCATCCAGAACCACCAGCTTGGGCCGCAGCACCATCGCGCGGGCAATCGCGATGCGTTGCCGCTGACCGCCGGAAAACTCATGCGGATAGCGATCCATCGCTGCGGGGTCCAGCCCCACCTCGACCATGACGTCCGCCACCAGTTCGCGCGGATCGCGGTGCTGGTCCACCTCGTGGATGGACAGCCCTTCGGCGATGATCTGTTGGCAGGTCATTCGCGGGCTGAGCGACCCAAAAGGATCCTGAAACACGATCTGCATATCCTTGCGCAGCCGACGCAGATCGCGGGTGGTGCCCTGCCTCAGGTCTTTGCCCTGAAAGGACAGCTCGCCCTCGGAAGAGATCAGGCGCATCAAGGCCAGCGCCAATGTCGTCTTGCCGGAACCGGACTCGCCAACGATGCCCAGCGTTTCGCCCGCACGGACCGACAGCGACATGGGATTGACAGCTTTCACATGGCCAACGGTGCGCTTGAGCAATCCGCGCTGGATAGGAAACCACACCTTCAGATCACGGGCCGAGACCAGCTCTGCCGCACCTTCGGGCACCGGAGTTGGTCGCCCGGAGGGTTCCGCAGCCAAAAGCTTTCGGGTGTAGTCATGCTGCGGATTGGCAAAAAGAGCCGCCGTCGGCCCTTCCTCGACGATCTCGCCCGCTTTCATCACGCAGACCCGGTCCGCGATCCGTCGCACAATCGACAGATCATGGGTGATGAACAACAGCCCCATGCCTTCGCTTTGCTTCAGCTCAGCCAGCAGATCGAGGATTTGCGCCTGTATGGTCACATCCAGCGCGGTTGTCGGCTCATCCGCAACCAGCACGTCCGGCTTGTTCGCCAAGGCCATGGCAATCATCACCCGCTGGCGCTGCCCGCCTGACAATTGGTGCGGATACGCCCCGAGGCGGCTCTCCGCATCGCGGATACCGACCTTGTTCAACAGATCTATGATACGACGTTTTGCGGTGCCCCCCAGCACCCCCTGGTGCAACGCCAGCGCTTCGCCCAGCTGTTTTTCAATTGTATGCAGGGGGTTGAGCGAGGTCATAGGCTCCTGAAAGATAAAGGAGATGTCATTGCCACGCACCTTGCGCAATTGACGTTCGTCCGCGCCAACCATTTCCTGGCCGTCATAGGTGACAGAGCCGGATACCGTGGCGCTATCGCCCAGAAGCTGCACCGTTGACAGCGCGGACACCGATTTGCCGGAGCCCGACTCCCCGACCAGCGCCACGGTTTCCCCGCGCGCGACAGAAAAGGACACGCCCCGGACCGCCTCGGTGAGCTTGCCATCCTGCCGGAAAGATACGCGCAGGTCTTTGACCTGAAGGATCGGAGTCATGAGAATGTCTTTCTCGGATCAAACGCGTCCCGCACGCCCTCGAAAATGAAGACCAGCAGCGACAACATGATCGCAAAGGTGGAAAACGCGGTGAAGGCGAGCCAGGGCGCCTGCAGGTTCTGTTTCGCCTGCAAGGTCATCTCGCCCAGCGAGGGCGAGGACGACGGCAGACCGAAGCCGAGAAAATCCAGCCCCGCAAGCGTGCTGATGGTGCCGGTGACGATAAAGGGCAGCATGGTCAGCGTTGCAACCATCGCATTGGGCAGCATGTGGCGGAACATGATGGTCATGTCGCCCACCCCCAACGCCCGCGCGGCGCGTACATATTCCAGATTGCGGGCGCGCAGAAACTCCGCCCGCACCACCCCGACAAGCGCCGTCCAGCTGAACAGCACCATGAGAAACACCAGAAGCCAGAACCCCCGCCCCAGGATCGCAAACATGATGATGATGACATAAAGCGTCGGCGTCGCGGACCAGATCTCGATGATCCGCTGGAAAATCAGATCCAGCCAACCACCGAAAAACCCCTGAACGGCGCCGGCAAAAATCCCGATCAGGGTCGAGGCCCCCGTCACGATGAGCGTGAAGACGATCGACAGGCGGAAGCCGTAGATCACCCGCGCCAGCACATCGCGTTTGGTGTCATCGGTGCCAAGCCAGTTCTGCCCATTGGGCGGCAGCGGCGCGGCACCGGGCCGGTCCACCGGCGTGTCGAAACTATAAGGGATCAGCGGCCACAGCGCCCAGCCCTTCTCGAACCCATCGGCCTGATAGGTCCCGGCCGAGATATCGCGCAGGATGCTCTCTGGTTCGTCAAAACAGTCTTCGATGCCGCCACTCGCGATCAGACATTGCACCTCCGGGTCGCGGTAAGCAGCCTCGGTCTGGAAATCCCCGCCGAAATCGGTCTCCGGGTAGAACTTCCAGATCGGAGTGAAATAGTCGCCACGGTAGTTGACGAGGATTGGTTTGTCGTTGGCCAGAACATCAGCAAAGAGCGACAGGCCAAACAGCACCAAAAAGATCCGCAGCGACCAGAGCGCCCTGCGATTGCTGCGAAAGTTGTTCCAGCGTCGCTGGTTGAGCGGAGACAGCGCCATGGGTCAGCCCTCCCTCTTTTCAAAGTCGATCCGCGGATCGACGAGCACATACATGATGTCCGACACAATTCCGACCACCAGCCCCATCAGGCCAAAGATGAACAGGGTGCCGAACACAATCGGATAATCCCGCGCCACCGCCGCCTCGAACCCAAGCCGCCCCAAGCCGTCGAGCGAAAAGATCGTCTCGATAATCAGGCTGCCGGAGAAAAAGATAGAGATAAACACGCCCGGAAAGCCGGCGATCACAATCAGCATCGCATTGCGGAACACATGGCCATAAAGCACCCGGTTTTCGGTCAGCCCCTTGGCCCGCGCCGTCATCACATATTGCTTCTTGATCTCGTCCAGAAACGAGTTCTTGGTCAACAGCGTCAGCGTCGCAAAGGCCGAGATCGTCGAGGCGATGATCGGCAGGGTGATGTGCCAGAAATAATCGCCAATCTTGCCCAGCAGGCTCATCTGCTCCCAATTCTCGGACGTCAGCCCCCGCAGCGGAAAAACCTGCCAGTAAGACCCGCCCGCCAGCAGCACCAGCAGCAGGATGGCGAACAGAAACCCCGGGATCGCATAGGCCGCAATGATCACCGCGCTGGTCCAGCTGTCGAATTTGCTGCCATCGCGCAGCGCCTTTTTGACGCCCAGCGGGATGGAAATCAGATAGGCGATCAGCGTTGACCACAGGCCAAGCGAGATCGACACCGGCATTTTCTCCAGCACCAGGTCGATGACACTGATATTGCGGAAATAACTCTCTCCGAAATCAAGCCGCATGTAGTTCCACAACATGTTGACGAACCGCTGGAGCGGCGGCTTGTCAAAGCCGAACTCGCGTTCCAGCTCCTCTATGAACTCCGGAGGCAGACCGCGTGCACCGGCATATTGGCTCTCTGCCTGTCCCGCCGTTTCCGCCCCGGCGTCATTGGTGGCGCCGGAAAAGCCGCTAAAGACATCCCCGCCGCCTTCCAATCGGGCTATCATCTGCTCGACAGGGCCGCCCGGAACGAATTGCACCAAGGCAAAATTCACCACCATGATGCCGATCAGTGTCGGAATCACCAACAGCAGTCGTCGCAGAATATAATTTAACATCGGGAGGTTACCTCAACGCGCCGGCGTCGCGCAGCGCTTGGGCCTTCTCCTCGTTCGACCACCAGAAATCAAGATAGCCCAAGGCATAGGGCGGAATCTCCTCGGGGTGTTCGTATTGATCGTAGTAAGCCACCCAATGGTCGGGGTTATACCACAGCGGGATCATGATGAATTCATACCGCAACGCACGGTCAAGCGCCTTGAGGCTGGTGACTTCTTCTTCGCGTGTTTCGGCGTGCAACGACGCATCTATGATCGCATCCACCAGCGGCGAGGCCAGGCCGGAGGGGTTGAACAGCGAATATTCCGCCGCCTCAGAGCCGTAATATTGCGCCAATCCCGTGCCGGTGCCCAGGAAGGACGCATATCGGTCCACAACCATGTCATAGTCGCGCGCGCGTTCGCGGCTGGTGTATTGCGCCGTATCGACCACCTCGAAATTCACGTTGATCCCGAGACTGTCGAGGTTTGCCACATAGTTTTCCATCACCGATCGCGTGGTCGGCGAAGAGGACGACGAGAACAGAAAATCCAGGGTGAAGGGCTGGCCATCCGGCCCCACCCGCCGACCATCTTCGCCAACCGGAAAACCGGCATCCTGCAACAAGCTCATCGCCTTGCGTGCATTGCCCCGGTCGAACAGGCGGCCTGCATCAGAGGTCGGCGGCACGTAGACCTCTTCGGTCAGCATCTCTGACGGCACCACATCGCCAAGGTTTTGGAGAAACTCAAGCTCGGCCCCCTCTGGCACGCCCGTCGCCATCAACGGGGTATCCTGGGTAAAGGAACTGCGGCGCTGGAACAGGCCGTAAAGCAGGCTTTCGTTTGACCATTCAAAATTGAACGCCAGCGCCAGCGCCTCCCGCACGCGGGTGTCCTGCAGCTCCGGCGAGGCCAGATTGAAGATGATTCCGGTCGGCGAAGGCGGCGCGCCGTCTGTCAGTTCCTCGCGCACCACATAGCCGTTGTCGACCTTTGGAAAGTCATAGCCGGCGGCCCATTTCTTGCTGTCGCCCTCGGCGCGGAAGGTATATTCGCCCGCCTTGAACGCCTCAAAAGCGGCGGTGTCATCGGCAAAGATTTCCAGCCGGATGGTGTCAAAGTTGTTTCGCCCCACGTTGACCGGCAGATCATTGCCCCAGTAATCCGGGTTGCGTTTCAGCACGATACGGCGGCTCAGGTCGATCTCGTCGATCACATAGGGGCCAGAGCCGGGAGGGCCTTCGATCCAGGTCTCGTTCAGCTTCTGGCCGGTGTCCTCGAACCACTTTTTCGACCAGACCGTAACGCCGCCGACCTGTTCGATCATGCTGCGGCGCGACAGCCCCTCAGCGAAATAGAATTTGATGGTGAGGTCATCCAGAACCTCGACCTTCGGGATCCGCTTGCGCACGGCATCGGCGTAGGATTTCAGACCCTGATCCAACAGCAGGTTGTGGCTAAAGGCGACGTCATGCGCCGTGACCGGCGTCCCATCGGAAAACTTTGCCTCCGGGCGCATGTTGAAAATCACCCAGCTTTTGTCCTCGGGGTATTCGACGCTTTCACAGAGCAAACAGTAGGCCTGACCATAAACATCGGCAGGGACGCTGGCAGTGGGAGCTTCGCTGAGCAGGCTTTCATAGGGGTAGACCGAAAACAGATGCGCGCGGCCTTTGCCGGAATAGGGGTTCATGCTGTCAAGCGTGCCGACAAAGGCGATGGAGATTTCACCCCCTTTCGGCGCGTCCGGATTGACATAGTTGAAATGGCGATAGTCGGCCGGATAGTCGAGGTCACCGTAGTAGGAATAGCCATGGCTCTTTACCATGTTTTCCTCGGCGGAGGAGGCCGCCCAGGTCGAGGCCAGAAGAGCCGCAACAGAGAGCAGCCCGACACCGATAAAAGGTTTGATCCAGAACTGGTCCTCTACGGTGGTGGCCGCCACGGATTCTGCATGCACGCGTCTGTTGGTCATCTGCCTACTCCCCTACCTCTGTGCGACGTCGGTCCCGCCGCGCCTTTGTATTATGTATTCCAAGGTAATTGCCCGACGACCTTATTTTCAAGCCGAGATTACACGCTCGCGCCGAATTGAAACCCCGCGCCACGCCGTATGGTGCAGCGGCAGGCGGCAGAGACCGATTTCAGGTCGCTCGCCTTGGCCGCCGAACTGGCCGACTGGCAGTTACGCGGCACAAAAAAGGCCGCGACATACGTCACGGCCAATCGATGTTTCAAAGTGGATAGGGCCAGTGGCCGATCAATTTCCGACGCTTTCAAGATAGGCGATGAGATCGACCCGATCGCCCACTTTTTTCAGGCCAGGAAAGGACATCGACGTGCCCGGCGCATAGGTCGACGGCTTGAGCAGGAAGGCGCTCAATTCTTCCGGGGTCCAGGTCCCGTCCAGGCTGGCCAGCGTGCTGGAATAGCCAAACCCTGCAACATCCCCCTGTCCGCGACCAACAACACCGTCCAGGTGCGGGCCGGTCCCGTCTTCGCCATTGACCTTGTGGCAGGCAGAGCATTTGCGGAACACCTTGGCACCGTTGTCCACGTTGGCCTCGGCCATCAGCGTTGCAAAATCGACCTCGGGCTCGTCACTTGCAGCACCTGCATCCGCAACTTCGATGACGTAAGACGCCTCGCCGTGTGCATCTACATGGTAAAGTTCCTCAGCAACCCATTTGCCCAGAAGGAACACAAGGAACGCGCCGCAAAAGCCTGCAGTCGCTTTGGTGAGTGTCATCGTGTCAAACATGATAGCGAGTCCATTTCAGCTGTCTTGTTGGCTGTCTAAGGCTTCCCCTCTCAACTGGCAAGGTATAGACACCGCGACTAAACGACCAAATTCCCAAGTTTTTGCAAAGATGACGCAGACATGAGACAAAAAATTGCGATCCAGGGCGAGCTGGGCTCCTACAGCCACGAGGCGTGTCGCGACAAGCGCCCCGATATGGAAGTGCTCCCCTGCAGTGGTTTTGAGGACGCGATCGAGGCCGTTCGCACCGGCGAGGCCGAGCTGGCAATGCTACCGGTCGAGAACACGACCTATGGGCGCGTTGCTGATATTCACCGTCTTTTGCCCCATTCCGGCCTCAAGATCATAGACGAGGCTTTTGTCCGGGTGCACATCAATTTGCTCGCCGTTCCCGGCGCAACGCTGGCCGATATCCGCGACGCCCATTCGCATATGGTATTGTTGCCGCAATGCGCCAGCTTCCTGCGCGCCCATAACATCCGCGGCCGGGTCAGCCCCGACAACGCCCGCGCCGCGCGCGAAGTTGCGGAACGGGGCGATCCAAGCCATGCCGCGCTGGCATCGGAACTGGCCGGCGAGATCTACGGATTGAACGTGCTCGCCCGTCATATCGAAGATCAGGGCAACAACACCACCCGGTTCCTGATCATGTCCCGCGACGCCGACAACAGTCGTCGGGGCGACAATGGCATGATCACCAGTTTTGTGTTTGAAGTCCGCAACATCCCCGCCTCTCTCTACAAAGCGATGGGCGGGTTTGCGACCAATGGCGTCAACATGACAAAACTGGAAAGCTACATGGTCGGTGGCTCTTTCACCGCGACGCAGTTTTATGCCGATATTGATGGCCACCCGGACGATGCCAATGTCCGTCTCGCCATGGACGAGTTGGCGTATTTTACCACCAATGTCGAAATCCTCGGCGTCTATCCCGCAGATCGCAAACGATAGACCACTTCACTGCGCCGCATAGACAGCGTCGCAGTGAAGGTCTGGCGTGCTGCGAACGTTACAGGCCGACGCATCTGGCTTCAGACCGTCATGGCTGTCCGTTTGTCATGGCTATCAGGCCACGCTCTCTGTCCCGTTCAGCGGCGGATTGCAGGCAATCCGGCGCATATCCTCGCGGTTCATCGGCTTGCCGAAGAAATAACCCTGGACCGACGCGCAGCGTTCCCCGCGCAGGAAATGCAGCTCGTCTTCGACCTCGACCCCTTCGGCCAGAACAGGAATATTGAGCGCCGCCCCAAGCAACAGGGTTGACCGGACGATGGCAGCGCGTTGCGCGTCCTTGTGCACGTCCTGAACGAAGCTGCGGTCGATCTTGATCTTGTCGAACGGGAAGGTCTGCAACATAGCCAACGACGAATAACCGGTGCCAAAATCATCCATCGCAATGCGGATGCCTACGGTTTTCAGCTTGTGCATCACCTTCAGCGTATGCGCCTGGTCGTCGATGATGCTGGCCTCGGTGATTTCAAGTTCCAGCCGTGGTGCTGCAAGGCCGGTTTCCATCAGGATGTCCATGACATCTTCGACAAATGACGGCTGCACCAGCTGTTGTGGCGCCACATTGACGGCGATGCTGTAGGGGTGATCCCACTGCGCCGCCTCGCGGCAGGCTTCATGCAGAACCCAGCGACCGATCTCCCGGATCAGACCGGTTTCCTCGGCCACGGGAATGAACTCGACCGGCGACACCCGCCCGCGCGTTGGGTGGTTCCACCTCAGCAGGACCTCGAACCCAACCGGCGCAAGCGATTTCAACTCGTTCTGGAGCTGGTAGTAGAGCTCGAACTCGCTGTTTTCGACCGCGCGACGCAGGTCATAGACCAGTTGTGTCTTATCCTGGCTCCGGCGGTCCATTTCTTCGTTGAACAGACAGATCGGAGAGCTGGGCTCCGATTTGGCCCGGTACATGGCCACATCGGATTTATGCAGCAACTCCTCCGGTTGGCGGCCGTCCTCCAGCGTGGTTGCAACCCCGATCGAGGCGCCAACGCGCAGCGAGATTTCATCCAGGTCTATCGGCTCGATGATCGCGGCATGCAGGCGTTCGGCAAAGGTCAGGACCTCTTCGATGCGTCGGAAATTCTGTTTGATCGCAACAAACTCGTCGCCACCGACCCGTGCGAGGAACTCCCCCTCGCCCTGTTGCGACGCAAGCCGCACGGCCACCCTGCTGAGCACGGCATCCCCGGCGGAGTGCCCATGCAAATCATTGATTTCCTTGAACAGGTTCAGGTCGATGGTCATGATCGCTATGCGGGCTGTTTCGTCCTCACGCAGAAAATCCTGCAGATTTTCCAGCTTGTGGTTCAGCGACATGCGGTTCGGCATGCCCGTCAACGGGTCGTGCAGGGCCGCGTGGTTAAGCTGCTCGCGTGTCTCGCCTTCCATGTTGACCTCGATGCTGGCCGAGGACATGGCGATCAGCAAGATCACAGCCGTCACCGCAAAGATCAGCAGGGCCATGGCGGTGTCGCTGATGGTTTTTGGTGGCACCTCGAAGGACGAATCCAGTCTGATATCAATGGCGCTCATACCGGTGAAATGCATCAGGCAAATCGCGCACACCATAACCAGTGTCGGCCATACCCGGCCAGGCACCCCGCCAAGCCGCATGACAATCAACGCGTAGCTGCCCGCGCCCAGCACGGTGCCGAGCAATACCGAGGACACGACTGTGCCCAGTGACCATTCGATCTCGCCAGGCAACAAATAGGCGCGCATACCCGTGTAATGCATGGCCGCCACCGTCATCCCAAAGACCGCGCCAGCCAGAACCGGCGCAACGTTGTCCCGGGCGAAGGCCAGGCCGAGATTGGCAACAAGCGAGCCTAGAACGGCCACAACAAGCGATACACCGGTCAAAACCGGCTCGTATCCGTGATCATAGCCCGGTTCGTATGCGAGCATTCCGATAAAGTGAGTCGACCAAATCGTCGCACCGGTAATCAGGCTGGCGAGTGGCAGCTGGACCAGGCGCCGTTTGCCTGTCCACTCTGTCAGGCGGGTGGACATATGAACGGACAATGCCGAGCCCACGACGCATATAAATGCTGCGACGGCAACGAGGCCGTAGTGGTGTTCCTGCGTAATGCAGTCCAACAAGCGGTACATTCCGTATTCCCCGGGTCGTGTAATTCTTCGACACAGGGTGACATGATGCTGTTAACAAAGGCGCAATCGCGACATTGATTCCGTTGTGAAAATACTTAGAACTCTAGTGACTTTGCGGAAATTTTTTGACGCACTGCGCCGCTAATGTGCGCAGGTCAACAGACGCCCCTCGCGAACCCACGGCGATTTGGAGCGATCGCACCCGATGTCCGCTGCCTGTCTCGCAGTGACCAAACAGGGCCGAGACAGGGATCAGCCTGTGGCCCGCCTGCGGTAGAAACCTGTGACCACCTCTGCCGATGGCCGGTTTCGCGCTCAGACGCTAACCCCCAGCCGTTCCTCTGTTGCGCGGGCAAACTCGGCCACGCGCAAGCGGAACTTGCGGTTCAATTTGCTGCGCGCGAGCTTCAGAGACTGCACGAGCAGACGGGCTGCCAGCGTTTTGGGGGTGAGGTTGCACTGCACCGTCATGCGCGTCCGGCGAGGAGACAGCGCCAAAAGCTCCACCTTCATGTCCCCGACCATACCGCTTCCGGTTGCCACCAGCGCGATCGCATTGGGCGGCTCGCTTTCGGCGACGTCCAGTTTCATTTTCCGCTCCGTGCCGCGGAACACAAAGGTCACATCCCAGGACAGGTCGGTCAGGGCGTTGTCCGCCGTCCCATGGCGCTGAACCTCGACCCCCCGTCGAATGGCGGAACGCTCAAAAGTATCAAAATCCGTGATCGCGGCGAAAATATCCGCAATTGGTCCTTCAATGTCTTCCTTGGTCTCGAACTGCATGTCTGGAAATGCTCCGTGATACTTGGCAAAATGTGCGCGGACAGCGAACACCGGCTTAGCCTAAACTATGTTGGTTACCCGAGTGTGTCCGCAACCCAGTTTTCCAGAAGAAAACCGGCAATGGCGCCTTTGCGGGGGCGACGAATTTTTGGATGATGTCCGGCCAGCACATCCATCATGTCCTGTCTGCTCAGCCAAAACGCTTCTTCTATCTCTGTCGGGTCGATGTCGATCTCTTCACTCACCGCCTCTCCGTGGCAGCCGAACATCAGCGACATCGGAAAAGCCCAAGGCTGGCTGGCCAGGTAACGGACAGCGCCGACCCGCACGCCTGCCTCCTCGAAAACCTCGCGCCGCACCGCGGCCTCCATCGTCTCTCCCGGCTCGACAAAGCCGGCGAGCAGGGAATACATGCCTTCCGGCCAGCCCGGCGACCGGCCCAGCAAAACATGGTCGCCGCGTGTGACCAGCATGATCACCACCGGATCGGTCCGGGGGAAATGCGCCGCGGCGCAGGCCACACACCGGCGCTGCCAACCGGCCTGTTCGATGGCGCTCGCATTGCCACATCGGGCGCAGAACCGGTGGCTGGCGTGCCAACTCAGCAGCGCCTTGGCTGTTGCGGCCAGCTCCGCCTCCCGAGGCGACAACCCCATCATGATCACCCGCAATTCGGCAAAGACATGGTCTTCGGGCAGGTCGGGGTGTCGCTGTTCGCTTGGGTCCAGAAAAGTGTTCAGGGTCGCAAGATCCACCTCGGGCGGGGTCCACTCACTGATGTCCACCGCAAAATACCCGGCCCCTTGCGCGCTGCGCCCCAGAAAGATCGCATCTGGGCGCGCCGCGCTCAGCACCGAGTGCGAGGTCGCGACAAACGCCAGTGGCCCGGCCTGTTCGGCACCGGCCGGCCGCATTGCAAGCGGCTTGCCACGCCACAACAGCAACACCTGCGCTGCGGGATCAGACCAAAGGCGGTCCAGCTCTGTCGAATTGGCGCGCAGATGCGCCGCCCGATCAAGGCCACTGCCCCCGAAAGTCACTTGCTCCGCCCGTTTCATCGTTGCCTCGCTTTGGTGTGCCTGCCGAACAACGGCTCCGTCAATCATGCGAATTTTACGTTCGCGATCAATCGTCTCTGCCCGGTCTTTTGCTAGGCGATGCCGCAATCCGCCTGATGACTCAAGCATAAATGCCACAATTTTCAAAATCTGAAAGAAACCTGCGACAGAGGGTTCCGCCGCCCTGACAAGCCTGCTCTTCTCGCCGTTAACTATTTGGATCCCCCGACGCAGCGCAGCCATCTCGGGCTGCGGAGGGAGATCCAGAACGACCAGAATGGCGAAACAAGACGGGACCAAAACGTGATGCGGCAGCGATGACGCGCACTGGTACAGAAATGAAACCAAACTCACGCAGGTTACGGCTTCTTGCGACCTCGGACGTCCATAGCAATCTGCTCAGCCACGACTATTACGCCGACCTCCCGCATCCGGGCATCGGGCTCAGCAGGACCAGCAGCCTCATTTCGCAGGCCCGCGCCGAGGTGGATGCCCTTGGCGGCCTCTGCCTGCTTCTGGACAATGGCGACTGGCTGCAAGGCGGCCCCATAGCCGATGCAAAAACCCGTGTTCCCGGCGCCATGCCCCCGGCGGTGCAAGCCTTTGCGCATCTCAACTATGATGCGGTTGGCCTTGGCAATCACGAATTCAATTTCGGCCTTGAGGTCCTGGGAGAGGCGCTGAAGTCCTTGCCCTGCCCGGCCATTTGTTCCAACTTGCGTTGCCTCGATGATACCGTCGACCTGCCGCTGTCGCGACAGCTGATACTGACGCGAACCTTGCCCGGCGAAGGAGCCGCGCGCCCACCTGTCAAGATTGGGTTGTTTTCGGTCTTGCCGCCCCAGACCTTGATTTGGGACGCGGATCACCTGCAGGGGCGCGTTCAATTTGAGGATATCGTTGACACCGCCCGTAGGTCTATTGCGGACCTCCGGGCCGCCGGGGCCGATGTAGTTGTCGCGCTGGCGCATACGGGGCTTGGCCCGGAACAAATCACGCCGGGGATGGAAAACGCCCTGCGACCGCTGACGGAACTGCCCGGACTGGATGCGGCGATCGGGGGGCACACCCATCTGTTGTTGCCCCCGGAAACAGGACCTGCGGAGAAATTCGATGTGCCCGTGGTCATGCCCGGATCAAATGGATCCCATCTCGGAGTGATTGACCTGACGCTTGAATGGGGCGCAGACCGTTGGCAGGTGGCCGACGCAGGGTGTGAACTGCGCCCAATCAGCACCCGCAGCGCGGACGGGCTGGTCCCAACGGTCCCCGAAGCCCCCGCCCTGGTACGAATTCTGGCGCCCGCGCACGCGCGCACCCGCGCCGTCCTGGCACAGTCGGTTGGCTATGTGGACAAGCCGCATCATTCTTATTTCACGTTCATCGGCGAGGATCGCGCACTGGCGCTCACTGCAGCGGCCCAGGCCGCGGCCGTTCGCCCGACGCTGAACGCCTCTGACCTGGCCAATTATCCGCTTTTGTCTGCCGTCGCGCCCGCAAAATTCGGCGGTCGGGCCGGGCCGCGCAATTACACCGATGTTCCCGGTGGGCTTTTGTCGCGGCGGCATGTGGCCGATATTTGCGTGTTCCCAAACGAGCTGCGCTGCGTGCTGCTCGATGGCGCGCGCCTGCGCGATTGGCTGGAAATGTCAGCCGGTTTTTTCAACCGCCTCGCTCCGACCAAGACCGGAAGCCCACCGATGCGATTGGAAAATAAGGACCGGGCCGGTCACAACTTTGATGTGATCTTCGGGCTGGAGTATGAAATTGACCCCACTGCGGCGGCGCTTTTTGACGCAGAAGGGCGGCGTATCGGTGACGGCGAGGGGCGTATTCGCAATCTCCGTTGGCAGGGCGCACCGGTCAAGCGCGACCAGATGTTCGCCGTCGCACTCAACAGCTACCGCACGACGGGCGGCGGCAATTTCCAGATGCTGGACAATTTGCCCCGGCTGCCGCTGCCCCCGCAAATGGTGCGGGATGCCGTCACGGCCTATATCGAGAGCGACCTCGCCCCCGATCCATTGACCGCACAGCCCTACCCTTGGCGGTTCTGCAAACACCTGGGCGTCGACGCCTGCGCCCTCACCGGACCCGGGGCGCGACCTTTCTTGACCGAGCTGCCCGCCGGTCTCGCCCACCGGGTTGAGGTCACGGAGGACGGATTCCTGGCCCTCTACCTTTCGCTCTGACCTCGGCAGGCCGACGCCCAGTGTGGCCATCCTACCGCATTGGAAACCCGCGCGCTGTGGGTTGTCATTTTTCGGTCACTTCCCTATATCGGGATTCGAGAGGTTGGCGCGGGCGAGCGCCTCGCCAACCTGGTCAGGTCCGGAAGGAAGCAGCCACAACGAGCCCCGCTTGGGTCGATGTCCAACCTCTCACCTCTCTCTCCGCCAGATTTTTGAGATGTCACAAGGGCCTTTCCTGCAAGGGTGCCTTGCCGTTTAGAGACCCGTTCGCGCACCAGAAAACATGTCTATGTGGCAGGGGAAGGTACGCGCCGTCACACTCGAAGGCGGTCGTCTTAACCCGCGCCTCCCGGTGTTTCGGAACCTTGGCACACGGCGTGGCTCCGCAGGGACGGGCAATCAATACCGCCGCACAGCGCCGCAATTTGGCCCAGTCGGAGCCAGCCGCACGCGCAGCTGGCGAACCGACTGTAGGTGGGGCGCGCATAGGTAGACCGCCAAGGTGGCAACGATAGCCGCAGACAAAAGCCCACCAAAATGGCGCGCTCAGAACCCGCAACGCTTATTCCGCTGCGATACAGTCTTGATCCGCTTGGCCAGACGGCATCTGACTGGCGCCTGACCCGCCCCCGATCTTAAAGCGGGCAATCTCACGCGTCATTTCCTTGGCATCCTGTGCCAGGCTGGTGCTGGCAGCCGTGGTTTCTTCGACCATCGCTGCATTGGTTTGTGTGACACCATCCAGTTGGCCAATGCCTGTATTTATCTCGTTCAGGGTGACCGCCTGTTCCTCAGCGCCACGGGCAATCTCAGTGACATTTGCGGCAATGGAATTGATGCTTTTGATGATCGTTTCCAGTTCGGTTCCGGACCGCGCCACCAGTGTCACGCCATTGGTCACATGGATCGAGCTTTGCGTGATCAGCCCCTTGATCTCACCGGCAGCATCTGCCGAACGCTGTGCAAGACCGCGCACCTCGGAGGCGACAACGGCAAAGCCGCGACCGGCGTCGCCAGCCCGCGCCGCCTCGACCCCGGCATTGAGCGCAAGCAGATTGGTCTGGAACGCAATGTCGTCAATGACCGAAATGATTTTCGAGATCTCGTTGGAGGAGTCCTCGATCTGCGACATCGCCTTGATCGTGTCCGTCACCACCTCGCCGCTTTTTTCGACCGTATCGCGCGCGGTTCTGACGGTCGCTTCCACGTCTTTTGCGCCTTCGGCCGCGGAACGAACCGTTGCGGTCAGTTGCTCCACAGCGGCCGCGGTCTGTTCGAGTGTCGCCGCCTGATTTTCGGTCCGTTGCGACAATTCCCCGGAAGAGGACTGAAGCTCGTCGGCGGTGGTCTCCACCCGATGCGCGACCGCTCCGGCGGTAGACATCGCTTGTTCAAGCGCCTCAACGGCCTGATTGTAGGAACTCGACAGGCGTTGAATATCATCCAGATCCGAGGCCTTGCACCGGTGGGTCAAATTGCCGTCCCGCAGCTCTTCAAGGGCGGTCGCGATACTCAGCAACTCGCCCCGGCGCTGGGTAATATCCGTCGCGATTTTCATGATCCGCAGGACCTTGCCATCGTCGTCGAGAAGTGGTGCATATGTGGCCTGGATCCAAACCACCTCGCCATCCTTGCGCACGCGCGGGAATTGATCGGCCATAAAGGCCCCTTCCGCGAGATCTTCCCACATCTTTTTGTAGCGTTCTGTTTTGGCGAATGTTTCGTAAACGAACATTCTGTGATGCTGGCCAATAATTTCCTCAGCGGAATAACCGAGCGTCTTTAGAAAATTTTCATTTGCGCGAATGATTGTGCCATCAGGTTCGAATTCGATTACGGCCTGAGTGCGATTAATCATCTCACTCATCATGTGATCGTCGGACACAGTATGGTCCTTCGGCGGTTTTCGTTTGAAAAACATTCAGGCACCCTTGAGGTAAGGTCGTGTAGCCGAAACCTACGCAATGGGTCCTTGACACCCCCCTAATCCAGAGACCGCTTTTCATTTTTTTTGCAATTTTGACGTTTGTTTCTATTTGAAAACACCCGCAGAGCGCCATGCGATTTATCTGCAGGTCAGGCTTGCGGGTCCTTCACAGAATTCCGCATCAAGGCGAAAGGTCAGATTCCGGCAGCCCTGCCCTCCGCCCCCCGGTTTCAGAATGCGCTGGCCCTCGGAGCCACAAAAAGTGGACTGGGCGGGCGATGTAACAATCCCCCGCCCAGTCCATCGCCAAACCTTGCGGATCGCTTAGGGACGGACCTTGCTTGCGATCCAGGCCGCGATCACCGGCTCGCGGTATTTATGTTCCGGGCAATGTCCCTCTTCGTGAAAGACCAGCGTATCGACATCCGTGCCACGTTCGGTCAGTTTGGACATCTCCGCCAAAGGCGCCACCGGGTCGTTATGCGTTGTCACCGCAAAGAGTGGCGTTGTGATCGGATCCCCCTCGAATGCACCGGATTTTCCCACCGCAAAGACGCGGACCTTATCGGCAAACGTCTCCCACGAAGCGTCAAGCGGCAGGCCGATCCGGGTTTTCAGCCCATCCGTCGTGAATTGCGGCAACTGCGCATAGACCTCGGCAGAGGCCAGAAACGGCGCGTGCAGCGGGCCGCAGGTATAGATCACCCCGGCCAGGTCAAGCTCCGGGTGCAGCGCCCACAGACGCGCGGCGGAATGGCCGCCAAAACTGACGCCCTGTGCAAAGATGTTGTTGTTTTGCAACCTTGGGTCGGACTTGGCCCAGTCAATCGCCGCCAAATGCAGCTTCTCCGACTGCCCATCCGCCATGTCAAAGGCACCCGAACGCCCCAGGCCAGGCATGTCGATGCTCAGATACGCGATCCCCTTGGGCATCAGATGCTCGGTGAAATAGGTCATCGCCAGAACGCTGGACATGTCGGAGCCGTTGGAAAACACCAATACCGGAAATGGACCCGCGCCCGCCGGGAGATGCAGATGGGCGGTAAAGCTGTGCCCGTCGCGGTCCAGCTGGATCTCTTCATAGGTCGCGACCCCCTCCATGGCCCTCGCATAGGCCGCACGCGCGTTTTCCAGGGCCTCGGCCATGCCGGGCTGATTGCTATGGGGGGCTGCGGCGGTGTGGTAGTAGGTTATCGCGGCCCGATAGCGGCCCTCGGCCATGGCCTGATCTCCGGCGGCGCTGAACTCATACACCCAATTGCCCGGGCGGAATGCGCGGATCGTATCTGGCTGTTCGGGGTTGGCACGCACCCCTTCGGCCTGCTCGATCCGGGTGAGAACCTCCATGATCTCGTCCTCTTCGCCCCCGAGATAAACCCAATTGTCCGGTTCGACAGGATGATACCAGTCCCCATCGCCAATCGCGCGGAACATGCTGCCATCCATCTGTTGAGCCGAAGGGGCGGTGGTGCCCATGGTGAACATCGCGAGCGCGACGCCGAGCGAAATCAAGGCGTGCTTTGACATGTCATTCCTCCTGAGGTTTTTGGACATGCGGGACCGGAGGCAGTGAAATGCCATTTCTCGAGGACCTTCTGGCAAGATCATGTCACGGCCCCACGTTGCAAACGCCGCTCTTTCGGACAGAAACCTGAACACAGGCTGAGCAGAGTAAAAAGCCCGTTCAGGTTGCGTTAAGCTTGCTGCGATGAGAGAGCCGCCCACCAAAGGAACACAGATGCGCGTATTGCTTATAGAGGATGATGACATCATCGCAGATGCCGTCGGCATCCGGTTTCGCCGCGATGGTGTGCAGCTCGATCACCTCGTCAGCTGCGCGGATTTGTCCGCCAAAGACGCCGATGCAGATTTTGATGTGATCGTATTGGATCTGGGGCTGCCGGGGGCGGATGGTTTGGATTTCCTGCGCCTTCTGCGTCAACGCGACTGCACCGTTCCGGTTCTGGTCTTTACTGCGCGATACGCCGTCACCGCCCGTGTCGAAGCCCTGAACCTCGGGGCCGATGACTATCTGACCAAACCCTTTGATATGGACGAGTTGATGGCGCGCTGTCGCGCCCTCGCCCGGCGGCGCGGCGGCTGGACCCCAACTGTTCTGAGGCACCGGGATCTGACCCTCGACACCGGGGCCAGTCAGGGCAGCATCGGTGACCGACCGCTCCGGCTGAAGCCCAAAGTGTTTCAGCTTCTTCAGTATTTCATCGAAAACCGGGGCCGGGTTCTGACCAAATCCATGATCGAATCCCAGCTCTATGGCTGGAACGGCGACGTCGAGAGCAACACAATCGAGGTTTTCGTTTCGCAGATCCGACGCGAGATCGGATCGGACTATATCAAAACCATCCGGGGGCTTGGCTATCTCATGCCGCGTGACGATTGATGAAAACCATCCAACAAACCGTTTTTCTCCGGGTGCTGGCGGCCACCGCGTCCTGTAGCATTTCTCTCTGCATCGTTGTGTTTTTGATGGTGGCCCAGGAATTTCGCAGCGAATTGCAAAGCCAATCGCGCCACGCCGCCGACCTGATACTGACGCTTGCCAGAACTGCCGCGCCAAGCACCTTTTCCAACCTGCATCAAGACCCGCCGCAGGCCGGCGAACAAAATCGCGAATATGTACTGTTCATCCATGACGGCGCGCAGGTCACCTATGCCTCCTGGTCGGCCGAGCCGCCGGACCTCTCCACCCTGTCAGGCGACCGCATCGTGGTGGAGGGACGCACCTATCTGATGGAACGCCAGCACGACCCCAAGACCAATGCGGTCGTCGCCGTCGGAGTCCTGAAGCAGGAAACCTACCTCGCCTCGCTTGAAATCGTCGGCTATACAGTGGTCGTTTTCCTTTTGGTCATGGGCGGCATGCTGTGGCTGATCCGCCGCTCGATCCACGTCGGGCTGCGTCCGATCCACCGGCTGGCCAGAGCGGTCTCAGAACGACACTCCACAAGGCTCGACCCAATAGAGCTGTCAGTCCCGTCGGAACTCAGGCCCATCGCAGATGCGACAAATACATTTCTGGGTGATCTGCGCCGGACCTTGCTGCGCGAACGCGAATTCATCTCCAACGCGGCGCATGAACTGCGCACACCGCTGACCGGGATCATTGCCCAGATCGACGCGGTGCCCGTTCAGGACGTGTCAGAGGGTGTCAAAGCCCAGCTTGACAAGATCCGCAGCTCGGCGCTGCGCTCGGCGCGACAGGTGGGCCAATTGCTGGATCTGGCCTTTGCCGAATCGCAGGCCGATACAGCCACGCACCCGGTTGATCTGCGCGAGGTCCTAAAGGACGTACTGATCGAGCGCGCCCCGGCCGCCCTGCAAAAGGAACTGGATGTTGAACTGATCGCCGACACCCCGGTCATGGTCCTATTGCCTGAAACCTCGCTTCAGATCGTTTTTCAGAACCTGATTGGCAACGCGATAAACTATTGCGCGCGGCCGGGGCGAATTCTGGTGCAATGCGAGACCTCAAAAAATGGGGTTATCGTGACAATATCGGACAATGGCCCCGGCCTGTCATCATCCGAAATTGCGCTTTTGACCAAAAGACACAATCGTGGAAAACCCTCCCTGACCGCAGACCGCGGGCATGGGCTTGGCCTGTCGATTGTCTCCGAGCTTTGTTTGGCGATGGATTTGCAATTGTCTTTTTCTCAGTCAAAAGAACTGGGCGGGCTGGCCGTCTGCGTTCACATGCCTTTGATGGACGATCCGGCACGACCGGAAAATGCGTTTTCAATCCGACCGGGCCTGCGGTGTCCAGAAACCGGTTAAAACAGCCGTGGCAGGGTTTGGTCGTTCAGGTCCAATGCCACAAGGCGCCGCAGTGTCGACCCAATCAACCTGCCCGCGCCTGCCGCGTCACGCCCGCGGGGTCTTGCGCCGCCTGCCATAGGCCCAGGCCATCTGCGCATCGGTTTCCACTGCGCAGGGTCGCACGGCCCGCAAACGCGCCAGCGCGGCATCCGGGCGTTCGCCGCATTCGATCATCAGCCGCAGCGCAATCATACCAGACCGCCCGCAGCCGCCTTTGCAATGGACCAGCACCCGACCGCCGCCGGTCAAGGCCTGCCGTGCCAAGGCGCTGATTTCGGGCCAGCGTTCATGCACGGCCCCGGCCGGAATCTGATAGTCCTCGATCGGCATGTGGAACCAGCGACTGCCCAAACCCTGGATATCAGAGCCGAGGGTTTCGACCCCCAGGATCACATGCTCGACACGGGTGGTGAGGGTGATCACGATGGAGGGGCGCCATTCTCTGATCAGGTGGAGATCCTGCTTGTAGAGCCCGCCCGCACCCGGCACCGGGCTCAGCGCGAGAATGCCGTCGGCAACGGACAACGCATGCAGGGTCAGGGTCTGGGCCTGACATTGGACGTGGTTCTGGTCTGTCTGCACAAACTGTCGGTCGGAAACACTTACCATTTAATCCCCCCCGGGAAACACCGCGCACAAATACCGCGATCGAGCGTCTATTACCTTAGACTCGGCTCGGCCCGGTCGGGGAGTCTTTTTTGCGCCCCCGCCTCAAAGAGCTGACCAATGTGGTCCAGGCGCAAGAGCGGTGGACGAACGCCGCAGCGCCCCTTAGTTTGCACCAAAGACCCTGCAGCAGAGGCGAATCCGGCCCCCCGGCCGACAGGACCCTCCACGCTGCCTTTGACAGACCCGAAAGGCCCCCATGAGCGAGCACAGCCCCGATACCCCTGCTGGGACCTCATCCGGCCCTTACCAAGTTCTGGCGCGCAAATACCGGCCCGAGACTTTTGCCGATCTGGTCGGCCAGGATGCGATGGTGCGGACGCTGAAGAACGCCTTTGCCGCCGACCGGATCGCGCAGGCGTTTATCATGACCGGCATCCGCGGGACGGGGAAAACCACCACCGCGCGGATCATCGCCAAGGGCATGAATTGCATCGGCCCCGATGGCGCCGGCGGGCCGACGACGGAACCCTGCGGCACCTGCGAACATTGCGTGGCCATCATGGAAGGTCGCCACGTTGACGTGATGGAGATGGACGCGGCATCGCGCACCGGCGTCGGCGACATTCGCGAAATCATTGATAGCGTCGCCTATCGTGCGGCCTCGGCCCGTTACAAGATCTATATCATAGATGAGGTCCACATGCTGTCGACTTCCGCCTTCAACGCGCTGTTGAAGACGCTGGAAGAACCGCCCGCGCATGTGAAGTTCATCTTTGCCACCACCGAGATCCGCAAGGTACCGGTGACCGTTCTGTCGCGCTGCCAGCGGTTTGACCTGCGCCGGATCGAACCCGAAGTGATGATCGCGCTTCTGCAGCGGATCGCTGCGGCCGAGGGCGCTCAAATCGCCGAGGATGCCCTGGCCCTGATCACCCGGGCCGCCGAAGGCTCGGCAAGGGACGCCACCTCGCTGCTGGATCAGGCGATTTCTCACGGGGCCGGCGAAACCACGGCCGACCAGGTGCGCGCGATGCTGGGGCTGGCGGACCGTGGGCGCGTGCTGGACCTGATGGACATGATCCTGCGTGGCGATGCCGCGGCGGCGCTGACAGAGCTGTCCGGCCAATATGCCGAAGGGGCGGACCCGATGGCGGTGCTGCGCGATCTGGCCGAGATCACGCATTGGGTGTCGGTCGTGAAGATCACACCGGACGCCGCCGAAGACCCCACCATCAGCCCGGATGAACGTCGCCGAGGTCAGGACATGGCCAACCGCCTGCCGATGCGCGTGCTGACGCGCATGTGGCAGATGTTGTTGACCTCGCTGGAAGAAGTCGCCGCCGCGCCCAATGCGATGATGGCAGCCGAGATGGCGATCATCCGCCTGACCCATGTGGCCGACCTGCCTTCACCCGAAGAATTGTTGCGCAAACTGCAGGACACGCCCCCGCCGCCCCCCGGCGCCGAAATCGGCAATGGTGGACATCCCCTGCAGAGCCGGGGATCGCCTGCGGCGAGCGGGGGGGGCGGGGCTCCGGCCTACGCCTCCGCCCCGCCGCAGGGCGCACCCGGTGGGAGCCAGGGCAGTGGGCCCACCATGTCGTCAGGGGGCGGGCAGGCCCTGGCCGTCGCGCCACAAACCGATACAGCCCTGGCCAGATATCCAAGTTTTGACCATATTCTGGAGCTGATCCGACATCACCGCGATGTGAAATTGCTGGTCGAGGTCGAGGGCGGCATACGGCTGGTGTCCTACCAGCCCGGTCGGATCACCTTTACCCCAGCGGCGCAGGCCTCCAGGGATCTGGCGGCACGACTGGGCACCGCACTGCAGAACTGGACCGGCAGCCGCTGGGTGGTCTCGATCTCCCCCGATGGCGATGCGCCGACAATCGCCGAGCTGCGCGACGCCGCCGACACCGCCCTGCGGGAAAAGGCAACGGAACATCCGCTGGTACAGGCCGTTCTGGCCCGCTTTCCCACTGCCAGGATCACCAAGATCCGAACCCCGGAAGAGTTGGAAGCCGAAGTTCAGGCCGAGGCCTTGCCCGAGGTCGAGGATGAATGGGATCCCTTCGAAGAATAAGCAGGTCGGCCATCGTCAGGGCCCCCGGCTGCGGTATCGGGCGTGCTGCGCAAAACCACATCGGTGATACCGCGACGTTCCGGGCTTTGCCCTTGCCTGCGCCGACCACCGCACGTATCTAACAAGGCAACCTGACATCAGGAGTGATAGGATATGTTCAAAGGTCTTGGTGGCCTCGGCGATATGGCCGGGATGATGAAAAAAGCCCAGGAGATGCAGACCAAAATGGGTGAAATGCAGGAAGAGCTGCATAACATCATGGTCGTCGGCGAAGCCGGTGCAGGCCTCGTGAAGGCGACGGCCTCTGCAAAGGGAGATCTGAAGTCGCTCGATATCGACCCCTCGATCTTCAACAGCGATGACAAGGAAGTGGTCGAAGACCTGATCCTCGCCGCCGTCAAGGATGCGCAGGCCAAGGCCGCCGAGCGCGCCCAGGCGGAAATGGCGCAACTGACAGAGGGACTTGGCCTGCCCAAGGATATGAAGCTGCCCTTCTAGGGGCCTTTGCTTTGGTCACAGCGGCGAAAGGCGGCCAGGCGGTCGCCTTTTTTCGTGACCCGGCGCGCGGTGGGCAGTTTTTGTCATGGCCTGCGGGTCGCCTGGGCCGGTCTCTGCGTTTCAGAGCGCCCCCATGCGTCAGCGACAGAGCAGCCTGCGCTTGCACTTTTCCCAACGATGCGACCTAATTGAACATATGCGGAACAGGGTGAGGTCATGGCCGAACAGGATATGCGCGAGATCGAAACGCTGATTGCCTTGATGGCAAAGATGCCGGGACTGGGACCACGCTCGGCCCGGCGCGCTGTGCTGCACCTTATCCGCAAACGCGCGCTGGTTCTGACGCCGCTGGCGGATGCCATGAGCCGGGTTGCCGAAACCGCGCGGGAATGCCTCAACTGCGGCAATGTCGGAACCCGCGAGATCTGCGCCCTTTGCGCGGATGCGACACGCGAGAATGGCGAACTCTGTGTGGTCGAAGATGTGGCTGACCTCTGGGCGATGGAGCGCGCTGCGGTCTTCAAGGGCCGATACCATGTGCTGGGCGGGACATTGTCGGCGCTGGACGCCGTGGGGCCGGAGGACCTGCGCATTCCGCGTCTGGTGGACCGGGTGACCAGCGAAGGCGTGACCGAGGTCATTCTTGCCCTCAACGCGACCATCGACGGACAGACCACCGCCCACTACATCGCAGATCAGCTCTCAGGGCGTGTGAAGCTGACATCGCTGGCGCAGGGCGTCCCGATCGGGGGCGAGTTGGACTACCTCGACGATGGCACGATTTCTGCCGCACTTCGGGCTCGCAAAGAGATCTGAGCCGCTTCGGGAAACCCCGCGCTGACCGTCGACTGTGGGCGGCGGCGTCCAGATTTATATTGTGCGATCCCATCTGAATGGGCCAGGCCTGTTGTGCCCGCAGGGCGCAACAGGCGCGCCGCGCGTCTGCGCGCAGGCGCCACGCCCAACGTCAGGCTGAGCAGCTTTGCTGCTGTGTCTGGGGGCGGGAGCCGCCCCCTTTGACACTCGCCCGGATTGCAGCTTGCGAAGGTCGTGATGCGCCGACCCAGGCAGGCTTTTCAGGTATCTAGGTTCGTCAGCTATCCAGTTTGCGCACCGCCCGGTTCTCCCACCGCCCGGATGGCTCAGGCGTAATGTGACTTGAGGGCGGATTGCAGGAGCGCGAAGGCGTCATCGCCAATATCTTTGTGCAAGACCATGCGGATGGCGCCGGACCCACCCGCCGAGATCACAATCCCCTGCGCGGCGAGCCTCTGGCCCAGGGCCGCGTTGTCCTGCGCCTCCGGGGAGAAGAACACCATATTGGTGTTCTGCTCAACCGCCCCCGCCCCCAGGCCTCGCAGGGTTTCTGCAAGTTCCGTCGCACGGGCGTGGTCTTCGGCCAGACGGGCCACATTGTGCTCCAGCGCATATAGCCCCGCCGCAGCCAGCACGCCTGCTTGCCGCATGCCGCCACCGACCATTTTGCGCCAGCGGCGCGCCTTGGCGATGAAAGCTTCGGGACCAACAAGGACCGAACCGACCGGTGCCCCAAGCCCCTTGGAAAGGCAGATGGACACCGTATCAAAACGCCCCGCGATGTCGGCCAGATCACAGCCCAGCGCGATCGCGGCGTTGAACACCCGTGCCCCGTCCAGATGCGCCGACAGCCCCGCAGACCGCGCCACAGAGATGCATTGATCCAGCCGCGCAAGCGGGACGACCTTGCCGTTGTGGGTATTTTCCATCGACAGCAGGCGCGAAATCGGATGGTGGGAATCGTCATCCTTGATCGCAGCGGCAATCTCCTCGGGGCGCAATCCGCCATCCGGCGCGACGGCCAGCGGGTCCATCACGATGCCGCCCAGTGCCGATGCGCCCCCCGCCTCGTATTTGTAAATGTGATAGTCGCGCCCGGTTATGATTTCTTCGCCCCGGCCACAATGGGACAGCAAGGCCACAAAGTTGCTCTGGGTTCCGGTGGGCAGGAACAGTGCCGCCTCCATCCCGGACCGCTCCGCCAGGCTGCGCTCCAGCTGGTTGACAGCCGGATCTTCGCCATAAACATCATCCCCCACCTCTGCTGCCGCCATGACGGCCCGCATGCCTGCATCAGGGCGAGTCACCGTATCGCTGCGCAAATCGCAGATCACATCAGCGATATTGGTGCCGGGGGTCTGTGCATATTGACTCATCATTGTCTCCTTGAGGGGCAGGCATCCGGCCATCCAAACGATCCGGCTGCCCCGATAGTGCAACCGCAGCACATTGCAGTGCAATGCCTCGGTGCGTAACAGGTACAATCCTGCCGGCCCAGCCTCAACTCCGGTCCCCGCCCGCGCCCGCAGCCGCTGTGGCGCCACGCTGCCGCCCCCGCGCGAGGCCGCGATGCAACGGTGCAACAGGGTTGACTTTGCCGCCCGAGATGACACCTAGACCGCACGGACCCGCCGCAGAACACTGGAGACCGCCATGCCAACCGCCCTCGTGACCGGATCCGCAGGATTCATCGGGTTTCACTGCTGCCAGCGATTGTTGCGGGACGGGTATCAGGTGGTCGGACTGGACGCGATGACAGACTACTATGATGTCACCCTGAAAGAGGCGCGGCACCGAATGCTCGCAGCCTTGCCCGGGTTTCGCGCGGTCATCGGCGCGGTGGAGACTCCGGGTCTGTTGATGTCGCTGATGCAGGAGGTTCAACCAGACGTCGTGATCCACCTCGCCGCGCAGGCCGGTGTTCGCTATTCCATCGACAATCCGCGCAGCTATCTGGACTCCAACCTTGTCGGAACCTTTGAACTGCTCGAAGCAGCACGGGCGGTGCCGCCGCGCCACCTTCTGCTGGCCTCGACCAGCTCGGCCTATGGCTCCAACACGGCAATGCCCTATCGGGAAACCGAACAAGCCGACCACCAGATGTCGTTTTATGCCGCCACCAAAAAAGCGACCGAAAGCATGGCGCATTCCTATGCCCATCTCTACGATCTGCCGGTCACCATGTTTCGCTTCTTTACCGTCTATGGGCCGTGGGGCCGCCCGGACATGGCGCTTTTCAAATTCACCAAAGCCATCCTCTCCGACGTGCCGATTGATATCTATAATCATGGCGAGATGAAGCGGGACTTCACCTATATCGACGATCTTGTCACCGGCATCCGGCTTTTGGTGGACGCGGTTCCTGAACGGCTCACCTCGGGCCAGCCACTGGCCGACGACAGCCTCTCTCCGGTGGCGCCTTGGCGGGTTGTCAACATCGGCAACGGTCAGTCCGTCCCCCTGATGGACTATATCGGCGCACTGGAGGCCGCTCTGGGCCGCGAGGCCCGCAAGAATTTCATGCCAATGCAGGCCGGAGATGTGCCCGCCACATGGGCCGATACCACGCTCTTGCACCGGTTGACCGGATTTGCCCCACAAACCAGCGTCCAGGACGGCGTCGCGCGCTTTGTTGCGTGGTATCTGGACTACACCGGCAGCTGACCCCGGCCGACCTGCGGCAGCCGCTCTGATGTGGTCTCAAATCTCGCTTGCATCTGGACCTATCCCTATTGCGAAATTTCCCCTTTGGTGACCCCCAACGGACTCCGCCCTGCGACAGCCAGGGCGTGACCGCGCGTTCTCACTTCAGAAAGGGCCTGTCATGCACGGCACGTTCACCGACAACGACCTCAGCCACGTGATTTCCGCCGACAAGGCACACGTCTGGCACCACCTCGTGCAGCACAAACCCTTTGAAACCTCCGATCCGCGGATCATCGTCGAGGGTAAAGGCATGCGCGTCTGGGATCAGAATGGCAAGGAATGGCTGGATGCCGTCTCCGGCGCCGTCTGGACCGTCAACGTCGGCTATGGCCGTGAAAGCATTGCCAAGGCGGTCTACGACCAGACCATGAAAATGTGCTATTTCGCCCAGGCCGCAGGGTCTGTTCCCGGTGCGCTTTTTGCCGAGAAGCTGATCGACAAGATGCCCGGCATGTCGCGCGTCTATTATTGCAACTCCGGTTCCGAGGCCAACGAGAAGGCGTTCAAGATGGTGCGCCAGATCGCGCACAAGAAATACGGCGGCAAGAAGACCAAGATCCTTTACCGCGACCGCGACTATCATGGCTCCACCCTCGCTGCGATGTCCGCAGGCGGTCAGGAAGAGCGCAACATGCAGTACGGCCCCTTCGCGCCCGATTTCGTCAAGGTTCCGCACTGCATGGAGTATCGCAAGCACGAGCTGGGGCTGGAACATCTGTCGGGCGCGGCGTTCGGCCTTGCGGCGGCCAACCTGATCGAAGAGGTGATCCTGCGCGAAGGCCCTGAAACCGTCGGCGCGCTGTGTCTGGAGCCGGTCACCGCAGGCGGCGGTGTCATCGAGGCGCCCGAGGGCTATTGGCCGCGCGTGCAGGAGATCTGCAAACAGTACGACATCCTTCTGCACATCGACGAAGTGGTCTGCGGTCTGGGCCGCACAGGCACCTGGTTTGGCTATCAGCACTACGGCATCCAGCCCGATTTTGTGACCATGGCCAAAGGCGTCGCCTCGGGTTATGCGGCGATTGCCTGCATGGTGGCCACCGAAGAGGTCTTTGATCTGTTCAAGGACGACCCCTCCGACAAGATGAACTATTTCCGTGATATCTCCACCTTTGGCGGCTGTACCGCCGGACCGGCGGCAGCCCTGGAAAACATGCGCATCATCGAGGACGAGAACCTCCTGGACAACTGCACCGCCATGGGCGCGCGGATGATGGCCAACCTCGAGGCGCTGAAGGAAAAACACGCCGTTATCGGCGACGTGCGTGGCAAGGGTCTGTTTCTGGGCGCGGAACTGGTCAGCGACCGCGACACCAAGGAACCTGTGGACGAAGCGCTGGCGCAAAGGGTCGTGGCAGAGGCCGGCAATCACGGCGTCATCATTGGCGTGACCAACCGCTCCGTGCCGGGCCGCAACAACACCTTGTGTTTCTCGCCCGCGCTGATCGCCACGGCCGCAGACATCGACCAGATCACCGATGCCGTGGACAAGGCACTGACGACCGTCTTCGGCTGATCGCCGACGCCCAGCCTGCGGCGCGTTTTGTCAACGGCGTTGGGCCGTGAAATTGGTCCTCTACAGATCCAGACAGGTGGCCCTTTCATCCGGGCCGCCTGTCGGGCAATGGACCTCTCGAACACGACATGCAAAAGGCTCCTTCTCATGTGGATGACCCCGACCGAACTTTCCAGTGACCGCGCCGCGCTGGTCCCGCTCAGCCACGATCACGGCCCCGCCCTGGCCGAAGCTGCCGCCGATGGCGCGTTGCATCGCCTGTGGTACACGACCGTTCCGGCCCCCGACGCGGTGGCGGCAGAGATCGACCGCCGACTGGCCCTGCTGGACAGCGGCAGCATGGTGCCCTTTGCCATCCTCGACGCCACCGGCCGCGCCGTCGGCATGACCACCTATATGAACATCGACCACAGCAATCGGCGGGTCGAGATCGGCTCCACCTGGTATCGCAAGGCGGTGCAGCGCAGCGGGCTGAACACCGCGATCAAGCGGCTTATGCTCGCCCATGCCTTCGAGGCCAAGGACGCTATAGCGGTGGAGTTCCGCACCCATTTCCTGAACCGGCAGAGCCGCGCAGCCATCGAACGGCTCGGGGCCCGGCTGGATGGTATTCTGCGCGCCCATATGATCCTGCCAGATGGCAGCCTGCGCGACACAGCGGTTTATTCCATCACCGCCGCCGAATGGCCTATGGTGCGGACCAACCTCGATTTTCTTGCAGCACGGTAGCAGCAGGCAGTAGGTCAGGCGGGCGGCAGGCAGGCAGGTCGCCTTCGCCTGCCAACGGGAGGCCTCAACCGGGCGGTTGTCAGAAAGCCGACGACCGCGCCCTGCGTCAGCAGGGAGCCCGGC
>NZ_LPUY01000104.1 GCF_001518015.1 Tritonibacter horizontis
CCCCAGGCCTGCCCCGCCCGGGCACAGCTCGCCCGTCTCAGCCCCCCCGAATACAGCCGACCCGACACACTCCGCCCGACACACTCCGCCTGACACAAGGAGCCATCGCAGATGAACCTATCCGAAAAACTGGCGCTGGCCGTGATGCACCGCATGGATCCAGAAGCCGCACATGGCCTGTCGATCCAGGCGCTGAAAGCCGGGCTGACGCCGCGCCCCGGTCCGGTCACCTCACGGCGTCTGCAGACAGAGATTGCCGGCCTCAGCCTGCCCAATCCCGTCGGTCTGGCGGCCGGGTTCGACAAGAACGCCGAGGCACTGGCGCCGCTCTGCGACGCGGGGTTTGGCTTTATCGAGGTCGGCGCGGCGACGCCACGCCCGCAGCCCGGCAACCCCAGACCGCGCCTGTTCCGCCTGCGCGAGGACCGGGCCGCGATCAATCGTTTTGGCTTCAACAATCAGGGCATGGAGGCCATCGGCAACCGGCTCGCAACCCGTCCCACCGGCCGGGTGATCGGCCTGAACCTCGGGGCCAACAAGGACAGCGCCGATCGCGCGCTGGATTTCGCCAAAGTGCTGAGCCATTGCGGTGCGCATCTGGATTTTGCCACCGTCAACGTCTCCTCTCCCAACACCGAAAAACTGCGGGACCTGCAGGGCAAGGCGGCGCTGTCTGCGCTTCTGTCCGGTGTGATGGAGGCGCGCGCCGGGCTGTCGCGCCAGATCCCGGTGTTCCTGAAGATCGCTCCGGATCTCGATCAGGCCGGGCTGGACGATATCGCCGCCGTGGCGCTGGACAGCGGGATCGACGCGGTGGTCGCGACCAACACCACCCTGGCTCGCGTTGGCCTGCACAGCCAGCACCAGGTCGAGATGGGCGGCCTCTCCGGCGCGCCGCTGTTTCAATCCTCGACGCGGATCCTGGCGCAACTGTCCGAACGGCTGGACGGCCGCGTGCCGATCATCGGCGTCGGCGGCATCGCCTCGGCGCAGGACGCCTATACCAAGATCCAGGCCGGGGCGAGCGCGGTTCAATTCTATACCGCGCTGGTCTATGGCGGCCTGTCGCTGGCGGTCGAGATCGCATCGGGCCTCGACCAGCTGTTGGCCCGCGACGGGTTCGACACGGTGGCCGCAGCGGTCGGCAGCGCCAGATCCGATTGGCTCTGACCGCAGCCAACGCCGCCGACCCGATCCGCGCCAGCGTGGCCGCGCGGGCCAGGTTCAGCACCATCAACGCCAGCCAAAGCCCATGGTTGCCAAACACCGGCACACAGACCACCAGTGCCAGCACATAGATCACAACCGACTGGATCATCGCGATGCGCATGTCCCGCGTCCAGGTGGCCCCGATATAGATCCCATCCAGCATATAGCTCGCGACGCTGATCAGCGGGCCAAGCGCCACCCAGATCAGGTAGCTGCGGGCCACCGCGCGCACCTCCGGCGCGGTGGTCATCAGGTCGATCACCATCGGCCCGAAGATCCAGAACCCCAGCGACAGCAAAAGCGCGAACCCGATGCCCCAGTGGCTCGACACGCGCACCGCGCGCCGCAGCCGTTGCGGATCGCGCGCCCCCACGGCGCCGCCAACCAGCGCTTCGGCGCTGAAAGCAAACCCATCAAGCGCAAAGGCGGTGATCTCCAGGAACTGGATCAGCACCTGATTGGCAGCCAGCGTCACATCGCCCAGATCCGCCGCCAGGAACAAAAAGGTGGTAAAGGACACCGTCAGCAAGACCGAACGGACCATGATGTCGCCATTCACCTGCATCATCCGCCGCAGCCGCGCCCGGTCAAAGATGCGGTTCCAGTCATGCCATTGCTTGCCACCAAAGGCCGACCCGCAGAGCCAGAGCCCCAGCAACAGCCCGCTCCATTCCGCGATCAGCGTCGCCGTGGCCACCCCCTGCACGCCCCAGTCCAGACCGAGCACGAACCACAGATCCAGCAGGATGTTGAGCCCGTTCATCCAGACCTGCAGCAGCACGACGCCCCGCGTGCGCTCCATCGCGATCAGCCATCCCGTCACCGCATAAAGCGCGATCGTGGCCGGCGCGCCCCAGATGCGGATTTCCAGATATTGCCGCGCCAGGCCTTCCACCTCGGCGCTGGCCGGGGCCAGCGCGAAGGCGCCCCAGAACACCAGCGCCTGCGCCGCGATAAAAAACAGCCCCGCCGCCCCGGCGAGGAGCAGCCCCCGCATCAGCAGGGCACCGGTTTCGGCGGTATCGCCGGCCCCGCGCGCCTGGGCGGCGAGGCCGGTGGTGCCCATCCGCAGGAAACCAAACACCCAATAAAGGGTCGACAGGATCACCGCCCCGATGCCAACCGCCCCGATGGGCGCCGCCTGACCCAGCTGCCCGACCACACCGGTATCAATGGCCCCCAGGATCGGCACCGTGGCGTTGGACAGCACAATGGGCAGCGCGATTTTCAGCACCCGCGCATGGGTGATCGGCCCGTGGCTCTCTGTCATGGGTCGGTCCTTTGTACGACGTCAGCCTTCGGCTGCGCGCTCCTGCGGCATCAGGAAATGCCCGGTCGCCTGGGCAAAGAGTTTGTCTTTGTGATCCTGCCAGGCCTCCACATGGACCGAGGCATAGCGACGGCCCGACCGGTTCACCGTGGCGCGCGCGTAGCTGTCGCGCGGCAGGCCGGACCGCAGGTAGTCGACGGTGAAATCAATGGTCTTGGGCAGCCGGGGCATCTGGCCTGCGGTCATGGCCTCCACCTCCAGCGCGCCGGATTCGAACTGCGGCCAGATGTGGAACCATTGCAGCGTGATCACGGCCGTCACCTCGAGAAAGGCCGCCGTGGCGCCGCCATGCACCGCCGGCAGCATCGGGTTGCCGATCAGCGCGTCGTGAAAATGCATGGTCGAGGTCAGCTCATCGCCGCGCCGCTCGAAGGTGATGCCGAGAAACCCGATATAGGGCACCGATTCGACCAGCGCGCTGAGCGCCGCGTCGCGCCGTTGTTTGATCACCTGGACGGGTTCGGGCTTGGCACGGCTCATGGCTTGCTCTCCACCGTAAAGGCGCCGGAAGCGGTTGCCACGGGCGTGTCGGTCGCATCATCGGTGGCCACCGCGCGCACAAAGGCCACGTTGCGGGTGACGTGGTGGCAGGTGGCAGTGGTGCGGATGGTCTGCCCCGGAGTCGCGCCGCGCATATAGTCGATGCGCAGATCAATCGTCGCGGTGCTGGAGGGCGCGCTGGGGTGGCTCATCACCGCCGCGCCACAACAGGTATCCATCAGCGCCGACACCGCCCCGCCATGAATGACCCCGGTTTCGGGATCCCCGATCAGTTTGGTGTCATAGGGCATCAGGATCACCGCCCGTCCTTCGCCGATTTCCGTCAGCTCCATCCCCAAGGCCGCGGAATGCGGAATTGCTTCGATGAACTGGCGTGCCAGCTGAGTCTTGTCTGCCATGGGATGCTCCTTGCCTGACTGCCCCATTTATTCCGTCCAGCCCGGCAAAGCGCAAGGGCTGCAAAACTGCCAGTTGCACCGCTCGGTTCACTTCCTTAGGTTGCAGCCCAAGGGAGGACGTGGATGACCGAAGCACGACTGTCATTCAAGGAGATGTGCGCACGCTTTGACGTGACGCCGCGCACCTTGCGCTATTACGAATACATCGAGCTGTTGCAGCCCGAGCGTCAGGGCCGTTCGCGTTTCTACAGCGCCCGGGACGTTGCCCGGATGAAGCTGATCCTGCGCGGGCGCAAATTCGGGTTTCAGCTCGAAGAGATCCGCCAATGGCTGCTGATCTACGAAAACGAAGGCAACGAGGCGCAGAATCGCGCCTTTGTCGAAATGGCCGACCGGCAGCTCAAGGAGCTGCAGGCCCAGCGTCAGCAGATCGACGAGGCAATGGACGAGCTGGGGGACCTGCGCCGGGTGACTCTGGGGTTGCTCAACTGAACTGACCGGCAAAAACCAGCCGGATCGGCGGCTGGCACTGCTCCGGTTTCCGCCGAGTGCCGGGGGCTGCGGCAGGTTTCTGCCCGCCCCTCCGCAGCGCCCCGGCACTC
>NZ_LPUY01000105.1 GCF_001518015.1 Tritonibacter horizontis
AAGGGCAAAAGCACATTGCCCAGCGACCACATCGGCGGCGCCAGCCCGGCAATCGGGCAAGTCTCTCTTGCAACGCAGGCCCCTATCGGCGATCACAGGGGCACTCTCTGGGGCGTCCCTGCCCTGTGCAACACCAGCGAGGTCGCCGGATCATGGCCCTGCCTGCCAGCAAGCAATTGATATATTGGAGCCTCGCGCTGGCCGTTCTGGCGCTGCTGATGTGGTCGCTGGGCAATGTGCTTTTGCCCTTTATCCTGGGCGCCGCCGTTGCCTATATCATCGACCCGCTGGCTGACCGGCTCGAAGATCTCGGGCTGAGCCGCACCGGGGCCACCGCCGTGATCACCGTCGTCGCCGTGCTGATCTTCCTGATGTTCCTGTTGCTGATCGTGCCGATGCTGATCAACCAGTTGATCGATCTGGTGCAGACCCTGCCGCAGGCCTGGTCCAATCTGCGCGAAATTGCCCGCGAGCGGATGCCATCGCTGTTTGCCGATGACAGCCGCATCAACGATGCGCTCGCCAGCCTGTGGACCATGTTGCAGGACAAAAGCGCGACGCTGCTGCAGACCTTTGTCGGCTCTGCCCTGTCGCTGCTGAACCTGGTGGTGCTGATCGTAATCGTGCCGGTCGTGTCGGTCTATCTGCTGGTGGACTGGGACCGCATGGTGGCGCGCATCGACGCGCTTTTGCCGCGCGATCATGCCCCCACAATCCGCCGGCTGTTTCGCGAGATCGACGATGTGCTCTCGTCCTTCATTCGCGGCATGGGCACCGTCTGCCTGATCCTTGGCACCTATTACGCGGTGGCGCTGATGGCGGTGGGGCTGAATTTCGGCCTGGCGGTCGGATTCGTGGCCGGGCTGGTGACCTTTATCCCCTATCTGGGGTCGATCTTTGGCGGCGTGCTGGCCATCGGGCTGGCCTTGTTCCAGTTCTGGGGCGCCATGGAAGGCGCCGATGGCGAGATGATCCGCCACAGCACCGATTGGGTCCGCATCGCGCTGGTCGCCGGGATCTTCTTTCTCGGCCAGTTCGTCGAGGGCAATTTCCTCACCCCCAAGCTGGTCGGCGACTCGGTCGGGCTGCACCCGGTCTGGCTGCTGCTGGCGCTGTCGGTCTTTGGCGCGCTCTTTGGCTTTGTCGGCATGCTGGTGGCGGTGCCCGTCGCCGCCGTCATCGGAGTGGTTGCACGTTTCGCCGTGGAGCAGTATCTGCACAGTCGGCTCTATCAGGGGCTGGATCACCGCGACGCCTCGGCCTTTGCCGTCGACGCGACACCGACAGACGCAGAGTAAGCACACCGCAAATGTCACAACAGCTCAGCTTTGACCTCCCCGCGAAACCCGCGCTGGGACGCGATGATTTCTTCGTCGCGCCCTCAAACGCCATGGCGGTGGCGCTGATGGATGCAAATTTCGCCTGGCCCTCGGGCAAGCTGGTCCTGACAGGCCCCAAAGGGTCGGGCAAGACCCATCTCGCCCATGTCTGGGCCCGCGACAGCGGCGCGCGGGTGATTTCGGCCCGCCGCCTCACCGATCACGACCTGCCGACCCTCGCCAGCGGCCCGGTCGCGGTGGAGGATGTCCCCGATATCGCCGAGGATGGCCGGGCGCAAAAGGCGCTGTTCCACCTGCACAACATGGTGCTGACCCATGGCCACCGGCTGATGTTCACCGGCCGACCCGCGCCCAATCTCTGGGGGCTTGGCCTTGCGGATCTGCAAAGCCGGGTGCAGGCGGCCACCCATGCCGCGCTGGAAGCGCCCGATGACGCGCTGCTGGCGGTGGTGCTGGCAAAGCTGTTCAACGACCGCCAGATCGCGCCGAAACCCGATGTGATCCCCTATCTGGTGGGCCGCATGGACCGGTCCTTTGCCGCCGCGCAGGCGGTGGTGGAGCGGCTCGACCGGCTGGCACTGGCCGAACAGCGCACCCTCAGCCGGGCGCTTGCGATCCAGATGATGAGCGCCGACCGCAGGAGCGAAACCGGTGAGATCTGACCGCCCGCCCGCGCGCCACCCGCAGGTTGCCAGGGTCCCTCCCCGACTTCCCAGCGGCAGAGCGCCACCGACCCGGCTTGCTGAATTGACCTGACAGACCCAATAGACCATTCTTTCCAAAGCCAAAACCTCCGGAGCCCGCATGACGACCCAGCCCGCAGCCCCGTCCGAGCCCTCAGGAAACAGCCCCGCCACCGGGCGAGACACCGCATCTGACGACTGGGGGCCCTTTGGCCGCCCGCTGTTCAACGATCCGGATTCGCGCGCCTTGGAGCGGGTCGGCGTGGTCGATATCGGGTCAAACTCGGTCCGCCTGGTGATTTTTGACGGCGCCGCCCGCAGCCCGGCCTATTTCTACAACGAAAAGATCATGTGCGGCCTCGGCGCGGGCCTGTCGGATACTGGCAAGCTGAACCCCAAGGGGCGCACCCGTGCCCTGGCGGCGCTGCGACGGTTCCAGACCCTCGCCAAGGGGCTGCTGCCCGACCCGCTGCATGTGGTGGCCACCGCCGCCGTGCGCGATGCCAGCGACGGGCCGGAATTCTGCACCGAAGTCGAAGCCGCCACCGGCCTGCGCATCCGTGTCATCACCGGCGAGGAAGAGGCCCGACTGTCGGCACAAGGCGTCCTGCTGGGCTGGCCCGGTGCCTATGGTCTGGTCTGCGATATCGGTGGCTCCTCGATGGAGCTGGCAGAGATCCAGGGCGGCATTGTCGGCAAATGCGTCACCTCGAATCTCGGCCCGCTCAAGCTGAAGGACATCGACGGCGGGCGCAGTGGGCGCAAAAAACACATCGACGAGGTGATGGCGGGCTTGCGCGAACAGATGGGCGACCAGCGGGATCGTCTGTTCCTGGTCGGCGGCAGCTGGCGCGCCATTGCCCGGCTGGACATGCTGCGACGCAGCTACCCGCTGACGGTGCAGCATGAATACCGCATGAGCGCCAGTGACGTGCGCGAAACGGCGAAATTCATCGAAAAGAACGACCTCGACAAACTGCGCGCCGACTGCGGCATCTCCTCCGCCCGGATGGCGCTGGT
Organism: Tritonibacter horizontis; assembly: GCF_001518015.1. GTDB lineage: Bacteria > Pseudomonadota > Alphaproteobacteria > Rhodobacterales > Rhodobacteraceae > Epibacterium > Epibacterium horizontis. Next base: position 3,044 of record NZ_LPUY01000105.1, read on the forward strand.
GCCCTATGCGGTTGATGTGCTGTCGCGGCTGGTCAAGACCTTCCGGCCCAAGGATATCGCCATTTCCAGCTATGGCATCCGCGAGGGGCTGCTTTATGAACAAATGCCCGACGTCCTGCGCGAACGCGATCCCCTGATCGAGGCGGCCCGCTTTGCCGAGGCTAAGGACGCCCGGGTTCCCGGCTTTGGCAAGACGCTCTATACCTATGTAAAACCGCTCTTTTCCGGCGCGCCCTATACAAAGATGCGGCTGGTGAAGGCGGCCTGTGTGCTGCATGACGTCAGCTGGCGCGCCCATCCGGATTACCGCGCCGAAGTCTGTTTCGACAATGCCACCCGCGCCAACCTGGGTGGGCTGAAACACTCCGAACGGATCTTTCTCGGGCTGGCGCTGCTGCATCGCTATCGGAACAAACGCCAGGGCACCCATTTCGAACATCTCTACGACCTGCTGGCCCCGGCGCAGCAAAAAGAGGCCGAGATTGTCGGCAAGGCGATGCGCTTTGGCGCCATGCTGATGGTGGGCGAGGATCAGGACATCGGCACGCTGCGCTGGCAACCGCGCAAACGCCTGCTGCATGTGGAACTGCCCGCCGCCAGCGCCGAGCTTTTTGGCGAGGTGGCGCGGGCGCGGCTGATGTCGCTGGTCAATGCGCTGGAGGCCGAGGTCCGCGTCACCATCGAAAACAAGCGCGGCGATCTGATGGCCGAAAGCGCCGACTGACCCTGCGCTCCCCCGGGTCCCCGGCCCCGCCCAGTCTGCCGTCCAGCCCGCCGCCCGGTCCACCGTCAAGTCCGCGGCCTTGGTGGATCACCGGGACGA
>NZ_LPUY01000106.1 GCF_001518015.1 Tritonibacter horizontis
CCCGCAGGCCGCGCCAGACCACCGATGGCCAGCCGCTGCCAGTCGAAGCGCGGCCCCGGATCCCACTTGCGCCCCGGTGCCATGTCGGAATGGCCGATGACGCCTTCGGGGGGAATCGCCCAGCGCTGCATGATGTCCGCCAGCAGCTGCTCCAGCACCTGCATCTGAGGGTCCGAAAACGGATGTGTGCCGCGATTGTCCAGCTCGATCCCGATGGAGCGGGAGTTGACATCGTCGCGCCCGGCCCATTCCCCCGCGCCCGCGTGCCAGGCCCGATCTGCCTCTGCCACCAGCTGCCACAGCTGCCCGGACGCGCCGATGACGTAATGCGCCGAGACCTCGCAGGCCGGATCGCACAGCCGCTGCACCGCCGCCTCGGCACTGGTCATGGCCGTGTAGTGAAGGACGATCAGCTCTGGCTGCAGCCCATCCCGACGCGGCCCGAAATTCGGGCTGGGGTGCCAGATGGGCGCGTCGGGGATCATGATGGCGCCCGCCGCAGCTTACTGGCTTTGGGCGCGCACAGCCGCCCGCAGGGGCGCCGGGTCCCAGCCGCAGGCATAGCCATCCCCATCCGGGTCAAGCGCCAGGCGGTCGCGCTTCGGGCCGCCTTCCTCCAGAAATGCCACCTGGGCGAGATCTGGCGATTCATAGGCGGCGCAGTTGCGTTGCGACCGCGCCTGCAGGTTCAGCCCGGTCCGGCTATAGACCCGCTGGCCGCGCGGGTTCGAGGTCGACAGCGCATAGCGCACGATATTGGGCGACAGGTCCTGCGGCCGGTCCGGCACATCCGTCGGACTGACGATCTGATACTGGGCGCGCTGTCGCTGCAGACGCTCTGCGTCGCTTTCGATGGTCTGGCGCGAGGCAACGGCGGCAAAGTCGTTTTCGTCGGACAGACCGGGGTTGCCGATCACGGCTGGGGCCGGGTTCGACGGGCTGGCCTCGATCGGCTGACGTCCGGAGTTCTGGCCGCTGGCCGCGATCGCTGCCGCCGCTTCGCGCGCGATATCGTCGCTGCCCGGTTGCGCCCCGGCGGAGGGGCGCGGATCCTGCCAGTTGGCGGTGGTCTCATCGCCAAGTCGCCCCGCCGGCACCAGCGGGTCGCCGTTCAGCGTCAGGCCGGGTTCGACTTCGGGAGGCGCGTTAAAGGGGCTGGTGTCATCGCCAATGCCTGCAGCACTGTCCGGCACCTGCGGATCGCAGGCCACAAGCGCGACACAGCTCGCCGCCATCAGGAGTTTCAGACCCCACCCAGAATTTCGCCCGTCGCTCGCCATCATCCGCACCTGTATCCGCACCTGTCGTTGCCTACCATCCTGTCGTCCACGTCCGCTCTGCAGCGGGCCCGCAGGCACGCCGCAGCTGGACGCAGCACTACCACCAACGCGCCGGTTTGGCCACAAACCCGGCCGATTGCTCCAGCGCATAGGCGGTATTGAGCAGATCGCCCTCGTCCCAGGGCCGACCAATCAGCTGCAAGCCCAGCGGCAGCCCCTGCGCGTCCAGCCCGGTCGGCACCGAGATGCCCGGCAGACCGGCCAGGTTCACCGTCACGGTGAACACATCATTGAGGTACATCTTGACCGGATCCGCATCCGACATCTCGCCCAGACCAAAGGCCGCAGACGGCGTTGCCGGGGTCAGGATCGCGTCCACTCCTGCGGCAAAGACATCCTCGAAGTCCTTCTTGATCAGGGTACGCACCCGGCGGGCGCGGTTGTAATAGGCGTCGTAAAAGCCTGCTGACAGCACATAGGTGCCGACCATCACCCGGCGCTGCACCTCATGGCCAAAGCCTTCGGCGCGGGTCTTTTCGTACATCTCGGTGATGCCGTCGCCCTGCGCCAGCGTGGCGCGATGGCCAAAGCGCACCCCGTCATAGCGGGCCAGGTTCGACGAGGCCTCGGCCGGGGCGATCACATAATAGGCGGGCAGCGCGTATTTGGTGTGGGGCAGGGAAATCTCGACGATCTCGGCCCCTGCCGCTTTCAGCATCTCGGCGCCGTCATCCCAGAGCCTGGCGATCTCCTCCGGCATGCCATCCATGCGATACTCGCGCGGAATGCCGATCTTCTTACCCTTGATGTCGCCGGTCAGCATGGCCTCGAAGTTCGGCACAGCCAGATCGACCGAGGTGCTGTCCTTGGCGTCATGGCCGCACATCGCCTCCAGCATGATCGCCGCATCGCGCACCGATTTGGTCATCGGCCCGGCCTGATCCAGCGAGGAGGCAAAGGCGACAATGCCCCAGCGCGAGCAGCGCCCGTAGGTCGGCTTGATCCCGACGGTGCCGGTAAAGGCCGCAGGCTGGCGGATCGAGCCGCCGGTATCGGTGCCGGTCGCGGCCAGACACAGGTCGGCCGCCACCGCCGCCGCAGAGCCGCCAGAAGAACCACCGGGCGTCAGCGGCGTCTCTTCGCCGCCACGCCGCCAGGGGCTGATTGCGTCGCCATAGGCGGAGGTCTCGTTCGAGGAGCCCATGGCGAATTCGTCCATGTTCAGCTTGCCCAGCATGACCGCGCCGGCTTCCTGCAGCTTGCCGGAAACGGTGGATTCATACTCGGGCTTGAACCCCTTGAGGATGTTCGAAGCGGCCTGGCTGTCGACGCCTTTGGTGCAGAACAGATCCTTGATGCCGATGGGCAGGCCACACATGGCAGGCGCGTCGCCTGCGGCCAGACGGGCATCCGCCGCCCGGGCGCGCTCCAGCGCAATATCCGGCGTCTTGTGCACGAAAGAATTCAGCGCATCCGCCGCGTCGATCGCCTTGAGGCAGGCCTCGGTCAGCTCGACAGAGGTCGTCTCGCCTTTGCGCAGCAGGTCGCGGGCCTCAGCAAGGCCCAGTTTGTTCAGCTCTGACATGTCTTACTCCACAACCTTGGGCACGGCAAAGAACCCCTCGCGGGCATCCGGGGCATTGGCGAGGACCTTGTCCTGCTGGCTGCCGTCGGTGACCTCGTCCACCCGGCGCAACAGGCGCTGCGGGGTGACGGAGGTCATTGGCTCGACGCCTTCGACATCAACTTCGTTCAGTTGCTCGATGAAACCCAGGATCGTGTTGAACTCTTCTGCCAGTGCCGGCAGCGCGTCCTCTTCGACCTTGATCCGGGCCAGTTTCGCCACTTTCGCGGCGGTGCTTTGGTCAATCGACATGGATACCCTCATCTCGTGTTGTATTGGCATTTACCGCCCACGCCCCCGCGCCGCAAGCCTGCCTTGGGATTTCTGCGGGTCAGATCGGCCTGCGGCCCCCCGATGCGGGCCTCATGCGGCATTTCGCGGCGCCGGCGCGGCCATGCAAAACCGCCGGTAGACCTCGATCATCCAGCCGAGCATGGCCGCATTCAACAGGTGCCACAGGAAATGGGTGCCGACCGGCAGCGCGCGGCACAGCGGCATATCCAGCGTGCGTGCGGTCAGCGACAGGATCAACAGCCAAGCCCCGATGGCAAAGCCGCGCGCCAGCGCCGGTGCCCGGTGCCGCAGCGCGGCCGCGTAGAGCAGGATCAACACCGGCACTGGGCCATAAGCCGCCGAACTGCCAAGCGCGGGGATCTGCGCAAACCCTGCCCCCACCGCCGCCGCATAGGGCAGAAACAGCGCCGTCGCGCCCAGCGCGGCCAACGGACGCAACCCGACCACATCGCGATTGATGGCAAAGAGATAGGTCAGAATGAACAGCACGATGGGGCCCACATCCGCCAGCGCGGCCCAGGATTGGGCGACGGTATGAAACAGCCCACTGCCAATCCCAATCAACGCCAGCCCCCCGCAGAGCAGCCTCAGCATGCCCCCACCCTGCCCGCCACCGGC
>NZ_LPUY01000107.1 GCF_001518015.1 Tritonibacter horizontis
CCCCAGTGGGGCCGCGCGCGGCCACGCCCGTTGGGCGTGGAGACGGCGCCCCGCGCCGCCTCTGACGCCGGGCGGGAGAACCGCGCGGCATCCCGTGGTCCATCCGGAGGGAGCAGTCCACCGCCACCGTCCTTGCAGCCGCGCGTGCGCCTTGTTGTGATGGTCCCTGTTGCGCTGTCGCCAGATATATGCGGTCGCTCCCGGCGCAACGCGCATAAAAAGTATCAGCCTTCCTGACCCGTTGTTTCGCGCGCGAAACAATAGGTCACATCTTCTGACCTATCCAATGCCGCGCCGGAGCCAGGGCCGACGCACAAAAAGACCCGCCACGAGGGGCGGGTCCTTGTCGTTCCTTTCAGAGGCAGCGCTTACTCCGGGATGGAGCCTTCGATGCCTTCGACGTAGAAGTTCATGCCTGCCAGCGTCCCGTCATCTGCGGTCTCGCCCTCGGCCAGAAAATCAGATCCGTCCTGCTTTTTCAGCGGACCGGTGAAGGGGTGGTATTCGCCAGAGGCCATCGCATCCTTCAGCGCCAGGGCTTCCGCCTTGACCTCGGCCGGAACGGCATCGGTGATCTCGCCGATGCCAACCATGCCCGGACCAATGCCGTCCCAGGTGTCGGTGGAGGTCCAGGTGCCGTCGATCACGGCCTTGGTGCGGGCGATGTAATAGGGCGCCCAGTTGTCGATGATCGACGAGACGCGCGGCTTGGGCGCGTATTCCGCCATGTCAGAGGCCTGACCAAAGGTGATCACATTGCCGGCCGCCTGGGCGGCGGCTTGCGGCGCGGTGGAATCGGTGTGCTGCAGGATCACGTCGGCGCCCTGTTCGATCAGCACCTTGGCGGCATCGGCCTCTTTCGCAGGATCAAACCAGGTGAAGGCCCAGACGATCTTGAACTCGACGTCGGGGTTCACTTTCTTGGCGTGGATATAGGCCGAGTTGATGCCGCGGATCACTTCCGGGATCGGGTAGGAGCCGATGTAGCCGATAATGTTGCTCTCGGTCATATGGCCCGCAATGGTGCCCTGGACCGCACGGCCTTCGTAGAACCGCGCGGAATAGGTGGAGACGTTGTCGGCGCGTTTGTAGCCGGTGGCGTGCTCGAATTTCACATCCGGGAATTTGGCCGCCACGTTGATGGTCGGGTCCATATAGCCAAAGGAGGTGGTGAAGATCAGGTCCGCGCCCTGCAGCGCCATCTGGGTGATGACGCGCTCGGCATCGGGGCCTTCTGCGACGTTCTCGACATAGACGGTTTCGACCGCATCGCCGAATTCCTCGACGACAGCCTTGCGGCCCTGGTCGTGCTCATAGGTCCAGCCGCCGTCACCGACGGGGCCAACATAGACAAATCCAACCTTGGTCTTGTCCTGGGCCAGCGCGCCACCAGCGGCCAGACCCAGCGCAACAGCCGCGCCGGTAAGGAGTGAAGTGAGTTTCATCAGATGGGTTCCCCCTGTTTGGTTCCATAATTGCAATCCGCCCCGGTTATCGCCGAAGCTGGACAGTGTAGTCATCGCCGGGACCAAACGGGGTCCAGACGATCAGACGCCCCCCGAACTCAGCGAGAGGCGTGAAAACTCCGGCCAAGCGACGCCGGCGCGCTGCTCTTGTCGGCGGAAAGGATGACGAGCACCAGAATGGTGATCAGATAGGGCGACATTGCCAGATACTCTACCGGGATGGCAACGCCTGCTGCCTGCAGATTAAGCTGCAAGACGGTAATGCCGCCAAAAAGATAGGCACCCAGCAGGGCGCGCCAGGGCTTCCAGCTGGCAAAGACCACCAGCGCCAGGGCGATCCAGCCGATGCCGGCGGTCATGCCCTCGGTCCACTGCGGCACCCGGATCAGGCTGATATAGGCGCCGCCCAGCCCGGCGCAGGCGCCGCCGAACAGGATCGCCAGTGTGCGGATCTTGACCACCTTGTAGCCCAGCGCATGGGCCGCCTCGTGATTTTCGCCCACCGCACGCAGGATCAGCCCGGCACGGGTGAACTTCAACACGATCCAGACCGCCGCCGTCAGCGCCACCCCGAAATACAGGATCACGTCATGGCCAAAGAGAATGCGCCCGACAACGGGCAGATCAGACAGCAGCGGGATATCAATGCGGCTCATCTGCGGCGGCTTGACCCCGACATAGCGCTGCCCCATCAGGGCCGACAGACCGAGGCCGAACAAGGTCAGCGCCAGACCGGAGGCGACCTGATTGGCCAGCGCCAGCTGTGTCAGCACCACAAACAGCAGCGACAGCACCGCCCCGGCGACGGCCGCCGCGACGAAGCCCAACAGGGGCGATCCGGTCTCGACCGCCGCGGCAAAGCCGGCAATGGCGCCGGTGATCATCATCCCCTCGACGCCGAGGTTCAGCACCCCGGATTTCTCCACCACCAGCTCGCCGATCGCGGCCAGCAACAGCGGTGTGGCCGCCACCATCAACGAGGCGATCAGAAGGACGGGATTGATTGCAGACAGATCCATCACGCGACCTCCGGCTTGCCAAGGGAAATGCGAAAGTTTGTGAGCAGGTCAAAAGCCAGAAGGAAGAACAGCAGCATCCCCTGAAAGACCTGAATGGCGGCCGAGGGCAGGCCCAGGTTCCCCTGCGCAATATCGCCGCCAATATAGGTCAGCGCCATCAGCCCACCGGCCAGGAGGATGCCCACGGGATGCAGGCGACCCAGAAAGGCCACGATGATCGCGGTGAACCCATAGCCGACGTTGAAATCAATCGAGACCTGACCGGAGGGCCCGGAGACCTCGAACATGCCGGCAAGCCCCGCCAGCGCACCAGAGGCCCCGAGACAGAACAGCACCAGTCGCGCAGGTTTGACGCCGGCAAACCGCGCCGCCCGGGGCGCCTCGCCGGTCAGCCGGATGTGATAGCCCAGCATATGCCGGTTGAGCAGCACATAGGCAAAGATCACCGCGATCAGGGCGGCAACCACCCCCCAATGCATGCCGCTGCCGGCAAGGATCTCGCCGTTATGGGCGCTGGCATATTGCTGCAGGTTGCGCGAGCCGGGAAAGCCAAACCCCTCGGGGTTCTTCATCAGTCCCAGCGACATCGAGGCCAGGAACTGCTCGGCCACATAGACCAGCATCAGCGACACCAGGATCTCATTGGTGCCGAAGCGGGTCTTCAGAACCGCCGGGATCATCGCCCAGGCCCAACCGCCCAACGCCCCGGCAAGGATCATCAGCGGAAAGATGATCCAGCTCTCCATCGGGTAAAAGGCCAGCCCGACACCGGCACCGGTCAGCGCGCCGATGATATATTGTCCCTCGGCGCCGATGTTCCAGATTCCGGCGCGAAACCCCAGCGACAGGCCAATCGCAATCAGCACCAGCGGTGCGCCCTTCACCAAAAGCTGCGGACGGTAGTAAAAGGCAAATTCGCCAAACAGCGGATCCCAGAAAATCGTGCGGATCGCCTCCACCGGGTTCTTGCCAAGGGTGGCGAACAACAGCCCCCCCATCACCATGGTCGCCAGCACCGCCACCAGCGGTGTCGCCAGCGACCAGGCGCGCGACGGCTGCGGTCGTTTCTCTAGCCGGATCATCTGTCCCTGTCCTGTCCCTTATGGCCGACGTTTTGTACCCCGGTCCTTTTCATCTTTTGCCAAATACCTCCGCCGGAGGCGCCCGCCCGCCGGGGGAGGAGCCCCGGATCTCGGCCACCACCAAGG
>NZ_LPUY01000108.1 GCF_001518015.1 Tritonibacter horizontis
CGCCCGAACGCGATGCCGCGCATTGGTCACGCGCCTGCGGTCTCCTGACGCCGCGCTTGGCGTTGACGATGCCGGGGCAGGTCTACCGCAAGCTCGGCACCTCTGTCGAAACCCAGCTGATGGTCTTCGACAAGGTGCAGGAGGACGGCGAAATGATCGGCGTCCCTGTGCGGGATCTGGATGAAGCCTTGGCATATGTCGATGCCGTGGCCGCAACACGGACCGAGATGAGCCCAGCCCAACGGGTTGAAGCGATCCCTCATGCTCGGCCGACCGTTCGATCATCTGTCCCGCGCAAGACCTTTGCCGGTGTTATCACCGCCCCCACAGCCAGGGCCAATGCCGTCCGTCCGCTCAGCTTCACGAGCCTTCAGACCCCGCGCAACAACATGCCCATCTCAGACATCTATGCGCGCTACCGTCCGCAACGGATCGAGATTGCGGATGCGCAGGAACATCCCACGCCGCTCGTTGAAAGCATCGCCATGGCCTCGGTTGCCCCGCCCATGCCCTCAAACACGGGCAGTGATGACTTGCGCCTGCCCGCCCGGTTGATCGAGGAGGGAGATCTCTCCGAGGCACAGCTGGAAACCATCATCATGGCGCATGACGCCCATGGGCGCGACCTGCCCGGTCAGTTTACCATCGATGACGACCAGACCAAGCTGACGCGCGCCGATGATGACCCTAATGCACGGGCCTATCGCCTCGGCTATTTCCTCGGAGATGGCACCGGTTGCGGCAAGGGGCGCGAATGCGCGGGGCTCATCCTTGTGAACTGGCTGGCTGGACGCAGGAAGGCGATCTGGGTCTCCAAATCCGCCACGCTCATCGAGGACGCGATCCGCGACTGGACCGATCTCGGCGGCTCGCCAGCCGACATCCAGCCGCTCTCCAAATGGAAACCGGACCAGCCGATCCCGATGGGCGACGGTATCCTCTTTGTCACCTACGCCACGCTGCGGTCCGCGGGCAAATGCGGCACCACGCGACTGAGCCAGATCCTCGCCTGGATGGGTGAAGACTTTGACGGCGTTCTTGCCTTCGATGAGGCCCATGCCATGCAGAACGCGGCAGGGTCTGAGCAGGGCAGGGGGGTCAAACCCTCCCAGCAGGGCCTTGCTGGCGTGCGGCTGCAACTAGCAGCACCCCGCGCTCGCGTCTTCTACATCTCGGCCACGGGCGCCACGAGCGTGCACAACCTGGCCTATGCCGCGCGGCTGGGGCTCTGGGGGCAGGGGCCCGAATACCCCTTCCCGAGCCGCGAGAGTTTCGTCTCGGCGATGGAAGGCGGCGGTGTCGCTGCCATGGAGGTGGTCGCCCGCGATCTCAAGACGCTCGGGCTCTATACGGCCCGCGCACTCAGTTTTGATGGCGTGGAGTATGACGTGCTCGAACACGCGCTCACCGCTGCCCAGATCGAGATCTACGACGCCTATGCGGGTGCGTTTCGCACCATCCACCATAATCTCGAGGCGGCGCTGACGGCGACCGGTGTCAACGATGCCTCGGGCGAGACCAATGCCTCGGCTGCTCGCGCCTCGGCCAAGTCCCGCTTCGAGAGCACGAAACAGCGCTTCTTCAATCATCTGCTGATGGGCATGAAGGCCCCGACCATCATCCGCGCCATCGCGGACGATCTGGCGGCGGGCAAGGCTTGCGTCATTCAGGTGGTCTCTACAGGCGAAAGCCTGCTGAAACGTCGGCTTGAGACGATGGACCCGGAGGACAAGCTGGTCGAGGGCGCGCTAACGCCGCGCGACTACGTCCTGGGATACCTCGAACAGGCCTTCCCGATTCATGCGCAAAAGCTCGTGGAGATTGACGGCAACATGGTGGCGGAACCCTTGCGGGATGAGACCGGCGCGCTCGTTGTCTCGCGCGAGGCGCTCGCCCTACGCGATGCGGCCATGATGGAGTTGATGACGCTCGCCCCGATCCCTTCGGCGCTGGATCAGATCCTCTGGGCCTTTGGCGACGATGCCGTGGCCGAAGTGACCGGAAGGTCGATCCGACCTCTGAAGGCGGACGATGGCCACCTCTTCATCGAGAAGCGCGCCGCCAGCAGCAATTCATCCGAAACCCAAGCCTTCATGGACGGTGAGAAGGACATCCTTATCTTCTCCGATGCGGGCGGTACGGGCCGGTCCTATCATGCGGCGCAAACGGCGAAGAACCAGAAACGGCGGCGGCACTACCTGCTGGAGCCCGGCTGGCGCGCCGATGCGGCCATCCAGGGGCTCGGCCGCACGCATCGCTCTGCCCAGGTCAGCGCGCCTTTCTTCCGGGTCTGCACCTCGGATGTGCATGGCGAAAAGCGTTTCACCTCGACCATAGCCAAGCGCCTCGACCAGCTAGGGGCCTTGACCAAGGGTCAGCGCGAGACCGGCTCGCAAGGCATGTTCCGGGAGGAGGACAATCTCGAAAGCCCGATCGCGCGGGCCGCACTACGTGGGTATTTCGCCGATCTTGCCGCCGGGCGCGCCGAGGCGATGGGCTATGAGAGCTTCACCGACTGGACGGCCCTGCGGCTGATCGACAAGGACGGGGTGCTCCTTGAGGAGCTTCCCCCGATCCAGCGGTTTCTCAACCGGGTGCTTGCCCTTCCCATCCACATGCAGAACGCGCTCTTTGGCGAGTTCATGAGGCGGATTGCCGATCAGACCGAGCGGGCGCGCGCGGCGGGCATGCTCGATTTCGGCGTCGAAACCCTGCGTGGCGAAAAGATCGAGCAGGTCTCCACGGAGGATCTCTGGACCTGCCCGAAATCTGGGGCCGTGACGCGGATCATCGGGCTGGAGGTCACCGACCCGGTCCACGTCCTTGGGGCCGAAGAGGCCCTGTCGCGCAATCCCGACAAGCTGCCCATGGTCAACCGCGCCTCCGGCCGCGCGGCGCTCATCTCGGCGCGCCCCATGCAGATGTATGACGAGGATTTTGTCACGCTGATGCGCAAGGCGGTGCGGCCAAACGGGTCCAGCTATCTGGAGGAGACAAGGTTCGAGGCCTCGGCCTGGGAAGAGATCGGCAAGCCTGAGTTCGCACGGCTTTGGGATGCCGAGGCTGCGTCCCTGCCGAAAACCACCACGACCAAGCTCTACCTACTGACCGGGCTCTTGTTGCCGATCTGGAAGGACATTCCGACCACCAATGAGCGCATCTACCGCGTCACGCCGGACGGGGCGACCGCCATGATCGGGCGCACGCTGAGCGAAGAAGGGGCGGCCGCGCTGCGCGCCCGCTTCCTCGTCTCCAACCCGCAAACACCGCAAGAGATGCTGACCGCCGCATTGGGCACCACCGCGCCGGTCGATCTGGGCCGGGGTTTGACCCTGACCCGTCGCCGCGTCGCAGGCGAGATGCGTCTCGAGCTGGGCGGCGCGGACAAGGGCAT
>NZ_LPUY01000109.1 GCF_001518015.1 Tritonibacter horizontis
CGCCTGTTCTGCGACGGGCGCCGGGCGCGGGGTCTGCGCGTGGGGCGGCTGATCGGGGACCTCTTGCGCGGTCGACTCGATCAGGTTGGCATCGACCTGAGCCCGTTTGACGCGAATGACCCGTCCACGTACTGGCCGTTTCGGCGTGACATGTGCAGGCGGTTGCGCGGCGGTGCCGGCATCGGGCTGACTTGTCGTCGCGGCTGACCGGTCCGGTTCTGCAGACGTCTGGGCCTCGGGCTGAGGATCGGCTGCGGCTTCTGGCGATGGTGCGGCGGTTGTTTCGTCATCTTGCAGGGGGGCGTCACCCTGCGGGGCGTCCTCGGCGACGGGGCTTTCGCTCTTGGGCGCCGAATCGCCGGTCAGGTTCAGCCGGTCCAGCAAGGCGCTGACGGAATCATCGCCTGCGTCGGCGGCCTGCGCAGCGGGGGCATCGTCTTCGGCGGCGATGTCGCGCGACAGGGCGTCCTGCAGCGCCGAGGTGTCCTCGGTTGTGAAACTGTCGGCGTGCTCGTCTTCGGCAAAATCATCCTCGACCGGTGTCTTGGCGACAACGGCCCGAATGCGTTGCAGCTTCGCGGCGATGCTGTCGCCTGCGGGGAGGGGCTCGTCCGGACGGGACCGGCGGGCGATCCGGCTGATCGCGGGTGTCTCTGCGGGCCTGTTCTGCTCCTGCGCCGGTGCGGTGGCGGCCTCAGTGCGGGGGGACGGGACCGAGGCCGCGTCGGTATCATCGTCGGTCGGGGTCAGGGTTGTGCTGACACCCCAGAGGATGGCCTCGGAGTCTGCCAGGTCGCTGTCGTCGCCTTCACTGACGTCTGTAGCGAACTCGGGGTCGGCCGGGGGCGTCGCCGACACGTGATCATCGGGCGAAGCCGCGTCCGGGGCGCGCTGATCAGCCCCGTCCTGTTCTGGCGTCTGCTCCGTTTCTGTCGTCTGTTCCGCGACGGTGGCCGTCTGCGCGGGCTCTGCAGTTTCGGACTCTGGCGCGTCGGTGTTGTCTCGGCTGGCAGGCGACGGGACCGCCGCTGCGGCTGCTGGCGTGGCGGCAGCCTGGGCTGAGGATTCGACCTGGCGGATGTCCTGCGCTGCGGCTGGGGCGGGGGCCGGCGCTGGAGTCGGCTGCGCGTGCTGCTGCGGCGCGGCCGCGCGCAGGTGAATGCCCCCGGCGCCGCTGCGCGCTTCGACCTGGCGGGCAATCTCGCGCTGCGCGATCCGGGCCATCATTTCTGCATCGGGCTGCGGTGGCTCGGCGCCGAAATAGCGATCATCCGATGCAAGATCCCGAAAATACTCCGCGATCGCCTTCATTGTGTCAAAGGAGTCCTCAAACCCCTCCAACGTGCATGAAAACGTTCCGTAAGAAACTGTTAAAACTTTGTTGTTTTGCACCATAGGTCAGTTGGTCCTCGCCAGAGTCTACCGTCTAACTCGCGGGTTGAAGGGTCAAATTCAGCCCGAAACCTAGCAATTGTTCGTATAATTTTGTGTTTAGATTGTGGCCTGTTTCCATTTCTGCCAATTATCCCCTCATGACACAGGTGATTGTTCAGGAAACCGCCCCGGTGACGTTGATCGGCGGCGGCGATGTGGCCCCTTCGGACCTGAAAGAGGCCCTTTTGATTGCGCCTGTGCTGGTCGCGGCGGATGGCGGCGCGAATACTGCTGTCGCACTCGGCTATGAACCTAGGGCAGTGATCGGCGATTTCGACTCGGTCTCGGCCGAAACCCGTGCCGCCCTGCCGGACAGTATACTGCATCTGGTGGCGGAACAGGAAACCACGGATTTTGACAAGGCCTTGCGGGCGGTTGCCGCGCCTTTGGTGCTTGCCGTCGGGTTTCTGGGCGGGCGGGTCGATCATCAACTGGCGGCGTTGCATGTTCTGGTACAGCCGCACGACAGCCCCTGCATCCTGATCGGCGCGCAGGAGGTGGTGGTGCATATCACCGCGCCGCTGGCTGTGACGCTGACCCCCGGCGATGTGGTGTCGTTGTTCCCCCTGGCCCCGGTCACCGGGCGTTCCGAGGGGTTGGAGTGGCCAATCGACGGCCTTACGCTGTCGCCGTTTCAGCGGATCGGCACATCGAACCGGGCCATTGCCGAGGAGGTTCGGATTGGGGTGGACGGTCCGGGGTTGCTGGCGATTCTGCCGCGCCGCAGTCTTGGGGCCGTTATTCAGGCGATGCAGGCAGACCGGTCGCAGTCTTGGGCAGCGCCGCAGGTCCGGTGACCCGGGCAGCGTGGCGTTCCCGCAGCACCGCATAGAGCCCGGCGGCCACGGTCAGCAGAATGCCGCAGGTCGCGATCGCGTCGGGCAGTTCGGCAAAGACCAGCCAGCCGACCAGAACCGCCACCGGAATCTCGAGATATTGCATCGAGGCCAGGGTGCTGGTGGGGGCATAGCGCAGGGACCAGGTCATCATCAGATGCGCCGCGGTGCCAAGACCGCCGAGCAGGACCAGAAGCTTCAGTTCCGGGGCGGCGGGCAGGGTACTGTTCAATTCGGCGATGGACAGCAGGTGACCAAGGCCAAAGACCACCACCATCAGCCCGCAGGCAATCGCGCCAGAGACGGCCTGAATGGCAATCGGATCGGTGTCGCGGGCGATCTTGCGGGTGACCAGCATGAACAGGGCGAAAATCACCGCCACTGCGAGCGGCCACAGCGCGTTTGGGCCGACCTCGGCGAAACTGGGCCGGATCACCAGCAGGGTGCCGATGAAACCCACAAGACAGGCCGCCAGCCGTCGCAGACCGACGTCTTCGTGCAGCACGAATTTGCCCAGCAGCAACATGATGAAGGGCATCACAAACGCGATGGCGACCGCATCGGCCAATGGAAGATAGCGCAGCGCCATGAACATCGCGGTGATCCCCCCCATCTGCAGCAGGGTACGCAGAATCACCAGTGGCATCACTTGCGCCGGCAAGCGCAGCGATATCCCCAGCATCAGCGCCACCGGCGCCAGGATCAGGCCCTGTGCCGCAAAACGGGCAAAGACGATCTGGCCCACCGGAAGGCGCGTCGACAGCAGCTTTGCCACCGCATCGCCCAAGGGGATCGTGGCGCAAAACCCAAGCATCAGAAGAATGCCGAGCAAGGGGCGGTCGGTATTGGAAGGGGCCGTGTCCGTCATGCGGCGACGCTAGGACCGGGCCTGCAGGTTTGCAAGCGTCAAACGCTTGGGGCCTGGTGGCGCCGGTTTTGAGGGGTTTCGCCTCGGGCAGTGCCCGAGGCGACCCGC
>NZ_LPUY01000110.1 GCF_001518015.1 Tritonibacter horizontis
GTTCCGTCCGAACACGCATGTGTTCGGCCAGACCCTCGGGCGGGGCTGGCGGACGGGACCCCTAGGGCAGGTGGGTCGCCCGGTGGTGAGGGCGGCAGAGCCGCGTCCCTGCGGGCCGCGGGGGAAGCGGACACCAAGGCTGCCTGAGACTGAATGCTACGTAAGTATATAATTGACAGATAGGTATATTATCGTAAGGTAGGGGCAGCCTTGGTGGAAGGTGGCAGGAAATAGGGGGTCTTTCTTCGCATGTCTCGCTCAAAACGCCTCACAGATGCGGACCGCATGGAGATCGTTCGCGAAGCTGCGGAAGGCGTTTCCACTTCAGTGCTGGCGGAACGGTTTGGCGTTTCGGTGCGGGCGATCCAGTACACGCTCAAAGCCGATGCCGAGCGCCAGACGGATGCCGCAATTCCGGTCTCAGCGGTCAGTGTGAAGGTCACGGCTGCGGAGCTTGAGGCGCTCGACGCGGTGCTGGCGAAGGCGGGGATCGAAAGCCGGGCCGAGGGGCTGCGGCGGCTCATTCAGGCGGCAGGTGGGGTGTTCGTTCCGGACGCGCAGATGGCAGCTGAGATGGCGCGCTACCGCGCCTCGCTGCACGAGGTCGGCAATGGGGTCGCGCAGATCGCCAAACAGATGACGCAGGCCAATCGGCAAGGGCAGGGGGCCGGCTCGGAGTTCACCGAATTGCGCCTCGCACAGATGCGCGGGCTGGCGCGGTTCATCCTGGATTCCGCTGACGAGATCGACCTGCTCCTGCGCCGCCGTCGGGATGCGATGCAGCTGCAGGCCACGGCCGCGCTGAGGGAGTTTGCCCATGCGGCTGAATGATGCCGTCCATGCCGTCACGGGCGAGGTGTTTCGGGATGGCTGGAGCCGCGTCCGGGGCTCAATGCAGGGGCTGCACGTGGCCAAGCAGACCCAGCTTGTGCGCGCGGCAGCAGGCCACCGGCCAGCGGTCTTCAAGGCGATCCGGGGCGGGGGAACGCATACCAAATCGCAGCTCGCAAACCAGCTCGATTACCTCACCACCAAGTCCACCCATATCGTGGACAGTAGCGGGTTCTTGGATGGCAAGACGAAGCTCGAGGCGGGTGACATCAAGGATCTGACCGAGCGCTTTGCCAAGCGGTGGGATGCGGGCTTCAAGCCCAAGCTTGGGCAGACCACCCACATGCTCATGTCCTTCCCCATCGGCACGCGCGGGGAGGATGTGCGCGACATCGCGACGGATGTGGCCGAGCGGTTCTTCCAGACCGACGCGGGGCATTTCGACTACATCATCGCGGTGCATGAGGACCGCGATCACCCGCATGCGCATTTGGTGCTGAACCGCCGCTCGCAGGAAGGCGAGTTCTTCTTTCTGGGGCGCAACCACCGCTTCAACTATGACGACTTCCGCCTCGCCATGGTCGAGGAGGCCGAGAAGTATGGTGTACGGCTGGAGGCCACGCGGCGGGTGGATCGCGGCGTCGTGCATTACCCAGCCCGCACCAGCGAGGTTTACGCCGCGAAAGACGAGGGCCGCGCGCCCCGCGAGCGCGAACGCGTGGGGGCCGACTTGACCCGGACGCTGGCGGAGATCGCCAACACCAGAACCGTCTACCATTCGCTTGCCGCGGAGGCTTCGCGTGAAGCCCGCGAGGATATTGCCGCGGCACTCTTCCGCGCGGGCGAGGTGCTGGCGCATGGCGGGCAGGTGGACCGAACAGGAGATGTGTATATGGCCGAGGATCAAAGCTTCGAGGATCTCAGAAGCCTCTATGCGGAAAAGCTCGCGCGGGTGCAGGGCATGATCGCCGAGAAGTCTGACGCGGAACGTCCCGTGCTGGAAAAACGCCTCATCGAGATCCAGACGCAGGTCCAGCACATGCAGCCTCTCGGTTTGCGATCGAGCACGCTGTCTGAGGTGCCGTCGGAGGGCGGGGTCTACTCAGAGGCGAATATCGACACCAACCAGCTAGAACGTCTTGCCGAGCCAGGCCTGCGCTCACGGATCGACGCGGCCCTGCGCGGCACGGGGATCAGCACATCCGAAGTGGTGGCCCGGATCGAGACCGGGGCCTCGAGCGCCGCGCTGGAGCATCAATGGATCGCAGATGATCTCTCCAAGGTGGCCGAGGCGCGCGATCTGAACCTCGAACGCCGCGCCGATCTGGAACAGGCGCGCGACATTCTCAACGATGTGCATGTCACGCTCGGCACGCTCTTGGAACGGGAGAACGTGCTGCGCCGGGATGGCGTCATGGAAGCGGAACCGGTCAGCGAGCGGTTCCATTATCACCGGGACGCGGTGCGGGCGATGGAAGGGACAATCCGTCAGGAGATGCGCGCAGACGGCCTGACAGCGCAGCAGATCGAGGACCGGGATTGGGAGGTTGTATCGCGAGCGGAGCGCCGGATCGAGACGGAGCAGCGCGCGTATCTCGAAGCACACCCGGACCTGCTCGCACGCCCCGGCGATGTGATCGACCGGTCTGAACCCTACAGGGAGACCATCACCGATGCGGCCCGCGCCAGCGAGATCACCCGCGAGGTCGACCGGATCATGGAGGGACGCGACGTCCGCACGCCCGTTGCATATGCTGTCACGGATGACTTGCGCGCGCGCTATCCGGACATGCCGTCCCATCTCGCCCGTGGGCTCGGCGCGACCTATGCGGCCGTCGTCGAGATACGCGACACGGAGGTCATCAATCAGGTCCGCCGCGAAACCGAGATGCGCGAGGGGCTTGGGGTTGGCACGCGCGACGCACTCCTCGCAGCCCGCGGTGAAACTGCGCCGCAGTCTGACCGTACCGACCGCCTCGCAGACGAGATTGCGCGTGTTCTGGACCATGAGCGGGCGGGGGAGTTGTCCGCGCCTTTCGAGACCGAGGCGGAGCGGGACGCTTTCCGAACCGAGATCGCGCGGGTGCTGGATGACCGTCAACTTGAGCGGCTCACATCCGGCGATGCCGATGCGCTGGACAAGGTTCTCGAGGACCGCCTCGACCGGCTCTATGTCGCCAAGGTCTACCTGCAATCCGATGCCGCGACGGCCAACACGGAGGCCCTGCGCCAGGTGGTCGATGATCTTGCCGACACCGAATATGAAAAACACCGCGCCACAGACGTGGATGGCGAGACCGAGCGGGGACAGGTCCATTGAGCGCGCCCATGGGAAAGGCGCGGATCGCGACCGGTGTCTTGTTGGTAACGCTGGTGACCGCCGCCATGGGCTATACCATCGCCTCGGCGGTGCTGACCTACCAGGATCTCGGCTTCGGGGCAGAGATCGACTTCGCCTATATCGCGCAGAACTATCTGGCGATCCTCGATCGCCGCCCCGAGGACGCCCAACTTATTCACCTGATCGTCGGCAGCTTCGCCGCCGCCGGCCTGATGCTGAGCCTCGCCCTCTCGGGGTCAGCTCTCACACGCTTTGGCCAGACCCATTGGCAGTCTGCGCGCGAGATGAAGGCCAATGGCTTCTTCGGGGCGCCCGGGACCGGGTTCATCCTCGGCAAGCTGGGGACGCCGGGCTCCCGCGCCAATTACATTTGCTCCAAGGTCTTCCCGCATGCGCTGATCGTGGCGCCCACGGGCCGCGGCAAGACCACGGGCTTCGTCATTCCGAACCTGCTGACCTGGCAAGGCTCTGCCGTGACGCTCGATGTGAAGGGCGAGTGCTTCGAGGCCACGGCCCGGCACCGCGCGGCCCAGGGCGACAAGGTCTATCGCTTTGCCCCCACCGATTGGGAGGGCAAGCGCACGCATCGCTACAACCCGCTCCTGCGCATCTTTGAGCTGAAAGATCCCGCGCGCCAGCAGATGGAACTGCAGCTCCTGGCGACGCTGTTCCTGCAAAGCGACAATGACCGGGTGCAGGGCCTCCTCAAGGGCGGGATCGATCTCTTCGTGGCGGCAGGGCTCTTGGCCTTCCAGCGCAAGCGTCCGACCTTGGGCGAGATCTACCGCATCGCCGCCTCGGGCGGAAACAAGCAGAAGGAGTATTTCGCGCGGGGCCATGAGGTGGACAACAGGGCCGCCAAACTGATCTTCACGCGGCTGGCCTCGACCAACAACGATACGCTGACCTCTTATGTTTCGCTCCTGATGACCTCGGGGCTCGATCAATGGCAGAACCCGGCCATCGACGAGGCGACGGCGGTGTCGGACTTTGATTTCCGAACGATCCGCAAGAAACCCTTTTCGGTCTACCTCGTGGTCCAGCCGCTGATGGTGAAACCATTGGCACCACTGATCCGGCTCTTCTTTTCCGATCTCCTCTCCGCCATGCAGGAAAAGGATCCCGGGCCAGACGAGCCGTGGCCAGTGATGATCATGCTCGACGAGTTCAACCGTCTCGGCAAGATGCCCATCGTGGTCGAGAGCATCGAGACCCTGCGGACCTATCGCGGCCACCTGGCCGTCGTGACACAAACCATCCCCGCCCTCGATGAAATCTATGGCGAAAACACCCGCCGTGCGCTGCAGGGCAACGCGGGCGTGAAACTCTATCTCACGCCCTCGGATGAGAAGACCGTCGAGGAGCTGAGCAAGGCGGTTGGCAAGACCACGAAGACCGTCATCACGCGATCCCAGTCCATCGGCAAAAACCCCTTCGAAGGCCGTAGCCAGTCCACCCGGACCGAAGAAAGCTCTCTCCTGCCCGAGGATGAGGCGCGCCGCCTACCGCTCGATGAAATCGTCATGGTCATCGATGCCCAGATGCCGGTCCGGGCCAAACGGATCCAGTACTTCGACGATCGGCTGTTCAAGGCGATCCACGCAGCACAGACGGGCGAATTGCCGTTTCCGGAGCCGGGGGGCGGGGGGTCGCAGGGCAATTTGCCGTTGAGTATGCGCGCCATGCCGATGACGCCGCCAGCTGACGGTTCAGGCGGATCCGAGGCCGACGTTGAGGCCGCGCGCCAGACTGCTGATGGCCAATCGTCAGAGCAAACCCATCTCGCCCCAACGAAGATTGCGCCTGTCGTTCACGCCGTTATCGCCGAGGAGCAGCGACAGATAGAGATGGATTTTGGGAGCCGGGTTGCGGATGCCGAGACAGTGGGCGTGGATGATGAGGCCCAGATGCGCTCTGCTGTCCATGGCTTGGAAGACATGGAAGCGATGCTGCAGGAAGAGGGCGGCGAAAAGCTGGTGGCTCGATAACGTGGCGGGCATAGCGACCTGCGCGTAGCTCCCGTAAGGCTGAATGTCACGAACGATGCTTTTTGACGCCGAAAAAAGGGGCTGGTTTGCATGACCGTTCGATCTTTCGCTCGGAACGTCGTGGGCAGGGACCAGCCATTTCCACCTTGTTCAGATTATGCCCCGAGACGGCGCAGCCGCTTGTCGATCTCGGCGGGGGGTAGAAAGACCGCCTCATCCGCCCGCCAGATTTGCAGGGTGGAGACAAGAAGCCCGACATCGCAGGCTTCGGCGGCGTGCAGCTCGTCGATGATCCAGAGGACGCCATGAACGCGCACCGCGCGAGCGGTGGCGACCTTGCGCAGAAGGTTGTCGCCGGTCAGGAGGATGCCGTTTTCCTGGCAGGTTGTCGTCACGAGGGCGAAGCAATCATTGGCTGACAGGCGGCTATGTTTCCGCTTTAGAGCGAAAACCCGCGCGACCTCTTCGCCCGGCAGATCGTAGGTGGCGAGGCCGCCGTCTTCGAGCATCCGCCATTCCTGCTCCGTGAAATCGAGCAGCTCCTCCTCACGGATGGGCAGGGGCACGATGAAGCGATAGGGCAGCCGCAGCAGGACGTGCAGCAACTCTCCCTTCTTCAAGTCGATCAGACAGGACGCATCATTGACGACAACACAGGTCACTGGTCACGAGGCCCCCTGATGTCGCGTTCGACAACGCTCAAGGGGAGCCCGAGCATTTGCGCCGCCCGCACGGGGGAAATCATCTCCTCGCCGAGCGCGCGCCAGACGAGGCGCTCGAAGCGCTGCGGCTTCTCGAAGGCCGCGAAGCCCTCGCCTGGACCGATAGGTTCCGGCTCCTCGCGCCGCCAGCTTCGCGCATAGGTCTTGAACGCATATTCCACAGCACTCTTCGACAGGATGTCCACCTGGCCGAGCCGCACGAGCATCGCGGCGGCGGAGACGCCATAGGTGCGCTTGAGCCGCATGATCTCTATCCAGGTCATGCCGTGACGGTTTCGGCCAGCTTCCTCTTCCAGATGCTCACGCGGAATGAGGAACGCCCCCGCGAAGCGGTGCATCGAGGGTTCCTTTTTAAGCGCGGCATTGCCGGTTTCGGTGATGATCCGGTGCGCGAGTTCGTGGGCGAGGTTGAAGCGCTTGCGTTCGACATTGGTGTGCCGCGAGACGACGATCACCTCAGTCGGTGCGCCCTCCGCCCGTTCGACATGACAGGCCAGCCCGTTGATGCGTTCCGGGAGATCGGCCTCGATGACCTTGAGTCCCTTGTCTTCGAGCAGGGCGGTCATACTCGGGATCGGGTCGATCCCAAGCTGCCACTCGCGCCGCACGTCCCGCGCCTTGGCGTCGATGGCCTCTTCATCGGCCACCATGTCCACGCGCAGCGCGGCGAAGGGGTCTTCAGCGGGGTGCATATCGAGGATGTCTTCGATGGCGAGATAGTCTTCGAGCTTCTCGATGACGATGGATTCCGCCATCGCGCGATCCTGCGCCGAGGCAGTCGAGTTCTTTCGCCACTCGACGCTTTCCAGAGCTTCGACCTGACCGCCGAGCAGGAAGTCCAGTGACACGCCGAGCGCCTTGCCGAGGCCGACCAGCACCGACGAGGACGGCATCATCTTGTCCGCCTCGTATTTGCTGATGGCCTGCGCTGACACGCTTGGGGTTACGCGCTCCGCGAGCGCTTGCATGGATAGACCCGCCCGCTTGCGGGCAAGTCTGAGTCTTTGTCCGAACATGGTCCTCTCCCGGCGGTTATTGTTGTGGTTGATAAACGCCAATTCTTACTATATATTTAAACACAAGGTTGGAGAATCGTCAACCGAAATCGACATATGAGGTCTGAAGTGTCTAAGAAAAATCAGCACGTTGTGCCGCATCAGAGCGGTTGGGCAGTGAAGGGGGCGGGTAGCTCCCGCGCGTCTTCCGTCCACGGCACGCAGCGCGAGGCCATCACGGCCGCGCGGGAATCCGCCATTCGTCAGGGCAGCGAGATGCTGATCCACGGCGAGAACGGTCGTATCCGCGAGCGCAACACCTATGGCAAGGACCCGTATCCGCCGAAAGGCTGAAGGGCATAAGCGGAATGGATGTCAGGATGAGCAGCGTTGGGAACAAAGGGCAGATACGTCGCATCCTCTCCATCGACGGGGGTGGGATCAAGGGCACGATGCCGGCTGCGTTCCTTGCGGGGCTCGAGGAAGAGCTGGGCCAGCCCATTGGGCGCTATTTCGATCTCATCGCAGGCACATCGACGGGTGGCATTATCGCGCTTGGCCTTGGTCTCGGCCGCACGGCAAAGGAACTGCTCGACCTTTACGAGCGTCGCGGGCCTTTAATCTTCGGCCAGGACAAGGCGGATGATGAGTCCCCGGGGTGGATGAAGCAGGCCTGGCGCACCCTCACCGCTACAGGGCGGCATGCTATCGGGCCAAAGCACGATGCAGCAGTTCTTGCCCGCGAGCTCAAGGCCGTTCTGAACGACGATCTGATCGGGCACTCACAGACCCGGTTGGTGATCCCAGCGTGGGATGCCGATCTCCGCAGCCCCTATATCTACAAGACCGCGCATCACACGCGCCTGCAAACCGATTATCGCAAGACTGCGCTGGATGCTGCTCTGGCAACGGCAGCGGCACCTACGTATTTCAAGCGACATCGCACTGCTGATGATATCGGCCTGACCGATGGCGGGACATGGGCCAACAACCCGACGGCAATTGCCGTCGTCGAAGCCATCACCCTTCTGGGGTGGCATCCGTCAGACCTGCGCATTCTGAGTCTGGGGTGTCTGGACGAGGTCTACATGCTGCCCGAAAGTCCCGGGTTTGCCGGTCTCGGACTCAAAGTCCTCAACCTTTACGCGGATGGGCAATCACATGGCGCCCTCGGTATGGCAAAACTTCTGACGGGACACCCTTACGATGGGGATCGCATCTACCGCATCTCGCCGTCTGTCCCGAGTGGTTTTTTCACTTTGGATGACACAACGAAGATCGGCCGCCTGAAGGGCCTGGGCATGTCAGAAGCACGAAGAGCAAAGCCCCACCTGACCCCGATCTTTTTCACCCAGCCCGCCGACGCCTTCGTGCCGGTCTATCAACTCAAGGAGAATGCGACATGAATCAGATGTTGCGACAGCCGCTGACCGACAGTGACATTCGTCGGCGCACGCAGATATTTACCATCCTTGACGAGATCGGCGAGGATCTGGACCTCACCGAAACCCAGTTTGATCGTGCGCGCCAGAGCTATGGTGCCGTCGGAGACTGGCTGTCCGCATCGACTGATCCGCTACTCGTCAGTGTTATGGTCTATCTTCAAGGGTCTAGTGCACTTGGAACGGCCGTGAAGCCGATCGGGCGGCGGGAATTCGATGTCGATCTCATCTGCTTTTGTGCAGGTATCGCGTCAGGCATCTCCCCGGCTGTCCTAAAAGCGGCAGTTGGCAATCGGCTGAAAGAACACGCCACCTACGTGCGTATTCTCGAAGAAAAGAAGCGCTGCTGGCGTCTTAACTATGCGGGGGACTTCCATCTCGACCTGTCCCCGACTATCGCAAACCCGGCCTGCATCAACCGGGGCGAACTGGTACCCGACCGGGCTTTGAAAGAATGGCATCCGACAAATCCGAAGGCCTACAAGATACTGTTCGACAAGCGCGCGGCACTCCAACCTACCTTTGTGGGTAAGTTCATCGCCATGCAGCGGGACGAGGCGAAGGTAGAGCCATTCCCTGTCCGAGAAGCAGTGAAGGGTATCCTGCGCCGCATCGTGCAATTGCTCAAACGGCACCGCGACGTCTTTTATGAGAACAACACGCAAGACGTTGCACCGATTTCCGTCATCATTACCACCCTTGCAATGCAGTCCTATGCCTATTGCGTGCGCAAGCACGTCTTCCAGGACGAAATGGACCTGCTCGTCGAAACGATCCGGATGATGCCGCACTTCATCGACCGCCCCATCCTGGACGGACGGCGGGGCTATGCCATCCTGAACGAGACTACCAACGGGGAAAACTTCGCGGACAACTGGAATAAGGATGAACGCCGGGCACCAGCGTTCTATGCGTGGCATGCGCAAGCGCTGTCCGATTTTGAGGCCCTTCGAGACGCAGTCGGTCAGGACCGCTTGTCCCTGAACATGGAGCGTTCGTTCGGTTCTGGTGTCACCGGACGGGTTCTCGGCAACCGCGTTAATGCGGTGTCGGATGGTCGCAAATCGGGTCTGCTTTCTGTCGCACCTGTGGTCGGGCTGACGACATCGAAGGTCGCAGCTTCAACCACCGTGCCCGCAAATACGTTCTTCGGTGATTGATGATAGGACGAGGCGGGCAATACGACCTGACCCTGTCGCAGCAGCTGCTGTTCCTGAAGGCAAGCCCGGCTATCAGTGGTGCGGGGCAGGTCCGCGCAAACAAATTGACATGGCAAGAGCCTATACGACCTACCGCCTTGGCGCGCTCCTATCTTGCCACTATCACGTTTCAGCCGGGCCAAACGCCCGATGTTCAGATAGACGACCCGGATCTGGAGTTGCTGGCGGCAGGGCGTCCTTTGCCTCACGTCTACAGAGATCCGCTGCGCCTTTGTCTTTATCTTCCAGGCGCCAGGGAATGGGAAGCGCGGAAGCGGATCGACGAAACCATCATTCCGTGGACTTACCTTTGGCTCTATTATTTCGAAGATTGGCTTTGGTCAGACGATTGGAAAGGTGAAGGGCAACACCCCGGCGAAGAGCCTGAGCCAGTTGGCAATCGGGCGATGCGCAGGGCCGTGGCACGGTGCTGAAATTGTCCATTCCGCCTGTGGCAGAAACGGTGGATTCCGCCGGTGACAAAAACGGATGAGTTTTGACCGTTGAGCGCGGCATAGCGGGCCTTCACCAATGGGTTGGCCACTGTCCGCAGTGCGGACAAAACCGACCTTGGGTGTTTGAGGTCGAATGTCTGCAATCGTTGTTCTCCATTCAAAGTATCACGACGTTCTTATCGTATCCGTCGCCGCAGCAACCATACAAAGAACACCCCGCCGACCAGACCCGTGACAATCCCAATGGGCATGTCGTCTGGGGCCATAATAGTCCGTGCGATGATATCTGCCCAAACGAGAAATACGGCACCAAAAAGCGCAGAGACTGGAAGGAGACGGTGGTAGTCCCCGCCGACGAGCAGGCGGACGATGTGCGGTATCATCAGGCCGACGAACCCGATGATACCGGAGAATGCGACTATGACGCCCGTGATCAAGGCACCAATGACAAAAACCGTCAATCTGAAGCGGGCGACAGGAATGCCCATCGTGGTGGCTGTTTCGTCCCCGACCGTCATGGCATTCAAGGTTCCAGACTTGAGCCACAGATAGGTCCCGCACCCCAGCAGGGTGACGGCGAGATAAATGAGTTGGTTCCACTGCGCCAAACCAAGACCGCCCAACATCCAAAAGACCACCGTGTGCGTGGCCCTTGGATCGCCAAGAAAGATCAGCACGTTTGCCGCCGACATCACGATGAAAGATACGGCCACGCCAGCCAACACCAACCTGTCCGCACTGGTTGCGGATGCGAATTGCGATACAGCAAGAACAATCAGTGTGGCCCCAAGTGAGCCGAGGAACGCTAACAACGGAACGGTCAAAAGCCCGATGAACAATCCTGTGTGCAAGAGCGCCAGTATGGCCCCGAATGCGCCGCCCGCCGAGATGCCAAGCAAGTGAGGGTCTGCAAGCGGATTGCGTGTCACAGCCTGAAGGCTTGCCCCGACCACTGCCAAACCTGCACCGACAAAACAGGCGAGAATGGCCCTCGGAAGGCGGATATCCCACACAATGGCCTCGCGGCCTGCTGACCAGTCGATGGTCACGGTCCTTGGGGCAATCTTGTTGACCAAAATGCCCCAGACGGTTTCCAGAGGGACCGCGATGGCCCCGACGCTCACAGCAATCGACAAAGACCCCAAGAGGGCCACGACACCAAGGAAGCCCGTGATCCAAAGACCGCGAGATGACTTGCCGTGTGTTTGTGCCGTATGCTGTTTCATCGCCATACGGGATCACTCACCCCGAAAGGCGGCGGCAAGGGTTTTGACTGCCTCGATGTTACGCGGCCCTGGGGTTACTTCGACATATTCAAGCACCACGAGCCGATCATTGCGCACCGCGTCGATGTCGGCAAAGGCGGGGTTGGACATCATGAACTCGCGCTTCTGTGCGGCTGTGACCTCGCCATAGTTCACAATCACGATGATCTCTGGGTTGCGTTCAACCACGGCTTCCCAGCCAACAGTCGCCCAGCTTTTGTCAAAATCGTTCATGATGTTTGTGCCGCCTGCGGCCTCGATCAGAGCATTGGGCATGGCGTAGCGGCCTGCGGTGAATGGCACGTCCTCGCCGCTATCATAGACGAACACCCGTGGGGCCGTGTCCAATGCGGGCTGGTCCGCAAGGAATGTCACCAGTTCAGTTTGGTAGCCTTCGATCAAAGCCGTGGCACGGTCGGATACATCAAAGATCGTACCCAGATTGCGCAGGTCGTTATACATGTCGCCCATAGACGCTGCGTCTTTTTCGCCGATGTGGATGCAGCTTTCAGTGAGTTCGTAAACTTGGATA
The DNA here is from genome assembly GCF_001518015.1 of Tritonibacter horizontis. GTDB lineage: Bacteria > Pseudomonadota > Alphaproteobacteria > Rhodobacterales > Rhodobacteraceae > Epibacterium > Epibacterium horizontis. Next base: position 11,771 of record NZ_LPUY01000110.1, read on the forward strand.
CCGAACGGTTCTAAGGTCTCTGGCGTCACCTCCCCCCCAACTTTCATACCGTAGTTCCAGCCAGCAAAGAAGAAATCGGCATCAGCCCCGATCAGCACTTCACGGGATGGATACTGCGACGACAGTTCGGGCAGTGCAGCCACGCCAGCGGTCATGCCTTCGTCCAGTTTGTTCCAACCTGAAATGCCTGTGTAGCCCACCATGCGGTCCGCAAGGCCCAGGACCAACATCATTTCGGTCAAATTCACATCATTGGATATGGCAGCTTGTGGCGGGGCGTCGAAGGTGACCTCACGGTCGCAGCTTTGTACTGTGGTTTGGGCCATAGCGGACCCGGCCATCAAAAGGGCAGCCAGAGTGGTAAGGTTGAGTTTCATGTGAATTCTCCTTTTCAATTGGGAAGGGTGAAGGAAAAATGGGAGGCCCCGCTGGGGGCAAGGTGTTCACGCCGTGCATCGACGCGAAACGTGTTGGAAACGAGGGCGTTTGTCAGCAACGTCTGAGGTGGACCAAAGCCTTGTGAGTGCCCGTCTTTGAGGACCAGCACATCATCACAGACGCCAGCCGCCACGTTGAGGTCGTGCAGCGACACCACAATGGTTAGCCCAAGACTGCGGATCAGCGACACGACTTCAAGCTGGTGGCGCACATCAAGGTGGTTTGTCGGTTCATCAAGGATCAACACCTGCGGTTCTTGTGCCAAGGCCCGCGCCACCATGACACGCTGCCTTTCACCGCCCGACAATGTGCCAAAGTCACGGTGCGCCAAGGGGTGCAGGCTCAGGGTATCCAAGACGCGCTCAACAACTTTCTCGTCGCCCGCCCCCGATGCGGCAAAGCCTGACCGATGCGGTGTTCTGCCCAGCCGCACGATCTCTCGAACGGTCAATCCGAATGCCGAAGCCTGTTCCTGCAAGACTGCTGCGATCCGCCTGGCGGCGTCACGAGCCGACATCGACCAAATGTCTTGTCCGTCCACGCGAACGTGCCCTGTCTTGGGTTGTTGAAACCGATAGAGAAGCCGCAGCAAGGTAGATTTGCCCGCACCATTCGGCCCCACCACACCCAAAACCCTTTCCGCAGCAACGCTGAAAGTTGTGGGGTGCAGCACAGGTTGGCCCGATTTGGTCGGTGCCCAACTCACACCATTCACCTCAAGATCAGCGGCCATCATGATGCACGGACATCACTGGCTTGCAGGGCAATGATGTAAGAGGGCACACGTGCAAGCGTGGATTTACGTAGTTTGCCTGGACGATTTACCGAGGAACACCAACCGTCGTGTAAGTAGGCATATTGCTGTGCGAAGGTGACAAGATCGTTGATGTCCACTGTTGGGTCGACATCGCCGAACAGATAGGTTGCTTTGCGGCTGCCATGATAGGCGACCGTACATGGCCGATCGCAGCCCGCCATGCAGGCCACACCCGATATTTCGAAATCTTCGGAGATCGTATCCCCTGCCGCTGCAATTGCGGCTCTTAGCTTTTCGATCAACTCAGATCCTGGGCGGCAGTCCGTGCCGTTATGCCTGCAGGATGTGCAGGCGGTTATCTTGTGGTTTGGGTGCGTGGTCATATCGCCCTCCGCGAATATGCGGGGCGCAGGGCAGACATGTTTTAAAGCACGGGAATTTCCGTGTCGCCATCATGATCTCCTAACCAGACACCCCGTCTGGGTTGAGTTGCATTGACGGCACCTTTTGGTGCCGTTGATGGCAGGTCTCCTGACTCGCGGATCAGCGTTCGCCCGAACCTTCCCAAGCCCGACAGGCTCAGTGGTGTTCGTCGGGGTCACTCACCGCTCACAGTTGCGGGGGCAGTTACGGTTTCGGCGCTTAACAGCTCTTCCTTACCGTATTCCCTTTTCATCCCAGACGCATGTTCAGCGGCTGGAAACCATCTTCGATACCTTTGCGATATTCGTTGTCGAAGGTCAATCGAATCAACGTAGGCCGCGACAGAGAAGCCGCCATTTGTCGGTATCGCAGCATTGATCAAAGTGGGCTCAAACCGGGATTTCGCCGCGCACGTCACGAATGGCCGCTGTCGGACAAAAACCCTTGGTCAGAAAGCATGGGCCAATAACGGTCGTTTTTGGCCACGTGCCCTGTGTCGCGAGGGATCAACCGTTTAGAGATGACGAAAACCCGCGGCGAAACCTTTGCGGTTTTGTCAAGTTTTTGGCACATGGCTGTCACCGCCTGCCCAACCTACCGAGTCTTGAAAGCTGTGCCAGCATTCGGGTTCCTGTTCCAGTTGTGTCACCGGACGGAGCTGCGGTTGCGCCGCCCGCAGTATTGGGTCGGCTTGGCAACGCTTGCACGCCAAAGAACTGCCGCGCCCGAAGGGCTGCGTATTCCGCCCCCGTCGCGCCCCCGATAGCGTATCGGTTGTAGACCTGCTGGCTACCTGCAAGCCCTCTGGCAAAGGCATAGCTGCCGCCGAAGCCGGCCGAGAGCGCTGGCATCATGATGTTTCCAGAAATCGCCCGAACGAGGAAGGGCGTTGCAATGATGAACCCCTTCGCCATCAGCACCATCATAAAGAACGGAATAAGCGCGCCGATGTTGGAGGCTCCTTCCGGATCGCCCAGCTCAGCAAGTAGCGCACGAGAGACACCTGTGATCGTCGCGAACACTCCGGCAACGACAATCGGGTACATCGCGAAGGAGATCAGCGCCGAAAGCCAGCGCGCGAAATAGTCCTTGGTCACGTCGAAAAGGGTCAGGAAGATCATGACCGGCGCGATGCCGATCAGAAGGGCGATCATGAGCCGTGATGCTACAACAATGAACGCCGCCAAGCCACCGAGGATCGAGAGCAGCAGTACCCCAAGCGTGTCGAGCAAGGCGCCGGCCATCCAGTTCAACTCAGATCCCGCAGCATTCAGATAGTCCCCGAGGGCTGCGATCAGATCGTCGAATTCCTCTGCAAAGGTACCGGACGGACCTGGTGATCCGCCGCCAACAGAAGCAACAAGGGCCCCGGCAATGCTGTCGATCCCATTCAGTATCGCTGAGGCAAGCGCATTGAACTGGACCCAATTGGCCGCGAAGATACCTATCAGCCCGACCTTCACGGCCAGCCAAAAGGCAGTTCGGCCGTCCATGGCGCGATACTGGTAGATCATGTTGATGAAGACCAGAATGACAACCAGTGTTGTGCCCAGAACCAGTATCGTGCCGACCGTTGCTGCGACCGCGCCAAACTGTGTCTCGGCAGCGGTATCGAGATAACCTTCAGCTGTTTCCACAAAGTAGGTGACGACACTCATGGATTACTACCAGTTGCCAGTGGCTTCGCAGATTGGCATGGCGGCACGGCGCAGTTCATTTGCTTGTCGCCTGTACGCGGACGTCGCTTCGATGACGTCCCAGTATTCAGATGAGACGTAGCGCTCGGTGTAGACTCGTACGGCGTCCTCCCAAGTTGGATACCGTGCGGGACAGTCGCAGTTTTGCGAGTCTACGACGCGCTCCATGCTTTGAGCCCGATATATCTGTTGGATCAAAAGGCGCTTATAGGATTCGCGCACATCGATGTTCTGCATCCACTCCGGCTCGGGAGGCTGGTCTGGGCAAACATCTGGACGGTTGTCGAGTGTCGGGATCAAGTTCCGCTCGGCCACACCAGCGGTTGCGCCAAAGACCACGAGCAGACCAGCGACTGTAACAGCCTGTATCATTCCGATGCCCCCTTCGTTGCCCCAGTCTCACGCTTCAAGAACGTGGTGTAGCCGTAGTCGCCGGCCTCAGCGGTGATGACCTCCCACCCTTCCGCGCCGCGCTCATTCAGGACCCTTCGCATCTCGCCGTAGTCCCTTTGCTTCTTTACCTGGAAAAACAGAATGTCGTATTCAAAGGTCTTCATGGGGAAATTCCAATCTCAGTTGCGCCGGGGAGGTAGAATTCGGTGATGCCGCGTTTGCCGTCATGCCGACCGGCCTGGATGATCACATCAATGGAGTTCTCGATGTACTGGATCATGTCGGTATAGGTCATCGGGATCTCGGTCTTGAGCGCCGCGATCGCGAGGCGCTGCACGGCGAGTTGCGGTGTTTCGGCATGCAGCGTGGTCATGGACCCGCCGTGGCCGGTGTTGATGGCTTCCAGAAAGGTCATGGCCTCCTTGCCGCGCACCTCGCCGAGGATGATCCGGTCGGGGCGCATCCGCAGCGTTGCGGTGAGCAGCACATCGGCGGTCTGGAACTCCGCATCCCGGTTGGCGATAAGGGTCACGGCATTCGGCTGGGTCGGTAGAAGCTCGGCGGCTTCTTCGATGGTGACGATGCGTTCCTCGGACGGCACATGGGAGAGGATCTTTCGCGCAGCGACGGTCTTGCCGGTCGAGGTGCCGCCCGAGACGATCATGTTGAGCTTGTTCTCCACGCAAAAGGCGAGCGCGTCATCGATCGCTCCCGCGGCCACGACCGCGCGCAAGGCGCGCTTCTTTTCCAGGCGCAGGTCTTCGAGCTTGCGTTCCTTACCGAAGAGAAAGTCGAGTTCGATGCCCTCGAGCGGTAGGCTGGAGAAGAACCGCAAGCTGATCGAGATGGCCGAGAGCACGGCGGGCGGGGTGATGACCTGTGCCCGGATCGGACGGCCCTTGTAGGTGATCGAGACCGAGACGATGGGCCTGTCCTTGCTCAGGGTGGTATTGGCAGAGGAGGCGATCTGGTTGCCGAGGTCCTTCACGTCCGTCGCTGTTAGCTTCTGGTCCAGCACTCGCATGAAATGATCGCCCTGGAACTCGCCCCAACAGATGCCATCAGGGTTGATGCAGATCTCGATCACATCGTGGCGGGCGGCGGCGGCAATGCGGTCAAGCGAGGTCTGGAGATAGCTCAGTGACATCGGCTCAGAAGATCTCCAAATCGCGGTCGACCATGACCGTGACGCGGGCACCCTGGTCGACATAGATGACGGGCCCGATCGAGAGGTAGTCGCCGATCACAGAGTCGGTGGCATCGGCCAGATCGTCGCCCACGTCTTCGAGCACGTCTGCGGTCGTCTCATCCTGGACGTTTGCGGCGGCAGCGCTTGGTGCGGCAGAAATCAGTGAAATCAACGCCGCCGAGCCGAAGCGTTCGTCAAAGCGTGTATCGACAAAACCCGTGACGCCGGAGCGGCCCAGCTCGTCTCCCCCAAAGGAACTGATCTGGACGGTTTGGCCCGCGGGCAGGATGATCCGGTCCCAGGCGATCGTGACGCGGCGCTGCGCGACATCGACGCCGGCGCGGTAGCGCCCGATGAGGCGGGATCCGCGGGGGATCAAGAGGCGCGCGCCATCGACGCTGTAGACATCCTCGGACACCACGGCACGGGTCTGGCCGGGCAGGGAGCTGTCAAGGGCAGTTTCCATGACGGCCTGGATCATGGTGCCCTGTAGAATCGTGTTGGAGGGATTGGCGATCACCTCGGCCTGCGTCACCGTCGAGGGCAGCGCCCCGTTCAGCACGAAATCCGTCACCTCGCCGAAGGTGCGTTCGGTCAGAGCCGTTTCACTCGCTCCTGAGGCACCGCCAAACGCGATGGTGGGCGAGGCGATGCGCCGCTCCTGGAAGGCGCGTTCCTCCGCGGCCCGGCGCTCCAGCTCGGCCATGCGCCGGGCTTCTTCCTCGCGGCGCAGTCGCTCTTGCTCGCGTGCGCGCAGCTCATCCTCCGTGGGGCCCGTTGGCGCGGGTTGCGGTCGGCTGGCCTCGAGTTGGGCCAGTTCCAGATCCATGCGGAGTTGCTCAAGGCTGCGATCCCGCGCCGTCAGTTCGTCCTGGAACCGTTGCTGTGCTGCTTCCGAGGCGGCTTGTAGCGCCGCGATCTGAGCAGTCAGCGCGTCAATTGCCTCTGCGGCGGCGGTGTCTTCCTCGACGACCGGTTCGGAGGCGTTGCGCAATTCCTCGATCTGAGCCTGCAGGGCGGTGATCTGCGCCAGAAGCTCCGCGTTGGGCTCGACGGGGTCTGGTCCGACGAACACAACCTCGGGCTCGGGCGGGGGCAAGGTCTCGATAGCGCCAAAGCCATCCCCTTCGTTTTGGAAGACGTCCGGAGTGGCCGTCGGCAAGGCTTCCTCTTCGTCGGGCTGTGAGAGGAGATAAAGCAGGGCACCACCCGCGCCGATGACGAGGACCACGATCAGCGCGAGAAGGGGCGACCGGCGCTGCGCCGCCGTGGGGGCGCGGGCACTGCCTTTCTCAAGGGCGGCGAGGCGTTTTTCCAGCTCGATGTTCTCGGTATCGCTCATTAGGCGGCCTCCGCGGGCGGGATCGCCTCGATGCAGACCACCTCTTCGCCAAGTCGCAGGACCCATTGGCGGTTTACGCCGCTGACGCGGATCACGCCGTCTTCAGGAGTTTGCGTGTTGACCGTGCGCTCGCGGCCGCCCGCGTAGCGGAAGATCGCGGGCACAGGCGCGTTTCTTGGAAACGCGAAATACGTGAACGTCCCGTCATCCCAGATGCGCGTTGGCGTAAACCCGGTCCGCGCGCTGGCACCGTATTTGTAGTTCGGCGCTTGGGCGGCGATGGCCCGGGTCGGGCGCGCAGCGTCGTCCGGATAGCGGAACTGCACCACGTAGAAGGTCGGGCTGCGGACCTCCTGGACGTTGAAATAGTAGCTGCGCCTGTTCGTGTAGACCGTCACATTGGTATGGACGCCGCGCGCGACGGGCTTGATTGCAAATGCCTGACCACCGGGCACGCCATCGATCTCGAAGCCCTCGGTGTCGCCCGCGATGATCGAGCGGATGCTTTCGCCCTCACCAAACTCGATGGTGGTGACATGGGTGAGCGAGACGCTGATGCGGTAGACTTGGTCTTCCTGGTAGGTGGCCAGCCGCACACGACTGTCATTTGGACCACCGCGCGGGATCGCTTCGGCAAAGGCAAGGGCAGGCAGCAAAACTAATATGGCAGCAACAAAGAACTTATTGATCAAACTAATTCTCCAATCTGTCGGAGCGGATGGAATATTCGAGGACGGTGAAGCCGAATGGATTGGTCCAGACCTCATCGATGGAGCGGCGGGTCTCCGGGCGGAACTCGAAGAGAAGCGTCGCAGTGAAGAGGCCGGTTTGGGTGCCGTTAATGGACGTCAGGCGCTTGCGCAGGCGGACCGTCGCGCGGTTGGTTCCGATCCGGTTGATGCTGAGGATTTCCACGTCGAGCCGGGCATTGGGGCCATAGACCGTCGGCGGGTAATTCTCGTTGGCGCTGTTCCAGATCTGGCGCAGCCCGCTCTCGGCAGCTCCGTCCGAGCGGCGCAGGACGCTGCGGATGCGCAAATCGTTGTCGAGCTGATTGTAGACTTCCCGATCGGTCACATAGCGGAAGACTTCTGCCTCGATGATCGCCTGGTTCGCGGTCACCGAAGTCGCGCCCACCGAGGCCTCGGGCAGGGCAAAGCCTGTCTCGGGATCATAGGGCACGACCACAGGCGGCGGATCGACATCGAGGATCGCGACAGCCGCCGCGCTCAGGCATCCGAGGATGCCGAAGATCAAACCGATGAGTCCCAGGCGCTGCCAGAGCCGTTCACGGCGCAACGCGCCGTAGACCAGCTCTTCTTCGATGATTTCCTGTTCACTCGCCACGCGTCACACCCCGCACTCACTCGGCCCGCAGCTCGGGCAGC
>NZ_LPUY01000111.1 GCF_001518015.1 Tritonibacter horizontis
AAACCATCGGACGGTGAAGCTTTTCCCATTCTTCGCCCGCATTTCGCGAGCATCCTGCACCGCTGTCTCTGCCTCGCAATCAATGTGCTTAAGTCGCATGCTGGAAAGGGCCGCCGCTCGCAGACCTGTCAGAAAAGCACAGGCGACGAGGGCGCGATCCCGGCGCTGGGCACGTGTGAGGTTTGGCATGGATTGCACCATCGCCCGAGCCTCCTCTACGGACGGGTAGAGCTTGTCCGGTCGCGCCAAGACCTTAGCCATCTTCTGCCTGGGTAGGTCGAAGTAGTCGGGCAAGGTGACGCTAAGCCGCCGATACCCCTCCTGCTTGGTCAGCCATTTTACGAATGCTGCCAGATGAGAGGCCCGATGGCGAATAGTGGATGCACTGAGGCCCCCGTCTTCTTGGGGCATCTCGCCCTTCGCCAAGAGCGAAGTCCGGTATTTCCCGACGTCCTTGTCGCGGACCTGAGAGAAGCACCGCCCCTCAAGAAAGTCCTCAAAATCGCGGATGGATGTAAGGTGAGCATCCATGGTTTTTACGTCATAGCGGCCCGCGTAGAGCTGCCAATCGTGGATGATCCTATCGTTCATCGAAGGCCATTCCGGGACTCGAAGGGGGGCTTCTGTCCCAATATCAACGGAGTCTTCCTCTTTCCTTTCGTCTATTTCACTGAGGTTGGCATTGGGACGGAGAGCGTTTTTCAATCGCTCATATCCCGTCGCATCCAGTAACTTCATCACCGTTGCACCACACTCTGAACAGGCACCTCCAGCCATCCGACTTTCTCTCTCGGTCTGCCAAAGGTTGATGCTGAGCGGATGAGGAGACACCGCCACCTTGCAGCACAGGCAATAGAATTGATCCAATCTCAGGTTGTGGCGTCCCTGAGCGCGCCGCGCGGCATGAAACCTGTTCAGTTCAAGTCCGCGAAAGAGGTGCGGCCCTTGGCCCTTGGATGGCATGAGCCCAGCGCCGACCCAATTTGAGACAGTGTTGCGACACACATCGTAAAGTTCCATGACGGCGTGAACATCATAGACGCGGTGCTTTTTCGCCTGGATCTTGTATCGGCGACTCATGTGCGCTTCCTTTTCGGATTGTTTGATCCAACCTCGGGGGTAAAGCGGGGGAGTTTGCGCTCAAACGTCAGGATTTCCTCCAGCCGCCAGCGGGACGTGCCCGTCGAGAGCTTGAAAGGCGCGGGAAAGTGACTGGCCCCGACCCATCTCCATATCGTTTGGCGGCTCACCTGAAAGCGGCGCGCAACGTCTTCGTCTGTCAGGTAGGCGGTAGAAGCACTCCCACCTGACACCGGCTGTTTGGCGGCGACTTTCTGATTTGCCCCGCGCCGAACTCGTTTTGCAGGTTTCTGCTTTGTTTCAGTCGGATGTGGGGGCTGATGGGGAGGAGAGCCAGCCTTCAACATCTCGAACAGATCCGGTGTACTTTCGGGATGCATTTCGTCAGCATTTGACATCATGCACCTCCTCGCGACGGATCGAAGGAGGGATGCTCTCTGACATCCGAAGGGGAGTTGTTTTATATTCGTAGGCAATACTTGCGCCACCCATGGCGCATTGGGCTGAGCTCTTCATCGCGCGTCCAGCCAAGCTTGAACAACTGCTGCGCGCCAGCCTACTGCACGTTTGCTCAGCTTGACTGAAGCTGGAAACGTGCCCTCGCTCATCATGGCGTAGAGGGTGCTGCGTGACAGGCCGGTCAAAGCCATCACGTCTTTACATCTCAGAATGCGGTCTGGGGTGGTCATAGCCATCTCCTATGTTTTGTCAGTGGTGACGGGAGGAGATGCTCTAACAAGATGCACGTTTCCTCCCGTCGAGCGGGGTGTCCACAGAGGGACTGGAAACGACACATCTTGAGTCGCTATGATGATTGGACGCTAACGGTGCGATTTAAGCTTGGCAAGACTATTTTGAAGCTCGCGGGACAAAAGGAGAACGCACAGCATCCTACGCCGTCTGACGCTGTCCAGAACTGTCAGCAAGTTCCTGCAAAAAATCTGCCCACCACGTCGCAATTTGGACCCTTTCGTCCCAATGGGCACCGCGTGCATAGGCTTTACGAATCTCATTTCCCTCTACGTGAGCGAGTGCGCGTTCGATTGCATCCGCACTCCAGAGGCCAGATTCGTTTGCCAGGGTAGAGAAAGTTGCGCGAAAACCATGGGCGGTCATGTCGTCCCCGCTATAGCCCATTCGCCGCAGGGCCGCGTTCAGGGTGTTTTCGCTCATGCAGCGTCTCGAGGACCGGATGGAGGGGAACAGCAACTCGCCCCAACCAGTCAGCGTTTGCAATTCGTTGAGCTTGCCCAGCGCCTGTGGCGACAAGGGCACCATGTGCGGGCGGCGCATTTTTGCGCGATGGGCCGGGACCGTCCAAATCGCTTTTTCCAGATCTATCTCGGCCCATTCAGCCATGCGCAATTCGCCGGGACGCAAAGCGGTCATCGCCAAGAGCTGGAGGGCAATGCGCGTAGCCGGTTGACCGTCAAAGCCTTCAATAGCCCGCATCAGCCCGCCCACCTGTTCAGGGTTGATGAGGGCGGAGCGGTGTTTGACTGGTGCGCGGGTCAGGGCATCCTTGAGACCGAAGGTCGGATCATTCTCGATCAATCCTTGGGCAATGGCGTAGCGAAAGACTTGTCCGGCAGCGGACCGCATGCGCAGGGCGGATTCGTTGCGACCCCTCGCTTCCATCTTCCGCAAAGGGACCAAGACATCCCGCGCGGTTATCTGGCTGATCGGGTAGTTCCCCAAATCGGCGCAGAGGAGCGTGTGCAGCCACTCCGACTTGGCGAGGGTGGAGGCGGATTTGCCTTCCAGTCGCTTTTTCTCCAACAGGGCGTCGGCGAGTTTGCTGAAGGTTTCTCGGTGCTCGGCCTCTTTGGCGGCCTGTTCCCGCTTGCGCTCAAAAGACGGATCTTTGCCTTCGGCCAGCACCTTGCGCGCCGCGTCCCGCTTGTCCCGTGCCTGCTTGAGGCTCAGGTCCGGGTACTTCCCGAAGGACAACAGCTTTTCCTTGTCCATCCAGCGGTACTTGAACCGCCAGAGTTTGGAGCCGCCCGGATTGACTAGGAGGAACAGGCCATCAAAGTCGGCCTGCTTGTAGGGCTTTTCTTTCGGCTTCAGCGCGCGGATCTTGGCATCGCTCAGAACGGGCATTGGGGGTACCTTCATTTCACGGCCTCGGCAGTACCCCGACCCATACCCCCATTGAGGGTAGAATAAGCGGGATCGCTCCGGACAATCTCGGACAAAGGGTCCGATATTCTCGACAAAATTCAGGCTATTAGAAGAAACTACAGACCACAACTGGAAGTGATTGTGGTGCCC
>NZ_LPUY01000112.1 GCF_001518015.1 Tritonibacter horizontis
CGCCCAACCCAGAGGATGTCATCTTTGATGACCGTCCGAAGGGGCGGGAGAGCTCCCTTGCGCCCAGTTGGCCGCCAGCGCCCCTGGGCGCGGCGGCTGTTGGCCAGGGTCTGGACCAGGGTTCGAGCCGGGGTCCGGGTCAAGGTCAGGCGCGGGCGGCGCGAATGGATTCGGCCACGTGCTGGACCCCGGCGGGGATGCGGTCTGAGGCAATGGAGGAATAGCCGAGCCGATAGAAATGATGCTGGCGTGTTTGCGCCGCAAAGAAGGGCGCGCCGGGTTCGATCAGCACGCCTTTGGTGCGCAGCCCGCTGGCGACCTGGCCCATATCGACATGATCCGCCGCCCGCATCCAGAGCGACGAGCCGCCGTAGAGGTTGCGATTTGCCGGTACCAGCCCATGCAGGGCGATCACCTGCTCCAGCACCTCGCGCCGTTCCTGCAACACGCGGGCCATGCGGCGGATCTGCGCATCGTAGTGACCGAGGGACAGGAAATAGGCGACCGTGCGCTGGATATGTCCCGGCGGGTGGCGCAGCACATTGGCCCGGAGGGCGCGGGCCTGCCGAATGAACGGCTCCGACCCCACCAGATAGCCCAGGCGCAGCCCCGGAAACAGCGATTTGGAAAAACTGCCGAGGTAGATCACCCGCCCGTCACTGTCGATGGATTTCAGCGCAGGCGAAGGCGGCGCGCGAAAGGACATTTCAAATTCGTAGTCGTCTTCGACCACAATCGCATCAATCGCCGCTGCACGTTGCAGCAGCGCGCGACGCCGCGCCATTGGCATGGTGGCGGTGGTGGGGCTTTGGTGGCTGGGGGTGGTGAAGACCACATCGGTATCCGCCGCGATCTGCTCGGGGGGCAGGCCATCGCTGTCGACGCCGATCACATCCAGCGTGCAGCCGGTGTGACTGAGCTGGTCGCGCAGAGTGTAGTAGCTGGGATCTTCGATCGCGGCCTTGCGACCCGGTTCAAGCAGGAGCTGCACCACGGTCCAAAGCGCATTCTGGGCGCCCAGCGTGATCAGGATTTCCTCGGGCCGGGCAATGATGCCACGTCGCGGCAGGGTGTGGCGGGCGATATATTCGATCAGGAGCGGATCATCCTGATCGAAGTAATCGCCGGTCATGGCCGCAAAATCCTTTTGCCCCAGCGCGCGCAGGGCACAGAGCCGCCAGTTCGCGTGATCAAACAGGGTGGCATCCGCCTGACCGTAGATGAACGGATACCTGTAGCTGCGCCAGTCCTGCGGTTTGCGCGGGGTGTCGCCCCCGGTGAACCGGCGGGTGATGGTCCGGTCCCAGTCCACCGTCTCTTGTGCGCGTTGCGTCGGCGAGAAGGTCGGCGGCACCGGGGCCGTTTCCGAGACGAAAAAGCCAGACCGGCCCCGGGCGCTGAGATAGTCGTTTGCCACCAGTTCCGTATAGGCGAGGGTCACGGTAATGCGGCTGACCCCAAGATGCGCGGCCAGTTTGCGCGAGGAGGGCAGTTTCTCCTCCGCCCGAAAGCGGCCCGACAGGATGCCGGCGGCGATCATCTCCTGTATCTGCGCCTGCAGAGTGCCCTGCGCGTCCGGATTGAGAAAGAAGGTTTCGACGGAAATGGCCATATCCGGGACCCTAATCTGGACTTAGTGCGATGGCAATCGGGCAGCGGCGCAGGCGCGACGTTTTTGCCTGCGGGTGAATTTTCGATGTGGAAACAGGGATGTATTCGCCGTTGGCGCATCGGAGCTGTGATCTGGCTTGCTAAATCGAAAACATAACCATAAAACTAGTTATATAGAATTAACTGGAGGGTCCGATGAATTCGTCACTTGCTGCGCAGGGCTTTGCTGCGATGGGATCGGAGGCGCGATTGGAGGTGCTGCGGGTTCTGGTTCGCGCGGGCGAAGCCGGTCTGACCGTTGGTGACGTCCGCGACCGGACCGGTATTGCGGCGTCGACCCTTGCCCATCATTTGAAGTTTCTGGCCGCAGCGGAGGTGGTCGCGCAGGAGAAGGTCGGGCGGACAACGATTTGCCGGGCCAATTTTCCACATCTTGAACAGCTTGCGGGCTTTATCCTGAGCGAGTGCTGTCAGGACCGGGACCTTGGACCTGATAGAAAGGTGGCACAAAATGGCTGAAGTCCAATCATCGCTTCGTCCCCGTTCCGCCCTTTGGCAGCGCGCAGGCGGGATCTTGCGTGGCCTGCAAAGCCCCTGGGTGTTGGGGGCGCTGGTTCTTCTGGTTGTGGCGCTGATTGATCCGGGCCAGTTCCAGCCGGTGCTGTCCTTTGCCGTCTGGGCGCTGGTCTCTACCTCGAAATACATCCTGTTTGCGGTGACTTTGCTGGCCTACCTCAAGGCGACCGGGGCGGAGGTGCTGGTGGCGCGCGCCTTTGTCGGGCGGGAGGGGCGGATGATTGTGTTTGCCGCGCTGCTGGGCGGGCTGGCGCCGTTTTGCTCTTGCGAAGTCATCCCCTTTGTCGCGGGCCTGCTGGCGCTGGGGGCGCCGCTGGCGGCGGTGATGGCGTTCTGGCTGTCCTCGCCGTTGATCGATCCGCCGACCCTGCTGATCACGGCGGCGGCTCTCGGTTGGCCCTTTGCCATTGCCAAGGCGGTGAGCGCGGTGGCGCTGGGCGTGTTTGGCGGTTTCGCGATCAAGGCCTTGCGCCGGGTCGGGCTGTTTGCACAGCCTCTGCGCAAGGCAAGTGTCACGAGCTGTTGCGGCTGTGGCGCGCCAAAGGTCGAACAGGCCCCCAACTGGCGGTTTTGGCAGGCGGCGGACCGGCGCGCGATCTTTCGTCGGCAGTTCATCGAAAACGCATTGTTCCTGCTGAAGTGGCTTGCTTTTGCCTATGTGTTGGAAGCGGTGCTGGTCACCTATGTGAAGCCGGAGTGGATTGCGGCCGTTGTCGGTGGCGAGGGTGTGCTGCCGATTGCCACGGCAGCAATTGTTGGCATGCCGGCCTATCTGAATTCCTATGTGGCCCCGCCGTTGCTGGCGGGGCTGATCACACAAGGGATGAGCGCAGGCGCAGCACTGGCCTTCATGGTGGCGGGGGCGGTCAGCTCGATCCCGGCGATGGCGGCGGTCTGGTCCTTGGTGACGCCACGGGTTTTTGCCACCTATCTGGCGCTGGGGGGCACCGGGGCGATCCTGTCGGGCATCGTGTTCCAGCTGGTCTGACGGCGGGACATCGCAGGGGCCTCTCCCGCCCGCGGAAGATGCCAATCTGCGATTGACCTCGCCCGCCGTTGGGCCGG
>NZ_LPUY01000113.1 GCF_001518015.1 Tritonibacter horizontis
CCCATAATGCCGCGCTCCGGTTTATGCCGCGCCGACCCTTACAACCTGTTGCGTTGCGGTTAGATCGGCGCAGCATATCGGCATAATTCAGAGCGCTTCGAGGAATGCCAGGAGTTCGTCACCCGGTCGATATCGTCCACCCGTCTGGTCAACCGGCTTTGTCAGAGCCATCGCCTTTTCTTTCAGTTCGATATCGGCGTGGATGTAGACCTGTGTCGTCTCAATCGATTCATGGCCCAGCCAAAGGGCGATAATCGTTCGGTCCACACCGCTCTGTAGAAGCTGCATTGCAGCGGTGTGGCGCAAGACATGGGGTGTGACGCGCTTCAGTCTGAACGTCGAGCTGGTCGAGGCGGCGGTTGCCGCATGTTTCCGAACAATTCGCTCAACCGCATCTCTGCTGAGCGACCTGCCACGGATGGTTGCGAACAGGGGATCGCTGGGCTCAGTCCGGCACTGCGCAAGCCATGCCTTCAATGCAAACCGACTGTCTGTCCGAAGCGGCGTTGCGCGTTCTTTTCGACCCTTGCCCACGCATCTGAGGTGCGCTCCGGTGCCAAGCTCGACATCGCCAACGCGAAGGCCGATCACCTCCGATACACGCAAGCCGGTTTGGAGCATTGTGAGAAGCAGAACGCGGTCGCGCCGCCCAAACCAGGTCGTCTGGTCAGGTGCCTTCAGCAAGGCCTCCATCTCGTCACGGGTCAGGAAGTCCACGACGCGTTTTTCGTGCCGCTTGGACGGCATCGCCAGCACCTTCTGGCAATGGTGCAGGAGCTGGGGCTCACAGCCCGCGACGTATTTGAAGAACGAGCGAATGGCCGCGAGGCGAGTGTTCCGGCTTCGCGCGCTGTTACCTCGTTCCTCCTCGCAGAAGGTCAGGAACCGACCGATGATGTTGGCGTCAATGTGAGCCACATGTAGCTCAGTCGGCGGCAGCCTTGTCTGCGCCTCGGCGTATCTCAGCAAGAGCCGGAAGGTGTCGCGATAGCTGGCAATCGTGTTTGGACTGGCCTGCATCTGGGTCAACAGCCGCTCGGTGAAGAACCGCTGCACATAGACGGGCAATGGATAGGTTGCGATCATGATGCGTCCTCCAAAACCCGCCGTTCGGCCCGCGCCGCGGCTAACTGCATCAGCTCGGGCACGGCCTCGATGTACCAGAACGTGTGCTTGGGCTCGGAATGGCCGAGATAGGTGCTGAGCTTGTACATTTCAGTTTCGATGTCCCGGCCATCCCGGAACCAGTCCAGGATGGTGTGAACGGCAAATGTGTGCCGCAAATCATGGATGCGTGGCCCATGTCCGTGGCGGTTGAAGGCTTGTGGTGACCGAAGGCCGATGTTTCTGCTGACCTGCGCGAAGTTGTAGCGTGCCCCGCAATCTCCCGCCGGTTCGCCATCCTCTTTGATGAAGAACCGGGATGATTGCTGCGGAACCAGACGATCCCGCAGCTCGGCATATCGAACAAGCCAATGAGCGGTATCCTCGTTGACGGGAAGCTGTCGATCCTTGCCATTCTTGGTGTTTCTGAGCGTTAGGATAGCGCGTTCCAGATCGACGTCATGCTGATCCAAAGACAAAGCTTCGTTCACGCGCATCCCCGTCACCGCGATCAAGCCGAACAGGGTCTGCCACAATGCGGCACGGAGGCCATAAGGTGACGGCAGTCGACCGGCTTCAACGACAAGATCCGCGATCTGACTGGGCGCATAGATGTAGGGGACACGCCTTCGGTATCGGCCTGTGACAAGCTGGCTGGACGGGACCTCGGTCCGATTGTCGTGCTCCGCAAGCCAAAAGGCGAACCGGCGCACCATACCAAGGCGATGAGACCAAGTGTTGTTGTCCGCGCTGCCGTAGTTTGCCTTCCAATCGAGGAACAAGGGCGTCGAGATCCGATTGAACCCGTTTTCACCGGCATAAGTCGTGAACTTGCGCAGGACCCGTTCCTCAAAGGAGAGGTCAAACCCCATCGAACGCCGAAGGGCCAGATATTCATCAAGTCGTTGGGACAGCGTCTTCATTGGGCGTCTCCCGAAGTTGGCCAGGGGCGCGAGATCGAGCGCAGGGCAGCCACATCGTATTGCGCATAGATGGTTGTGGTCATTGCAGATCGGTGACGCAGCACGTCCCCGATCTCAGCAAGCGAAGCACCCTTTCGCAGCATGTCGGTGGCCAGGCTGTGCCGCAGAATGTGGGTGCCTATATAGGCTTGTGGCGGGCTAATGCCGGTCGCGTCATAGGCGTCTCGCAATATCCATCGCAGGATTTGCGCGTCCTTGAACCTCTTGAAGGGCGGTTTCACCGACACGAACAGCGCGCGGTCCGGGCCCCGGCGCTCATTCTTGATGTAATCGACAATCGCCTCACCAACCTCCGCCGACATCGGCATCCGATCGTGCAACTGCCTCTTGCCGCGGATCAGGATTTCTCCAGCGCGCCAGTCGATGTCATCCAGTTCGATCGCTGTCACTTCCGGCGCACGAAGACCGAGACGGGCGATCAGCATCAGCATTGCATAGTTGCGCCGACCCGTTTTCTGGTGGTCGCGCACCACCTCAATGAGCCGGTTGACCTGTTCCGGCTCCAGATACCTCGGGATGCCGGTCGGTTTGGGCTGCCTGGCTTTCGGCACAGCATTGCTCAAGTTGCGCTCAGTCTTTCCGCTCCAGAACAGGAACTGGAAGAGGTTGCGAAGATGCGATGGGCCTGTCTTGTCCCGCGGCGCGTTTTGTTCCTTGCGCAACCAAAGTATGAACCCAGTGATGTCGTCTGGCTTGATGGTGTTCAAGTCACCCAGGCCAGAGCCGAACTTCGCAGTCAGGAACCGATCAAAGAACCGTAGGCAGTGATAAATTGTGTCCTCAGACAAGCCGCGCTGACTGCGAAGATAGGTTTCGTATTCCCGTTTCAGGCAGGCCCTCGGTGACATGTCGAGCGGCGGTTCTGAGCGCGGCGGTGCGCCTGCATTTTCAATGAGATAATCCCTGAACCGATTGATGCGGTACCGACAGTGCTTTTGGTCTCTCGCAGAAGCCGCACTGATGATCGACGTCGCCAGATGGTCCACACGATCATCGGTCAGCTCAGTGGGACAGACGTCTGCCTCCAGCATCGCCGCCCAAAGCGCCTCGGCTGTGGTTCTGTAATTGGCGATGGAACGGAGGCCGTATCCCTCCGCCTCGATCTGTAGGGCAAAGCGATCGGCATGGCTGCCAGCTTTCAGTTTCCGCCTCGTCGTTTGATCTGGGTGCGTATCGTTTTCCATGAGTGTTTCCTTCTTTTGGTTGAAGGTTGCACCTATGGCAGATCGCCGGCCCCAATTGCGCAGTTCGCCACGCTCACATGGCGGTTCTGAACTACAGTCTTATGCAGCCGGAAAACGACAAAAACCGCAGGAAACAAGACTTCGCCTGAACAAGCGCGGCATAAACCGGAGCGCGGCATTATGGGCC
>NZ_LPUY01000114.1 GCF_001518015.1 Tritonibacter horizontis
ATGTCTGCGGTCACTGACAAGGCATATTTCGAGCTTGACTGTCAGGATAAGTGGCCGAATTGACCTCGGTGTTCCTGGGTCAGACGCTCGGCTTCACGGCGCATACGCTCGAGATGAATGCCGCCTACCTCCACAACTGGTTGCGCGTTCTTCGGTCGGACAAGGGTGCGATCTTCAAGCACGCCGCGGATGCGCAGCGCGCCTGTGACTATCTGATCGCACAATCTGAGGCGGGTAGGGCAGGGCGCAGTGCCGAGGCCGCCTGACCACACGGAGAACGGAGACTCGCATGTCACGCAAGGAACCCAAGACGCTGCGGGTGGCCTGCTTCGAAGACGGCCGCCGCAAGATCATCACCTTCAAACGCGGTGCCTATTGGTGGAGCCCGTCCGAGGGCGCTTACCCGCTCTCGGCGGCACTCGAGAGCATCAAGGAACAGGGCGGCTGGATCGAAACCATCCCCAACCCGAACTACAGAGCCAGAGGGCTGTTCGGGTAAGGCGCCTTCTGCTTCGGTCCTTCCGCCAAGCAGAAAAGTGAAAGCGGGCTTTGGGAAGGGTGTTTCAACTTCTCAAAGGAGATCCCATGTCCATGACCGTTCAATCCCAGCCAGACCGTCCGGATCCGACCGTGATCGCGGCGCAAAACGACGCGTTTCGCAAGCTCGCGTGCCTTGGAGTGGCGCCCGCGCAGCCCACCCAGGGCCGAATGCATGTCACCCGCTCGCTTATGGAGGCCGGTGACGGCTTCATGGCCGAGGCGGTGAAGGCCACCGGTGCGTTCGATACATTCGAGCCTGAGAATGATCCCGAGGGATGGCACGATTTTGGCGCGGTCGAGATCCGGGGCGAGACCGTGTTCTGGAAAATCGATCTCTATGAGGCAGATTCGGATTTCCGCTACGGGGCCGAGACCCCGGACAATCCTGCCACAACCATGCGCGTGCTGACCATCATGCTGGCGCGTGACTGGTAGGGTAGGAGGGCTTCCCAAAGTGTCGATCTGAAAACTCAAGGCCCACTGACCCCTCAAAGGGAAAGTGGGCCTTTTGTCTTGGTGATCCCTGAAGCCGGGGATTGGTCACGCGCGTGAGCGCGCGGGCCACACCTCACCCTCCTGGAAGGATATCCCATGACCACAAGCTTTGCTCCCCTTACCGTCGCCATCGGCGATCTGATCCCGCATCCCGCCAATGTGCGCAGCAACGCGCCGGAAACCTATGACCCCGAGAACATCGCGCATCTGAAGGCCAGCATCGCTGTGCTGGGCCTGCTCCAGCCGCTCTTGGTCCAGAAGCTTGACGGCAAATATGCTGTCCTCGCCGGTGGCCGACGCCATGCTGCGCTGAAGGAGCTGGTCGCCGACAAGGCCACCAAGGGGTTCATGGCGAAAACCAAGGTCGACTGTCGCCTTGTCCCAGACGACTGCGACGTCACCACGGCGCTGTCGCTCGCCGAGAACATCACCCAGGCACCGATGAATGCCATCGACGAGTTCGAGGCTTTCGCCCGGATGATGGAGGTCGACAGCCAGACGCCCGAGACGATCGCAAAGACCTTCGGCGCCACGGTGGCGGCCGTGAAAGGCCGGTTGCGTTATGGCCTTATCCACCCCGACATCCGCGCCGCAGCCCGGGGCAAGGTGATCACGCTCGACACGATGAAGGCCTTCGCCGAGCACCCGAGCCAGGAGGCGCAGCGCGAGGTCTTCGAGGCGCTCACGAAAGACGGCGGCTATCTGCAGGCCTACACCGTCCGTCAGGCCCTCAAATCCCGCGGCGTGCAGGTCAGCGATGATATTGGGGCCTTTGTGCGCGCGGACTACGAGGCGCGGGGCGGTGCTGTCGCGGCTGACCTTCTGGAAGAGCATTCCGTGCTTGAGGATGCAGCACTGGTCGAGACCATCCTGCTCGAGAAGCTCGGTGCCGCCGCCGAAGAGGCCCGTATGAGGCTGGGCTTTGCCTGGGCCGATGCGATGGTCCGCTATGATTACGCGACCATGGCGGACTATGGCCGCGTCTATCCCGGCCCGATTGAGCCGGATGAAGCGGCCCAGAAGCGCATCGATGAGATCACCGCAGAACTCGAGAAGCTGCAGCTCGAGATGGAGGATGAGGGGCTCGAGGACGGTGCCTACAATGCCCTTTACGAGCGCGTGGACGCCTTGGAAGAAGAAGTGCGCGATCTGCAGGAGGCCTACAGCGCCGAGGACCTCGCGCGGTCCGGGGTGATCGCGTCGTGGCAGGGTGGGCAGGTCACGCTCCATGTTGGCCTCGTCCGCCCCGAGGACACCGTGAAAGTGGAAGGCGCGCGCGGCTCGTCGGTCAACCCGACGGGGGAGGAGGCACCGGACGCCGGCGAAATCACCTATCCAGCCTCGCTGGCTGAGGACCTCAAGACCGAGCGGGCCATGGCCCTTGGCGCCGCGATGGCGCTGCATCCGGAAGCCACGCTCGATCTGACGCTCTTCAAGCTGGTCAGTGACGTTCTGGCCAGCGGAATGAGTGTCACGCAGGCGATCAAGATCGATGCCCGCAAGGAATACCGCAGCCATGCCAAGATGGACGAGATCGACGAGACCTCGCTCGAGCAGGTGGCGGCGGCGCATGATGCGCTTGATCTCTCCTGGCTCGATGACACCCGCGCGCCCGCCGATCAGTTCGCGGCGTTTCGCGCGCTGGAGGCAGGCGAGAAGGCCAAGCTCGTGGCCTATGCCACCGCCAGCACCACGCAGTCCTGCTTCGCGCGGGATCCTCGGCGCGACAGCCTGATGCATGCGTTCGAGATCGAGATCATGCCCGACATTCGCGCATATTGGACGCCGAATGCGGCGCTCTTCAACCGCTTCAAGAAGGCCTGGCTCCTGAAGATTCTCGGCGAGGATCTGGGTCTCGCCCAAGAGGCGGTGACGCTCGCCTCGTCGAGCAAGAAAGAGATCGTCGCCTTCTGCGACAAGCTCTTCGCCGAGCCTTTCGCCACACTCACGGACGCGCAGCGCGCTGCCGTGGCCACCTGGTGCCCGCCCATGATGCAGACCGCCGGTGTCGCCTGTGATGAGGCGGAGCCCGCTGCGGAAACCCCCGAGCCTGACAGCGAGGTCGCGCAAGCGGCCTGAGTCCTCACGCGACTCGCGCGAGGCATTCCCCGCGCGGGTCGACCCTCCCACACCCAACCGAAAGACATC
>NZ_LPUY01000115.1 GCF_001518015.1 Tritonibacter horizontis
GGCCGGTCGATGTGCCCGCGCCGGCCATGGGCCGGGGGGCAGGCCGGGGCGGTGGACGGGTCAAGACACGTCTGCTCGGCTTCAACCCGGCAGCGGCCAGCGATCCGTTTGCACAGGCGCCCTCTGACAGCAGTTCTGCCAAAGGGTACAGCGAATTTCCTGTCGGATGGCTGGCGGTGGTCGCCGGACCGGGGCGCGGCGCGACCTTCACCCTGCACGCAGGTGTGTCCACCATCGGTCGGGGCAGCGGCCAGGCGGTGCAGCTGGATTTCGGCGACAACAGCATTTCGCGCGAGCAGCATGCCGCCATCGCCTATGATCCCGAACAGCAGCAATTCTACGTTGGTCACGGCGGCAAGGCCAATCTGGTGCGGCTGAACAACCGCCCCGTCCTGTCCACCGAACCGCTGAATGCCGGCGACAGCCTGCGCGTCGGCGAAACGGAACTGCGCTTCGTCCCCTTGTGTGATCAAAGCTTTGGCTGGGACAGCCCGGCTGACAGCGACCTGCGCCATGCTGCCACACGCTAAATTCACCTATGATACCGCCACGGCGATCAGCCAGGGCCGCCGCGACCGTCAGGAAGACAGCGTCGCGTCGGATTTCCTGGCCGGGGCCGGTCTGGGCTTTGCCGTGCTGGCGGATGGCATGGGCGGTCATGCGGCCGGCGATGTGGCGGCAAAGATCGCGGTGACGGAGGTCTTTGCCGGGCTGAAGCTGTGGTCGGATGCTCCGGCGACGTTGGAACCGCGGATCGAACAGGTGCTGACGGGCGCGGCCGAAGAGGCAAACGCGTCGATCCGCGCCTATGCGGCGCACCGGCCAGAGGCGCTCGGCATGGGCGCGACACTGCTGGCGCCGGTGATCGTCGATGATCGGCTCTATTGGCTGTCGGTGGGGGATTCGCCGTTGCTGCTGTTTCGCGACGGGCGGCTGTATCGGCTGAATGCGGATCATTCCCTGGCTGCGCAGCTGGATGTCATGGTGGCAGAGGGCAAGATCACCGCAGAAGAGGCGCGGAGCCACCCGGATCGCGACTGCGTCACCTCGGTCCTGACCGGCAATGCAATCCCGCAGATCGAGTGCCGCAACGCGCCGCTCTCGCTGAAACAGGGGGATCTGGTGATCGCCACCAGCGATGGGTTGCTGGCGCTGAGCGTTGCCGAACTGGAGACCGTGCTGACCGACGGACAGGCCCTGACCAGTGCGGCGCTCAGCCAGGCGCTGCTGGCGCGGATCGAGGCGACAGACGCGCCGGAACAGGACAACGTCGCCTTTTGCCTGATCCGCGTCCAGCCGGCAGAGGCCGCCGCGCGACACCAGCCCGCCCCGCAAAAACGCGCCCGGCGCAGCGTGACCTTTGTTGCGCGTGGCAACCGGCAGGAAGGCCTGCGCCTGGAACATAGCATCGGGGATGGATCCGCATGATGACCGCAGACGCCGCATTGACGCCGCTGGCCGGCCAGTTGAGCCAGACCCTGCAGGCCGGCCTTGTGCCCCGGCAATACGCCGATTGGGGCCAACGCCTGCTGCAACGGCTGCAAAAACCGGTACAGGTGGTGGTCATCGGCCTGCCGGGAAGCGGCAAATCCGCGCTGATCGACATGCTGCTGGGCGAACCGGTGCTCGGGCAATGCGCCCCTGCCGGCATGATCGAGATCACCTTTGGCCAGAGCGCGCGGGCGGAAATCGAAACCGCCGAGGGCAGCCTGCACCACCATGAGGGCCGCCTGTGCGACCGGACCGCGCCAAGGGATCAGGGGCCTGCCTGCCTGCGGGTGCGTCAAGAATTGCCCGACTCCCGCCTGCGCGGCATGAGCCTGACCGAGATCGCCCTGTTTGGTGCCCCCTCGCGCCAGCAGGCCATCATGGAGCAGGCCGTGGCCTATGCCGATATCCTGTTGTTTTGCAGCCGCGATTTCACCGCCCCCGAACAGGCGCTCTGGGCTGAGGTGCCCGATGCGCGCAAGGACCACGGCTTTCTGGTGCTGACGATGGCGGACCGGCGGATCATGCGTGGCACCCTGAAAGAGGCCATCGCCGCGCTGGAGCCGGTGGCGACACAGGAATTCCTCGGCCTTTATCCTTTGGCCGCCATTCAGGGGCTGACCGCGCAGGTCGGCCAGCCGGACGGGCAAAAGGGCGTGGATCGGCAGCTGTGGCACTCCAGCGGCGGCAAGCGGCTCTATGATGATCTGATGCATCAGATCGACCTCGGCCGGACATCCGATCTGGATCAGGCTGAAATGCTGGTTCGCCAGTTTGCGCTGCCCGCCGCCGCCCCCCTGGCGGCCAACTCGGGCACGGGATCCAACGTGGGCACTGGCTCCGCCACGGGCAATGAAACCGCTGCGCCCAAAGCGGCGGCGTCTCGTCCGGCGGAACCCGCGCCTGACCCGACCGAACGGCAGGCGACGCGCCCGATGTCGCAGGTTGCGGCCGCGCTGCGGCCCGGCCAGCGCCAGGCCACGGTTGGCCACCTCGCGGCCCATGGCACCGGGTCACCCCAGACCGCACCGCGCGCCCCGGTCGACCTGCGGGCGGAGGACGACCTGCTGGCCGAAGCCTCTGCCATGATCCGGGACCGCGCCAAGGATCTGCTGGCCCAGTGCGAGGGCGCCGACACGCCGGACCTGTCGGGGGTGTTCGAAGGCGCGCTGGACACGGTGCGTCAGCTCTTGCAGACCGTTCAGCCTCATGCCGCCGGATCCGAGCCGCTGCGTGCCGCCCGAGACGCGGCCGAGGACGGCGAAGAGGTGCTGATGCTGTGCCAGCTCGAACAGAATGAGGACGCCGCCGTCGATGCGGTCACGCTACTGTTGCAGCTGCGCCGGGAACTCTCCCCCGCGCAAAACCAAAGCCCGCCCTGACGC
>NZ_LPUY01000116.1 GCF_001518015.1 Tritonibacter horizontis
GCCGCCGCCCGGCCCAACCGGGCAAGTGGCGCTTGCCGACAGGCAGGGGACACGCCTGGGCGGGAGCGCCCCGCCCCAATTCAGCCTCCGGCGACACAACTTGCAATGGGCCTGCGGGAAATCCTTGCCCCGCTCCGCCAGCCTGCTACCCTGCGCCAAAGATCAGATCCGACAAGGACTTTCATGAGCACCGCCCTGCCCGACTACTACTTCCGCATCCGCGAAAACGGCGCCCTGGTCTTTCGGGTCGACAGCGAAAACCGCAACCGCCGCATCGAGATGGACCAGATCGCCGTGGTCAACCTGCGCAAGGGCGACATCAAACCGCAGGGCGACCGGGTGCTCACCTCCGAAGACCTCGCCGCCATCGAGCAGTGGATGACCGAGCGCACCGCGCTTCTGGCCAGCCGCGAGGTGGATGACATCCGGCGCGCCGTGGATCATCTGAACCTGACCACCCAATGGGTGCAATCGCGCGCCAGCGACGCACAGCTGGACGCGGTGACCGACAGCTTGCTGCTGGCGATGCACGACCTGCGCAATGCGCTGGTGCGCAAAAAGGCCGACCGGCTGAAACCGCAGGACTGAGCCCGGGGGCAGGATGCCCCCCCCCGCGCACGGGTCGGAACGGGCGACAGGTCCGCCCCCGCCGCGACATGTCCGATCCGCGCACGGATTGCGCCTCAGGATCCTGTGGCCTGCCCCTGCACACCCGCAGCTGTCGTGACCTCAGCCTCCACGGCCTCCAGCTCAACCCGCGCAAGCGTGTGCAGCCAGAACCGGACCAACAGCAACACCCCTGCCGTGCTGAGGCCAAGGATCAGGCCGGTCCAGACGCCAACCCCGCCCAGCCCGAGCGTGAACCCCAGAAGGTAAGAGGTCGGCACCCCGATCACCCAATAGCTCAGCGCCGCCATCACCATCGGCACGCCGGTGTCCAGCAAGCCCCGCAACAGACCCAGCGCAATCGCCTGCATCCCGTCCATCAGCTGGAACAGCGCCGCCATCGCCAGCAGCGAAATGCCAATGGCCAGGATCTCGGGCTTTTGCGGATCATCCGGGTCGAGGAACAGCAGGATCAGCGGCTCTGGCGCCAGAAAGAACACCAGCGCCGTGGCCACCGCAACCCCCAGCGACGCCACCGTCACAACCACGGCGCCGCGCACCATATGCGCCCGGTCCCGCCGCCCCAACGCATTGCCGACGCGGATCGTGGCAGCGTTGGACAGCCCGAGATGCAACATGAAGGTCAGCCCCGCCACCGACACCGCGATGCCATGGGCGGCCAGCGGCACCGTGCCCAGCCAGCCCATCATCATCGCCGAGGCGGTAAACAGGCTCACCTCACACAGGGTGGTCAGCCCGATGGGCAACCCGTGGCGAAAGATCTCCTGCATCATCTCCCAGTCAGGGCGCTGCAGGTTGCGCAGCAGATCATGCTCCGGCAGCCGCCACAGGCTGTAGGCGATCACCGCCAGCACCGAAACCATCTGCGTCGCCAGGGACGCCAGTGCGGCCCCCTGCAACCCCATCTCTGGCAGGCCAAAATGGCCAAAGATCAAAACGTAGTTGACCAGCCCGTTGACCACAGCGGCAATCACCGTGATCCACAGCACCGCCTGGGTGCGCTCCAACCCGGCAAGGTAGGATTTCAGCACCATCACCAGCAGCGCCGGAAAGATCCCCCAGCCTGCGATCCGCAGATAGCTGCCCGCATCGGCCGCCACCTGCGGCTGTTGCCCGGCGGCCAGCAGGATCGCTTCGGACCACCACATCAGCGGCATCGCCACCATGCCGTAAACCAGCGACAGCCACAGCCCCATCCGGGTGGCCCGGCGAATGCGCCGATGGTCCCCGGTGGCGGCCGCCGAGGCCACCATCGGCATCACCGCAAAGGCAAAGCCCGCGCCCAGGATGAACCAGACGAAAAAGAACGACTGCGCCAGCGTCACCGCCGCCAGCTCCGCCACGCCATACCAGCCCAGCATGATGGTATCGGTCAGGCCGATGGCGAATTGCGCCAGATGGCCGCCAATCAGCGGCAGACCCAGAATCGACAGCGCCCGGACATGGCCGCCATAGCTCATCTGTGTGGGTGAGGTGATACTTGCCATGATAACGGCCTCCTTGTGCCCAAGCCCTTAGGTCGGGCGGAGCGTTTCAACAAGTCAGCTTTGTGTACCGATACAATTGCACAAGTTTTCAGCAGTTTGAAAACACCTGTTTCGCGCCGTCTGCACCCGCTCCGCACCGTCCCCGGTTCCGCGCCGGGTTCCCTCCGATGGCACCGATCTAGAGCGCGCGCAGCAGCAGTTGCAGACAGAGGACCGCCAGAACCGCGCCCGCCGTGACCTCCAGCAGCGCCGCAATCCGCGCCGCGGCCTGCCCGCCGCCGGTGCTGAACCAGCGGGCCAGCAGGCCGCCCCGCACCCCGGCCGCAATCAGCGCCACAGCAAGGGTGACGCTGGCAGTGCCCAGCCCCATCGCAAAAGTGCCCGCCACACCCGCGCCCAGCACATCCAGCCGCCAGGTCAGCAACAGCAGAAACACCGCCCCCGTACAGGGCCGTGCGGCAATGGCCAGTACGATCGCCAGCGCCTCGCGCCAGGATCTGAGCGCCGCGGCATCTTCCAGCGTCGGCCCATGGCGATGGCCGCAGCTGTCACAGAGCCCGGCCTCGCCCGCCGTTGCCGCCTGTGAAGGCGCGTGGTGATGATGGTGGTCGTGGTGGTGATGCGCATGGCCGTCCCCTGCGTCATGGGCGTCATCGGCCGCATGGGCTTCGTCTTGCGCCTGCGACGTGGCCGCCGGCTTGCGCCGCATCA
>NZ_LPUY01000117.1 GCF_001518015.1 Tritonibacter horizontis
GTATTTAGGCTTAGAGGGTGGTCCCCCTATGTTCAGACAGAATTACACGTGTTCCGCCCTACTCGAGTCCTGAAGTCTCACTTTCGCATACGGGGCTGTCACCCGCTATGGCCAGTCTTTCCAAACTGTTCTGCTAGTTGAACTCCAGGCACTGGCCTGGTCCGCGTTCGCTCGCCACTACTAACGGAATCTCGGTTGATGTCTTTTCCTCCAGTCCAAGTTAAACGGGATAGGTGGGTTTCCCCATTCGGAAATCTGCGGGTCAAAGGTTGCTCACACCTCACCGCAGCTTATCGCAGCGTGCCACGTCCTTCATCGCCTGTATGCGCCAAGGCATCCACGAATTGCCCTTACCTTACGCTTGAGAGTCCGCACCACCAACGACAATGCTGGGTTGGCCTAAACCAACCAAAACTCGGCAGAGCAGCAATGTCACAGTATCTTGGTGCGGATGATTAAAATGCTCAGCCTAATAACTTTTAGCACCGATCCGATCGATCACTTCCGAGGCGAACCTCAGTGCAATCTCGCAAACCGCTACCGTTACGGCATCGATTTTAAGAACCCAT
>NZ_LPUY01000118.1 GCF_001518015.1 Tritonibacter horizontis
CGGGGTGTCGATCTCTGCCAGCCGGGGCGGGCGGGAGCGGCTGCGGCGCTTTGGGGTTGCGACCGGTGCGGGGCGCGATAGGGTGGCCAAAGCAGCAGGAGGTACCGCCATGATAACACTCGACCATTTCGCCGTGGCCGCACCGACCCTCGCGGCGGCCAGCGCCCATGTCGAGGCCGCGCTGGGGGTGGAGATGCAGCCCGGCGGCGCGCATCAGGTCTTTGGCACCCACAACAGGCTATTGGGCTTGGCGGACGGGCTCTATCTGGAGGCCATTGCGATCGACCCCGAGGCCACCCCAGAGCGCAGCCCGCGCTGGTTCGATCTGGACCGTTTCACCGGGGCGGCGCGGATCTCGAACTGGATCTGCCGCAGCGATGATCTTGCGGCCACACTGGCCACACTGGCGGCGCTCCCTGTCGATGCCGGTACACCGGTGGCCCTGACCCGCGGAGACCTGCGCTGGCAGATGGCGGTGCCGGCAAGCGGCGCCTTGCCCTATGACAACTGTTTCCCGGCGCTGATGCAGTGGCAGGGGCCGCACCCGGCGCCGCGCCTGACACAGCAAGGCTGCACATTGAGGCGTCTGGTGATTTCCCATCCCGACGCCCCTGCGCTGCGCGACCTTTTGCCGTTGACCGACCCCAAGGTGGTGTTCGAGCCGGGTCCGCCCGCCATTCTGGCAGAGATCGACACCCCGCATGGGCTGCGCCAGCTGTCATGACTGTCATCCTGCGCCGCGCCGAGGGGGCGGATGCCCCGGCGATTGCCGATCTGCACGGGGAAATCGTCGAGACCTCGCTTGCCACCTTCACCACCGACCGCCGCCCGCTCAGCACCTGGCGGGAACTGATCGAGACCGAGCGCCGGGTGCTGGTGGCGACAGCGGCGGCGGAGGCGGAGGCGACGGACGCGGCCGAGGCGTTTTTGGGCTTTGCCGCGATTTCCGGCTTTCGCAGTGGTCCGGGCTATGCCCAGACCGGCGAGCTGTCGATCTATCTGACCAAGGCCGCCCAGGGATGCGGAACGGGTCGCAAGCTGCTGGCAGAGCTGGAAAACCTTGCCCGCGACGAGGGGCTGCATGTGCTGGTCGCCGCGATCAGCAGCGCCAATCCGGCGGCAGAGGCCTTTCACACCGCCTGCGGCTATCGGGTGGTGGGCCGACTGCCCGAGGTCGGCCTGAAATGGGGCAGGTGGCTGGATCTTGTGCTGATGCAGAAAAATCTGCGTGAGCGCGGCACAGCCTGACCTGACAGACACCGCAATCCCGGCTAGACTGGCGCCATGACACTCTGGAGCCGCATCACCGAGGCGCTGTCGGCGCTGGCCAAGGGCGAAAGCCTGACGCAGGTCTTTGACCGCCTGCGCACACCGCCCGAACGCTCCGTTGCCTTTACCATCGCGGTGATTGCGCTGGGGGCCAAGATGGCCAAGGCCGACGGGCAGGTGACCCGCGACGAGGTTGCCGCCTTTCGCGAGGTGTTCCAGATCGCCGCCGAGGATGAGGCCCAGGCGGCCCGCGTCTTTGATCTCGCGCGGCAGGATATTGCCGGCTACGACGATTATGCGCGCCGCATCGGGCGGATGTTTCAGGACGACCCCGGCACCCTGTGCGACCTGATGGAGGGGCTGTTTCACATTGCGCTCGCCGATGGGTTCTACCACCCCGACGAAGACGCATTCCTCGAAGAGGTCAGCGCGATTTTCGGTCAGAGTGCGGCGCAGTTCCGGTCCTTGCGGGCGCGTTTTGTCGAAGAGGCGCCGCGGGACCCGCATGACGTGCTGGGGGTTGATCCCGATACGCCGCTGGAGGAGATCCGCCGGATCTGGCGCCGTCTGGTGCGGGACAATCACCCGGATGCGATGATCGCGCGCGGGGTCCCGCCGGAGGCGATCCGGCTGGCGGAGAAACGCATGATGGACATCAACCATGCCTGGGACGATATCCGAGGCAAGGCGCAGACGCATGATGTCGCGCCGCAGCACGCCTGATTGCGCGCCTCCGTTCCCCCGCACTGCGTCCCCACGTACGGCCTGCCCCCGGACCTGACGCGCTGCCCGTCGGCGCCCCGGCGCGGGATCTTGGGCGGGGAATGGGCGGGGCTTTACCTGATCCGATCCGGCGCTGTAATCTGGTGCCATAAGTATGGCCCGCTAGTGTCGCCCACGACCGCCGCCCACTACTGCCACCCTGTGAAATGGCCGTGAAATATGGCTGAGAGAGTTTGCCTATGAGTTTGCCTGTGACCCGAATTTTCGATCTGTCCCGTGCTTGCGTCCACCGGCTTTGTTTGGCGGTCGGGGCCTGGGCGCTGCTTCTGGGCCTCGCCCTCGCGCCGGTCGCCTCTGCCCAGGACAGCGGCGAGGCGGATCCTGACAAGGGGCTGATGGAGCAGGGGATGGAGCTGTTTTTCGAAGGGCTGCGGCGGGAAATGGCTCCGACCCTGGACGAGGCCGCGCGCCTCCTGGCGCAGGTCGGCCCGTCGATGCGCAATTTTCTGATGGAAATGGGTCCGGCGCTGTCGGAGATCGCGGATCAGGTCGAGGACTGGAGCCTGTACGAGATGCCGGAAATCCTGCCCAATGGCGATATCATCATCCGGCGCAAGGACGATGCCGCACCCGATGCTCCGGCGCCGCCGGCGCCCGAGACTGAGGAGGGCGACGGCAGCATCGAACTCTGAACC
>NZ_LPUY01000119.1 GCF_001518015.1 Tritonibacter horizontis
CGCCCGCAGCGCCCCCGCCTGTACTTCAGATCAGGACAAGGTGGCCGGATCAGTTGACGATGGTCGCTTCGGTCGCGGTGCGAAGCTCGTCTTCGCTGACGCCTTCTGCGGTCTCGACAATCTTCAGGCCGCCCTCGACAACATCAAGAACACCGAGATTGGTAATGATGCGATCCACGACACCGGTTCCGGTCAGGGGCAGGGTGCATGCCTTGAGCACCTTGGACTGGCCGTGTTTGTTGGCGTGGTCCATGACCACCACGACACGGCCGACGCCCGCAACGAGATCCATGGCACCGCCCATGCCCTTGACCAGCTTGCCGGGGATCATCCAGTTGGCCAGATCGCCGTTTTCGGCAACCTCCATCGCGCCGAGGATCGCCATGGCGATCTTGCCCCCCCGGATCATCGCAAAGCTTTGGGCCGAGTCGAAATAGGCCGTATGCGGCAGTTCCGTGATGGTCTGCTTGCCGGCGTTGATCAGGTCGGGGTCTTCCTCGCCGTCAATCGGGAAGGGACCCATGCCCAGCATGCCATTTTCCGATTGCAGCGTTACTGACATGCCGTCGGGGATGTAGTTCGACACCAGCGTCGGGATGCCGATGCCGAGGTTCACGTACCAGCCGTCTTGCAGTTCCTGGGCGGCGCGTGCCGCCATCTGATTGCGGTCCCAAGCCATGGATCAGGCCTCCTCTTTCTGGCGCACGGTGCGCTGTTCGATGCGCTTTTCGTGTTCACCCTGGATCAGACGGTGCACATAGATGCCGGGCAGGTGGATGGCATCGGGATCAAGGCTGCCGGCCGGCACGATTTCTTCGACCTCGGCAACGCAGATCTTGCCGCAGGTTGCAGCGGGGGCGTTGAAATTCCGCGCGGTCTTGCGGAACACCAGGTTGCCGGTCTCATCCGCTTTCCAGGCCTTCACGATCGCGAGGTCGGCAAAGATGCCTTCTTCGAGGATATAGGTCTCGCCGTTGAAATCCTTGTGTTCTTTGCCCTCGGCGATCTGGGTGCCAACGCCGGTC
Organism: Tritonibacter horizontis; assembly: GCF_001518015.1. Lineage (GTDB taxonomy): Bacteria > Pseudomonadota > Alphaproteobacteria > Rhodobacterales > Rhodobacteraceae > Epibacterium > Epibacterium horizontis. The sequence continues at coordinate 1,026 of NZ_LPUY01000119.1, forward strand.
TTGGTGTAAAAGCCGGGGATGCCCGCCCCGCCGGCGCGCATGCGTTCGGCCAGGGTGCCTTGGGGATTGAACTCCAGTTCCAACTCGCCGGACAGATACTGGCGCATGAATTCGGCATTCTCGCCCACGTAGGAGGACATCATTTTCTTGACCTGTTTGGTCTGCAGCAGGATGCCGATGCCAAAGTCATCGACGCCGGCGTTGTTGGACGCAAAGGTCAGGTTCTGCGTGCCCGCCTGCTTGATCGCCTCCAGCAGGATCTCGGGGATACCACAGAGGCCAAAGCCGCCTGCGGCGATGGTCATGCCGTCGAACAGCACTCCTTCGAGGGCCTCCGCAGCTGTACCGTATACTTTTTTCATGGAATTCTCCCTTCCATTTCCTCTGGGTCAAGCTAATCGCCTCTGCCGCTATGTCGAGTCAACGGATACGGAAGCGACCACGTATTTCTACCGAGGGGCTCGCCGAGATCACAAAAGAGCCGGATCACAGGCGTCGAGTGCGCTGCGGTGCTGCGGATTGGGGAGGGAGGAAGGCCCTGCGGCGGAACGCCAAGCGCCGCGCGTGAGCTGCTGGTCAGCGCCGACACCTCGCCCGATGGCGATCTGTCGCGCCTGATGGCGGCGGCAAATGACCGTTTGAGCGACGAAGATGCCACCTCGTCGCGCGAGACCTATAATCAGCTGCGTGCCGCAGTTGCCGCCGCGCAGGCGGACAGCGGCGATGATGAAGCCCGGCGCGAAGCGCGAACCCGCGCCTTTCGCGAAGACCTGGCCAGCGTCGTGCGTCCCCGACGCGCTGACGGGGCCGGGAGCGATGACACAGCGACGCCCGCCACGTCACAGCCGCGCCCTGCGCCGCTGAAGCTTGTGGCAGAACAGCGCATTGATGCGCGGCCAGCGGCCAGCGAAACCGCATCGGCGCGGCCTGCGCCTGCCTCGGCAGCCTCAATCCGGTCAGAGGAGGCCGCGGCCGCCCCCGGACCCGCCGCGCCTGCCACCCCCGTGCGCCCGCGGCGTGTCGCAAGCGCGCTGCTGCAGGATGAAAGCACCGAATCGGGTCTGCCCCGCAGCGAGGACGGCGCGTTTGATGCCTATGCGGCAGAGACCGGTGCCGTCGAATTGCAGGAACTGCTCGAAGCGGCGGCCTCTTATCTCAGCTTTGTCGAGGGCCGTGAGAGTTTCTCTCGTCCGCAATTGATCAACAAGGTGCGGATGCTGGAAGGTCACGAGAGCTTCAACCGGGAAGACAGCCTGCGGTCCTTCGGTCAGCTATTGCGCGAAGGGAAGCTGAAAAAAGCCTCCAACGGCCGCTTCTCGGTCTCATCGCAGATCGGTTTCAAACCGGAGAATCGCGCTGCGGGCTAGGCGGCTTTGGGCAACGCGATGCCGCAGCAACAAGCGCCGCCGCAGAGGCCTGGAGGCAAATTGCCCCGCCCAATGGGCACGGACGAAACGATCCCAAAACACCGCTCGGTTTCGGGCGGTGTTTTTCTGTGCGCCCGCTGAAAAATTGACCCACGCATGAGACAACAGAGCGGTTTCGCTTCGGGCCATGCCCGAAGCGACCGGCGCCGCGCCCCCAGCGGGGG
>NZ_LPUY01000120.1 GCF_001518015.1 Tritonibacter horizontis
GTAAGCGGGTAGCCGAGACCGTTCAGGCTTTGTGATTCCAGGGCATGAGAGCGTCGATTTCGGCGCTTGGCCATTGGTTGGCGATGCGCTCCAGCGTCTGGGTCAGCCACGCGACGGGATCGACGTTGTTCATTTTGCAGGTCTGCAAGAGCGTGGCGATGGTGGCCCATGTGCGACCGCCGCCATCTGACCCGGCGAACAGGCTGTTCTTCCTCGTAATGGTCTGAGGCCTGATGGCGCGCTCGACAATGTTGGAGTCGAGCTCGACGAGGCCGTCGGTCAGGAATCGCTCGAAGATCTCGCGCCGGGCGATGGCGTAGCGCAGGGCCTCGGCCAGCTTCGATTTCCCAGAGATGCGCGGCAAGGTCTGCTGCCACAGTGTGAACAGCCCCGCGACGATTGGCGTCGAAACAGCCTGACGCGCAGCGACGCGCGCCTCGGGGCTTTGACCGCGGACATCCGCCTCGAGCTTCCAGAGGTCAGCCATCCGCTCCACCGTGGTGGTGGCGATCTGTGAGTCCCCGGCAGCATGGAGTTCATAGAAGCGGCGCCGAGAGTGGGCCCAGCATCCCGCCAGTTGCGGGCCGTCGTTGCCCCCGTCTTTTCGCACCAGCTTGTTGTAGGCGGCGTAGCCGTCCACCTGCAGGATACCACTATAGCCGCGGAGGTGCCGCCGCACGCAGTCGCCGGATCGGCTGTCCTCGAAGCGATAGGCGACCATGGGCGGACCGCTGCCGCCGAAGGTGCTATCATCGCGAGCATAGGCCCAGAGCCAGGCCTTCTTTGTGGCGCCGGTGCCGGGGGAGAGGGTCGGCAGGCTGGTTTCGTCGGCGAAGACCCGGGCACCTTTCAGTATCTCGCCCAGGACATGATCTGCGAGGATCTCCAGCTCGAAGCCGACCCGGCCCATCCACTGCGCCATCAGCCGCCGGTCGAGGTCCACCAGATCGCGAGCATAAATTCCCTCCTGGCGATAGAGTGGCAGGCCGTCGGCGTATTTTGAGACCGCGATCTGCGCCAGCAGCGCCTCGGTCGGCAGCCCGCTTTCGATGATATGGGCCGGGGCCAGGGCCTGGATGACGCCATCCCAGCCCTTGAACGCGTATTTGGGGCGGCGGGTCACGATCACCCGGAACTTCGCCGGGATCACATCCAGCCGTTCCGACACATCTTCGCCGATCAGCACCTTCTGCTTACCTGCGTGCTCCGGCAGGTCCTCGGGCTCGATCACCATCTCGACCCGCTCCAGATGCGGCGGAAAGCCCTTGCGCGCCCGGGGCGGTCGCTTCTCATCCGAGGACAGACCCGTGCCGACCTGCGCCCTGAGGTCGGAGATGCCGGTTTCGATCTCTTCGAAGACAAAGGCCTGCTGAGCATCCTCGTCCTCTGACGGCCCGCCGGTGCCAAGCTTCTCCGAGCGGCGCCCGAACCGGGCGCGGTCGTAGGCTTTGAGGATCTGCATCAGTCGCTTGATCCGTTCGTCGGCATCCGAACTGCGGGCTTTCAAAGCCGCATTCTCGTCTTCAAGGGCCGCCGTCTTCTGCGCCATGGCGCGGACCATGGACTTTAGCAGGTCCATATCGTCGGGAAGGGAAAGATCGTCGGCGCTCATGGCATCAAGGATAGCATGTTCCGACCGGGCATGCCGCTGGATATCCGCATCCAAAGCGGGGTTGATTCACTTTGCCGCAGCTGGGTTATCCAGCAAATACAGGGGCTTTGACGGCCACGGGACGAACCCGCTTCCAGTCCAGCCCGTCGAGCAACGCCATGAGCTGGGCATGGTTGAGCTGCACCCGGACATGCCCGATCCGCGGCCAGCAGAACGAAGATTTCTCGAGGCGTTTCGCAAAGAGGCAGACACCGCTGCCATCCCACCAGACGATTTTGATCCGGTCCGCCCGCTTCGCGCGGAACACATAAAGCGCGCCGCTGAACGGGTCACTGCCAGCATCGCGCACCAGCGACAGCAGGCTATCTGGTCCTTTGCGGAAGTCGACCGGATGGCTCGCGAGAAAGACCCGCACACCGGACGGGATCATGCCGAGCGCACCGCGCGGATGAGACGGCGCAACACAACCTCGCCAAGATCGGGCCCGACGCGAATAATGACATCGCCGACGACAATTTCCACCATCGGCACCGGGGTGCCTACAGGAACACCCTCTTTCTGCTTGTTCAGGAACGCCTTGCGCCAGCCAAACAGCTGCGGCGGCGAAATCCCCAGACGGCGGGCAAGCGCCGAAACATTCACACCAGGTTCCAACGCTGCGGCGACCGCCTGAGCCTTGAACTCTTCCGACCACCGGCGGCGCTCGCCGACCGGCGCACCGTCCAGCCTCTCGACGAACGCCTCCACCAACTGCAAGCTACCAGTCGCAGGCATAGGCGTAGAACTAGTCATAGACATGGCACTCCGGAGATCAGATCAACGTCAGAAGCCTACTCCAGACCGGCCACGAGCTTAAGCCACGGGGTTCCCTTCCCGCTTAC
>NZ_LPUY01000121.1 GCF_001518015.1 Tritonibacter horizontis
CACCGGCTACATCGCCAACATGATGTTCGATCTGGAGTTCATGCTGATCGAGAACAGCTATAAATCCGAGGAGACCCACCCCGATTACCGGATCGAGGTCAGCTCGCCCCGGGGCACACCGATCCGCGTCGGCTCGGCCTGGATGGCGAAAAGCAGCCGCACGGGCAATAACTACCTGACGCTGCTGATCAACACGCCCGATGGCGACCTGCGCGTGAACGCCGTGCAGAACGAAGAACAGCGCGGTGGGCAGACCTTCTCGATCATCCCGTTCATCGACAGCGGTGAGCAGCCGCAGGACGCGGGCGCGGGGCTGTCGCTGGTTGCCTGATCGGCGCGCGAGGTGAGACGATCTGACCGAAAGGGGAGCCGTGGGATCTCGGTTCCCCTTTTGTTGTGCTGGTGTGGTTGAATGAACCCGGCCTACATTGCAGACGTTCGTCTCGCCCGCAGCTAATGCTACCGATGAGCCCAACCGTTGCGTTGGGTAGCTCAATATCCGCCTATTTCTCGGTCGTCCGCTGATCGAATTCAGCCCGCGCCTGCTCGATTTCGACCCTGTGATCCTCACCCCATTGCGCAAGCGCGGCCAGAGGCCCGATGAGCGAATGGGCAAGGGGCGTGAGTTCGTAATCCACCCGGGGCGGAATCGTCGGGAAGGCCGTGCGTTTCACCAGTCCGTCCCGCTCCAGCCGCCGCAGGGTCAGCGTCAGCATCCGGTGCGACACGCCTCCGATCCGGCGCATCAGGGCGTTGAAGCGCATCGGACCGTGGGACAGGGCCCCCACCACCATGATCGTCCACTTGTCGCCGATGCGATCAAGCACCTGCCCCATGGCCCGGCAATCGGCAGCGGGATGCACCTCGTCGTCGTGAAGTAGCTCTGTCTCGCCATTGGTGGTCTCATTGGTCGCCATCGTCGTCTCCTTTACGAACACCGAGGTGCGTGGCGCACACCGGTGTGCATTCTTGTGTGGCCCGTCACGAACAGACATATCGTCACGAACAGATTGTTCCTACCATAGACAGAAGGATGACGAACATGAAGATTGGTGTAAGCGGAGCGAGTGGACAACTCGGCAGCGGCGTTGTGGCGGACCTCCTCAGCCGTGGAGGGCACGATGTGGTGGCGATCTCGCGGACTCCCGAGAACGCGCCTCCGGGCGCAGAAGGCCGCTTCGGCGACTACGACGATCCGCAAAGCCTGGCGAAGGCCTATGCAGGTCTCGACAGGCTCCTGATCATCCCAACCAGCGATCTCCGGCGCGGTCGGCGAGGCACGCAGAACGTCGCCGCGATTGACGCGGCAGCCGAGGCCGGTGTGAAGCATGTCGTCTTCATGTCGGCCTCGGGCACGCGCAAGGAAGAAGACCCGGCGGTCGGGGCCTCTTACTGGCAGGGCGAACAACGCCTCATCGCCACCGCGCCCGCTTGGTCGATCCTGCGGATGAACTACTACGCCGAAGCCCTGGCGCAAGAGGCGCAGATGTCGCTTGAGGGCGGCGCGCTCACCGGGCTGGCCGAGAACCGCGTGGCTTTTGTCTCGCGCGAGGATGTAGCCGCTGCCGCCGCAGGGCTGCTGGCCACCGAGGGCCACGAGGGCGCAATCTATAACGCGACCGGACCCGAGCGGCTCACCGGTGCCGAACGCGCTGCCGTCGTCGCCGAGATCACCGGCAAGCCCATGGGCTTCGTGACCGTAACCGAGGAACAGCTGTGCGGCGGGATGGCGCAGATGGGCCTGCCCGAAGACGTGGTGAACACCGTGGCCAGCATCCAGCGAAACTTCGCGGAGGGGGCTTTCGATATCGTCACTGGCGACGTGGAGCGCCTTTCGGGTCGTGCGCCCAAGCCCCTGCGCGTGGTGCTCGCGCCCACGCTGACCTGATACCCAGGAGAACCACCGGGAGGCCGTCATAGCGGCCTCCCGGACATGTCATACCAGTCCGCGACCGCCGCGGGCCAAGGAGAAATAATCATGAATCCCACGAGACCCTTCGAACTCGGTGTCTACACGTTCGGCAACACCCCCCGGACCCCTGACAGCACCGGTGCGACCGCCCAGGCGATCCGGAACGCGCTCGAAGCAGTGCAACTCGCCGACGACGTCGGCCTCGACTTTTTCGGCTTCGGTGAGCACCACACCCGCTCGATGCCGGTGTCCTCGCCCACGTCGCTCGTCAATGCCGCCGCGGCATCGACACGCCGGATCAAGCTTGGGACGACAGTCACGGTGCTCTCCACCGACGAGCCTATCCGTGTCTTCCAGCAGCTCGCCACCGCGGCGGCCATCGCGCCGGGCCGCATCGACATCGTCGCCGGACGGGGATCGTCACCCATCACCTTCCCGATCTTCGACGAGGACGAGAACGACTACGACATGCTCTTCGGCTCCAAGCTCGACCTGCTGGTCGAGATGAACTGCCACGAGCAAGTGACCTGGAATGGCCCGCACCGCCGGCGACCGCTCCAGGACATGCTGGTCGTGCCACGCCCGGAACAGCCGCTGCGTATCTGGCTCGGCACCGGAGGCAGTCCGGGATCTGTCATGCGCGCGGCGGAACTTAGGTTGCCGATGTTCCTGGGCATCCTCGGTGGTAGTCCCGATCACTGGGCACAGTATGGTCACGCTTACCGCAAAGCTTGGGCCGAAGCTGGTCATCCGGCGGAAGAGGCCGACATCGCGGTGGCCGTGCATGGCTTCGTGGGCGAGAACGGGCGCGAGGCGAAGGTCACCTATCTCGAGCACGAGGCGCGCATGTTCCAGACGGGCTCGGCCGAAATCGGGCGCCCGATGAAGACACCCGCTGGGCGAGAGAATGATCTTGAGCCCGGCGGGATGGTGTTCGCAGGCAGCGCCGACGAAGTCACCGACCGCATCTTGCACCTGCACGAGCGTCTGGGTCACTCGCGGCAAATCTTCCAGATGGATGTGGGCGGCCTGCCGCACGACAGCTTCCTCAAGGGCATCGAGCTGCTGGGCAGCCAGGTTCTGCCTCAGATCCAGAGGGAGTTGGGCTAACCCGTGGCATGATCAGGCGGCACACCCGATCCAAGTCGGAATGGCAGCATTGTCCGCATCTTGTCCGTTCAACTCGAGCGCAGCGAAGGTTCAGTCTACAACTTCTTGGCCACTCCATGGCTCTAAGGCTAGTCAGCAAACACCTGTCTCGCTGACGCCAGTCGCATCCAATCCCGACCGCCGAACGCGACAAGAGCGAGATAAATCTGCCCGGCGTCTACATCCGGTTTGAATACGATGGTCAGTCGCTGACCGGCGCCGCCATGGCGCACGAGCCATCCATCCAGTTCGCCGCTGAGCCGAGCACCAGATGTTGGGTTTGCAGAAATTTCTTGGATAAGGGCATCGATTTCATCCAGGCGACGGCTTGCTGCTGCAACGTCACCGTCGGTCACCTCGACAATATGATTAACGATACCGATAAGGTCACGTTCGAAGAACGGATGCCTGATAAATCGCATCAGGTCTTTTTGGCCATCGCGGCAAGATGGGCCCGTGCGCCTTTAGTGACGTCGGCGGCATCGCCGACGGGTTCCCATTGATCGAGAGGCAGGGACAGTCGGCGCTCCAATTCTGCTTCGAGCAGAGACCGTTCACGATCTCGCTCTGCCTTGGCCTTCGCCAATTCACCCGAAACCGCTGCACTCATATTGGGGTACTCGCCAGCTTCCACTAGTTCCCTTGCGAAGGTGTAGGCGGTGTCGGTGAAACTGACAGATTGCTTTTGAACGCTCATTGCGGACTCCTTGGTGCTCCAACAGACTACCGAATTTTGCCGCTTCTGGCAAGCAAGTCAGGCCGACCGAGCGAATTACTTCAATAGCCTGTCGGCCTCCCCTGCTCGGCTTCGCGTGTCGCAGGGGAGAACGGCCCTTCGGTCCGTCGCGC
>NZ_LPUY01000122.1 GCF_001518015.1 Tritonibacter horizontis
CGGGCTGCAGATAAGGCAGATCAAGGCGCGGCGAGGATTGGCTCATGGGGGCTCCTGTCGGGGATCTGAAAGAACGAACAACAGTCGCAAGCATAGCCAAAGCAGCTGAAAACCCGGCAAAGAGCGCGTACGCCCCCTGCGCAACAGGCCGGCGGTCGCCCCGAAATCTGGAAACAGTCCGCATCATTCGGGGTGGGTTGGGCCCGATTCCGATCAAATTGTCCTCAAGCTGAGAACAATATCCGCAATCTTGCCGCATTACCCTCCGCCTTGTGGCCACGCCGCCCTGTCACCCCTGCCAGCGGGGACAGGCCGCAGGGTGCGGTGCCTGTCCCGGGGTGAAGGGGATGAGTATGGCACAGCGCAATCTGCAATTTGTCGGCCGGGTCATGAGTGGCGAAGAGATGTTCGATCTGGATATCCGGGATCTGGATCTCTGCGTCACCGGGCAGGGCGTGCAGCTTTATGCCAGCACCGGGCTGAATGGCGGCGTGAGTGGCTATGCCCTGTCGCAAAGCGGCGCCCGCCTGCTGTCGACGCGCGATCATCACGCTGGTTCGCTTGCCAGTGGTCAGGCCACGGTGCTGGCGCAAGGCGGTCGCCTGATCGCCGCCGGATCTGAAATCACCGGGGTCACCGGCTATGAGATCAACACAACCGGCAGCCTCGACGGCGGGCGTGCCCTGTCCCTGTCCGGGCTGGAGGCCCCGGTGGAGCAGGTGGCGGCGACGCAGCTGGCCTCAGGACAGGATCTGCTGGTGGCGCTGGATCGCACCGGTGCGCTGACCAGCTGGCGGGTGACCGATTCCGGCGCCGAGCCCACTCCGGCGTCCCCCCGGAGCCCGATCCATACAGAGGCCCAGGCCCTGGCAATCAGCGACACCGGCATCCTGCTGGTGGCCGATGCCCGTATGGGCGGGCTGGCCAGCTACCGGATCGACCCCATCAGCGGTGCGCTGACGGGGGCTGACACGCTTGGCACCGCCGAGGGGCTGCCGGTGGCGGGGCCCGGCGTGCTGGAGACGATCACCGCCCATGGCCAGACCTGGGCGGTGCTGGGCGCCGGTCAAAGCGGCTCTCTCACCGTGGTATCCGTGGCCGCCGACGGCAGCCTGGCGATGGCCGATCACCTCAGCGATACGCTGGCCACCCGCTTTGGCCAGATCGCCGCACTCGACGTGGTGCAGGTCAATGGCCGGGTGCTGGTGCTGGCCGGCGGTGGCGACGGCGGCCTGTCGTTGCTGGAGCTGTTGCCCGACGGGCGCCTGTTGCACCGGGCAGCGCTGGAAAACGGGGTCGGGCAGGATCTGGCCGCGATCTCGGCGCTGGCCGCCGTGCAGATCGGCGACAGTCTGGAGATCTATGCCGCCAGCCAGGATGGCGCAGGGCTGGCCCGGCTGCGGTATGACCTCACCTCCTTTGCCCCGGCGGGTCAGCATGGCAGCGCCGGCGACGATCTGCTGCTGGGGGCGGCGCGGCTGGATGGCGGCGCGGGCGAGGATGTGCTGATCGCAACCGCCGCAGGGGCCGAGCTGACCGGGGGCGCCGGGGCGGATGTTTTTGTGGCGACAGCGCAGGCGGCACCGGGGCGCGATGTGATCCGCATCCTCGATTTCACCGTCGCAGAGGATCAGCTCGACATGTCGGCCTTTACCAGCCTGCGCAGCCTCTCCGGGATCACCACCCGTGGCCGCGGCGATGGTATCGAACTGATCTGCGACGACACCAGGATCCTGGTCCAGAGCCACAATGGCCGGAGCCTGAGCCTTGATGACATCTGGCCTGCCGGCCTCGGCAGCCCGCATCGCTGGCAATTGGGCCTGCGCGAGGACGACGGGGTGCAGTATGGCGGCAGCAGCGATGACCGCATCAGCGGCGGCGATGGGGATGAGGTTCTGGACGGGCAGGGCGGCGGCGATCGTCTGGATGGCGGCGCGGGCGACGATCAACTGCGCGGCGGGGACGGCGATGACCGGCTGCTGGGCGGTGCGGGCCGTGACACGCTGGCC
>NZ_LPUY01000123.1 GCF_001518015.1 Tritonibacter horizontis
TGTTCACTCGCCACGCGTCACACCCCGCACTCACTCGGCCCGCAGCTCGGGCAGCGTGAAATCCATGAAGCGCTGCTCCTCGGCGATGGTGGCGGCATCGATCACGCCGCCGGTGCCATCGCCCACGGTTTGAATCGCTTCCAGCTGCCACATTGCCACGAGGGCGATGGCCAATTCAGCTGTCACGCGTGTATTGAGGTCGATGCTTTCCTTGAGTTCGTCCATGTCATCGATCAGCCCCACAAGGCGGTCGACCCGCTCGAGCGATTGGCCTGCGTCTTCATAGCTGTTCTGGGCGGCGGTTGAGACAAGGGCACCGGTGGTGGCCTGCGTCGCCACGCGGTTGGCCCCGGGATTGCCGCTCGTGGCCATTTCCGAGAGGGTGTCATCGTCAAATCCGAGATCGGCCAGCACCCGATCCATCTGGGTTTCGATTTCGCCTGCGCCGGAGCCCGAGAGGCCCGAGAAATCCCCAGTCTTGATCGCCTCAATCGTGGCGAGGATGTCGCCAAATTCTTGGTCGAGCAGACCGTTCAACTCGTCTTCCATTTCCGTCCGGATGATTTCTGGAAGCTCGGCAAGTCGGGTGAGCGCTTCATAGGTTCTTTGCAGCTCCACGAGTTGATCCGTGAGTGTGGCAAGCTGTTCGCGGAGCTGCGTGAGCTGCTCGTTTTGCAGGATCTCGTCTTCGATCATCTGCCGCAGCTGCTGGATGTTTTGCGCGATGTTCTGGGTATCGACGACGGGCACGCCTTGCGCGAGGGCAGGGGATAGGGCGCCAAGATGCAGACCAACCCCAAGTGTCGTGGCCAAAGCTGTCCTCAAGAGCAGATGTCCCATCATTCAATCTCCCTGATCGTAAAATCCATGAACGCGCCTTCGGCCATGCGGGCGCTGGCCTGGGCTAGCTCTTCGGCGGAGAGGACTCGGGTGCGGGCGGCCTGAAGCCGGATGCGGGCAGCCACGAGACGCACGAGTTCGGCGCGGGCATAAGTGTTGAGCGCAACGCTCTCCTGCACATCCTCGGTCTCGGAAATCCGTTCGACGATATCCGCGATGCGCAGGGCGGCTTGCCTGATCGCGGCGGGTGAGTTGTTGCCATAGAAGGCCGCGCCGTGCCCAGTGAGCGAGAGGTTGGCATTGGCCAGAAGCGCGGGGTCGATCGTGCCAAGCGCTTCGATCCCGCCGATACGGGTCAAATAGAGGTTATAGCGTTCGGGGATCACCTGGACGTAGTGCTGGGTCTCGCGAAAGGGCGGCACGCCGCCATACTCGAAAACCCGGCCGGGTCCGGCATTATAGGCCGCGAGCGCGTTGATGATGTTGCCATCGAATGTGTTGAGCTGGGTCGCGAGATAGCGCGCGCCGCCATGCACCTGCAGGTAAGGGCTGTCATAGTAATCCGGGTTGATGCCGAGATCGCTGGCGGTGCCGGGCATGATCTGGGTGAGGCCATAGGCGCCGACGGGAGA
>NZ_LPUY01000124.1 GCF_001518015.1 Tritonibacter horizontis
GATCGCTGGCGGTGCCGGGCATGATCTGGGTGAGGCCATAGGCGCCGACGGGAGACCGTGCCCCAATGGTGAAACGGCTTTCCTGCCAGATGAGCGCTTGCAGCAACGCGCGCCATTGGACGGGTGAGAGACCAGCGCGGCCGACACCCGCAAAGTCGCTGGTTTCCTGGGCGACGCGGATGATGAGCTGCTCGATGTTCTCGGCGGCGTCGCCGAACATCTGCGCACCGCCGGGATTGGGGTCGATGTCGGCATTGCCATAGACCGCCTCGACTGACCGGGCCGGATACCCGCTGCCGCTTTCCAGCCCCGAGACCATAGCCGGCAAGCCCTGACCGCCGAAGCTGGTCTGGGCATCGAGGATGCGTTGCAGGGTTGCCAGCTGTTCGCGCTCGATCTCCGCGATGAGTTCGCGCACGGCGAGCTTGTCGGCCTGAACGGCCAAGTCAGCCTCGCGATCACCGGTCTCGACGATGTCACGCGAGGTCAGCCCACTGTCATTGGTCGGCACACCTTGAGACAAGGCGAGACCAGGCAGCAGGCAAAACGCGAGGATATGAGGCAGGCTAGACTTCAATGTCGCCCTCCGGTGCGCCAAGGGGCGTGAAGGTGCAATCCTGGGCTGTCGCTGCCGTCGAGGCGAGAAAGGAAAAGCAATTGGCCTGCGGCTCCCGATACTGGGTGCAGGAGGCCAGCGCGCCGAGCGCAGCCAAAGCGATAAGAATACGGATCATGAAAGCCTCCAGAAGTCCGGGCGGTCGCGGTAATCGGCGCCGACGAGCGCTTCGCCCTTTTCCATGCCGCCAAGGATCGTGAGATTGGGCCCAAGGGCACTGAGATCGGCATCGACGACGATTGAGCCCTGATCGTCGCGGATCAGTGCGAGGCGGCTGTTGCTGCCCGTGTTGACAAGGACGTCGAGCTCCTTCTCCGTGAGGTTCAGCATGGCGTAGTCCGAGGCATTGGCGCGGATATTGGGCAGCAGGATCTGCGTCGGAACGGCTTCGACGATGGTCTTGCCGGTCTGGGTGCGCTCAAGCTGGCTTGCGTATTGCGTCATCATCACTGCGACGGTGTTCTGCTTGCGCGCTGTCACCAGCCAGTTCGACAGCCGCTCGGCGAAATACGCGTTGTCGAGGGCCTTCCAGGCCTCGTCGATCACGATGATGGTGGGGCGGCGGTCCTCGA
>NZ_LPUY01000125.1 GCF_001518015.1 Tritonibacter horizontis
ATCACAAATCAGAAAGCCTGCTTTCCTTTCAGCCCCGCCCACGGGTCAGAGCTGCTGTCCGAGTGGGAATGCCCCCGCGCCTCCGGGTGCTACGCCCCTCCCCTGCCCGTCTGGTCTTGATTGGTTGCCCGGATTTTCTGCGGCGTCCTTCGATTGCGCGACGAAGAACTCCGTGTCTTTTCCGTTCAACCGTTGGCCGCTCCGGTCGGTCAGGCCGATGCAGCTACCATTCGGCACATAGGTGACGAGGTACTGACCGAGCAGGTCCTTGTGGACAACGTAGCCGGTATTGGCCCAATGCACGGTCTGGCCGGCATCGACGGCGGCCTTGATGTCTTCGAGTGTCATGGGGTCCTCCTCGAGAAGAGTGGTGGGGAAACGACGCAAGAAGCCCGATCTTCCAACCGGGCTTCCATGCAGCATTTGTTGGCAAACGGCCGAGTGCTGTCAGGCACCTTGCGTGGCTTGCGTCGCGTGCGCCGCCATCCAATCCTTCAGACCAAGAACCGTTCTTCCGGCGGCGACCTCGGAGGCCCAGGCAGCCCTTGGGTCGCCGCAGGGCTCGGAGCCGGCGTGCGAGTCGATATGGCCATTGGCCATCCATGGCTCGGGCTGGATCCGTCGCAGCCAGTCCGCCATGCTCGGGATCCGGCCCTGACAGTCTTCGCGGACATGCTGCTCCCCGATCCAGCGCACGGGAATGTCCCGACCTGCGCTATTGGTCAGGGTCAAGCCGAAGACACGTTCGGCCTCGAACAGGCCTTGAGCGTGGTGGCGCATGGCTCGGTGCGTGAAGAGCGCGAGGTGCTCTTTCGAGGCATCGATTATCTGGACACTTGCGATTTCACCTCCAAGGCTGAAGTTTTCACCTTTTT
>NZ_LPUY01000126.1 GCF_001518015.1 Tritonibacter horizontis
GTCGCCGCGTCGCAGGCGAGATGCGTCTCGAGCTGGGCGGCGCGGACAAGGGCATGATTGATGGCCTCAAGGCCGCCGGCTGCTTCACCGAGATCATCGCCTTCCAGCTACGGGTGTTCCTGCCGCATGGGGATGGGATCGACACGGGCCGCATTCTGGCCCGGATCGTGGGGCAGGGAGCCGCCAGAGCGGCAGAACAAGCCGCCTGAAAAGTTAAAGCGGGCTTTGTGCCGGGCGTCGCGGATCTGGATTTCACCGGTCTGCGCTTTCCGGGCGCGCGCTAACCAATGCCACGCCCGGCCCCCCAACTTCAGACAAGAGGACGGACCCATGACCAATCCCCAGATCGATTATGCCGCAATGGCGGCTCAGTGGCGTGCAGAGCGCGAAACCACCTTGAAGGCGACTCGAGCGGAGCTGCTGGCGCAACTACGTGCGCTTGGCATCAGCGAGGTCACTGCCGAATACGAAGGCTATGGCGACTCCGGCAATGTCGAGGATGTGACGGTGCAGCCTGCAGAGGTCCAACTGCCGGAGCCGCTTGCCACCGAGGTTGGCGACTTCGCCTGGTCGCTCGCCTATCATCATCACCCGGGGTTCGAAAACAACGAGGGCGGCTACGGCACGCTGACCTGGGACATAGCACTAGACAGCATCACCCTCGATCATGCCGACCGCTATGTCGAATGCTCGCACAGCTATGACGAGGGGCTGTGAGATGGCCCATCCGCTTCATCATGCTGAAAGCTCTGCCCGGAAATTCGGCGGAGTGCCGTCTGACTATCAGTCCATACATGACTGGTTCGATGTTATCCGGACAATCAAGCTGTTTTTGTTCTCCCGACCGGGGTTTG